>NZ_JBFPKI010000004.1:0-614911 GCF_040948675.1 Paraburkholderia sp. BR14312
CTTCCCATCCCGAACAGGACCGTGAAACAGCTCCACGCCGATGATAGTGCGGATTGCCCGTGTGAAAGTAGGTAATCGTCAGGCTCCTTATGCAGCAAGTCCAGAACCCCGGTGTCTCCGAAAGAGAGCCGGGGTTCTGGCGTTTGGGCGCGGGAAAATAGAAGGCTATCTGCTCGTTCACTGAACGACGCAGCAAAGCCACCTCACGGCCAGCTCGACTGGCCGCGGTGAGAATGTGGCAAGGGGCGCGCCGACGCAGTGCCGGCGCTGGGTTCAGTGCCTGCGGCGAACCCGGTCGAGCACGTGATGCTCGGCCAGCCAGTGATGCATCATGCCTTCGCCGTCGTGCTCTTTCCGGTAGGCGCGCGATTCGAAAATCGATAGCCCGAGCAGAACCAGCAGACCTACAGCAAGACCGATCAGACCCGCAATAGTTTCGGCATCCATGGCAGCCTCCTGTCGATTGCAGCCATGTCCGTATCTTAGAACAGTGTCGCAACGGAAAAAATAGCGAATTCAGCCGCTTCGCTACTGGCCGGGGCGCCGCTGGATCACCATTCAGAAAGGATTTGAGGCGATGTACCGTGTTTATCTGGCCCTTGCAATGGCCGCTTTGCTCTCGGCGTGTGCCGACAACGCACCGACTCACCGCCACGGCACCCCGCCGCAGGATCCGCCCGACTACCACGGTGTGCCGACCGACGACCGACCGCCGATGATGATCGACAACCCGCCGCCTGCACAGTAAGAGCCGACGCCTGGCGCGAGCGCCGTCAGTGCAACTGCACAGCCACAGGTACGATCGCGCCGCTGATGCGCGGTAGCAACGGCGAGAGCGTCAGCCCGCGCGCGGCCATGAAGACGAGCAGAGCGATCCACAACCCATGATTGCCGAGCGGCCCGACCAGCACCCATGACGCGCACAAAAACACAGCCAGGGACACCGCCATGGCTTGCATGAGTTCGCGTGTGCGCGTCGCGCCGATGAATACGCCGTCCAGCAAAAAGCCCCAGACGGAGATGAGCGGCGAAAGCGCGGCCCATGGGAGGAATGCCTGGGCAGCGGCACGCACGGCCGGCTGGTTGGTAAGCTTCTCGATGATCCAGGGGCCGCAGGCCCAATAAACCAACGAAAAACCGAAGGCACCCACCGCTGCCCAGAACAGGTTGACCTTCACGGCCTGGCGGAACGCATCGCGATTACCCGCGCCGATCGCCGCGCCTACCAGCGCTTCGGCCGCATGGGCGAACCCGTCGAGACCGTAGGCCATGAAGGTCTGGAAGTTGAGGAGCAGGGCGTTCGCGGCAAGGATCGCGTCGCCTTGCTTCGCGCCCAGATGCGCGAACCACCCAAACGAGCCCAGCAGGCAAAGCGTACGCAAAAAGATATCGCGATTGATCGCGACGAGGCGTTTGAGCGCTGCCGGCTCGAGTACAGTTTGTAACGCGAGCGGCGCGAGCCCGCGAGGACGAAGCCTCCACAGTACGCCGGCACCGAACACAAAACCGAGCGTATCGGCCGTAGCCGTCGCCGCACCGATTCCGGCGATGCCCCACTGAAGCCCGTACACATAGGCGAGCACCGCAACGACGTTCGTCAGATTGATAAAGATCTGCGAAAGCAGCGCAATGCGCACGCGCTGAGTGCCGAGCAGATATCCGAGCACGACGTAATTCGCCAAAGCGAAAGGCGCAGAGCCGATACGCGCAAGACAATAGACCCCGGCGTTGTGTTGCACGTCTGCGCTGCCGCCGATGGTCGTGAGCGTGTACCGGATCAAAGGCGATTGAATCAGCAGGATCGCGGCGCCAATAGCGAATGCCAGTAGCAGGGCGCGCACGACATTCGCGCGCAATGCGGGGAGGTCGCGCGCGCCGTAGGCTTGCGCGACGAGCCCCGTCGTCCCCATGCGCAGGAAGCCGAAACCCCAAAACACGAAGTTGAAGAACAGGCCGCCTAGCGCGACGCCGCCAAGATCGGCCGCGCTGCCGAGGTGGCCTGCTACTGCCGTGTCGACGGCGCCGAGGATCGGCTGGGTGAGATTGGCGAGGACGATGGGGAACGCGAGCGTCAGCACGCGTCGATGCCAGCCTCGCTGGTCAGGCAGGGCCTCAGCGCCGCTCAAGCGCGTTCCTGCACGCACACCCACGGCGAGACGACGACCGCCCACAACTCCGGCTTGCGCGCCGAGTAATCGGCTGCGGTTTCTGCCGGCATACGTGCGACGAGGCCCGACGACAGCCATTGCATGACGACCGCCCTGTCGTCGTTGGCGATCGCCTCCGCCACGCTGACGAGGTCGAGGTCACGCGCCACACTCAGCAACTTGCCTTGCGCGAAGAAACGTTCGAGATCCTGCCAGTCGATTTTGGCGGTTTCGCCGAGCAGCTTGGCGTACGTCGAACTGGGGTTGGCGTCTTCGATAGTCATGATGATTGGAAATTCGTTGCGGCAGATACTATAAACGATAGTCTGCCAGCAGACCGGTGGTCGGTTAGCGAACGCCGGATCCGCGGTATTAATCACATTAATAAGTTGATATCCAGGCTCGTGGCGCCAAAACGTAGACAATAAGCCACATTAAATCAGCAAACATCTGATCTAAGCGTGCGGCGCATTTGTGTTTCAAATCTGTACGTCACATCGAATAAATGCATTGTTGCGTGCGTTTGCACACTAAAGCCGGCGGCTTCGAAAATGCGAAAAGCGCCGTGCTTTAAACCGACGATCGAGGCTCGCAAAACCCCTCGACAGGACCTTGTTGTTCAGCCTGAACGTCCCGCCCAGCAAGCCTTTGCGCTGGTTGGTGACTTGTCGTTGCGTGTCATTGAAACATGCGATCTTATGAGCAGCCGCAGATGATTCGGCATCCTCATTCGGTGCTGAAAAGTGATGCGACACATAATCCGTGCGCCGTAGCACATTTTCGCGCTAATTAAGTGATTGCGCCGCCGGAAGCCCGTTGATAGATTGCGATTCGGCGCATGGTAAACCGGTCCTTTGCCGATATGCGCCAAACCCCCGTTAGCCCGGCGCCATGCCGGGCTTTTTTTCGTCCATTGATTTGGCTGGCCGTAGCGGCCTGTCTCAACGTGCGGGAAGTTCTCGAGTCGGATCGATCGAGCGCCCCTGGTACCGTAGCTCGAAATGCAGCATCACGCGATCGTTGTCGGTGCTGCCCATTTCCGCGATCTTCTGCCCTTGCGCGACGCTCTGACCTTCCTTCACTAACAATGCCTGATTGTGCGCATAGGCCGTCAGGTAATCGCCGTTGTGCTTGATGATCAGCAAGTTACCGTAGCCACGCAGACCATTACCGGCATAGACCACGGTGCCGGGCGCCGCGGCGACGACGGGCGTGCCGGCCGCATTGGCGATGTCGATGCCTTTCGAGTTACGGCCGTCAAAGTTGCGGATGACCTGGCCGCTGGTCGGCCAGACGAGCGAAATCGACGGCGCAGCCGCCGCCGAAGGTGCGGATGAAGGCGCGGATGCGGTATCGGTTGTTTCGGCGCTCTCGCGCGGGGCAGTTGCTGCGCTACGCGGCGGCGCGGTGCGGGTGCTCGCTGTGCCGGCGGGCGGTTCGACGCGCAGGACCTGGCCGACTTCGATGGCGTCGGGGTTCGACAGATTGTTCCAGCGCACGATGTTCTGCACGGACTGGCGAGTGCTGCGCGCGATCTTGTACACAGTGTCGCCGCGTTCGACTCGATAAAAGCCGGGGCCGACCGGAGCCGATCCGCACGCCGCGAGCAGCGCAACGAGCGCTGCACATGCAATCCGTCTGATTCCTGGTGCCAACATTGAACCTCGCATGACCTTGCCTCGACGGACCAGGGTCCGCCGCGCTGGCAAAACGCCTGATTTTAGCGGGTTTGCCAGCGCAACTGGGGTTTTGCCTGACGAATGACTGACGAAGTCGGCAGCATCCATACCGGCGCCGGCCCAGCACGGCGCCGCCGGTGCGCGCGATTAGCCGCCGAGCGTCTCGACGCCGATACGCAGCGTCGCCGTCTCCGTTTGACCCGGTGCGAGCCAGCGCAGGCCGAGGCCGTTGTGGATCGCGTCGGGCAGGCCCAGCCAGGGTTCGACGCAGTAGAAGTCGGAGTCCGCGGCTTCCGTCCACGTCGTGACGGCGTACCAGGGAAGCGAGCCGGGCCGGTTCAGGTCGATCGTCACCGCGCGGCCGAGTCCTGGCGCCACGAGGTGCACCGGCGAGGCGGGCGGCGTTGGCTCGAGCACATGGAAGCGGTCGATGATGCTTGCGTCGTCGAGCCTGTATTGCGCTTTGCCGGGTTCGGGCGCACTGATCGAACCGTCCGCGAGCTGATGGCGGCGCTGGCTAGCCGGCAGGTCGAGCGTCGTCTGCGCGCGCTGGGCGTGGGGCAAGGCGAAGTAGAAGTGATGGCCCGCGTACCAGGGGAGCGGATTCGGGCCGGTATTAGTCGCGGCGAGCGTCACGTCGAGCGTATGCGCGTCGGCCAGCCGGTAGACCGCTTCGAAGCGAAAAGCGAACGGGTAGCCGGTGCGGGTGGCGTCGGAGTCGACGAGCGTCATCTGCAGGCCGTGCCCGTCGTCGTCGACTTGCGCCGCGAACGGCAGGTCGCGCGCGAAGCCGTGCATCGGCAGATCGCGGACGACGCCTTGAGCGTCGCGCCAACGCCCGATCTGGCCGTCGACACGATGGCGGCCAAGGAAGGGGAAGAGCAGCGGATTGCCGCCGCGCACACGTGCCGGCTCCGCCCAGTTCGCATTTTCCGGCCATACGATGACCGGCTGGCCGCCGACGTGCCACGAGAGCAAACGGCCGCCGGCCCACGGCGCGAAGCGCAGCGTCGAGGCACCGCGGCTGAGGGTGAGGATGTCCTGCTCTGGATGTGCGTTCATGGGCGGGCCTGGCGTGGGTGGAAGAAGGGTGGCGCGGATGCGCCGGACAGAGGCGGATTTTGCGCCGCTTTCTCATGCGTGAAAACCCTTGTCGGGAAAGCGTGGGTGTCGTTGGCGGACAAGAGTCAGCATAATCCGCATGACCGTGCGTTAGCGCACAGAGCATTTTCGCAGGAGACCTCCCCATGGACCTCGCAATGGCAATGAGCATGGCTCTGTTCAGCCTCTTTGTCGGTAGCAGCGCCTATTTCTTCTACAAGATGGCGCGCTGATCGCGCCGCGTTCCGTCCCCCTCGACCGGATTCCCGAGAGCGCGACACGCAGTTTCGCGCCAGGATCCCTGCATCCGCAGCCAACTTTGTTGCGACGCAGTAACTTTTCTGACAAATCCATCTCCAAGCTTGGCGCTGCAATACGGCCCAGGCATAATCGGTGCGCTTTGCCGCACCGGCTCCGCAACGGTCCGGCCCCTTACACCACCATTACGAGGATCCGCGCGTGAGTCTCTGGTTTCTATTCTTCCTGAGCGTGTTGCAAGGCGTCACCGAACTGTTCCCCGTGAGCAGCCTCGGCCATACACTGCTCGTGCCGGCACTGTTCGGCATGCACATCGACAAGCACGCGCCGCAATTGCTGCCGTTCCTCGTCGCATTGCACCTGGGGACCGCAGTTGCGCTGCTCTGGTATTTCCGCGAGCGCTGGGTCGCGTTGATCAGGGGCTTCTTTGCCTCCCTGGGCGGTCGCAAGAACGACGACGGGCACATGATGTGGGCGCTCATCATCGGTACGATTCCGACGGGTATCGTCGGCCTCGTGCTCGAAAAGCGCATCGAAGCCATCTTTCACGATCTGCGCATCGTCGCGGCTGCGTTGATGGTCAATGGCGTGCTGCTCTGGTTCGGCGATCGCCTCCAGCGTGCCCGTGCGCATCGTCCGCCGGAGAAACTCACGTTCCGCCAGGCCTTTCTCGTCGGCCTCGCGCAGATCGGCGCGCTCATTCCCGGCTTTTCACGCAGCGGCCTCACGATGATCGCCGGCAATGCAGCGGGCCTCACGGCAGAAAAGGCTGCGGAGTTCTCGTTCCTGCTCGGCACGCCGATCATCTTCGCGGCTGGCGTGCTCGAACTGCCCAAGCTATTTCACGCGCGAGATCAGCTGATGACTGCGGTCGTTGGCGGCGTGCTCACGGGTATTGCGGCCTGGCTGAGCGTGAAGTTCCTGATGAGCTATTTCGAGGGACGCGGGCGCCTCGCATCGTTCGGTGCGTACTGTCTGATCGCGGGCGCGATTTTCCTTGGCTGGTTCGCGTTGCATCAGCAGCCGGTTTGATTTGGGCGCGAAGGCCCTTGGCAAGCGCGATGAGCGAGGCGCGACCGCGTGAGACGATCGCGGTATAATCCAGCCCCGTCTTCGCGAGGCCCGCTTGCGGCCTTGCGCACGTTCACGCGACAGTAGCTCAGCTGGATAGAGCATCGGCCTTCTAAGCCGAGGGTCGGGGGTTCGAGCCCCTCCTGTCGCGCCAGATCAAATAAATAAAAAGCCCGGCCTTCCCCGCCGGGCTTTTTGCTTTATCACACACCACGAATCCAGGCCGATTCAAACCCTCACGCCACGAGCCGCAACGGCACCGGCTCCTCGGCCGCCTGCGCGAGAAACACCAAACGGCGGAACTCGTTCGGATTCGAAATGCCGGGAATCGGCGTAGCGATCAAGCCACCGCCGCCCACGACGAGCGAGCCATAGTCGAATATCCGGCCGATCAGGCTTTGCTCGATCCTTACGCTCTCTATCTTCGCTAGCGTCAACTCCACCGTGTGACGACGGACCGCACCGAACCTGGCCACCACGCGCTTGTTGGTCACGGCGAATTCTGTCGTCCACCAGGCGAGTAGCGACGCACCGAACAGTCCCATCCCTGCGGCAAAAAAACTCACCGCTGCGAGCGGCGACGTCCCCATGGTGCCGACGAGCACGCCCCAAACCATGAGCAGAAGGCTGAATGTGATACGCGGCCCCATCGCCCAGAAGCAGGGGTGTCCCTCGCAGACGATCCTTTCGCCTGGTAAGAGAGTCGATTCGACGTATTTCACAATGACCTCCGTCAAGATTTGTTCAGTAATTAATTTGTAAGGTAGTGCATCCTGCGGCGTAGGATCCGTGGTCAAACGTCGCGGCTCGACGCCTGGCGGACGCGCGGAGCGGGCAGGGGCGACGAATTCGCGGCGCAATAAAAAAGGGCAGCCCGAGGGCTGCCCTTCAAACCGGATGAGCAACATCCGGCAATCGATGGTCCGATGGCTTGTCGCGCTTAGAGCTTGACGTCGAGCGCGTTGGTCAGATCGCCCATCGGCTGGGCGCCGTTGCTCTTGAGCGCGGCGTCGCGGTTGGCAAGTCCCGGCAATGTGGGCAGCGAGAAGCGGCGCGTGATGAGGCGCAGGATCGAGGTCGTGTCGTACTGCGTGTGGTCGACGTAGCCCTTTTTCGCGTACGGCGAAATGACGAGCGCCGGAATGCGCGAGCCCGGGCCCCAGCGGTCGCCCTTGGGCGGCGCAACGTGATCCCAGAAGCCGCCGTTTTCGTCGTAGGTGACGACCACGACCATGTTGTTCCACTGCGGGCTCTTCTGCAGATGCGCGATGACGTCCGCGATGTGCTGGTCGCCGCTCGCCACGTCCGTGTAGCCCGCGTGCTCGTTCAGGTTGCCCTGCGGCTTGTAGAACGCCACGGCAGGCAGCGCGCCTGCATCGATCGCCTTGATGAACTCGGTGCCGTCCATGCCGCCGTCGAGCAGGTGCTTCGCACGTGCGTCGGTGCCCGGCGCGTAGTTCGCGAAGTAGTTGAACGGCTGGTGGTGCGGCTGGAAGTTCGGCGCCGTCATGTTCGCGCCGTAGATCACGCCCGACGTGCTGTTCTGCGCCGCGCTCACGGCCGCGCCCCACGCGCCGCCGTACCACGCCCACGTCACGCCCGCGTTCGAAAGCAGATCGCCGATGTTCTGCGCCGTTTGCGCGGGCAGTGTGGAGGCGTTCGACGGGTCGGCCAGGTTCGTGTCACCGCCCGAAGCCGCTGCGTTGCCGCTCGGCTGATACGGCGGCTGCATTGTGTTGACCGCATAGAAGTCCGGCGTCAGATTGCCCGACTTCACGAATTTCGGCGCGCCGTCGAGCGCGGACTTCGGCGAGTTCGATGCGAGCGTGAGCGAGACGCCGTCGGCGTCCACGGTCGAGATCGTCGGCTTGGCCGGGTTCGTGTCCGCGTTCGCGTAGTACGGCGTGCACGCGCAGATCAGCCACTGGTGATTCAGGAACGAGCCGCCGAACGCGCCCATGAAGAAGTTGTCGGCGAGCGTGTATTGCTGGGCGATCTTCCAGAGCGGGAGCTTTTCGGCGCTCGTCGTGTAATGCCCCATCACGAGACCGCCGGAGTCGCCGTAGGCCGCGAACATGTCGTTCTTGCCGCCGTGGATCTGCATCTGGTTCTCGTAGAAACGGTGATACAGGTCGCGCGTCGTGACTGAGAGCGGCACGTTGTAGCCCTTCGCGTCGTCGATGGCGAACGGCGCATTCGGCATGTTCTCCGTCATCGCCGCGGTCACGACGGGCGTGACGCCCGTTTGCGTGAGACCGTTCCAGACGGTCGGCAGCGTGGCCAGCACGGAGCCGTCGCGATCGAGCTGCTGCGCGCTTTGCGCGCTCACGTTCTGCAGGCCGTTGGCGTTCGGGAAGCTGCCGTACAGGTTGTCGAAGCTGCGGTTTTCCGCGTAGATCACGACGATATTCTTCACCGACGAAAGGCCGGGCTTGCTGCTGTCGTTGCCGCCGCAAGCCGCGACGGCCAATACCGACGCCGCTATCGCGATCGGCGTGGCATAGAACCATTTTCTGTTGATCATTTTTCTCTCTCGCGTTGGGGGCCCGCATGGAGGCCGGCGCGAATGACACCGGCCTTCGGGCGAGGCGCAGTGTCGCAACGGAATTTGACAGCGATATGTAAAAAATTACATTTAGCTTTTTCGCGGCCTTTGTTTGCATGACATCTTACTTACGTCATGTCATTGGAGCGTCACATCGCCGACATACGCTTTCGCGACTTCGATGTGCGGCTGAGCGCATCGGTATTCGCACTGCAGCGGCGCGCCGCCACGCGCGCCGCGCTCAAGCTTCGGGGATCAGGCATGTTGCGTAGATTGGCGCGTCATTCGGCGCGAACGGAAGGTGAGACGCGGGCTCGAGCGCTCGGCGGCGCATGCCGCAACGCGGGCCTCCTCCTCGTGATGGCGGCGGGGCTGTCATTGCTGCTGACGGCATGCGACGGCAGCACGCCCGCTTCCGCAGACGCCGATACGACGACAGGTGCATCCGGCAGCGCCTCGCGCGCGCACGACGCCAATGCGAACGCACGCGCCGTACAGGGCGTGAAGCTCATGAAGATTGCGACGCCTGCACAAGGCGGGCAGACGCGTGCCGAGGTCTATGCGCAGGTGCGCCGCATGACGGCGCTCGGCAAGCAGATGTTCCTCGATCCGTCGCTCTCGGGCTCGGGCAAGATGGCATGCGCGTCGTGCCACAGCCCGGACCACGCGTTCACGCCGCCCAACTCGCTCGACGTGCAGATCGGCGGCGCCGACATGCGACGCCAGGGCATGCGCGCCGTGCCGACGCTCAAGTATCTGCAGGCGGTGCCGGCGTTCGCCGAGCACTATCACGACTCCGATGACGAAGGCGATGAAAGCGTCGATGCCGGTCCGACTGGCGGCCTCACATGGGACGGCCGCGTCGATCGGGGCTCGGACCAGGCGCGCATCCCGTTGCTCTCGACGTTCGAGATGGCGAGTTCGCCGAAGAAGGTCGCCGAAGCCGTGCGCGCGGCACCCTACGCAGGGGCGTTCAGGGAGGCCTTCGGCGCGCGCGTCCTCGCCGACGACGACGCGACTTTCAAGGCCGTACTGAAGTCACTGGAGACATTCGAGCAGTCACCCGAGGTGTTCTATCCGTACACGAGCAAGTACGACGGGTACCTGGCCGGCAAGGCCACGCTCAGCGCCGCCGAACTGCGCGGGCTGCAGCTTTTCAACGACGAGAAGAAAGGCAATTGCGCGAGCTGCCATATCAGCCAGCGTGCAAAGGACGGCTCGCCGCCACAGTTCAGCGACTTCGGTCTGATCGCCGTGGGCGTGCCGCGCAACCGCACACTTGCCGTGAATCGCGACCGCAAGTTTTTCGATCTCGGCGCATGCGGTCCGGAGCGCACGGACCTCGACCATCGCGCGGAATTTTGCGGGCTCTTCCGCACGCCGACGCTGCGCAACATAGCGCTCAAGAAGTCGTTCTTCCACAACGGCATCTACCATTCGCTGGAAGACGTGCTGCGTTTCTACGCACGGCGCGACACGAATCCGGAAGCGTTCTATCCGGTGGTGAAGGGCCGGGTGCAGAAGTTCGACGACTTGCCGCGACAGTATTGGGTGAATCTCAACACGGATCCGCCGTTCGATCGCAAGCCGGGCGACGAGCCGGTGTTCAGCGACGCCGAAATCAAGGATGTGATTGCGTTTCTCGACACGCTCACCGACGGCTGGCAGCCGGGCGCGCACTGAGCGTGGACTGGGCGCAGCGTCAGATGCCTGCGATCAACAGGCAGGCGCCGGTGAGCACGAGGAAGGACGCGAGCAAGCCGACCGTGCCGATGCGCACCGTGGCGTCCGGCCAGCGCGGCGCGTGCTCGGGATGGAGCGTGAAGTTCGGGCCGCGCGCCTGATGTTTCGGCGTGTGCGTGTAGTGCGCGACGAAAGACATCAAGCCGACGCAGATGAGGGCCAGCAGGACCGCAAAGACCCTCAATGCGATGGCGTAGGTCATGTCAGATAAACCGCATGGGCTGTAAGTGGGCGAGGAAGCTATCGTATTGATCGGCCCTCTCCCTCACCATCGGATCAATCCGAAAAGGACTCGCCCGCCCGCGCCCGTTCGGCCTTGCTGAACGAGCCAAAAAAAGGGCGCGTGTTATGCTTTTCGTCGATGCTTTCAGTCCGCCGAGGAGAACACATAATGTCCAGAATGCCCCGAACCCTTCACTCGCTGAGCGCCCTGGGCGCGGCGCTCATTGTCGCCGTTGGCACGGGTAGCGCGCATGCCGCCAACCTGGGCTTCCTGAACAACACACCCATGTCGTTCATGACCCAGGCGGACTACAACTCGCTCCAGAACGCCGTGCGCGATGCCGTCGAGCACAAGGCCGATGGCGAGAGCGCGTCATGGTCGAACGAAGGCTCGCGCAACGGCACACGCATCACATCGACCATCACGCCGTCGAATACGCAAAAGGAAGGCGCCAAGACGTGCCGCGATACGGAAGTCGTCATCAACGCGAAGGGCCAGTCGATGACACTGCGTCCGCACTTCTGCCGCACGGGCGAAGGTGCCTGGGTTTTCCAGAAGCAGCACTGAGCGCGCGGTGAACGGCAAGATCGTTTCGTGCGGCATTGTGCTGCTCGATCCTGAAGGCCGCGTGCTGCTTGCGCACGCTACCGGCACGAATCACTGGGACATTCCGAAGGGGCAGGGCGACCCCGGCGAGACCGAATCGCAGAGCGCGTGCCGCGAGATGGTCGAGGAGACCGGCATCGAAATCGCGGCGTCGCGCCTCGTCGATCTCGGGCGCTACCTGTACCGGCGCGACAAGGATCTGCATCTCTTTGCCGCGCGCGCGAGCGCCGATGAACTCGATCTTTCGCGTTGCGTTTGCGTATCGCTCTTTCCGCGACGCGAGGACGGCGTGATGATTCCGGAAATGGACGCCTGGCGCTGGACCGTACCCGTTGAAGTGGATCGCTACGCGAGCCGCAGTCTCGCGCGGCTCTTTAGCACGTCGCTCTCGCTCGCGGATCTGCATCGCAGACTTTGAGCCGCTCTCGCCAGCCGCCGCCAAAATGAGAAAAGCCCGCACGAATCCGCGCGGGCTTTCTGTTTGCGGGCAGGCGCGGCGCGAGCCTTACTTGCCCCAGCTGTCGCGCAAACCGACGATGCGGTTGAATACCGGCGCACCCGGCTTCGAATCGTAGCGGTCGGCGACGAAGTAGCCATGGCGCTCGAACTGATAGCGGTCTTCCGGCGCGGCGTCGCGTGCGCCCGGTTCCAGATACGCTTGCACCACGCGCTTCGAATCCGGATTGAGCGCTTCGAGGAAGTCGCGGCCGCCCGCGTCGGGCTGCTCTTCGCGGAACAGTCGATCGTAGAGGCGCACTTCCGCCGGGCACGCATGCGCTGCGCTGACCCAGTGAATGTTGCCCTTGACCTTGTAGTTGTTCGCGCCTTCCGTGCCCGACTTGCTGTCCGGGAAGTAGTTGCAGTGCACGGCGATCACGTTGCCGTTCTCGTCCTTGTCCGCGCCCGTGCATTCGATCACGAAGCCATAGCGCAGACGCACCTTGTTGCCCGGGAACAGGCGGAAATAGCCCTTCGGCGGCGTTTCGTTGAAGTCTTCGCGCTCGATCCACAACTCGCGCGAGATCGGGAACGTGCGCAGGCCGCGCTCCGGATGATGCGGATGCACGGGGGCCGTGCAGTCTTCGCTCTGGCCTTCCGGATAGTTGTCGATGATGAGCTTGAGCGGGTCGAGCACGGCGGCGGTGCGCGGCGCCTTGTCGTCGAGGTCGTCGCGCAGCGCGCCTTCGAACACGCTCATGTCGATCCACGAATCGACCTTCGTCACGCCGATGCGCTCGCAGAACAGCTGGATCGCTTCGGGCGTGAAGCCGCGGCGGCGCACGCCGACGATGGTCGGCATACGCGGGTCGTCCCAGCCTTCCACGTGGCCTTCGGTCACCAGTTGCAGCAGCTTGCGCTTGCTCGTGATCGCGTAGGTGAGGTTCAGGCGCGAAAACTCGATTTGCTGCGGCAGCGGGCGCGTGAACACGCCGGCGTCGGCCAGTTCATTGAGAACCCAGTCATACAGCGGGCGATGGTCTTCGAACTCGAGCGTGCACAGCGAATGCGTGATGTTTTCCAACGCGTCCGAAATGCAGTGCGTGTAGTCGTACATCGGGTACACGCACCACTTGTCGCCGGTGCGGTAGTGATGCGCGAAGCGGATGCGGTAGATCACCGGATCGCGCATATTGAAGTTCGGCGACGCCATGTCGATCTTCGCGCGCAGCACATGGGCGCCTTCCTCGAATTCGCCCGCCTTCATGCGGCGGAAGAGGTCGAGGTTTTCGTCGACGGAGCGATCGCGGAATGGCGAGTTCTTGCCGGCTTCGGTGGCGGAGCCGCGGTTCGCGCGCATCTCTTCCGGCGACTGGCTGTCCACGTACGCCTTGCCGCGCTGGATCAGCAGTTCGGCGAACTCGTAAAGCTTGTCGTAGTAGTCGCTCGCGTAGAAGAGGTATTCCTGATCTTCTTTCTTCCACTCGAAGCCGAGCCATTCGACGGCGTCGATGATCGAGTTGACGTATTCGACATCTTCCTTCTCCGGGTTGGTGTCGTCGAAGCGCAGGTGGCACACGCCGCCGTAGCTTTTCGCGACGCCGAAGTTCAGGCAGATGCTCTTCGCGTGGCCGATGTGAAGGTAGCCATTCGGCTCCGGCGGGAAGCGCGTTTCGACGCGCTGCGCCCACTTGCCCGAGCGGTTGTCGTCGTCGATGATGTTGCGGATGAAATTGGATGCCGCAGGCGCGTCCGTGCGGTCGGCGTCTTTACGTTCGGTATTCATGCGAAAAGGGAGTCGTTCGAGGGCGCCCGTCAAAAGGATCAAAGCGCGTAACTGGGCACCCGATGGTGTCTTCCATTCTACCTGACGCGACCCGCCGTGCCAGTCCCGGTGCCGGATCGTCGCGCGGACTACAACAAGCGAGGGGAAAACGTGACGATGAGCGAAACGGCTGTGCTGGTGCTGCCGGGCTACATGGATTCGGGGCCGGGGCACTGGCAGACGCGCTGGGAAGCCGCGCACGCGGGCTTTGCACGGGTGCAGATGCCCGACTGGATGCACCCGGACTGCGAGGCATGGTGCGCGGCGCTGGATGCTGCCGTCCAGCGTGCGCCGGCTGGCGTGCGCTTCGCCGCTCACAGCCTCGGCTGCCTGACCGTGGCGCACTGGGCCGCGCATCACGCGAGCGCGGCGACGCGCGCGAAGGTGGCCGGCGCGCTGCTGGTGGCGCTACCCGATCCGCACGGTCCCGAATTTCCGCGCGACGCGCGGGGCTTCGATCCGGTTCCGCTCACGGCGCTGCCGTTTGCGAGCATCGTCGTCGCCAGCAGCGACGATCCGTATGGCGGTGTGGCGTTTTCGCAGCGCTGCGCGCAGGCGTGGGGCAGCCGCTGGATCGAGATCGGCACGCGCGGGCACATCAATGCGGACAGCGGGCTCGACGACTGGCCGCAAGGGCTGGCGTGGCTGATGTCGATGGGGAAAGAGGGCGGCTGAGCGGTCGCCCCGGGGGCCTTGCGGTTACACCACGCCCTTGCCGCGCAGCGCCGCCACGTGTTCCTCGCCGTAGCCGAGCACTTCGCGCAGTACCGCATCGGTATGCTCGCCGAGCGTGGGAGGATGGCTCGCCACGCGCGGTGGCGTTTCGCTCATGCGGATGGGGTTGCCGACCAGCCGCGCCGTGCCGCCCGAAGGGTGGGGCACGTCCACCTGCAGCCCGCGCGCGATCACCTGCTCGTTCTCGAACACTTCCGCGAGGTTGTTGATCGGCCCGCACGGCACGCCTGCCGCTTCGAGCGCGCCGATCCAGTCGGCTTTCGTGCGCGTGCGGATCAACTCGGCGACGATCGGCACGAGCGTGTCGCGATGGCGCACGCGCGCCGGATTGGTCGCGAAGCGCTCGTCGTCGGCCAGCGCGGGCTGGCCCGCCACCTCGACGAACTTGCGGAACTGCCCGTCGTTGCCGACGGCGAGGATGATCCAGCTATCGGCCGTCTGGAAGGCCTGATAGGGCACGATGTTGGGATGCGCGTTGCCCCAGCGCGCGGGCGGATTGCCGCTCGCCAGGTAGTTCGAATTCATGTTCGCGAGCATCGCCACTTGCACGTCGAGCAGCGCCATGTCGATGTACTGGCCCACGCCCGTGCGGTCGCGGTGCGCGAGCGCCGTGAGCACGGCAATGGTCGAATACATGCCGGTCATGAGGTCGGCGATCGCGACGCCGGCCTTTTGCGGGCCGCCGCCCGGCAGCGCGTCACGCTCGCCGGTGATGCTCATGAAGCCGCCCATGCCCTGCACGATGAAGTCGTAGCCCGCGCGCGAGGCGTAGGGCCCGGTCTGGCCGAAGCCGGTGACCGAGCAGTAGACAAGGTCAGGCTTGACCTCGCGTAGCGACGCGTAGTCGAGGCCGTATTTCTTCAACTGGCCCGCCTTGTAGTTCTCCAGCACGACATCGCTTTGCGCAGCCAGCTCGCGCACGATGCGCTGCCCCTCGGGCGTGGCGATATCCACCGTGACCGAGCGCTTGTTGCGGTTCGCGGCGAGGTAGTAGGCGGCCTCGGCGGTGTCCGCGCCATCGGGCGTCTTCAGGTACGGAGGGCCCCAGTGGCGGGTGTCGTCGCCGGCGCCGGGGCGCTCCACCTTGATCACGTCGGCGCCGAAGTCGGCGAGAGTCTGTGCACACCACGGTCCGGCAAGGACGCGGGTGAGATCGAGTACGCGGATATGGCTGAGTGCGCCCATGCTGTGTCTTCCAATGTCGTTCTAAGGCGGGCCGCGAGCGCATGTTGTGCGCCGGCCGATGCCGCCCATAGTAAGCGAAAAGGCGCGGCATGCGTCAATATTCGGTACAAAGTTCCGCAGTGCGGAACAAGATCGATCGTCCGTCGTGTCGCCGCGCGCCCTGTCGCGCCCATGCAAACCACGCCGGACGCGCCGCCGCGAGCGCGCGACGATCCCGTATAATCGTTCGATTCAGCACCGGGGTTTTCGTGAGCAACGTGGGCCCCGCGCGACCACGACAAAGATTCAGCACCGTACGCCCCAGGAAGGACCCAACGCACGCCATGAAAGCCGCCGACATCCGCGAGAAATTCCTCAAGTTCTTCGAATCGAAGGGCCACACGATCGTGCGCTCGTCGAGCCTCGTGCCGGGCAACGACCCGACACTGCTCTTCACCAACTCGGGCATGGTGCAGTTCAAGGACGTGTTCCTCGGCACCGAAAAGCGCCCGTACTCGCGCGCCACGACCGCGCAGCGCAGCGTGCGCGCAGGCGGCAAGCACAACGACCTCGAGAACGTCGGCTACACGGCGCGTCACCACACGTTCTTCGAGATGCTCGGCAACTTCTCGTTCGGCGACTACTTCAAGCGCGACGCGATCCACTACTGCTGGGAGCTGCTGACCAAGGTCTACGCGCTGCCCGCGGACAAGCTCACGGTCACCGTGTACAAGGAAGACGACGAAGCCTTCGACATCTGGGCGAAGGAAATCGGCGTGCCGGTGGAGCGCATCATCCGCATCGGCGACAACAAGGGCGCGCGCTACGCCTCAGACAACTTCTGGCAGATGGCCGACACCGGCCCCTGCGGCCCGTGCTCGGAAGTGTTCTACGACCACGGCCCGGAAATCTGGGGCGGCCCCCCAGGATCGCCTGAAGAAGACGGCGACCGCTTCATCGAGATCTGGAATCTCGTGTTCATGCAGTTCAACCGCGATGCCCAGGGCAACATGACGCCGCTGCCCAAGCAGTGCGTCGACACGGGTATGGGCCTCGAACGTCTCGCCGCGGTGCTGCAGCACGTGCACAGCAACTACGAGATCGACCTGTTCCAGAATCTCATCAAGGCGGCTTCGCGCGAAACGAACACGCCCGACCTCACGAACAACTCGCTGAAGGTCATAGCCGACCATATCCGCGCGTGCTCGTTCCTGATCGTCGACGGCGTGATTCCCGGCAACGAAGGCCGCGGCTACGTGCTGCGCCGTATCGTGCGCCGCGCGATCCGCCACGGCTACAAACTCGGCCAGAAGAGCGCGTTCTTCCACAAGCTGGTGGCGGATCTCGTCGCGGAAATGGGCGCTGCCTACCCGGAACTCGCCGAAGCGCAGCAGCGCGTGACGGACGTGCTGCGCCAGGAAGAAGAGCGCTTCTTCGAGACCATCGAGCACGGCATGTCGATTCTCGAAGCCGAACTCGCCGACCTCGAAGCCAAGGGCGGCAAGACGCTCTCGGGCGAACTCGCATTCAAGCTGCACGACACCTACGGCTTTCCGCTCGACCTCACGGCCGACGTTTGCCGCGAGCGCAACGTCACGGTCGACGAACCGGCGTTCGACGAAGCGATGGCGCGTCAGCGCGAGCAGGCGCGCGCGGCAGGCAAGTTCAAGATGACGCAGGGCCTCGAATACTCGGGCGCGAAGACGACGTTCCACGGCTACGAGGAAATCGCGTTCGACGACGCGAAGGTCGTCGCGCTCTATGTGGACGGCGCATCGGTCACCGAAGTGAAGACGGGCCAGGACGCCGTGGTCGTGCTCGACCACACGCCGTTCTACGCGGAATCGGGCGGCCAGGTGGGCGACCAGGGCGTGATCTCGAACGCGAGCATCCGTTTCGCCGTGGCCGACACGCTGAAGGTTCAGGCCGACGTGAGCGGCCACCACGGCACGTTGGAACAGGGCACGCTCAAGGTTGGCGACGTCGTGAAGGCGGAAATCGACGCCATCCTGCGCGCCCGCACGGCGCGCAACCACTCGGCCACGCACCTGATGCACAAGGCGCTGCGCGAAGTGCTCGGTTCGCACGTGCAGCAGAAGGGCTCGCTCGTCGATGCGGATAAAACCCGCTTCGACTTCGCGCACAATGCGCCGATGACGGACGACGAAATCCGCCGTGTCGAGCAGATCGTCAACGCGGAAGTGCTCGCGAACGCGCCCGGCATCGTGCGCGTGATGTCCTACGACGACGCAGTGAAGGGCGGCGCGATGGCGCTGTTCGGCGAGAAGTACGGCGACGAAGTGCGCGTGCTCGACCTCGGGTTCTCGCGCGAGCTGTGCGGCGGCACGCACGTCACGCGCAGCGGCGACATCGGCTTCTTCAAGATCGTGATGGAAGGCGGCGTGGCCGCGGGCATCCGCCGCGTGGAAGCGATCACGGGCGACAACGCCGTGCGCTTCGTGCAGGAGCTCGACGCGCGCGTGAATGCGGCAGCGGCGGCGCTCAAGGCGCAACCTTCGGAACTGACGCAGCGTATCGCGCAGGTGCAGGACCAGGTGAAGTCGCTCGAAAAGGAACTAGGCGCGCTGAAGTCGAAGCTCGCTTCGAGCCAGGGCGACGAACTCGTGGGGCAGGCCATCGAAGTGAACGGTGTGCACGTGCTGGCCGCGACGCTCGATGGCGCCGATTCGAAGACGCTGCGCGAGACCGTGGACAAGCTCAAGGACAAGCTCAAGAGCGCAGCCATCGTGCTGGCGGCTGTCGAGGGCGGCAAGGTCAGCCTGATCGCGGGCGTGACCGCCGAGGCGAGCAAGAAGGTCAAGGCCGGCGAGCTCGTGAACTTCGTTGCCCAGCAGGTTGGCGGCAAGGGCGGCGGCCGTCCCGACATGGCGCAGGCAGGCGGCACCGAGCCGGCCAATCTGCCGGCCGCGCTCGCGGGCGTGAAGGGCTGGGTCGAAGCGAAGCTGTAATACGACGCGTCGCGGCGTGAACGCCGCTTTGCGACGAAGAAGGGCTGTCCGTGAGGGCAGCCCTTTTTGTTTCCTGCGCAGCTTATACGTCGTGAAGACCTGCGGGCGTGGCTACCGCTTCAGCCGCCAATGGCGCCGCCATGCTGCCCGTGCGTTGCGCATCCTCCAGCAGCGCCTCCTTCAACGCGCCGAGCGCAGGCGAATAGTGGCCACGTCGCCAGGCGAGCAGCGTCTCGATCTGACCGAGCTTGCCAAGCGAATGAATCGTGACGTCGTCGGCGCTGCGTGGCAGTTCGAGCACCGAGCGCGGCGCGACGGCCACACCCGCGCCTGCCGCCACGCACGCAATGATCGCGTGATACGAGCCCAACTCCAGCACGCGGGACGGCCGGATGCCATGCTCCACATACCAGCGCTCGACATAGGCCCGATACGCGCAGCTGCGTTCGAACGCGACGAGCGTGGAGAGCGCGATATCGCCGGGCTGTCGGATCGGCCGGTGGCCGCGCGGCGTGATCATCACGAGTTCTTCGCGATAGACCGGCACGTGCTCGAATACCTCGGGGTCCGGCACCCCGTCGAGCGGCGTGGCGATCAGCGCCGCATCGATTGCGTATTCGCGCAGGCGCTCGATCATCGTGCCGGTCGTGCCCGTTTCCAGTTCGAGCGTGACCTCGGGCCACGTCTGGTGATAGCGCGCGAGCAGGCCGGGCAGACGGCTTGCTGCAGCGCTCTCCATGGTGCCCAGCCGCAGGCGTCCCGCCGGGCGACCGGCCTTGAGCGCATGGCGCGCCTCGTCCGCGAGCGCGAGCAGGCGCTCGGCGTAGGGCAGCAGGGTTTCGCCAGCGGGCGTGAGAATGAGGCGGCGGCCCTCGCGCGTGAAGAGCGGCGTGCCGAGTTGATCTTCGAGCTGCTTGATGCGCGTGGTCACGTTGGACTGCACGCGGTTGAGCTTGGCGGCGGCCCGCGTCACGCCGTTTTCCCGCACCACCGCCCGGAAAATCGCCAGTTCGGCGAGGTCCATAGTTCTCTCCTTGGAATGCATCGATTCATGATAATTCATTTTTCGTGAACGGTAGAATCGCCTACGATGGTAGGCAGTTGCTTAATCTGCTGATCTCATGAACGACTACGTCCCCGGCACCGTCCACGTTTCCGAAGCCCGCCCGCATGCCGGTCGGCGCGCGGCGTTGGCCTGCATGGTGAGCCTCGCCGTCGCGCTGGGTGTCGGGCGCTTCGCCTTCACGCCGCTCCTGCCGCTGATGCTGCACGGCGGCGCGCTCGACCTGCGTCACGGCGGCTGGCTCGCGTCGCTGAACTACGCGGGCTACTTCGTGGGCGCGATCAGCTGCGTCGCGCTGCGCATGGCGCCCGCGAAGATCGTGCGCGCGGGCCTCGTGGTCACGGTGCTCCTCACGCTCGCGATGGGCCTCACGCAGCAGTTCTGGATCTGGGCCGTGGTGCGCTTCGTAGCGGGCGCGGTGAGCGCGTGGACCTTCGTATTCGCCTCGCAGTGGGGCCTGCGGCGGCTCGCGCAGCTCGGTGCGAACGAGTGGGGCGGTGTGATCTACACCGGTCCCGGCGTCGGCATCATTGCGACCGGGCTGTTCGTGAGCGCGGCCGGCGGTCTCGGCGCGCGCACGGGCTGGATCGGCTTCGGGCTGATCAGCGCGCTGCTCGCCGCCGTCGTCTGGTCGACGTTTGGAGCAGACATGCGCGCGCTGGCGCCGCGTCCCGCCGCGCGTGCCTCGGCAAGCGTCGCGCACGCGCAGCGCGAAGGGCGCCGTGCCGACGCCTTCTGGCTCGTGCTGCTCTACGGCGTGCCGGGTTTCGGCTACATCATCACGGCGACGTTCCTGCCCGTGATCGCGCGCCACGCGCTGCCCGGCTCGGCCTGGCCCGACCTGTTCTGGCCGATGCTCGGCGCCGCGCTGATCGCCGGCGCGCTGCTGGCTGCGCGCCTCCCGCTCCACTGGGACAACCGCCTGATGCTGGCGGGCGCCTACGTGCTGCAGGCCGTGGGCATCGCGCTCGGCATCGTCTGGCCCAACGCCGCGGGCTTCTCGTTCGGCAGCGTGTTGATCGGGCTGCCGTTCACGGCGATCACGCTCTTCGCGATGCGCGAGGCGCGCCTGCTGCGCGGCGAGCATGCCGCCGCGCTGATGGGCTATGCGACGGCCGCCTACGGCGTCGGGCAGATCGCGGGGCCGCTCGTGGCCGCGCCGCTTGCGGCTTCCACAGGCTCGTTCTCGCCTTCGCTGTGGCTCGCGGCGGGTGCGCTCGTGGCCGGCGCAATCGGGCTCGTATGGCGGGCGTGGCACACGCGCGAGGCCGCACGCGGACGCTGATAGCACACTAGAATGGACGCTTTCGCGGGCGCCGCGAGCGTGTCCACCGGGCCGCGCGGCTGGTTCCCAGCGCCATCGACCCTGCCTTTTCCCCATGAGCGAATACCAGTTTTGCCCGCGCTGCGCCACGCGTCTGACCGAGCGCGCCGATCCCGCCCACGAAGGCGGCCGCGTGCGTCTCGCTTGCCCGGACCACGCCTGCGGCTACGTCCACTGGAACAATCCGTTGCCCGTCGTGGCGGCGATCGTCGAGTACGAGGGCCGCATTTTGCTGGCCCGTAACGCGGCCTGGCCCGAAGGCATGTTCGCGCTCATCACCGGCTTTCTCGAAAACGGCGAGACGCCCGAGGAGGGCATCGCGCGCGAAGTGCACGAGGAAACCGCGCTGCGTGCAGAGAGTGTCGAACTCGTTGGCGTCTACGAGTTCATCCGCAAGAACGAGCTC
Source organism: Paraburkholderia sp. BR14312 (assembly GCF_040948675.1). Lineage (NCBI taxonomy): Bacteria > Pseudomonadati > Pseudomonadota > Betaproteobacteria > Burkholderiales > Burkholderiaceae > Paraburkholderia > Paraburkholderia sp. BR14312. The sequence continues at coordinate 21,298 of NZ_JBFPKI010000004.1, forward strand.
ATCATCGCGTATCACGTGAAGGCGTCGGGCACGATCGCGCTCTCGCCGGAACTGCTCGAATACCGCCTCGTCGAGCCCGCGAAGCTGCGGCCGTGGCGCGCGGGCACGGGCCAGGCGCTCGGCGAATGGATGCGCCGGCGCGGCTTGCCGTTCGAGTTCGTCGAGCGTCCCGGCCAGTGATGGCCGCGCGCCGAGCGACGCTTTCCCGCCCCGCCTTCCCTGGATCTCTTCGATGAACCGACCCGTTACCGTCGCCCGCTCCGGGTATCGTCATTTCCTGCCGATCGGCACGCGCTGGATGGACAACGATGTCTACGGCCACGTGAACAACGTCGTCTACTACAGCTACTTCGACACCGTGGTGAACGAGTATCTGATTCGCGCGGGCGCGCTCGACATCGAGCACGGCACGACCATCGGGCTCGTCATCGAAACACAGTGCAATTACTTCGCGCCGCTCGTGTTCCCGGAGCGCGTGGAAGCGGGGCTGCGCGTTGCGCGCCTCGGGTCGTCGAGCGTGCGCTACGAGGTCGGGCTCTTTCGCGAAGGCGAGGACGCGCCCGCGGCGCAGGGGCATTTCGTGCACGTCTACGTCGATCGCGCGACGCGCCGGCCCGTGAGCGCGTTGCCCGATGCGCTGCGCGCGGCGCTCGAGCCGCTCGTCGTCGGCTAGACGCGGTCGGCTAGACGCGCCTCGGCGCCTCAACGCGCCACGCTTACGCGTTCGAGCGCCGTCATCGGGCCGAGCTGTGCGAGCGTTTGCAACTGCGCCGCATTGCGCACGAAGAACGAGCCGGCAAAGCCGAGCGAGTTGACCGAAATCCCTTCGACACATTCCGTCGTGCGGGGCACCACCAGCATCCACCGGCGTGTAACGAGCAGGTTGTACGGCGCGCCCTGATGCGCGACGCCGCCCACGTCGATCGCGGGCACGCCCGCCGCGTCCAGCAGCGCGCGATAGCAGCCGAGTGCGACTTGCGCGGCATCTTCCGCCGTGCCGATACTCGGGCCGAGATCGAGGCGCGCGAACGCATGGCGAAACGCGAGCCCCGGCACGATCGCGATGGGACGCGCCCCGTGGACCGCCTGCGCGCCGCCGAGCAGCGCTTCGAGCGGCGCGGCGTGAGGCCCATCGCCTGCGAGCGGCAGCGGCACCATCTGCAAATGCTTGTGCGGCTGGCTCGCACCCGCTACCGCACCACCGTTGTAGAACCCGAGTCCGTCGATCTCGCGCAGCACCGCGATCAGCGCGGTGAAGTCCGCCGCGTCGAGCAGCGCGTCCTGTGGCTCGTAGCGGCGCGTCACGATCAGCAGATGCCGGTCGATCACATTGAACTTGTTGAGCAGCGCGATATGGGTGGGCGAGAGGTCGCCGACGAACAGATCGGACTCGTAAGGCAGGAACGGATTGCGCGGGGGCTGCGGAGCGGACGCAATCGAAGTCTGCGGCGTGAGCCGCGCCGCCCCCTTGCGCGCGAGGTTCTCGGCCACGCGCACGGAGAAACGCATGCCGCCATCGTCGATGAAGGTATGCGCCGTCTCGATGGGATGGAGCGCGCCGCACGCGAGCGCGTGTGCCGTCTGCCGCTCGATCGCCGCGCGCAGCGTCGTCATCGGCGCTCAGGCCTTGTAGCCGATGGCGCGCAACAGGTCCTTGCGCCAGCGCACGTCGTCCTCGGCCTCGACGCCCAGCGGCGGCATGCCGTCCACCACGCCGACGATGCCGCGTCCCTGATCCGTTTCGGCGATCAGCACCTGCGTGGGGTTCGCGGTGGCGCAGAAGATGCGGCAGACCTCGGGCACGGCCTTGATCGTATTGAGCACGTTGACAGGGAAGAAGCCGTCGCCGAGAAAGACGATGAAGCTGTGCCCCGCCGCGATGCGCAACGCGTTTTGCGTCGCCATCTCGATTAGCGTGTCCTGCGTGCCCGAGCGCCGCACGAGCCGCTTGCCCGACGCCTCGCAGAACGCGAGGCCGAACTGGATGCCCGGCACCGTGCCGTAGAGCGCCTCGTGCAGATCCTCGACGGATTTGATGAAGTGGGTCTGGCCAAGGATGAAGTTGGTGGCTTCAGGTTTTTCGATCTCTACCGTGGACAGTTGCATGGCGAACCTCGTGCGCGGGCGTCTCGAAAGCGCCGCCTTGCGCCGGGCCCCAAGGGCTGGCTGGCGGACGGGAGGCGGCGGCCAACCACAAGCCTAGTACGAAGTCGCGGCGAGGCAAAGCGTGTGCAGACGCACAACGAACAACGGCCGGAGCCCCGAGAGGCGTCCGGCCGTTTTGCAGAGCGATGCGCGCGCCGCTGCGCTTAGGCAATTTTCTTCGTGCGCTTGCCTTCCACGTCGGGCAGCAACACGGTGAGGATGCCGATGAGCGGCAGGAACGAGCAAACCTTGTAGACGAAGCCGATGCTGGTCGCATCCGCCAACTGGCCGAGCACCGCCGCGCCGATGCCGCCCAAGCCGAACGCGAAGCCGAAGAAGAGACCCGCGACCATGCCCACCTTGCCCGGAATCAGCTCCTGCGCATAGACGAGGATGGCCGAGAACGCCGAGGCCAACACCACGCCGATGATCACGGTGAGCACGCCGGTCCAGAACAGGTTGGCGTAGGGCAGCAGCAGCGTAAAGGGCGCCACGCCGAGAATCGAGACCCAGATCACGTACTTGCGGCCGATGCGGTCACCCACCGGGCCGCCGATGATCGTGCCTGCGGCCACGGCGGCGAGGAACACGAACAGATGGATCTGCGCGGCCTGCACGGAGAGGTGGAAGCGGTCGATCAGATAGAACGTGAAGTAGCTGTTGATGCTCGCGAGATAGAAGTACTTCGAGAACACGAGCAGCACGAGCACGCCGATGGCGCCCGCGACGCGTCCACGCGAGAGCGCGACATGCGCCACCTCGGCGCGCTTTTTCTTCATCGCGGGATGGGCTTTATACCAGCGGCCGATCTGCGTGAGCACGACCATACCGACGAGCGCCGCCGCCGAGAACCACGCAATGCTGCGCTGGCCGTGCGGAATGACGATCGCGGCGGCGAGCAGCGGCCCGAGCGACGTGCCCGCGTTGCCGCCCACCTGGAAGAGCGACTGCGCGAGACCGTGACGCCCGCCCGACGCCATGCGCGCCACGCGCGAGGACTCCGGATGGAACACCGACGAGCCGCAGCCCACCAGCGCGGCCGCCACGAGCAGCACGCCGAAGGTCGGCGCGACCGACATCAGCAGCAGGCCGCACAGCGTGAAGCCCATGCCGACGGGCAGCGAGTACGGCAGGGGCCGCTTGTCGGTGAAGAAGCCCACCAGCGGCTGCAGCATCGACGCCGTGATCTGGTAAGTGAGCGTGATGAGGCCGATCTGCGTGAACGACAGCGAGAAGTTGTCCTTTAGCATCGGGTAGATGGCGAGGATCAACGACTGGATCATGTCGTTGAGCAGGTGCGAGAAGCTGATCGCACCCAGCACCGAGTAGACGGTGCGTTGCACCGCGCCCGCGGCGGGGGCGGAAGCGGCCGCGGACGAACCCGCGGCAGCGCCCGGCAGGGCGCGCTTGTCGAGACTGGTTTCCATGTTGTCGGTAGCAGCAGAGAGTATTCAGCGGGCACCACGCCAGACGGGCAGCGGCGACGGCATGAAAGGACATGTATAAGAGTTATGAGCGCAGTGTAATGTGTCTTGCTCGAACTGTACGGACAAGATTTGTCGAGAATCGGACATCGGCGGCGCACCGTTAGCCTGCGGCCTAATGCCGCAAGAGGCTGTTACGAATACTCGAAATTGATGCGGGATTTTTGGCATCTCATTTTGGCCGTGTATAAACCGCCGATATGCGCGCCCACGAGGTGCGCAAAACGGGGCTGGAGTACGGGCCGCACCGCGCGCGCGAAGGCGTTAAAGAATGCGCGGTGGTGTGCCGTAGACCGGGGTTGAGGCGTAGCGCAAATCAGGAACGATGGCGCTGAGCCTGACAACAATGCTGGGGACCAAAATGAAAGCAGTATCGCAAGGCGGCGGGCACGCAGGGTTCGTGCCGCAGGATCCGGCAGGCAGCGCGGCGCACGCGCAGCAACGCAAAACGGGACGCGCCGGCGCGGCGACGCGCCGCTCGCGGCTTTCCGTCAAGGCCACACTGCGTCTCGCCTTCGCGCTGGTGCTGATCGGCACGCTCGCCATCGGCGCCATTTCGCTCGCGCAAATCAGCCGCCTGAACGGCTCGACGCAATCGATCTACGAACAGGGCTACGTCGCAAGCCGCGCCGCCGAGGAGGCGCGCGGCCACGTGCTGCGCGCGAGCCGCGCGCAGAAGATGCTGCTCACCGCGACCACGGCGCGCGAGCGCGACGAACTAGGCCAGGACATCGACAAGGATCTCGGTGCGCTGGAGCGCGGCATAAGCCAGCTGCAGCAGTACGCGCAGGAGCAGGGCGGCGACGCGCTCGCCCTGCAAAAGAAGCTCGCCGATGCGACCACGGCGTGGAGCGGCCATCTGCGCGACTTCGTGACGCTCGTGAAGCAGCAGCCGCTCGATCTCTCGCAGATGAGCTGGCAGGTGGGCACGCAGGACGTCTCGCTGCTCGTGGAGACCGGCAAGCTCGAAACGCTCGTCAACGACCTCGTCGCGCAGCGCGGGACGGCCGCGAAGGCGACCATCGAAAAGGCCGAGTTCATCTTCAAGTCGTCGTTCGTGATGATGGCCGTGGCGACCGTGGCCATGTTCGTGCTCGCGTTCTTCGTGAGCGAATGGGTCGTGCGTCGCATCGCGCGGCAACTGGGTGGCGAGCCCGCGCATGCCAAGGCCATCGCGGCCCGGATCGCGGCCGGCGATCTCGCGCAGCCCGTCACGGTTCACGCACGCGACGCGGCGAGCATGCTGGGCGCGCTGCGCGACATGCAGAAGGGTCTCTCGACCACGGTGGCCGAAATCGCCGCGAGCGCCGAGGCGATTGCCTCGGCCTCGGGCGAAATCTCGACCGGCAATCTCGATCTGTCGCGCCGCACCGAAGAACAGGCCATGGCGCTCGAGCGCACGGCGAGCAGCATGGAGCAGCTCACGTCCACGGTGCGTCTGAATGCCGAAAACGCCGAACAGGCCAGCACGCTCGCGGGCAATGCCTCGGCAATCGCGGAGAAGGGCGGCTCGGTGGTCGGGCGCGTGGTCGCGACGATGCAGGAGATCAACGACAGCGCGAAGAGTATCGCGGACATCATTGGCGTGATCGAGGGCATTGCGTTCCAGACCAACATCCTCGCGCTCAACGCCGCCGTGGAAGCGGCGCGCGCGGGCGAGGAAGGGCGCGGCTTCGCCGTGGTGGCGGGCGAGGTGCGCAGCCTCGCGCAGCGCAGCGCGGCGGCGGCCAAGGAGATCAAGACGCTGATCGGCGCATCGGTCGAGCGCGTATCGAATGGCTCGACGCTGGCGCAGGACGCGGGCTCGACGATGGACGAGGTCGTAAAGGCCGTGCGGCGCGTGAACGACATCATCGGCGAAATTTCGGCGGCGTCGCGCGAGCAGCGCTCGGGCATCGAGGAAATCAGTCGCGCAGTCACGCAGATGGACGCCGGCACGCAGCAGAACGCGGCGCTCGTTGAAGAGGCGACCGCGGCGGCGCAATCGCTCGACGATCAAGCCAAGGTGCTCAAGCGGCTGGTGGGGAAATTCCGGCTGGCTTGACGCTCCTGCAGTTCGTTGCGGTCACAACGAAAAACGCCGCGTGGTTCGACACGCGGCGTTTTTTTATGGACGCGTCACTTCGCGTCGCGCTCGATGATCCACGCGTGCGCCGGGTCGTTGTGGAAGTGCCATTCGCGCGTGGGGCCCGCCATCACATTCAGGTAGTACGAGTCATAGCCATACGGGACGACGACCGGGTGATAGCCGCGCGGCACCATCACGACGTCGTGATTTTCCACGGCCATCGTTTCGTCCAGATCGCGCGCGTCAGTGTACACGCGCTGGAACGCGAAACCCTGCTGCGGATTGAGCCGGTGATAGTAGGTTTCTTCGAGCGCGCTTTCGTGCGGCAAGCGGTCGGCGTCGTGCTTGTGCGGCGGGTAGCTCGACGAATGGCCCGAAGGCGTGCGCACCTCGACCACGAGCAGCGATTCCGCGGGCGCGTCTTGCGGCAGGATATCGCAGACGTAGCGCGTATTCGCTCCCTTGCCGCGCGTGGAGCGCTTCATCTGCGCGGGCTCGATGAGGCGAGCGGGCAGCGTGCCTTTGGCGGGCGCGCTCGCCACGCCCACTTCGGCATTGCGCTTGGCGCGCACCGTCGCTTTCACGCCGGGCGGCACATAAACGGCATAAGGCGCGGCGTCTTCGAAGACGCTGTCGCGCGAGCCGAGGCTCGACCAGCGCTCGCCGCCCGCCTCGATATCCACCGAGCCCGAGAGCACGACGATGCAGCTCTCGCGATCGGGCTCACTGACATAGACGAGTTCATCCACTTCGAGCCGGTATGCGGCGAAGCCGACATAGCGCCAGCCCGCGGTGTCGGGCGTGACGCGCGCGATCGTCTGACCTTCGCGCGCGGCCTTGACCAGCAGAGTCATGCTGCCTCCTTCGATGGGGTGTCCGTCGCATCGACGAGCGTGCGCAGCGTACGGTAACCCTTTTGCGCATATTCGTACGACGGTGCGATTACGGGGTCCTGCTCGGCTTCGACGACGAGCCAGCCGCGATAGCCGTGACGCTTCAGGCGCGCGATGATCGCGGGAAAATCGATCGCGCCGTCGCCCGGTACGGTGAACGCGCCTGCGAGCACGGCGTCGAGAAAGCTCCAGTTGCGGTTGCGTGCGAGTTTCATGACGGCGGGACGCACGTCCTTGCAGTGCACATGGCACACGCGCGCAATGTGCTTGTCGAGTTCGGCGACGGGGTCGCCGCCTGCAAACGTCATATGGCCTGCGTCGAACAGCAGGCCCACGGCGTCGCTCGTGCGCGCCATGAGCTTGTCGACGTCGGCGGGCGTTTCGACATAAGCGCCCATGTGATGGTGGTAAGCGAGCCGCACGCCGCGCGAGAGCGTATGGCGCGCGAAGGCGTCCACGCGCGCGGCGTATTCGTCCCACTGCTTGCCGCTGAAAAAGCGCGGGCGCTGGTAGAGCGGACGCGGCGCGCCCTGGATCGAATCGGCGACCTCGCCGTAGACCATCACGGTCGCGCCGTTCTGTGCGAGCAGGTCCAGATGCTTCTCGACCGCGGCGATCTCTCCTTCCACGCTGCGTCGCGCGAGCATGCCCGAATACCAGCCGGAGACGAGCGCTAGATCGTATTGCGAGAGGAGCGACCTGAGCGCCTGCGGCTCGCGCGGAAACTTGTTGCCTAGCTCGAAGCCCTCGTAACCGATCTCGCGGCCCTCGGTCAGCGCCTGCGATAGCGGCGTCTCGCCGCCGAGCGAGGGCAGGTCGTCGTTCATCCACGACAGCGGGTTGATGCCGATGCGTACTTCAAATGCGCTCATATGCGCTCCTCGATGTCTGTGTCGTCAGAGCCGTTATGCGTTGCCGGATTCGTCGTCGCTGGCTTGCGCGCGTCCGCTGCGCTGCGCGACCTGCTCTTCATAGCGCTCGCGCGCCTCGCGCACGGTGGCGCGCGTGGACACCTCGGGCACGGCGACCTCCCACCACCAGCCGCCTTCCTCCGTCGTGCGCGCGGGGTCGGTGTCGATGGAGACCACGTAAGTGCGCGACGAAGCGCGCGAGCGTTGCATCGCCGCTTCGAGTTCCGCGACGTTCGCCACGTGCTCGGCCTGCGCGCCGAGCGAGCGCGCATGCGAGGCGAAATCGATGCGAGGGGCGCCGAGCGGCCCTTGCGCGCAATCGTTGAACAGGTTGTTGAACGGCGCGCCGCCGCAAGCCTGCTGCAACCGGTTGATGCAGCCGTAGCCGCGGTTGTCGAGCACGACGATGATGAGCTTCGCGCCCAGCATGACCGAGGTGGCGATCTCGCTGTTCATCATCAGATAGCTGCCGTCGCCCACCATCACGATGACCTCGCGATCGGGCCGCGCAAGCTTCGCGCCCAGGCCGCCCGCGATCTCGTAGCCCATGCACGAGTAGCCGTATTCGACGTGATAGGCGCCGGGCTGGCCCGCGCGCCAGAGCTTGTGCAGCTCGGCGGGCAGCGTGCCGGCCGCGCAGACGACGATGTCTTCGGTGTACGAACGACTCGACGAGCGCTGCACGGCGCCGATCACATCGGCGTCGTACGGCAGTCGGTTGCGTTCCTGCGGCGCGTGCGTGATGCGCTCGATGCTCGCGCGCCAGTCGCCCGCGAGGCGCTGGGCGCGGGCGGTCCAGTTCGCGTCGGCGCGCCAGTTGATCAGTTCGTCGTTGAGCGCGGCGAGCGCCTGGCGCGCGTCGGCCTGCACGGCGAGGCCGTCGTGCTTGAGCGCGTCGAAGCCGTTGGCGTTCACGCCGATTACATGCGCGTTCGCAAAGAGCGAGTTCGAGCCGGTCGTGAAGTCCTGCAAACGCGTGCCCACGGCGAGCACGCAGTCGGCGTCGCGCGCCAGTTCGTTGGCGGCGGGCGAGCCCGTCACGCCGAGCGCACCGACGTTGAGCGGGTCGTCCCACGCGAGCGAGCCTTTGCCCGCCTGCGTTTCGGCCACGGGTATGCCGCGCGAGGCCGCAAGCGTCTGCAAGGCCTGCGAGGCGCGCGAATAGAGCACGCCGCCGCCCGCGACGATGAGCGGGCGCTTCGCGCGATGCAACTGCATAAGCGCCGCATCGATCTCGGTCTGAATAGGCGCTGGGGCGTGGAATGTCACGAGGCGCGGCGTGAAGAAGCTCGCCGGATAGTCCCATGCCATGGCCTGCACGTCCTGCGGCAGCGCGAGCGTGACGGGGCCGCAGAGCGCGGCGTCGGTGAGCACGCGCAGCGCGCGCGGCAGCGCCGTGAGCAGCTGCGCGGGATGCACGATGCGGTCGAAGTAGCGCGAGACGGGGCGCAGCGCGTCGTTAGCGGAGAGGCCGCCGTCGTGCAGGTCCTCGATCTGCTGCAACACCGGATCGGGTTCGCGCGACACGAAAATGTCACCGGGCAACAGCAGCACCGGCAAGCGGTTCACGTGCGCAAGCGCGGCCGCCGTGACGAGATTCGTCGCGCCGGGGCCAATCGAGGTCGTCACCGCCATCATGCGGCGGCGAAAGTGCGCCTTGGCATAGGCGATCGCGCTGTGCGCCATGGCCTGTTCGTTGTGCGCGCGCAGCGTGGGCAGTTCGTGCCGATACTGATAAAGCGCTTCCCCGATGCCGGCCACGTTGCCGTGACCGAAGATCGCGAACACGCCGCCGAATAGCGGCTCCGTACGGCCTGAGCCGTCCTCGCTCGCCACGCGCTGCGCAGCGAGATAGCGCACGAGCGCCTGCGCCGCCGTAAGCCGCACGGTGCTCGTGTGTGCCGCGGGTACTGCGTTCTGCGCGCTTTCCTGCGCGGCGTAGTCGCCAGGAGCAATGCGTTGATTCATGCCGCCTTCTCCTCATGATTGTCGTGCGCACCTCGAGCGTCGGTGCGCGCGGCGCGCCACGCGCCGATCAGCGTTTCGAAGGCGCGGCGCGCGCGGGCGATCACCTCGTCGTCGCCGATTTCGCCTGCGAGCCAGGCGAGGCTCGGTTCATAGAAGATTGAGCGGCCCACCGTGAAGCCCCGGCACGTATTCGAGGCGGCCGCCGCGCGAAAGCCCTCCGCGAGCTGGTCGATCGGCGCGGAGAGGCCGAGCAGCACGACGCCGCGGCAATACGGGTCGCGCTCGGCGATCAGCGCGTCGATCTCGCGCCATTGCGCGGCGCCCGTCGGTTCGAGCTTCCACCACTCCGGATAGAGGCCGATGTTGTAGAGCCGCTTGAGCGCGCGATAGACCGTATCGGGTGCATTCGGCTTGCCGTTAAGCTTCGGCGGGATCACTTCGAGCAGCAGTTCGTGGCCGCTCGCCTGGGTGGCGTCGTAGAGCGTGCGCAGCTGCGCTTCCTGTTCGAGACGCTGTTCGATGGGCTCGTCGGGATGGAACTGCACGAGACACTTCACCGTGTGGTCGATGGGCCAGGACGCGAGCGTCGTGCCGATCGAGCGGCCATGGTCGAACACGAGCGGCACGGAGCCCGGCAACTCGACCGGACGGCCGATCCACCAGCCGCGGCCGGTCGCGGCGTTGAGCGCATCCTGGCCGTAGCGGTCATCGATCAGGACACCGATGCGTCCTTGCAAACCGAGCGTACGCTCGGTCTGCGCGACGGCCTCGACAAAGAGATTCTTCAGATACGAAATGCGCGCTTCGCTCACGCCGGTCTGCTGCGCGAGATCGAAGAACTGGTTGCGGTGATCGAACGCGAAGCCGAGCACTTCGTCGTGCCCCTTGCGCGCGGGCGTGACGCGATGCAGGCGCGCAAGCGTCGCGTCGCGGTCGGGACGGCGCATACGCACGGGGTCGGCGGCCGCTTCGCGCAGAAAGTAGTCGAGTTCCACGGGCGTGGGCATGGCGGGCGCGCAGCCGTGCCGCGAGACGACGAGGGCGCCGCACGCGTTGGCCGAGCGCGCGCAGTCTTCGAGCGAAGCGTCGCGCAGCCAGCCCGAAAGAAAGCCGGAGGCGAAAGCGTCGCCGGCGCCGAGCACGTTGAGCACTTCGACTTCAACGCCGCGCTGCATCGGCAAGTCGTCCATCGAGGCGGGCACCGCGCCTTCCACGATCTGGCAACCGAGTGGCCCGCGCTTGACGAGCAGCGTCGCGCCCGTGACTTCGCGCACGCGCTTGAGCGCATCGACGAGCGATTCCTTGCCGCCCGCAATACGGAATTCTTCCTCGGTGCCGATCACGAGATCGAAATGCGGCAGGATGCGCTGCAAATGCGCGCTCACGCCTTCGCTCGCGACGAAGCGCGTTTCCCCATCGGCCTTGCCCGTGAGTCCCCACAGCACGGGACGGTAGTCGATGTCGAGCACGGTGCGCACGTTGTTGCGGCGAGCGTAGTCGAGCGCGGTGAGGCTCGTGCGGTTCACCTGTTCGGTCGAGAAGTGCGTGCCGGTGATGAGCAGCGCTTTCGAGGACGCGATGAAGGCTTCGTCGAAGTCGCCCGAATCGACGGCCATGTCGGCGCAGTTCTCGCGGTAGAAAATGAGCGGGAACGTGTCGCGGTCTTTCAGGCCCAGCAGCACGAGCGCCGTGAGGCGTTCGTGGTCCACGCACACATGGCTCGTGTCGCAGCCTTCCTTCGTGAGGGTTTCGACGAGGAAGCGCCCCATATGATCGTCGCCCACGCGCGTGAGCATCGCCGACTTCAGGCCAAGACGTGCGCAGCCGAAGGCGATGTTCGCCGAGGAGCCGCCCAGATACTTCGCAAAGGTGGAGACGTCTTCGAGCCGCGCGCCCACCTGTTGAGCGTAGAGATCGACGCCCAGGCGGCCGAGGCAGACGATGTCGAGGCTGCGTCCGGCGGCGAAACGGCCTGGAGTGGAACGGGGCGGGGTTGAATGAGTCAGGGCCATGTGTATTCCTGTTGGGTGCTGTGCCGTGCGCTCGTGCTCAGATGGTCGCGCCGTCGAGTTCGGCGATCATCTTCTGCATCTCCGCGCCGCCCGCCATCATGTCGAGCACTTCGTTCTTGCTGATCGTGTCTTTCGTGTAGGTGCCGAGCGAGCGACCGCGATTGAGCAGCGTGAACGAGTCGCCGATGGGGTAGGCGTGGTGCACGTTGTGGGTGATGAAGATCACCGAAATGCCCTTGGCGCGCGCGGCGTGAATCAGCTTGAGCACGTTGAAGCTCTGCTTCACGCCGAGTGCGGCGGTCGGCTCGTCGAGAATCAGCACGCGTGCGCCGAAGTGAATGGCGCGTGCGATCGCTAGACACTGCTTCTCGCCGCCCGACATCGTGCCGATGGCCTGATGCGGGTCGCGCACGTTGATGCCCATTCCCGCCAGGCGCTCCTTCGCGATCGCGGCGCTCGAATCGAGATCCATCACGTTGATGAAGCCGAACAGCTTCTTTTGCGGCTCGCGGCCCATGAAGAAGTTGCGCGCGACCGAAAGCAGCGGCACGAGTGCGAGATCCTGATAGACGGTGGCGATGCCGAGGTCGAGCGCGTCTTTCGGCGAATCGAACATCACGGGTTTGCCGTCCACGAAATACTGGCCGGAGGTCGGCTGGTGCACGCCGGCGAGCGTCTTGATGAGGGTGGACTTGCCCGCGCCGTTGTCGCCGAGCAGGCAGTGCACCTCGCCGCGTTTCAGGCGCAGCGTGACGCCGTTCAGTGCGATGACCTTGCCGAAGTACTTGCTGACGTTCTCGAGCGCGAGAATCGTGTCGTCGTCCGCGTTGTTCTGGACGGGGTTGGGTGTTTCGGACATTTGAGCCTCCGGCTTACGATTGCGCGACGCGGCGGCGCACGTAGTGATTGAAAAGCACGGCAATGAGCAGCATCACGCCGAGGAACACGCGGAACCAGTCCGAATCGATGTTCGTGTAAGTGATGCCGATCTGCACGACGCCGAAGATGAGTGCGCCGAATGCCGCGCCGATCACCGAGCCATAGCCGCCCGTGAGCAGCGTCCCGCCGATCACCGCGGCGATGATGGCTTCGAATTCCTTCTGCAGGCCGCGATCGGCAGCGGCCGAGCCGATGTCGCACACCTGCAGCACGGCGAACAGGCACGAGCAGAACGCGGTGAGCATGAACAGCGAGATCTTCACGCGCTTCACGGGTACGCCCACGTTCTTCGCGGCGTTGGTGTCGCCGCCCACCGCGAGAATCCAGTTGCCGTAGCGCGTCTTGGCGAGCACGAAGGCGCCGATCGCCACGAGCGCAAACCACCAGAGAATCACCTTGGGCACGCCGGGCACGAGCGGCTGGCCGTTGTCGAGCATCTTGCCGATGCCGACATGCGTGAGCGCCACGAACAGGCCCTTGAACGCCGTGCCGTGAAAGAGCAGGTTGGTTACGAAGTCGGCCTTGGCCACGTCGCCCACACCCGAGACGATCGTGCGGTCGGCGAACATGATCGAGAGCGCAAGCGTCAGGCCGCGCAGGATGAAGAGGAACGCGAGGGTGACGATGAACGACGGCAGCCGCGTGCGCATCACGAGGTAGCCGTTGAGCGCGCCGAGCGCGGTGCAACCCACGAACGCGAACAGAATGGAAAGCGCGATGGGCCAGTGGAAGTACATCGTGGGGATAGCCACCATCATGCCGGCGAAGCCGATCATCGAGCCGATGGAGAGGTCGAATTCGCCGGCGATCATGAGCAGGCACGCGCCGACGCTCAGGATGCCGAGGTAGGCGGCGACCTGGGACCAGTTCATCACGCCGTCGAGATCGAACATGCCCGAGCCGCCGGCGCCGATCGCGAAGACGGCGAAGACCAGCACGGTGCCGGAAATCGCGGCGAATTCCGGGCGGCCTAGCAGATGGCCGAACCGCGATTCGCGGCGCACGCGTTCGTCGCTGGCGCCAGGCTGCGGTGTGGGCGCGTCTTGCGCGCCGCTTTCCGGAGCGTGCGAGGGGAAGTGTTTGCCGGCTACACCCATGATGTCTCCTATATCGACCAGAGTTGGTGCTTTAGCGCCTTACGCTGGTCCTATGCAAGGCGATCGGCCGTGGCAGGGGCATTCGCACCTGCTTTGGCTCAAATACCCGAGCGCATTCCCCACAAGCGACTGCCTTGCAGTAGAAGCAACACGGTGAATGGCGCGCGGCGAGGCTGGCGAGAGGCGATGGGCATCGGAGGATGCTAGCCACCGCCGCGCGTGGCTGACGAAAACTGCTTAGCGATACTGACCTGCGTACTTCACGACCTTGTCGAGATTGTCCTTGGTGATGAAGCCCGGACCCGAGCGGATATTCTTCGGACCGTACGAGGGCTGCAGGCCATAGGTTTCGAGGCGCTGCTTGAACTTCGGATTCGCTTCGAGGATCTGGCGGATCTTCTGCGGGTCCGTGGTGTGCTCCTTCTTCACGATCGCGAGAACGGCCACGGGGATATAGCCCTGCAGGTACGGCTGCTGATCGATCGCGAACTGGATGGTGCCCGCGCGGATCGCCTTGGCGATGTCATCCGAGAAGTCGAACGTGCAGAAGTAGATCTTGCCCGCAAGGCCCATCTGGTCGATCGCCTTGAGCGTAGCGGCCGCCGGCACCGGGCCGAGCGTGAGGACCGCGCCCGTGTTCGGATGGTTGCGCAGATACGCGCTCACCTTCGACTGGATTTCCGTCGGGTCCTGGCCGGAGTCGATCGTCGAGGTCTTGTAGTCCACGCCGAGCGCGTCGGCAAAACCGCGGCAGCGTTCGAACGATACGGCGTTGGTCGCGAAGTGATTCACGCACAGGAACGACTTCACGCCCGCGGCCTTGGCTTTTTCGCCGGCTGCGTGGCCCGCCACGTATTCGGGCTGACCCACGTGCATGATCGCGCCGAGCTTCTCGCTCTGTTCCTCGGTGCCCGAGTTGATCGTCACGAGCGGAATCTTCTTTTGCGTGACCTTGCCGATCGAGCTCTTGAGCACGTCGTAATCGGCAATGGTGACGATCACGCCGTCGTAGTTGCGCGCGGCGGCCTGTTCGATCAGGCGCGACATGTCGGCGATGTCGCCGTTGGGTGGATTGCGGTAGTCGGTCTCGACGTTCCAGTCTTCGTCGGCCTGCTTGATGGCGTTCTTGATCGTGTTCCACCACGAGTCGGAATCGGGCGCGTGGCTGATCAGCACGAAATGCGCGTCGGCGGCTTGCGCCGTTTGCGCGCTGAGCACGCTCGCGCCTGTGACGCCCGCTGCCAGCGCGAGCACTGCGGCCAACCTCCGGAGCATGGTCTTGCCCTTGCGTTGAGTCATTGTCTCCACCTTTCTCGGTCTGTCGTTCGTTCTTGGGGTGAATGCCGCAGCCGCGCTTTTGACATGCCGCTTGTTACCTGCACCTGCTGCCGCGCTCATCGACAAGAGTAGGACATCGCTTCGCGACTTGCAACGAAAATTTCATTGCAAATAAAAATGGAAAATCTGTTCCATTCGTGTGACACGCTGCCTATAATCGGCTCCGTCGGCATGCCGTGGAATCGAGGCCTGGTAAGGCTTTGCGGCAGTGCGGCAACCAGCCGAGGAAAATAATCATGGCGGATGACACAACCGACGCCGTAGCAGGCGTAGACGAATTGATGCAGCGCATCGCGCAGGAATACGAGGCGCTGCCGCGTCAGCTGAAAAGCATCGCGACCTACATCGAGCAGCACCGCGCGAGTGTGATGATGGACCGCACGAGCGACATTGCCGCGAGTTGCGCCGTGCATCCTTCGGCGGTGGTGCGCTTCGCGCAGCGCTTCGGTTTCTCGGGCTTCTCCGACCTGCAGGCCGTGTTCCGTCAGGCCTATGCGGGGCAAGGCGCCTCGGCCACGAGCTATCAGCAGCGCATTCGCCAGCTGATCGACGCCAAGGAGGGCGAGGCGAGCCCGGACATGGGCGGCGCCGTGGCGCGCGAGTTCATCGGCGCGTGCCGCAGCGGACTCGACGAACTCGAAGCCGGCCTCGACGGTGCGCAGTTCGACGAGGCCGTGAAGATGCTCGAGCAGGCGGACAACATCTACGTGATCGGCGTGCGCCGCTCGTTTCCGGTGGCGAGCTACATCGTCTATGCCTTGCAGCACACGCGCAAGCGCGTGCACCTCGTCTCGGGGCTCGGCGGCATGTATCACGAACAGATTCGTGGCGTGAAGAAGGGCGACGTGGTGATCGCCATCAGCTTCGCGCCCTATGGCAAAGAGACGCAGTACTGCCTGCGCGTGGCGCAGCAGCATCACGCCAAAACGCTCGTCATCACCGACAGCCAGCTTTCGCCGCTCGCGCGCCACGCGAACGCGCAGCTTTATGTGAAGGAGGGGAGCGCGTTCGCGTTCCGCTCGCTCACCAGCACCTTCTGCCTGTGCCAGGCGCTCTTCATTGCGCTTGCGTACCGGCTCGAACTCAACGTGGAAGAATCGACCGACACCGGAGGATACGATGACTAGTGCAGCAAGCGGCGCAGCGAAAACGCTGGATGTGGCGGTATTCGGCGCGGGGCGCATCGGCCGCATTCATGCGGGCAATCTCGCGCGCCAGCCGGGCGTGCGACTGAAGTACGTGATCGATGTCAATCGCGAAGCCGCCGTCGCGCTCGCCGCACAGCACGGCGCCCAGGTCGTGGACGTCGACGCCGCGTTCGGCGACGCTTCGATCGGCGCCGCCGTGATCTGCTCGAGCACCGATACGCACTCCGAACTGATCCTGAAGTCGGCCGCGGCAGGCAAGCATATCTTCTGCGAAAAGCCCGTCGATCTGACCATCGAGCGCGCGCGCGCCTGTGCTGAAGCCGTTCAGCGCGCGGGCGTCGTGGCCATGATCGGCTTCCAGCGCCGCTACGATCCCACGTTCGCCGCGCTGAAGACGCGCCTCGACGCAGGCGAGATCGGTACGCCGGAAATGCTGATCGTCACGAGCCGCGATCCGGGCGCGCCGCCCGTCGAATACATCAAGCACTCGGGCGGCATCTTCAAGGACATGCTGATCCACGACTTCGACATCTTCCGCTGGATCCTCGACGACGAGGCGGTGAGCGTGCACGCCACAGGCAGCTGCCTGTCCGACCCGGCGATTGCCGACGCGGGCGACATCGATTCGACGGCGGTGACGATCCGCACGAAGCGCGGGCGTCTTTGCCAGATCAACACGGCGCGGCGCGCGGCCTATGGCTACGACCAGCGCTTCGAGGTGCTCGGCAGCGAGGGCATGCTGCAGGCGGGCAACATGAAGCCGACCGAAGTGGTGGCGTGGTCGAAGACCGCTGTCGCGCAGGACGTGCCCGAGGCGTTCTTCCTCGAACGCTATCGCGCGGCCTATGCGCGCGAAATGGCGCACTTTCACGAGGCGGTGACGCAGGGCGTGCCGGTGCGCACGTCGGTCGCCGACGGCCTGAAGGCGCTGGAGCTGGCCGAAGCCGCCTCGCTATCCTGGCGCGAGGGCCGTGTGGTGGCGCTGGGCGAGTGAAACGGAGCGAGCGCAAATAGATCGCAAATCGAGCGCAAATCGAGCGCGGATCAGTGCAGATCAAGCGAGGAGAGCAAGGATGCAGGCAATCGATCGTGCCCAGCCGTTGCGCATGGGTGTGGCGGGGCTTGGGCGGTTGGGGCGGCGGCATGCGCAGAACCTGGCGTATCGCGTGCCGGGTGCGACTCTCGCGGCCGCGTGCAGTCCGCTCGAAGCGGATCTCGCGTGGGCGCGCGAGGCGCTGCCCGCCGCGCGGCTGTATGGCGAATACTCCGATTTACTGGCCGATCAATCGGTCGATGCGGTGTGGCTCGTCACGCCTTCGGCAATGCATGCCGAGCAGATCGTGCAGGCGCTCGAAGCGGGCAAGCACGTGTTCTGCGAGAAACCGCTCTCGCTCGACGTGGCCGAATGCGAGCGGGTGGTGAACGTGTCGCGTCGTCATGCCGAACGGCAGGTCACCATCGGCTTCATGCGCCGCTTCGATCCGAGTTATCAGGATGCCTACGCAAAAGTGCAGGCGGGGGCGATCGGCAGGCCTTTTCTCGTGCGCTCCCAGACCTGCGATCTCAACGATCCCGAAGGCTTTTTCGTGCGCTTCGCGCCGACTTCGGGCGGCATTTTCCTCGACTGCACGGTTCACGACATCGACGTCGCGCGCTGGCTGCTCGGCAAGCCGCGCGCCACGCGCGTGTACGCCGCGGGCGCGATTGCGCTGCACGAAGGCCTGCGGGAGTCGGGCGACGTGGACAACGGCGTGGCGATCTGCGAGTTCGAGGGCGGCCGTCTCGCGATGTTTTACGCCTCGCGCACGATGGCGCACGGCAACGATACGTCGAGCGAGGTGATCGGCACGGCGGGGGCGCTGGCGATCGGCCGCATCCCGCGGGCGAATCGCGTCGATGTCTACGATTCCACCGGCGTGCGCAGCGTTTGCACGCCCACGTTCTTCGACCGTTTCGAAGAAGCGTTCCTGATCGAAGCGCAGGCGTTCGTCGCGGAAGTCGCGGCGCGCAAGGCTGGTGGAGCGCAGAGCACGAGCCTCGGCGCGACGCTCGAAGACGCCCTGGAGGCCACGCGCATCGGCCAGGCGCTGCGCGAATCGCTGCATACGGGGGCTGCGGTCACGCTGTAAGCCGTGTGGCGATCGGGGCGCAAGCGGCGGCTGGCGTGGCTGCGGTAAAATCGACGCTATTGCCAGCGCCGTCTCACGCCGCGACGGTGCGCCACCGAAGGATCCAACCCCGATGCAGATTCAGGTTCACAAGGAAGTGGATGCGCGCGGGCTGAACTGCCCGCTGCCGATCCTGCGCGCCAAGAAGGCGCTCGCCGACATGGAAAGCGGCCAGATCCTCAAGGTCCTCGCGACCGATCCAGGCTCGCAGCGCGATTTCGCCGCGTTCGCGAAGCAAACCGGCAACGAGATCGTGGAAAGCTCGCAGCAGGACAAGACGTTCGTGTTTCTGATGCGCCGGCGCTAAGCGCATCGGCGGATAAAAAATGGCCCGCATGAGTGTGAAAACTCGTGCGGGCCATTTTCATTTGCGCTGAGCGGGAGTCTCAGCGGGGGCCCCTAGCCTTCCAGCACCGGCTTGCGCGTACGCAGATACTCGTCGAAATCCGCGCCGACTTCCGGGTGGCGCAGCGCGAACTCCACCGTCGCCTTCAGGTAGCCGAGCTTGCTGCCGCAGTCGAAGCGCGTGCCGTGGTACTTGTAGGCGAGCACCTGCTCGTCGGCGAGCAGCGACTGGATCGCGTCGGTGAGCTGCAGCTCACCGCCCGCGCCCGGCTTGATCGACTTCAGATGCTCGAAAATGCGCGGCTTGAGCACGTAGCGGCCGACCACGCCGAGGTTCGACGGTGCGACTTCCGGCGCCGGCTTCTCGACGATGCCCGAGAGCTTGACGATCGAGTCTTCCCACTCCTTGCCGTCGACGATCCCGTACGAGCGCGTTTCCGAGGGCGGGATCTCTTCTACGCCGAGCACCGAGCTATGGTAGTGGTCGAACACCTCGACCATCTGCTGCATGACGGGCGGTGTGCCGTAGAGCAAGTCGTCCGCGAGAATCACGGCGAACGGGTTGTCGCCCACGAGCTTTTCCGCGCACAGCACGGCGTGGCCAAGGCCGAGCGCCTCGGGCTGACGCACGTAGAAGCAGTCGACGTTGTTCGGCTTGATGTTGCGCACCAGTTCGAGCAGCTTGGCTTTGCCGCGCGCTTCGAGTTCGGCCTCGATCTCATACGACTTGTCGAAATGGTCCTCGATCGCGCGCTTGCTGCGCCCGGTCACGAAGATCATTTCAGTGATGCCCGCAGCCACGGCTTCTTCGACCGCGTACTGGATGAGCGGCTTGTCGACCACGGGCAGCATTTCCTTCGGGCTGGCTTTCGTGGCCGGAAGGAAGCGCGTGCCGAGGCCCGCTACCGGGAATACCGCTTTTGTCACTTTCAGCATGTCTTTGTCCCTGTCCTGGTGCTCGTGTGACGCCGCGGGTGCGGCGCGACGCGTTACAGCCTTTGGCCGATATGGCGCTCAGGCCGGCAACCGCGTGAGTTGCGCGGTCAGCTTGTCCAGCGTTGCCTGGTATTCTGCCAGTCTTTTCTGCTCCTGCTCAACGACTGCGGGCGGTGCTTTCGCTACAAAACTCTCGTTTCCGAGCTTGGCCGTGCACTTCGTTACCTCGTTGCCGAGGCGGGCGATTTCCTTCGACAGCCGCTCGCGTTCGGCGGCGACGTCGATTTCCACCTTCAGCACGAGCTTGTCCGTCCCTACGATAGCAACTGGCGCGCCTGCCGAGGCCGCGTCGAGCGTTGCTTCGTCGGCGATGATCTGGACCTCCGAAAGCTTTGCAAGCGCCTGCGCATAGGGTGCGAACGTCGCGAGCCGCTCGGCGTTGCCCGTGGCGAGCAGCGGCACCTTCGTGGCGGGCGAGAGGCCCATTTCGCCACGGAGATTGCGGCACGCGTCGATCACGGCCTTCAGGTCGGCGGCCCACTGTTCCGCGGCTTCGTCGATCTTCTTTGCTTCTGCCACCGGGTAACGCTGCACCATGATCGATGCTGCGCCTTCGGCGGCACCCTCGGGGTACGCGTCGGTGAGCGGCGCCACCTTCTGCCACAGCGCTTCGGTGATGAACGGAATCACCGGGTGCGCGAGGCGCAGCACCGTTTCCAGCACCCGCAGCAGCGTGCGGCGCGTGGCGCGCTGCTGCTCGGGCGTACCCGTCTGGATCTGCACCTTGGCCAGTTCCAGGTACCAGTCACAGTATTCGTCCCAGACGAACTTGTATATGGCGTTGGCCACGTTGTCGAAGCGATAGTCCGCGAAGCCCTTCGCGACTTCGGCTTCCACGCGCTGCAGGAGCGAGACGATCCAGCGATCGGCCTGCGAGAAGTCCGTGTAGCCGCCGGGGCCGCAATCGCCCGGCTGGCATGCGCCCGGCTTGCTGAAACCGCAGTCGTGGCCTTCGCAGTTCATCAGCACGAAGCGCGTGGCGTTCCAGAGCTTGTTGCAGAAGTTGCGATAGCCTTCGCAGCGCGCGAGGTCGAAGTTCACGTTGCGGCCGAGCGTGGCCATGGAAGCCATCGTGAAGCGCAGCGCGTCGGTGCCGAACGCGGGAATGCCGTCCGGGAATTCCTTGCGCGTCTTCTTTTCGATGGTCGCGGCCTGCTTGGGATTCATGAGGCCGGTCGTGCGCTTGGCGACCAGCGCTTCGAGGTCGATGCCATCGACGATATCGATCGGGTCGAGCGTGTTGCCCTTGCTCTTCGACATCTTCTGGCCTTCGGCGTCGCGCACGAGGCCGTGCACATACACCGTGTCGAACGGCACCTTGCCGGTGAAGTGCGTGGTCATCATGACCATGCGCGCCACCCAGAAGAAGATGATGTCGAATCCCGTGACCAGCACGGACGAGGGCAGGAAGGCCTTCAGTTCAGGCGTATCCGCAGGCCAGCCGAGCGACGAGAACGGCACGAGCGCCGACGAGAACCACGTGTCGAGCACGTCTTCGTCGCGCTTCAGTGCGCCCGTGTAGCCCTTTGCTTCGGCCTGCGCGCGCGCCTCTTCCTCGCTCTTCGCGACGAAGATCTCGCCGTTCTCGCCGTACCAGGCCGGGATCTGGTGGCCCCACCAGAGCTGGCGCGAGATGCACCAGTCCTGGATGTTCTCGAGCCACTGGTAGTAGGTCGTGGTCCAGTTTTCCGGCACGAACTTGATCTGGCCGCTGCGCACCACGTCGAGCGAAGTTTCGGTGATCGACTTGCCGGGATTGAAGGTGCCCTCGGGCGCGGGCTTCGTCATCGCGACGAACCATTGGTCCGTGAGCATCGGCTCGATCACCACGCCCGTGCGGTCGCCGCGCGGCACCATCAGCTTGTGCGGCTGCACCGAGTCGAGCAGGCCGAGTGCCTCGAAGTCGGCCACGACCTGCTTGCGCGCCTCGAAGCGGTCGAGGCCGCGGTATTTGGCGGGCGCGTTGTCGTTGACCTTCGCGTCGAGCGTGAGGATCTCGATCATCGGCAGGCCATGGCGCAAGCCCACCTGGTAGTCGTTGAAGTCGTGCGCAGGCGTGACCTTCACGACGCCCGTGCCGAACTCGCGGTCCACGTATTCGTCGGCGATGATGGGGATCTCGCGGTCCGCGAGCGGCAGCTTCACGGTCTTGCCGATCAGGTGCGCGTAGCGCTCGTCTTCCGGGTGGACCATCACGGCCGTGTCGCCGAGCATGGTTTCCGGGCGCGTGGTCGCGACCGTGAGGTGGCCCGAGCCGTCCGTGAGCGGATAGCGCAGGTGCCACAGGTTGCCGTTTTCCTCTTCGCTCACGACTTCGAGGTCCGAAACGGCGGTGCCCAGCACCGGGTCCCAGTTCACGAGGCGCTTGCCGCGATAGATCAGGCCCTGTTCATAGAGGCGCACGAACACGTCGCGCACGGCGGTCGACATCTTGTCGTCCATCGTGAAGTATTCGCGCGACCAGTCGATCGAGGCGCCCAGACGCCGCACCTGACCCGTGATGGTCGAACCCGACTGCTGCTTCCATTCCCACACGCGCTCGACGAACTTCTCGCGGCCCAGGTCGTGACGCGAGATCTTCTGCGCGTCGAGCTGGCGCTCGACCACGATCTGCGTGGCGATGCCCGCGTGGTCCGTGCCCGGCACCCACAGCGTGTTCTCGCCGAGCATGCGGTGATAGCGCGCGAGGCCGTCCATGATCGTCTGGTTGAACGCGTGCCCCATGTGCAGCGTGCCGGTGACGTTGGGCGGCGGCAACTGGATCGAGAAGTTGTTGCGGCCGGGCTCGAAGGTCGCGGCGGCGTAGCCTCGACGCTCCCATTCGGGCCCCCAGTGGGCCTCGATCGTCTGGGGCTCGAAGCTTTTCGCTAGCGTGCTGTCGCTCATGGGTGGAATCTGCCGAAAAAAGGATGCGGAAACGTTCGATTATAAGGGGAAGTCCCGCCGGAGCCGACGCGCCAGCCGGGCTGGGGCACTGGGCGGCCCATAGTGCGGGCCGTCGTGCGGGCGTTCTGCGCGCGAGGCGTGCCGCTTGGGTCACCCAAACCGCAGCGTGCGTGCGCACTTATAATGGCGATCTGCCATTCAACGACGGCGCGCCTGTGCCGCGCGCCACGTCCCCGGGGTCCCGCCCTGGGGTCACGCTCCTTTTCAGCCCATGCCCGAACTGCTCGCGAACCTGAACCCCGAACAACTCGCCGCCGTCACGTTGCCCAACGAACCGGCGCTCATTCTGGCCGGGGCCGGCAGCGGCAAGACGCGCGTGCTGATCACGCGCATTGCGTGGCTGATCCAGCAGGGCATGGCCTCGCCCTCGACCATCCTGGCCGTGACCTTCACGAACAAGGCCGCGCGCGAAATGGTGGGGCGCCTCCAGGCGCTTTTGCCCATCGACACGCGCGGCATGTGGATCGGCACGTTCCACGGTCTGTGCAACCGCATGCTGCGCGCGCATTTCCGCGACGCCGGTCTGCCGCAGACCTTCCAGATCCTCGACACCGCAGATCAGCTTTCGGCCATCAAGCGTCTGATGAAGGGCCTGAACGTCGACGACGAGAAGTACCCGCCCAAGAACCTGCAGTATTTCATCAACAACGCGAAGGAGCAGGGCCTGCGTCCGAAAGACGTGGATGTAAGCGACGATTTCAACCGCAAATTCGTCGAACTCTACGAAGCGTACGACCAGCAGTGCCAGCGCGAAGGCGTGGTCGATTTCGCGGAGCTGCTGCTGCGCTGCTACGAACTGCTCGCGTACAACCCGCCGCTGCGCGCGCACTATCAGAGTCGCTTTCGCGACATTCTGGTGGACGAGTTCCAGGACACCAACAAGCTCCAGTACGCGTGGCTCAAGCTGCTCGCGGGGCCCGGCAATGCGATCTTCGCGGTGGGCGACGACGACCAGTCGATCTACGCGTTCCGCGGTGCGAACGTCGGCAACATGCGCGACTTCGAGAACGAGTTCCGCGTGAAGCACATGATCAAGCTGGAGCAGAACTACCGTTCGCACGGTCATATTCTCGATGCGGCCAACTATCTGATCGCGCATAACTCGCGGCGTCTGGGCAAGAACCTGCGCACCGATGCGGGCCACGGCGAGCCGGTGCGCGTGTACGAGGCGGCCACCGACTCGCAGGAAGCCGGCTGGATCGTCGAGGAGATTCGCGCGCTGATCAACCAGGGGCTCGCGCGCAACGAGATCGCCATCCTTTATCGCAGCAACGCGCAGTCGCGCACGATCGAGCACACGCTCGTGAACGCGGGCGTGCCTTACAAGGTGTATGGCGGCTTGCGCTTCTTCGAGCGTCAGGAAGTGAAGCATGCGCTCGCGTATCTGCGTCTGATCGACAATCCGAACGACGACACGGCGTTCGCGCGCGTGGTGAATTTCCCCACGCGCGGCATTGGCGCGCGCTCGATCGAGCAGCTGGCGGATGCCGCGCGCCTCTACAACTGCTCGATGGCCGCGGCCATTCCGTACGTCACGGGCAAGGCGGGCTCGAGCCTGGGTTCGTTCGCCAATCTGGTCGCGAAGATGCGCGCCGAAACCGCGCAGATGAGCCTGCCGGAAACGGTCGAGTACACGGTGCGCATGAGCGGTCTCGCCGAGTTTTATCAGAACGAGCGTGAAGGTCAGGATCGCCTCGAGAACTTGCAGGAACTCGTGACCGCGGCCACGGCGTTCGTGAGCGAAGAGGGCTATGGCCTCGACACGCCCGCGCGCTCGATCCCGCTGCGCCCGGGTGCGAGCGCGGTGCCCGAGATCGTCTCGCAGGACGGCGAGATCGAAGTGCTCGATGCGCCCACGATCACCGACCCCGCGCAGAACCCCGACGTCATGACGCCGCTCGCGGGCTTCCTCTCGCACGCGTCGCTCGAAGCCGGCGACAACCAGGCGCAGGCAGGCCAGGACGCCGTGCAGTTGATGACGGTGCACGCGGCGAAGGGCCTCGAATTCACGGCGGTCTTCATCACCGGTCTCGAAGAGGGCTTGTTCCCGCACGAGAACAGCGCGATGGAAGCCGATGGTCTCGAAGAAGAGCGCCGCCTGATGTACGTGGCGATCACGCGTGCGAAGGAGCGGCTCTATATTTCGTTCGCGCAGAGCCGCCTGCTGCACGGCCAGACGCGCTACAACGTGCGCTCGCGCTTTTTCGACGAACTGCCGCAGGAATCGCTCAAGTGGCTCACGCCCAAGGTCGAGGCCGGTTCGCGCTGGGGCGGGCGTTCCGACAACGCCGGCTGGGGCCGCGACTGGTTCGCGCGTCCGGGCGGCGGCAGTGGCGGCAGCAGCGAAGGCGGCCGTCGCGAGCGCGACGCCTATATCGCCGACAAGAGCCCGGCGCCCGCGTTCGCCAATGAGCAGCGCGCCGCCGAGACGGGCTTCCGTGTGGGCCAGGGCGTGTTCCACACGAAGTTCGGCGAAGGCACGATCACGGCGCTCGAAGGCAGCGGCACCGACGCCAAGGCGCAGGTGCGCTTCAAGCGTCACGGCGAGAAATGGCTCGCGCTGGCGGTGGCCAAGCTGCAGCCGGTGGAGTGAGCGCGCGCAAGCCTCAAACGACTCAGACGGAAATCATTCGAAGATGAACCTCTCGACTCACGCGGGCGGCAGTGCCGCCCGTCCGCTCGGCGTGCTCGCCGCGCTGCCCCAGGAACTCGGCGATCTGATCGCGGCCATGCAGGCCGAATCGGGGGTCGTCACGCGCACGTTCGGCCGGCGTGACTATCACCTCGGGACCGTGCACGGCGCGCCGTGCGTGGTGACGCTCGCGCGCGTCGGCAAGGTGGCGGCGGCCGCCACGGCCAGCGCGCTGATCCATGCGTTCGACGTGGAAGCGATCGTCTTTACGGGCGTGGCCGGCGGCGTGGGTGCGGGCGTCCACGTGGGCGACGTGGTGGTGGGCGAAACGCTGCTCCAGCACGACATGAACGCCGAGCCGCTGTTTCCGCGTCACGAAATCCCGCTGCTCGCGCGCTCGCGTTTCGATGCCGACCACGCGTTGGCTCAGGCGCTCGCCGCCGCATGCGAGCGTTTCATCGCGGAGGAGGGGCCGGAGTTGACGGCGCGCTTCAAGGCCGCGCTGCCGCGCCTCGAAACCGCGTTGCCGCAGGTGCATCGCGGGCTCGTGATCAGTGGTGACCAGTTCGTGGCGAGCGCCGCGGCCGTGGGCGCGCTGCGCGCGCTGTTGCCCGATGCGCTCGCCGTCGAGATGGAAGGTGCCGCGATCGCCCAGGTCTGCCACGAGTACGACGTGCCGTGCGCGATCGTGCGTACGATCTCCGATACCGCCGACGAGCACGCGAGCACCTCGTTCTCGAGCTTCCTCGCCGATATCGCGGGCACGTACTCGACGGGCATCCTCAAGCGCTTCCTGGCCGCTTACCGCCCGCTCGCACGCTGAGCGGGCACAGGCCTCAGCTTTCGCCTGCGCTCACCGCCTCGCGAATCGACTGCAGCGCCGAGGCATCCTCGATGGTCGGCAGATCGCCCGGGTCGCGCCCTTCGGCGAGCGCCGCGATCGCGCGGCGCAATAGCTTGCCGGAGCGCGTCTTGGGCAGCATCGGCACGAAGTGCACGCGCGCGGGCCGGCCGATCGCGCCGAGCTGGCGGTCCACCGTCGCGGCGAGCGAAGCCGCGAGCTTCTGTGCATCGGCGGGATTCGCTGCCGCATTCGCGTCGCGCAGCACGACGAACGCCAGCGCCGCCTGACCCTTCACCGCGTCGTTCACCCCCACCACGGCCACTTCCGCGACGGCCGCGTGCGACGAGATCGCCTCTTCGATCTCGCGCGTGCCGAGACGATGGCCCGCCACATTGATCACGTCGTCGGTGCGGCCGAGGATCGTCACGTAACCGTCGCTGTCCTGCACGCCCCAGTCAAAGGTCGAATACACCTGCTGGCCCGGCACGCTTTCCCAGTACGTGTTCACGAAGCGCGCGTCGTCGCCCCACACGGTCTGCATACAGCCTGGCGGCAACGGGTAGCCGAGCGTGATCACGCCTTTCTCGCCTTGTGCGCAGGGCTCGCCCGTATGTTCGTTGCGCAGCACGAGGTCGTAGCCGTAGCAGGGCACGCCCGGTGAGCCGAGCTTTTGCGGCAGCGGATCGACGCCGCGCTGGATCGCCAGCATCGGCCAGCCGGTCTCGGTCTGCCAGTAGTTGTCGACGACGGGTTTGGCGAGTGCATCCGAGATCCATTCGGCCGTGGGCTCGTCGAGCGGTTCGCCCGCGAGAAAGAGCGTGCGCAGGCTCGACAGATCGGCGCAGTGCAGCAGCGCCGGGTCCTGCTTCTTGAGCACGCGAATGGCCGTCGGCGCCGTGAACATCAGGTTGATGCGGTGCTGCTCGACGAGGCGCCACCAGATGCCGCCATCGGGGCGCACCGGCGTGCCTTCGTACATCACCGTGGTCATGCCCGCGAGCAGCGGCGCATAGATGATGTAGCTATGGCCCACCACCCAGCCGATGTCCGACGCCGTGAACATGGTGTCGCCGGCGTGTCCTTCGAAGATGTATTCCATCGATGCGGCGAGCGCCACCGCGTAGCCGCCCACGTCGCGCTGCACGCCCTTGGGCTTGCCCGTCGTGCCCGAGGTGTAGAGGATGTACGAAGGCTCGTTCGATTCGAGCCATTCGCAGGGAATCTGCACATCGTAGTGTTGCTCGCGCAGCGGCTCGTAGTCGACGAGATACGGCGCGTTCAGCCGCTCGGGCGCGAGCTGGCGGTCGATCAGCAGCACCTTGGGCGGCGGGTATTCGGCGCGCGCCATGGCTTCGTCCACGAGTGGCGTGTAGTCGATCACCTTGCCGCCGCGCGCCCCGGCGTCGGCGCTCACGAGCAGCACGGGCTTCGCGTCGTCGATGCGCGCGGCGAGGCTCGGCGCGGCGAATCCGCCGAACACCACCGAGTGGATCGCGCCCAGGCGCGCGCAGGCGAGCATGGCAAAGACGGCCTCGGGAATCATCGGCAGATAGATCAGCACGCGCTCGCCGCGCGCGACGCCGAGCGAGCGCATCACGGCGGCCATGCGGTTCACTTCGGCGTGCAGGTCGGCGTAGGTGTAGCGCCGCTCGATGCCGGTCTCGGTCGAGACGTAGACGAGCGCGTTCTGGTGAGCGCGCGACGAGAGGTGACGGTCCACGGCGTTGAAGCACAGGTTCGTGCGGCCGCCGCAGAACCAGCGCGCAAACGGCGGATTCGAGCGGTCTAGCACCTGGTCGAACGGCGTCTCCCAATGGATGCGCTCGGCCTCGCGGCGCCAGAAGTCGTCGGGGTTCGCGACCGACTCGCGGTGAAAATCGCGGTAACGCATGACTACCTTCCTCCCGTGCTGATGGTGCAGCCGTTGGCCGATCTGGCGCAGTTTTTCAGGATAGTGCAGTGCAATGCGCGCGGGCAACGCGGGTTCTCCCGCGGATTCTCTCGCGGATTTCCGCGTACGGGCGCATGCGGCGCGCCCGCCGGGCGCGTGCAACCGCTGTGCGGCGCTCAGCCGCGGATGTCGGGATGCTCGAGACGCGGCAGCGGTGCGACGCGCCAGCGGCCCAGCCAGAGCCGGGCGGCATCGACAGTCGCATCGAGTTGCGCGCGCACCGTGCTCGACAAGCCCGCGCCGTAACAGTCGCTGCCTTGCGGCTGCACGCCGATCAGCACGATCTCGCGCGGCGAGCGGCCGCTCAGCTGCGCGCAGGCCAGCGCGTCGGCGAAACCCATGCCGGGCCGGCTCGGGCGGCGCATGTAGAGGTGTTCGGCGGCCGCATCGCCGGTGAGGATGCGCAGCGTGCCCGGTTCGAGCCCGAAATCGATTGCTGTGAGCACGATCAAACGCTGCGTGGATTCGACGACGGGCAGCAGCGCGCGGCCGCGCGTACCGCCTTCCACGAGTTCGACCTGCGCGGGGCATTGCCAGGCCGCCTTCAGCCGCTCGAGCGCGAGCACGCCCAAACCGGCGTCGCCCCACTGAACGTTGCCGAGGGCGAGAACGACCACCCGTTGCGGCGCGAGGGCCTGACGCTTCGCGAGCCCGGCCAGTGCGCGGCGCGCGAACGCGCGCACCGCGCCGTCGTCGCGCGCCGCCCGCGGCATGGCGCCGATTTCGCGAGGTCGATGTAGGCGAAGGATCACGTTGAGGGCTGATTGGAAGGCTGGGGAATAGGAATAATCCGAGTATTCCGACCAACTTCCGTTGACATGGATCAAGCGAGAGAGGCTTTAACGTGATAAAGACATTGTTTTGCAATACTCATCGATTCGCTGTCGGCGCACTGTGCGGGAAGCGCTAACACTCCGTGTGCGCACAGCAACAAAAAAGGGAACGCCAAACTGGCGTTCCCTTTTTGCATGCGCTGTTGCGTAGCCCGGCTGGCAGTACGCGCCGTCACGGCGCCATCACGTGCCTGGTTTGACGACCACCGTGCAGGTCGTGCCCGCGGCGAGGACCATGTCGTCCGGCACCTTGTCGATGTGGATGCGCACCGGCACGCGCTGCGCGAGGCGCACCCAGTTGAAGGTCGGGTTCACGTCGGCGAGCAGTTCGCGGCTTTGCGGATTGTCGCGGTCGTAAATGCCGCGCGAGATACTCTCGACGTGGCCCTGGAGCGTGCCGCCGCTCATCAGCTTGATGTCGGCCTTGTTGCCCACCTTCACGTGCGGCAGCTTGGTTTCCTCGAAGTAGCCGTAGACCCAGAACGAATGGCTGTCCACCACGGCAAGCTTGGCCTGGCCCGAGATCGCATAGTCGCCCTGGAACACCTGCAGGTTCGTGATGTAACCGTCCACCGGCGAGACCACGCGCGTGCGTTCGAGGTTGAGCTTGGCTGCGTCGAGCGCAGCGATTGCCTGCTGGTACTGCGCCTGTGCCGAATTTGCCGTATGCGAGGCGTTCTCGCGGTTTTCGGCCGAGACCACTTCGCTGTCCATGTCGGCGCGGCGGCGCGCGTCGTCCTGGCGCATCGTCAGCTCGGCCTTGCGCGCGGCCACGGCGGCCTCGGCCTGCTCCACGGCGATCTGATAGTGCGACGGGTCGATCTGCATGAGCAGGTCGCCCTTGTGCACGAACTGGTTGTCCTTCACGGGCAGCTCGACCACGGCGCCCGAGACGTCGGGGGCGATGTTCACCACTTCGGCGCGCACGCGGCCGTCGCGGGTCCACGGCTCGTCCATGTAGTGAACCCACAGGACGCGCCCGACCAGAATGGCGACGACGAAGATGATGGCCGTCGCGATAAAGCCAATGAGGTTGCGGATTGTCATGATTCGGTTGATTCGTTCAGCGATGCATGCAGCGACGCATTTAGTGATAGACCGCGAGACCGAGCAGGCAGCACACGACCACGAGCAGGCTCACGCGAAAGAGGGACGGGTGCCACACGACGCGGTAGAGGCCGGTTCGGGCCAGTACGGAATCGAGCACCCAGGTGATCGCCGCGCCCAGAATGAAGAGCAGCACGATCGCCGGGATATAGGCGTCGAGAAACGCGACGTCACGAGGCATGGTTGGCTCCTTGGCTCGCGCCGGGGTTCGCGCTTTCGTTGCCCGCATACGCCGCGAGCGGCGATTGCGGGTCGATGAGCGCGGTGCGGATGAAATGCAGATGACTCTGGATGCGCTGCAGCTGGTGGCGCTCTTCGCGCGGCGCGTCGCCACGCTCGGCGGCGCTCGTCGCTTCGGGTTGCCACATGCCTTGCAGCACGGCCTGGCTTGCGTCGATCGCGCGAGCCGTCGCGGCGAGCGCGTCGCGGTAACGCGCTTCGCCCGGGCGATCGAAGAGCGCGCTCACGGCTTTGAGCGTCGCGTCGATCGCCACGCGCCACGCCGTTCCCCGTGCGTACTGCGGATGCGCGGGCAGCGTGGCCAGTTCGTGGCGCAGATCGAGCGCGGCGTTGCCCACTTCGAGCGTCGAGAAGAGCCAGCGCATCGTGTCGCGGCGTTGCGCGTCGTCGTTGCCGGCGATCGCCGAGAGCTGGAACATCAGGTCGCGCGCGCCGCTCTCGAAGCGGTTGCGCAGTCCCTTCAGGCGCGCGCGGCAAGCGTGCACGGCGCCGCCGCGCAAGTCGGCCAGCAGTCGCCGGCGCAGCCACGGCGTGGAAGGCGGCAGGAGCACGGCGAACGCCAGCGCCGAGACTGCCATCGACGCGATGAGCGCGAGCGCGTCGTTCATGTAGCTGCTCGGGTTGTACTGCACGACGTTGTCCGGCCCCGCGAGAAAGCACAGGAAGATGCAGTAGCCCACGCCGTAGCCCGCGTACTTCGGGCGCGTCGTGAGGAACACGCCGAACGCGAGCGCGGGGGCGAGCGCGACGCACAGCATGACGAAGCCGTCGATGTGCGGAAACACGCCGAACGTGAGAATCATGCCGACGACCGATGCGAGCACAGTGCCGAGCGCCATCTGCGTCGCCATGCGCGAGGGCTGCGGCGCAGACGAGGCGAGCGCGCAGGTCGCGGCGGCATTGAGCACGAGGTTCGTGCCGCTCGGCCACGCGGTGGCGATCCAGAACGCGCCGAGCAGCGTCATCACGACGGCGGCGCGCAGGCCTGCCACGCCCGCTGCGATCAGGTTGGTCTTCGGCACGTAGCGCGAAATCCATTTCTCGCGCGAGTGCGTATCCACGGCGAGCGAGGCGTAGGTGGCCGTGTACTCGGTCATCTCGTGCACGAAGCGGTAGAACAGCTCCGTGGCGGTGTCGAAGTCGAGCAGGCGCGCATCGCCTTGTGCTTCGAGTTCGGCGCGCGTGGCGCGCACGCGCCGCGGCAGCGCCGAGCGGTAGTCGTCGAGTTGCTGCGAGACGTGCGTTGCGTCGGCGGCCGTGAGCACAGGCTCGCCTGCTTTGGCGAACAGCGGCGCGATCTCGCGGAAGTACGGTTCGAGCGCATCGACGGTTGCAGAGGAGTCGTCCGCGCGCAGACGGTTCATCAACTGATGCAGCGCGTGAAAGCGCGTGGAGACCGTCATGAACTCGGTGTTCAGGCGCGCGAGGCGCCCCGAGCGCATGCGCGCGTCGGGCGACTCGAACACGGCCATGCTGCGGTTCGCTTCGAGGCCCACGACGTCGGCGACGAACCGCGCATTGCTCGCTTCGATATGCGAACGATCGACACGCCCGGCAAGCGCCGCCGAAACGTAATCGACGAACGACGAGAAACGGCGCCGCACGTTCGAGCGCAGCAGCTCGCCCGTAAACTGCGGAAACACCACGGCGCTGACGAAGCCCGAGCAAAGGATGCCGATCGAGATTTCGCCCACGCGCGTCATCGCCGACATGAACGCGCCGTCGGGATGCTGCGAGGCCGGAATGCCGATCAGCGCCGCCGTGTAGCCCGCGAGCACGAAGCCGTACGAGCGGAAGTTGCGGTTGCGCGCGGCGCCCGCGGTGCACAGGCCGACCCACAGCGCCGTCGAGACGATGAAGAGTTCCGGCTGCTGCGCGAAGAGGCCGATCAGCGCGAGCATCACGACGAGGCCCACGAGCGTGCCGCAAAGCCGATAGAAGCTCTTGGCGAACACGGGGCCGCTTTGCGGCTGCATCACGATGAACACGGTGGTCATGGCCGTGCGCGGCTGCGGCAGATCGAGTTTCATGGCGATGCCGAGCGCGAGCAGCGCGGCGGCGATCGCCTTGATGAGATAGATCCACACGAGGCCGTCGGTACGCGCCCAGTCGGCGAGCGCGGCGTAGAGGCTTTGGCCGCCCGGCTGCGAAGGGGAGGAGGTGGACGCTTGCATCGTCGTCTGCCTCAGTGCGCCGTGCCGGCTGCACCGGCGTTGCCCGATGCGCTCGCATCGGCGGCCTCGGGGCCGGACGTAGCATGCGAGCCGTGCGGCGCGAGCAGCGCCGCGGGCATGAGCGGCACGTCGCGCGTCTTCTTGCCGTGCGCGGGCAGTTGCTCGGCTTCGGTTGGGCCCTTTGCTGCGGCATCGCTCGATGCGTCGATCATGCCGCCGCCCAGCGCCGCCACGAGCGTGGCATGGGCGGCCAGCCGCTCGGCCTGGATGTGCGCGACGCCTTCCTGCGCGCGCAGCAACTGCGTTTGCGCAATCAGCACGTTCACATAGTCGGTCAGGCCGCGGCGGAAGCCTTCCTGTGCGAGATCGTAATTGCGCTGCGCGGCCGCGACCGAGCGGTGTGCGTCGTCTTCCTGCGTCGCGAGCGAGCGCATGCGCACCACCTGATCGGCGATTTCCTTGAGCGCGGTGACGATCGTCTGGTTGTACTGATCGACGGCGATGTCGTACGCGGCGGACTGCGCGCCGAGCTGCGCGCGCAGGCGTCCGCCGTCGAAGATCGGCAGCGAGAACGCGGGGCCGCCCGCATAGCTGCCGCTCATCGACTTGAGGAACTGGAATAGCGGGCCGGCCGCCGCGTAGCCGCCCATCGAAACGAGCAGGTTCACGTTCGGATAGAAGTCGGCCTTCGCGACGTCGATGCCGCGCGCCTGCGCGGCGACGAGCCAGCGCGCCGCGACCACATCGGGGCGATAGCCGATCAACTGGGCGGGCAACGCCGAGGGCAGACCTGCAGGCGCCGCGAGCGAGAGCGCAGGCCGCTCGATCGCTTCACCGGCGCCCGGGCCCTTGCCCGCGAGCGCCGCGAGTTGGTTCTTGCCGAGCGCAATGGATTCTTCGAGCGTGTCGATCTGGCGTTCGTATTCGGGCAGCGGCGTTTGCGCCTGGCTCACTTCGAGCTGCGTGCCGATGCCGCCGGCCAGGCGCTTTTGCGCGAGCGCAAGAATGCGTTGCTGCTGGCCGAGCGTTTGCTTCGCAATGTCGAGCAGCGCGTAGTTCATCGACATCTCGATGTAGGTGCGCGTGACATTGACTTCGAGTTCGAGCTGCGCCGCGCGCGCGTCGGCGGCGGTGGCGTGGGCTACGTCGAGCGCGCGCTCGGCATTGTTCTTGTCCTGGCCCCAGAGGTCGAGGTGATACGACAGGCCGAGCGTGGCTGTGTTGTTCCACGTGTTCGCACCCGCGAGCGGGCCCGGCCCGTAGTAGACGTTGTCGGACCATTGCTGGCGCTGGATGGACATGCTGCCGTTGATTTGCGGCAGGAGCCCGGCTTGGGCCACGCCGACCATCGAGCGCGCTTCGCGCACACGCGCCTGGGCGGCGGCAAGCGAGGGGTTGCCGGCCACGGAGGCTTCGATCCAGGCATTCAGCTGAGGGTCGTTATAGCCGCGCCACCAGTCGCTGGCGGGCCAGCCGGCGTCGGTGTTGGCCGCGCGGATCGCCGATCCGGCGTCGAGTTGCGCGGCTTGCGCCTGTTGCGCTTGCGGTGCGATGCCCCCGGTACTGGCGCAGCCCGCGATTATCAACGAGAACGTAAGAACCGTGAGTGCGGCTAGTCCTTTCGGTACCGGAGACTGCACGATTTACTCCTTATCTTGGCTATGAATCACTGTGTGTCATTATATTTTTTGAGCGATTGATGAATAACCGGTAAGGATGCAAGGCATTTTTACGAAACGTGAGACAATCGATCTTACGAATTATGAAACAATTCGTGTGTCAGAAAGAGGATTGGTATGGATACGCTTCAAAACATGCGTGTATTCGTCCGGGTGGTGGAGGCGGGCAGCTTCACGGGCGCGGCGCAATACCTGAACACGACCACGGCTTACGCTTCGCGCGCGGTTTCCGATCTGGAGGCGCACCTGCGCACGCGCCTGCTGAACCGCACGACGCGCCGCATTGCGCTCACCGAGGCGGGTGAGCGCTACCTGCAGCGCTGCGAGCAGATCCTCGCCTACGTCGATCAGGCCGAAGCGGAAGCCGGCGACGCGCATGCGCGCCCCTCCGGAAAGCTCAAGGTCCACGCGATGACGAGCTTCGGCCAGCACTATGTGGTGCCGGCGGTGGGGCAGTATCAGCAGCGCTATCCGGACGTGCACGTGGAACTCACGCTCGCCCAGCGCATGCCGGACCTGCTCGACGAGGGCTACGACGTGGCCCTCGTGGTCGCGACCGATCTGCCCGATTCCGGTTTCGTGTCGCAGCGCCTGACGAGCGCGTTCAGCATCGTGGTTGCCTCGCCGGCGTATC
This sequence comes from Paraburkholderia sp. BR14312, assembly GCF_040948675.1. NCBI lineage: Bacteria > Pseudomonadati > Pseudomonadota > Betaproteobacteria > Burkholderiales > Burkholderiaceae > Paraburkholderia > Paraburkholderia sp. BR14312. Next base: position 55,850 of record NZ_JBFPKI010000004.1, read on the forward strand.
TGGAAAAGCGCGGCGTGCCGCAAAAGCCCGCGGATCTCGCGAACCACACCTGCCTGCAGATGGTGACGCCCGTGTTCCCGACCTCGCAGTGGCAGTTCACGGGCCCCGAAGGCGAGGCCACGATCGACCTCGGCCCGGCGACCTTCCAGGTGAACGTGGCGGAGGCGATGGCGGTGGCCGTGCGCGAGGGCATGGGCGTGGGCCTGCTGCCGATCTATTCGGCGATCAGCGGTCTGCGCAGCGGCGAGCTGCAATGGATCCTGCCGGAGTACAAGTCGCAGGAGATGAACGTCTTTGCGGTTTATCCGTCGCGCCAGTATCTCGACGCGAAGATCCGCACGTGGGTCGAGCTGCTGCGCGAGAGCATGCCTTCGACACTCGCTCGGGATCACAACGAGCTGCGCCAGTTCGCGCGCACCTGAGCGCAATCAAATGGCGCGCGGGCCGTGACAGCCTGTTACAGCTTGCGCAGATGGCAACACTTCCTTACGCCCGGCGGCGCGGTGGCTTAAGGTAGCGGGACTGTTTCACGCAACCTCTTTCTGCCAACACCGGAAACTCGAATGGATACGCATCTGATGATCGGCATCGCCGTGATGATGGGCCTGATCGGCATCGCGGCATCGCGCGATCTGCTGCGCATGCGCCGCGCGCAGCTCCAGCCCGCGACGCTGCGCGTGCGCCGCGACGACGCACGCATGCACTAAAGCCGCGGGTTTGCCTCGCTAGATCTCCACCACCTTGTCCCAAGCAAAGGCCGGATTCTCCGGCCGCCCCGTGCGGCGGTCGCGATAGCCGCGCGGATTGCACACCACGCGGGTGCCGTTGACCGTGTAGTCGAAGCACGTATGCGTGTGGCCATGTATCCATAGCGCGACCGGCGCGCGCACGAGCGCGCCGAGATCGCTCACGAATCCCGCCGACACCAGATCCTCCGCGTAGCGCGGCGCCAGACTCCCTTTATGCGGCGCGTGATGCGTGACGACGATCGTCTCGCCCGCGAAGGGCTTCGCCAGTTCCGCTTCGAGCCATGCGCGCGAACGCGCGTGGAGCGCGAGCGAGTCGGCCGGCGTGAAGTCGCGGGCACCTGCTTGCGGGCTGTCCGGCCAGGACACCTGGATTAATCCGCGAAAATCCAGCATCACGCGCATCGCTGCCGCTATGGCGGCTTCACGCGCGGCGTCGTCGGCGCCGAAGAGTGCGAAGTCGGCCCACAGCGTCGTGCCTAACACCCGAAAGCGGCCCGCCGGATCGACGTAGACGCCATCGTTGAGGAAATGCACGTTGTCGAGCGTGGAGGCGGCGTCGCGCATCGCCGTTTCCAGCGCGCCGAGATCGCCGTCGTAGTACTCGTGATTGCCGGGCACGTACACCACCGGCACCTGCGGATCGAACGTTTCCGCCGCCCAGCGCAAGCCCAGCCCGTGATTGTGGATGTCACCCGCGAGCACGACGAGATCGGCCTGCGCATGCGGGATCGTGTCGGGCTCGTCGTTTTCCAGATGCAGGTCGGACAGCACGCGGATCTTCAACACGATGTCGGCTCCTTGCGTCCCGCGCGTTCAGCGCAGCACTTTCCCCGGATTCATCAGATTCAGCGGATCGAGCGCGGTCTTGATCGCGCGCATCAGCGCGAGTTCGACCTCGCTCTTGTAGTGCATGTTCTCGTCGATCTTCAACTGCCCGAGGCCGTGTTCCGCACTGATCGTGCCGCGATGGCGATCCACGCTGTCGTAGACGATGCGGTTCAGCGTCTTCTCGTTTTCGGCGAGGAAACGCTTCGGGTCGCCGCCTTCGGGCGCCTGCACGTTGTAGTGCAGATTGCCGTCGCCGAGATGCCCGAAGGTGACCATGCGCGCGCCGGGCACCGCGCGGGCGATTTCGGCGTCGGTTTCCTCGATGAAGTGGCCGATGCGCGAGATCGGCACCCCGATATCGTGCTTGATGTTCAACCCTTCCTGCGCCTGCGCGAGCGGAATGTGCTCGCGGATATTCCAGAACGCCTGCGACTGCGCGAGGCTTTCCGCGACCACGGCGTCTTCTACGAGACCTTGTTCGAGCGCTTCTTCCATGAGCCGCTCGAAGAGGGCGCGCGCGTGTTCTTCGCTTTCGTTGTCCGACAGTTCGAGCAGCACGACCTGCGCGTGATGCTCCGCGAACGGATAACGCAGTTGCGGGAAATGACGGCCGACGAGCGCCATGCAGAAGTCCGACATCAGCTCGAAGCCCGTGAGCAGCGGCCCGGCGTAGCGCTGCGCGAGCGCGAGGAAGTCGAGCGCCGCATGTGCCGAGCCGAGCGCGGCGAGCGCGGTGACGCGCGCGGCCGGCAGCGGATGCAGCTTCATGACGGCGGCGGTGATGATGCCGAGCGTGCCTTCCGCGCCAATGAAGAGATCGCGCAGATCGTAGCCGGTGTTGTCCTTGCGCAGCCCGCGCAGACCGTCCCAGATCTCGCCTTGCGGCGTGACGACTTCGAGGCCGAGACACAGCTCGCGCGTATTGCCATAGCGCAGCACGCCGGTGCCGCCCGCGTTGGTCGAGAGATTGCCGCCGATCGTGCAACTGCCTTCGGCCGCGAGCGAGAGCGGGAAGAGGCGGCCCGCATCTTTTGCGCGCGCCTGGACTTCGGCGAGGATCACGCCGGCTTCGACGGTGATGGTGTTGTTGTGCGGATCGATTTCGCGCACGCGGTTCAGGCGGCGCAGGCTCAGCACGGCCTGGTTGCCGCTCGTGTCCGGCGTGGCGCCGCCCGCGAGGCCCGTGTTGCCGCCTTGCGGCACGAGCGCCACGCGATGCTCGCGCGCGAGCTTCACGACCGCGGCGACTTCCCGCGTATTGGCCGGGCAGAGCACGGCGACGGCCGCGCCCTGGTAGCGGCGGCGCCAGTCGGCGAGGTAGGGCGCGGTGTCGTGCGCGTCGGTCAGCACGTATTGCGCGCCGATGGCGGCGGCGCAGGCGTCGAGAAAGGCTTCGCAGGCGGTCGGGGTGGAGTCGGTCATGGTGTCTCGGATATTCGCGCCTGGGCTGGCTCGCGGCGCGATTGTCATGAAGTCGCGAGGCTCAAACGGTTAGTTTGACACGGCGGTAACCTTCACGCAGCGCTCGTGGACGAGGCGGTCGCGGCGTGGAAGGCCGTCGCTTAGGCCGACTCGCTTTTAGCGGACTTTGCGGCGGACTTCGCGGCACGCTTTGCCGCGCGCTTGTACGGCGCGACATAGGCAAGCGCACACGCGAAAAAACCAAGAGCCAGCGCGACTTCCACCCAGCCGAGCCGGTTGCCGGGCGCGGGATCGGTCATGCCGCGCACGATGCCTTCCGCGAAGTAGAGCAGCACGAGCATCGCCGCCCATTGCAGCGTGTAGAGCCTGCGTCGCAGCACGCCAGGCAGCGCGATGGCGAGCGGCACGGCCTTGAGCACGAGCGCGCTGCCGCCGGGGCGCAGCGGCGCGAGCCGCCACTCCCACGCAATGCACAGCAGCGTGAGCGCGGCGAGCATCGCAAAAGCGCCGAGCGCGGCGCCGCGACGCTGGACGATGGGCTCGGCGACGCCGTCCACGCCGGTATTCACAGCCGCTGGCCTTGCTCGGTGACGGCGAGTGCGAGCGCCGCGCGCGCAAGCCGCACACCCAGCGCGCTCGCGAGCGTCTTTTCATCGGCGCTCAAACCGTGGCCGCGCGCGTCCTGGCGCGCGTGATGCGAGGCGCCGTAGGGCGAGCCGCCGCCCTGCGTGGTCGTGAGCGCGCTCTCCGTGTAGGGGATACCCACGAGCAGCATGCCGTGGTGGAGCAGCGGCAGCATCATCGAGAGCAGCGTGCTCTCCTGGCCGCCGTGCAGGCTGCCCGTCGATGTGAACACGCAAGCGGGCTTGCCCGCGAGCGCACCCGAAAGCCACTGCGGTGTGGTGCCGTCGAGAAAGTATTTGAGCGGCGCGGCCATGTTGCCGAAGCGCGTGGGCGAGCCGAGCGCGAGGCCCGCGCATTCTTCGAGGTCGCGCAGTTCGACGTAGGGCGGGCCGTCGGCGGGGATGTCGGGCGCGGTGGCCTCGCAGACCGTCGAGACGGGCGGCACCGTGCGCACGCGCGCTTCGGCGCCGGGAACACTGTCGATACCCTGGGCGATGGCGCGCGCGAGTTCGCGCGTTGCGCCATGCCGGCTGTAATAGAGCACAAGAATCGGTTTCATCGGGCCTCGTCGGTGGACGGGATATTATAGGGGTTGGGTCTGCCGCCGCAGCGGCGCACCGGCGAGCGACGCGCATCTTACGCGCAAATCATCGGCAAATAGGTACACTGCGTGCGCGCCGGATCAGCGGCAAAAAACGGCGTCGAGAAAGCGCGGCAATCAACGTGTTCACGGTGGCGAGGAAAGCAGGCCAATGGATGTGCTGTCGAGGGTGAGGATCGATCTGGACATCGTGAAGCGCCTCGCGCGTTTCGCGGCGCGGCGCAGTCGCGAAGATCGCATTGCGCAGGTCGCGGGCAGCCTCACCTTCACCACGCTGCTTTCGCTCGTGCCGCTCGCCACGGTCGCGTTTGCGCTTTTCACCGCGTTCCCGATCTTCGCTTCGTTCCAGAACTCGCTGCAGGCCTTTCTCGCCGATCACCTCATGCCGGCGCAGATCAACAGCCAGATCTTCAAGTACCTGAACCAGTTCGCCTCGAAGGCCAAGGGCCTCACGACGATGGGCATGATCGTGCTCTTCGTCACCTCGGTCATGACGATGATGACCGTGGAGTCGGCCTTCAATCTGATCTGGCGTGTGCGCAAGGCGCGCCCGTTCGCGCAGCGCGTGCTCGTCTACTGGGCCATTCTCACGCTCGGGCCGATCCTGATCGGCGTGAGCCTGTCGATCTCCTCGTACGTGTTCACGCGTTCGGCCGTGATCGCGACCGAGCAGCACGTTTCGGGCATCCTCGACTGGATGCTGATCGGCGCCTCGCTGCCGCTGACGTCGCTCGCGTTCACGATGCTCTATGTGTATCTGCCGAACTGCCGCGTGCAGTGGCGCGACGCATTGGTTGGCGGCATCGCAGCGGCGATCGCATTCGAGGCGGCCAAGCGTGGCTTTGGTTACTACGTGCGGCGTATTCCGACTTATACGGCTGTTTATGGCGCCTTCGCGGCCGCGCCGATGTTCCTGCTATGGATGTACCTGAGCTGGTTCATCACGCTCGTGGGCGCGATGATCACCTCCGCTTTGCCCGAAATCCGCACCGGGCGCTTCGATCGGCCGCGCTTTCCGGGCAGCGATCTGCTCGACGCGCTCGAACTGCTCGCGGGTCTCGCCGATGCGCGGGAAGCGGGCGAGCCGGGCCGCACGACCGAGCAGCTCGCGCAGCTGCTGCGGCGCGACCTGGCCACGGTCAGGCGACTGATCGACGGCCTCGAAGAGGACGAACTCGTGGGGCGTCTCGAGCAGGAGGAGCGTGCGAAAACGCTGTTCCTGCTGATCGGCAATCCTGCGCGCATTTCGGTGACGCGCATCTTCGACCGCTTTGCGATCGATCGCGAGGAACTGGCGTATCAGCTCAAGTCGAGCAGTATCGACGCGCACCTGCTGCTGGGTGCGCTCGACAACGACAAGCTCGCGATTTCACTCGCGTCGCTGCTCGCGACGCGGCGTTTTCCGGCGCTCACGGAGGAGCATCCGCCAGTGCTCCCGCATCCGGCGGCATGACGAGGCGGCGCGCCCATGACAGGCGCGCCGTCGCATCAAATTCGAATCAAAGGGAAATCTTGCCGCGGCAGATATCCGCGAACATGACCCAGTCGCCCATCAAGCTGTAGATGGGGTGACGGAAGGTGGCCGGGCGGTTCTTCTCGAACTTGAAATGACCGACCCACGCGAAGCCGTAGCCGCACACGACGGCAAGCGGCAGCCAGAGCCAGTTGCCGGTGGCGATCGCCATGCAGACGAAGCCGATCACGCCAAGCGACCCGATGAAATGCAGCCGCCGCGACATGAGATTGCTGTGCTCGCTCAGGTAAAACGGATAGAACTGCGCGAAGCTCGAAAAGTGCTCGGTATGCGTGGTGGGTTGCATCGTCTCCTCCTTTCTGCGCGGGTACGCGGGGGATGGTTGATTGAGCCATTCTGCGGCGTTGCAAACGACCGTGCAACCCGGGCGAGTCACCGCCGTCAGCCGTTGCCCACGCGCGGTGTTTGCTGCGTTGCAAAAGCGTAGAGCGTGTCGAGCGTGGCATCGGGCTGCTCGGTCATTAGCGCGTGGCCGGCGTCCAGCGTGACCGTGTCCACGGGCGTGCCCGCTTGCGCGAGGGCGTCGGCGAGGGCGCGCGCAGCGCGCGGGGGCGTCATCGCGTCGCGTTTGCCGACGATCAGGCGCACCGGGCAGCGGACTTTCGCGGCGCTGGCGAGGCCGTCCGCATAGGCATTGCACGCCGCGAAATCGGTATGGAAAAGCTGCGGCTCGCCGCGCGCGGAGACGCGCTCCATGAGCCGCTGGTTCATGCCGCGCAGCCAGAAGCCGGGCCCCGGGCTCGACGGCTTGGCGGCGAGCGTCGAGTGCGACCACGCGTTGACGAGCGCGATTGCCTCCGGCTCGCGCTCGCGCGCGGCTTCGAGCAGGGTAGGCGCGACCGTCATCGGGAACGCGGTGGCGAGCAGGGCGATGCGCTGCGCGCGTTCGGGATGGCGTGCCGCGAATTCGAGCGCGACGAGCGAGCCCATGCTATGGCCGGCGACGAAGGCCTGCGGGGCGTTCAGCGCGTCGAGCAGTGCGGCGAGCCAGTCGGCGAGCGCGCCGATGCTCGTGAGCGCCGGACCCGCGCTGCGCAGATGGCCGGGCAGATCGACGGCCAGCGCATTGAAACCGTGGTTGGCGAAATAGCGCGATTGCAGCGCCCAGACGCTGTGGTCGTGCTGCGCGCCGTGGACGAACACCGTGAACGGCAGCGCGTGGTCGATCGCGTGCGAGGCCGTGTAGACATAGACCAGTTTGCCGGCGACATCGACGATCATGACGCCTCCTTGCCGGCGGACTTGCCTTTCGATGCGTCCACTTTTTGCGACGCCTTCAGTGCGCGCTTGAGGTCATCGACCAGGTCGGCAGGGTCTTCGAGCCCGATCGAGAGCCGGATCGTGCCCTCCGCGATGCCGGCGGCGGCCAGTGCCGCGGCGTCCATGCGGAAATGCGTGGTCGAGGCGGGGTGGATCACGAGTGAGCGCGCGTCGCCGACGTTGGCCAGATGCGAGAACAGGGTGAGCGCTTCGATGAAGCGCTTGCCCGCCGCGCGGCCGCCGCGCAGATTGAAGCTGAACACCGCGCCCGCGCCACGCGGCAGCAGGCGCTTCGCCAGCGCGTAATCGGGATGGCTCGGCAGTTCCGGCCACGCGACCGATTCGACCGCCTCGTGCGCGGCGAGATATTCGACGATGCGCCGCGCGTTCGCCACATGCCGCTCCATGCGCAGCGGCAGCGTTTCGATGCCTTGCAGCAATTGCCACGCGGCCTGCGGATGCAGGCACGCGCCGAAGTCGCGCAGGCCCTCGCGCCGCGCGCGCAGCAAGAAGGGCGCGACCGTGCTTTCCTCGCTGAACACCATGTCGTGAAAGCCCGCATAGGGTTCGGTGAGTTCGGGAAAGCGGCCCGACGCTTCGAAGTCGAACGTGCCGCCATCGACCAGCACGCCGCCGATCGTCGTGCCATGGCCGCCGAGGAACTTGGTGGCCGAGTGATAGACGAGATCGGCGCCGTGCTCGAAGGGGCGCAGCAGGTAAGGCGTGGTGAACGTCGAATCGACGAGGAGCGGCACGCCATGGGCGTGCGCGATCTGCGCGACGGCTTCGATGTCGAGCACGTCGAGGCCCGGGTTGCCGAGCGTTTCGCCGAACAGCAGGCGCGTATTGGGCCGCAGCGCCGCGCGCCAGGCGTCGAGGTCGCCGGGCTTCACAAAGGTCGTTTCGATGCCGAAGCGCTTGAGCGTGTAGTGCAGCAGGTTGTGCGAGCCGCCGTAAAGCGCCGCCGAGGCGACGATGTGCGAGCCCGCGCCCATCAACGTCGCGATCGCGAGATGCAGCGCCGCCTGGCCGCTCGCGGTGCCGATCGCGCCCGCGCCGCCTTCGAGCGCGGCCACGCGCTCTTCGAACACGGCGACGGTCGGGTTCGAGATGCGCGAGTAGACGTGCCCCGCGCGCTCCATGTTGAAGAGCGCGGCGGCGTGGTCGGTGTCGCGAAACGAGAACGAGGTGGTGAGGTAGATCGGCGTCGCGCGGGCGCCGGTGGCGGGGTCGGGCGCCGCGCCCGCATGCAGCGCGAGCGTGTCGAAGCGGCTATCGGGATTGGATGCGGGATTCGATGACATCGTGTCGGCGCGCCGGCGCGAACCGGCCTGGTGTCGAGGGTGAAGGGCATCGTAACACCGGCGGCGGGGCGCGGGGACGCCCGGCCGGGCGTTTTTCGGGCCTGATGGGGCGCGCCCCGCGTGGCCGTTTTCGCGCCGGAAAACCCTTCGCCACGGCTTTCGACAGACGTTTCGGTACGCCGCGGAGCGCCCGCCGCGCGGCTTTCCTTTTAACAATCTTTCCGCTAGGATCGAATCAGGTAGGCATCTTTTCAGCATTTCCCCCATTACTAGCGGCATTCCTGGAGACACATCATGCGTGTCAGCGACATCCTCAAGGTAAAGGGCAATACGCTCTACACCGTCACGCCCGACACTGCGCTGAACGAGGCAGTCAACACCATGGCCGAGCACGATATCGGCTCGCTCGTCGTCATGGAGTACGGCGATCTGGTCGGCATGCTCACGTTCCGCGAGATCATCCTCACGCTGCGCGCAAACGGCGGCAGCGTCGGCACCACGACGATCCGCAAGGTCATGGACGATCATCCCATCACCTGCACGCCGGAAACCGAGGTCGACGAAGTGCGCCGCATGATGCTCGAGCACCACGTACGCTACCTGCCGGTCATGGAAAGCCGCTCGCTCATGGGCGTGATCTCGTTCTACGACGTGGCGAAGGCCGTGGTCGAAGCGCAGGGCTTCGAAAACAAGCTGCTCAAGGCGTATATTCGCGACTGGCCCGAAGAGGAGCGTCAGCCGGCGCGCTGAGCGCAGCCCGACTTCGCCCGATTGATCAGTATGGAAAAGCGCGCGTCAGGCGCGCTTTTTCGCGTCTGGGCCCCATGAATTCTGTCAGTGCGATTCCTGTTCGATGAACGATAGACCGATGCCCGCGGCGCAGCGCGACAAGCGTAAAGCGCACCATGAGGGTGACCACGTTTCGCAGTTCGCGCTGCTGCGCCAGCGTCGTTTCGCCCCGTTTTTCTGGACGCAGTTCCTCGGGGCGATGAACGACAACGTCTTCAAGATCGGCTTCACCTCGCTCGTCACCTATCAGGCCGCGCGCTTTTCCGGCGTCGATCCGAAGACGGTCGCGTTCCTCATCTCGGCCATTTTCATCTTGCCGTTCGTGCTATTTTCCGCGACCTCGGGCCAGGTCGCCGACAAGTACGACAAGGCAATGCTCACGCGCTGGGTCAAGACCTTCGAGATCGCGGTCATGCTGGTCGGCGCGGCCGGCTTCTGGATGCACAGCGCGCCGCTGCTGTACGCGTGCACTTTCCTGATGGGCGTGCATTCGACCGTGTTCGGGCCGGTCAAGTACGCGTACCTCCCGCAGCGCCTTGCGCCCGATGAACTGGTTGGCGGCAACGGGCTCGTCGAGATGGGCACGTTCGTCGCGATTTTGCTCGGCACGATCGTCGGGGGCGTGGCGGCGGGTATCGGCGCGATGGATCCCGCGTCGGCGCATGCGGACCTCGGGCCGCCCCTTGGCGCATGGTGGCTCGGCGGCATGTGCATCGTCATCGCGCTCGCGGGGCGCGTGGCGTCGGCCTTCGTGCCGCCGTGCGAGCCGTCGCAGCCGGACCTGCGCATCAACTGGAATCCGGTCTCCGAAACCTGGCGCAACCTGCGCCTCGCGCACGGCAACCGCACCGTGTTCCTGAGCCTGCTCGGCATCTCGTGGCTCTGGTTCGTGGGCGCAACGTTTCTCGCCTCGTTCTTCAATTTCGCGAAGGACGTGATGTCGGCCGACCCCGACGTCGTGACCGTGCTGCTCGCCATGTTTTCACTCGGCATCGGCTCGGGGTCGCTGCTCTGCGAGCGGCTCTCGCGGCGGCGCATCGAGGTGGGCCTCGTGCCGCTCGGCTCGATCGGCATGAGCGTGTTCGGCATCGATCTCTTCTTTGCGAGCCACGCGTTGCCTCCCGCGTCCCATCTGCTTTCGGTGGGCGAATTCCTGCGCATCGCCGCGCATTGGCGCGTGCTCGCCGACCTGTTCCTGCTCGCCATGTTCGGCGGCTTCTACAGCGTGCCGCTCTACGCGTTGATCCAGAGCCGCAGCGCGCCCAGCCACCGCGCGCGCATCATCGCCGCGAACAACATCCTCAATTCGCTCTTCATGATCGTCTCGGCGCTCATGGCGATGGCGCTCACATCCGCGGGCGTCGGCATTCCCGGCATCTTTCTGACCACGGCGCTGCTCAATATCGTCGTGGCGGCCTATATCTACATGCTCGTGCCCGAGTTCCTGCTGCGCTTCGTGGCGTGGGTGCTCGTACATACGGTCTACCGCGTGCGGCTCGTGCATACCGAACGCATACCGGCCGAGGGCGCGGCAGTGCTCGTCTGCAATCACGTGAGCTATGTCGATGCGATCGTCATCATGGCCGAGAGCCCGCGCCCGATCCGCTTCGTGATGGATCAGCAGATCTTCCGCTCGCCGTTCGTCGGCTGGGTGTTCCGCCACGCCAAGGCCATTCCGATTGCGCCCGCGCACGAGGACCCGAATGCGCTCGCCGCTGCCTACGACGCGTGCGCGGCCGCGCTGGCCGAGGGCGACCTCGTCTGCATTTTTCCCGAGGGCAAGCTCACCCGCACCGGGGAGATGAACCCGTTTCGCCACGGCGTGAGCGAAATCTTGCGGCGCTCGCCCGTGCCGGTCGTGCCGATGGCGCTGCGCGGGCTGTGGGGCAGTGCGTTTTCGCGCTTCGCGGGGTCCGGCCAGGAGCGGCCGCTGCGACGCGGTCTGACGAGCCGGTTGACGCTCGCGGTGGGCGAGCCGATCGCGGCGGCGGACGCTACGCTTGAGCGCTTGCAGGAGACGGTGACGGAACTGCGCGGCGCGCGGCGCTGACGCCGGACCATGCGGCGCGGCGCGCACGCGTCGCCCAAACCGGCGTCGCGCCGCCGCTTCTCACCCGGCGCTCGCCCGACAGCCCGACCGCCCGGTCGGGCGTCGCCGCGCGCGGGCTGGCATAATATTGGATTCCCCGATTCACTTTGGACGACCGCCATGTCCGGCAACACGCTCGGTACGCTTTTCACCGTCACCACCTTCGGCGAATCCCACGGCCCGGCCATTGGCTGCGTCATCGACGGCTGCCCGCCCGGCATGGCGCTCACCGAAGCCGACATCCAGATCGACCTGGACCGCCGCCGCCCCGGCACGTCGCGTCACGTGACGCAGCGCCAGGAAGAGGACAAGGTCGAGATTCTCTCGGGCGTGTTCGAAGGGCGCACCACGGGCACGCCCATCGCGCTCCTGATCCGTAATACCGACCAGCGCAGCAAGGACTACGGCAACATCGTCGAGACCTTCCGTCCCGGTCATGCCGACTACACCTACTGGCAGAAGTACGGCATTCGCGATTACCGCGGCGGCGGCCGCTCGTCGGCGCGCCTCACGGCGCCCACGGTCGCGGCGGGCGCCGTGGCGAAGAAGTGGCTGCGCGAGCGCTTCGGCGTGGAAATTCGCGGCTACATGCGCGCGCTTGGCGAGATCGACGTGCCGTTCGTGAGCTGGGAGCACGTGCACGAGAACCCGTTTTTCGTGCCGAACGCCGACGTCGTGCCGCAACTCGAGGACTACATGGATGCGTTGCGCAAGAACGGCGACTCGATCGGCGCGCGCGTGAACGTGGTGGCGAGCGGGGTGCCGGTAGGCTGGGGCGAGCCGCTTTTCGACCGGCTCGATGCCGACATTGCGCACGCCATGATGGGCATCAACGCGGTGAAGGGCGTGGAGATCGGCGCGGGCTTCGCGAGCGTCGCACAGCGCGGCTCGGTGCACGGTGACGAACTCACGCCCAACGGGTTCCACGGTAATCACGCCGGCGGCGTGCTCGGCGGTATTTCGACGGGGCAGGACATTACCGTCTCGATCGCCATCAAGCCGACCTCGAGCATCCGCACGCCGCGGCGCTCGATCGACAAGGCGGGCGATCCCGCAACGGTCGAGACCTTCGGGCGCCACGACCCGTGTGTGGGCATTCGCGCGACGCCGATCGCCGAGGCCATGCTCGCGCTCGTGCTGATCGATCACGCAATGCGCCACCGCGCGCAGAATGCCGACGTCGTCGTGACGACGCCGAAGATCGCGGCCAGCGACGAGTGATGCCGATCGCTGCGACGTGAGCCGCACGCGTTGCGCAGGCAACAAAAAAGCCGCTTCAGGCTCACACCTGAAGCGGCTTTTTTTCGCCTGTCGGACTTACATGTTCGGATAGTTCGGGCCGTCGCCGCCTTCGGGCGTGACCCACACGATGTTCTGCGTCGGGTCCTTGATATCGCAGGTCTTGCAGTGCACGCAGTTCTGCGCGTTGATCTGCAGGCGGTCGCTGCCGTCGTCGTTCTTCATGAACTCGTACACCGCGGCCGGGCAGAAGCGCGCTTCGGGGCCCGCGTAGGTGCGCAGGTTCACGTTCACGGGCACGCTCGCGTCCTTGAGCGTGAGGTGCGCGGGCTGGTTCTCTTCGTGGTTCGTGTTCGAGATGAACACCGAGGAGAGCCGGTCGAACGTGAGCTTGCCGTCGGGCTTCGGATACTCGATCGGCTTGCACTGCGAAGCGGGTTTCAGCATCTCGTGGTCGCGATGCTGGTGATGCAGCGTCCACGGCACGTTGCCGCCCAGCAGCTTCTGCTCGATGCCCACCATCAGCGTGCCCAGGTACAGGCCCTTGCTCATCCACTGCTTGAAGTTGCGCGCCTTGTACAGTTCCGTGTGGAGCCACGACTGCTTGAACGCTTCCGGATAGGCCGCGAGTTCATCGCTCTGGCGGCCTGCCTGCACGGCTTCGAACGCCGCATCGGCGGCCAGCATGCCGGTCTTGATCGCCGCGTGGCTGCCCTTGATGCGCGAGGCGTTCAGGAAGCCCGCATCGTCGCCCACGAGCGCGCCGCCCGGGAACACGAGCTTGGGCAGCGACATCAGGCCGCCTGCCGTGATCGCGCGCGCGCCATACGACACGCGCTTGCCGCCTTCGAGGTACTTGCGGATTTCCGGATGCGTCTTGTAGCGCTGGAACTCCTCGAACGGCGAGAGATACGGGTTCTGGTACGCAAGACCGACGACAAAGCCCACCATCACCTGGTTGTTGTCGATGTGGTACAGGAACGAGCCGCCGTAGGTGTCCGACTCGAGCGGCCAGCCGGCGGTGTGGATCACGAGGCCGGGCTGGTGCTTCGAAGGATCGATCTCCCACAGTTCCTTGATGCCGATGCCGTAGACCTGCGGGTCCGAGTCCTTGCCCAGCTTGAACTTCTCGTTCAGCTGACGGCCCAGGTGCCCGCGGCAGCCTTCGCAGAACAGCGTGTACTTCGCGTGCAGCTCCATGCCGAGCTGGAAGTTTTCGGTGGGCTCGCCGTCCTTGCCGACACCCATGTTGCCGGTGGCGACGCCCTTCACGGAACCGTCGTCGTTGTAGAGCACCTCGGCAGCGGGGAAGCCCGGGAAGATTTCGACGCCCAGGGCTTCGGCCTGCTGGCCCAGCCAGCGCGTGACGTTGGCGAGGCTGATGACGTAGTTGCCGTGGTTCTTGAAGTTGTCGGGCAGCGCCCAGTTCGGCACAGCCGTAGCCCCCGTTTCGGAAAGAAAAAGGAACTTGTCCTCGGTCACGGGCACGTTCAGCGGTGCGCCTTGCTCTTTCCAGTCTGGCATCAGCTCGTTCAGCGCGCGCGGATCCATGACCGCGCCCGAGAGGATATGCGCCCCGATTTCCGAGCCTTTCTCCAGCACGCAGACGCCGATCTCAGCGCCTTTCTCCGCGGCCAGCTGCTTCAGGCGGATCGCGGCAGACAGCCCGGCGGGGCCGCCACCGACGATCACCACGTCGTATTCCATCGACTCGCGTGGGCCGTATTGCTCTAAAAGACTTGCGGGGGTCATCAATGCTCCTCTTGCCATTAGAATGCTTTTTTCGGGATCGTATTGTCGGGTAACGTTCCCCGTGCCGCAACCCAACAGGCTAACATTAGCACGACCGTTCTATTCTGTGGCGTCAGATTTGGCGGGTCGACCCCGTCGCGTTCTGGCGCCTATTTACCTCTGAACAGGAACCGGAAATGGGCCGTTCGATCAATCTGGAAGGCAAGGTCGCGATGATCACGGGGGCCTCCAGCGGGCTCGGCAAGCGCTTCGCCCAGGTGCTCTCGCAGGCGGGCGCAAAGGTCGTGCTGGCGAGCCGCCGCGTGGAGCGGCTCAAGGAGCTGCGCGCCGAAATCGAGGCGAGCGGGGGCGCCGCGCACGTCGTGTCGCTCGACGTGACCGACTACCAGAGCATTCGCTCGGCGGTCGCGCACGCGGAAACCGAGGCGGGGACCATCGACATCCTCGTCAACAACTCGGGCGTCTCCACGACGCAAAAGCTCGCCGACGTCACGCCCGCCGACTTCGAATACGTGTTCGATACCAACACGCGTGGCGCCTTTTTCGTGGCCCAGGAAGTGGCCAAACGGATGATCATGCGCGGCAACGGCGGCGGCCCGAAGCCGGCCTACCGCATCATCAATATCGCTTCGGTGGCGGGGCTGCGTGTGCTGCCGCAAATCGGCCTGTACGCGATCAGCAAGGCCGCGGTCGTCCACATGACGAAGGCGATGGCGCTCGAGTGGGGCCGCCACGGCATCAACGTGAACGCGATCTGCCCGGGCTACATCGACACGGAGATCAACCACCACCACTGGTCGACCGAGCAGGGGCAAAAGCTCGTATCGATGCTGCCGCGCCACCGCGTCGGCAAACCCGAAGACCTGGACGGCCTGCTGCTGCTGCTCGCTGCCGACGAGTCGTCGTTCATCAACGGTTCGATCATCACCGCCGACGACGGCTTCGGGCTCACCTGAACTGAGGCGAGTCCGGCCGGCGCCCGGCATTCTGTTTTCCGCAACAACACGAAGTTGAAGTGCAATGAGTGACTACCACCCCGTATTTGAAATGACCATGCCGATCCGTTGGGGCGACATGGATGCGTTCGGCCATGTGAACAACACGGTCTATTTCCGCTACATGGAGCAGGTGCGCATTTCCTGGTTCGAGCATCTTGGCGTGGCCTCGGAGAGCGGCGACGGACAGGGCCCCGTGATCGTCAATGCTTCGATGGAATTTCTCAAGCAACTGCATTACCCCGGCGACATCGTCTGCACGATGACGGTCGGCCAGCCCGGCCGCAGCAGCTTCGACACCGGTTTCGAACTGCGCCGCGCCGACGAGCCGGACACGCTCTACGCACGCGGGAACGCGCGCTGTGTGTGGATCGACTACGCGGCAGGCAAATCGGTGCCGATTCCCGATATGTTGCGCGCCACCATCGAGCATGCGGGACTGGTGAAGTCCGACCGGATAGGCTGAGCGCCCCGATGTCGCGCGCTGCCCCGCAGTGCGCGGCCCTGGCGTCCTTACTGGCCGAGCAGCCGCTGCAGCAGCTCGGTGGCGTTGCCGGTGTCGTACTTGCGCATGAGGCGCGCGCGATAGACATCCACGGTGCGCGGGCTGATATCGAGCACGCGCCCGATCTGCTTGCTGGTCTTGCCCGTAACGAGCTGCGCGGCGATCTCGCGCTCGCGCGGCGTGAGCTCGATGGCCACGCGGCGCGTCGCGCTCAGGTCTTCAAACGTCCAGACGCCCGCCGCGTGCGGCTCGGCGCGATCGAGCGAGCGCCCCGTGACGTGGCACCAGAAGAGTTCGCCGTTGGCGCGCTTCATGATGCGGTCGTCGGCATAGCTGCCTTGCGCCGTCATGATCGGCGGGATGCGTGCGCCAATGCGCTCGAACTCGTCCGCGGAAGGGTAGAGCACCTGGAACGACTGGCCGATCAGCGCCTCGCGTACGCAGCAGAAGATTGCGGCCACCTGGTCGTTGCAATCGACGATGGTGCGCTCGCGCGCCAGTACAAGGCCGATGGGCGCGAGATGGAACGCGGTCTGGTAGTCGAGCGCGGAGCGTTCGACGGATTGGGTGGGAGCAGCCATGGCGGACGGTGCGGGTATTGCTTTATGTAGTTTTGCGTATTGTGCCGCAACAGGGGGCCAGCGTACGCTTTGCACCCATCGGAGGGGCAGTTTTCCAGGCTCGCGCGGCTCGTTTGGGCCCGTGCGCACGGCCCGGCCGGGCTGCCGGCTTCACGGCAGCGCCGCCGGGGCATGACTAGAATTGAACATCCGGACGCGCCAGACGTCCGCGCGACAAACCGGATTGGCGGATTTCCATTCGAGGAAGGGACACACTGATGAACAAGGTCTATAAAAGCGCGGCTGCCGCGCTCGAGGGCATCGTCAAGGACGGCCAGACATTCGCGGTTGGCGGTTTTGGGCTGTGCGGCATTCCCGAAGCCCTGATCGCCGCACTGCGCGATACGGGCGTGAAGGGCATCACCTGCATCAGCAACAACGCAGGCGTGGACGGCTTCGGCCTCGGCCTGCTGCTGGAGACGCGCCAGATCAAGAAAATGATCTCCTCCTACGTGGGCGAGAACAAGGAATTCGAGCGCCAGTATCTGTCGGGCGAACTCGAACTCGAATTCACGCCGCAAGGCACGCTGGCTGAAAAGCTGCGCGCGGGCGGCGCCGGCATTCCGGCGTTCTTCACGAATACCGGCTTCGGCACGCTGATCGCCGAAGGCAAGGAAACGCGCCAGTTCGGCGACAAGCACTACGTGCTCGAGCATTCGCTCACGGCTGACGTCGCGCTCGTGAAGGCGTGGAAGGCCGACAAGTCGGGTAACCTGGTGTTCCGCCGCACGGCGCGCAACTTCAACCCGATGTGCGCGATGGCGGGCAAGATCACCGTGGCGGAAGTGGAAGAGATCGTCGAGAACGGCGCACTCGATCCGGACGCCGTTCATACGCCGGGCATCTTCGTGCAGCGCATCGTGCTCAACGCGCACCCGGAAAAGCGCATCGAACAACGCACCGTGCGCGCCGCAGCTGGCAAACCCGCGGGCAACTGAGGAAGGAGACCGACCATGGCTTGGAATCGTGACGAAATGGCCGCGCGCGCGGCGAAGGAACTGCAGGACGGCTTCTACGTGAACCTCGGCATCGGGCTGCCCACGCTCGTGGCCAACCATGTACCCGCGGGCATGGAAGTGTGGCTGCAGTCGGAAAACGGCCTGCTCGGCATCGGCCCGTTCCCGACCGAAGACGAAGTGGACGCCGACATGATCAACGCCGGCAAACAGACCGTGACAACGCTGGCGGGCTCGTCGATTTTCTCGTCCGCGGACTCGTTCGCGATGATTCGCGGCGGCCACATCAACCTGGCGATCCTCGGTGCGATGCAGGTGAGCGAGAAGGGCGACCTGGCCAACTGGATGATTCCCGGCAAGATGATCAAGGGCATGGGCGGCGCGATGGACCTCGTGGCGGGCGTCGGCCGCGTGGTCGTGCTGATGGAGCACGTCGCGAAGGGCGACCAGCACAAGATCCTCGAGGCCTGCACCTTGCCGCTGACGGGCGTGGGCGTGGTCGATATCATCATCACCGACCTCGGCGTGATGGAAGTGAGCGATGCGGGTCTGAAGGTGACCGAACTCGCACCGGGCGTCACGATCGACGAGATCAAGGCGAAGACCGGCGCGCCGCTCGACGTGAGCGCCGTGGGCTGAACGTCGTCGCGTAAGCACGATTGGCGGCGGGCGAGACTTCGGTCTCGCCCGTTTCGTTTTTGCGCATGGCTTGCGCACGGTCCGCGTGCGGCTTGACCGACGATGCCGTGCGGCAAAGCCGTTTACAATCGGCCGAAAGCCTTGATGCGCCTTCGAGCGAGGATTCCGCGATGACCGAATCGACCGCAGTGCCGCGCCAGCAATACGTCCAGTGTCTCAGTCCCGCGGGCCTGCACCGCATCGCGTACACCGAGTGGGGCGACCCCGCCAACCCGCGCGTGCTCGTGTGCGTGCATGGACTCACGCGCTCGGGGCGCGACTTCGACCGCTTCGCGGCCGCGATGGCCGACCGGTATCGTGTCGTGTGCCCCGACGTGGCAGGGCGGGGGCTGTCATCGTGGCTGCTCGACCCGCGCGGCTACGGCGTCGCGCAGTATGTGGCCGACATGGTCACGTTGATCGCACGTACCGGCGTGGAGAAGGTGGACTGGTTCGGCACGTCGATGGGCGGCCTGATCGGCATGGCGCTCGCGGGGCTGCCGGGCGCGCCCATCGGCCGCATGCTGCTCAACGACGTCGGGCCGCATATCGAACCCGCGTCGCTCGCGCGCATCGGCGAGTACGTCGGGCAAGGCGGGTCTTTCGCTACGCTCGAGGAAGGCATCGACAACGCGGCGCTTCTCGCGGCCTCGTTCGGTCCGCTGAGTGCCGATGAATGGCGCGAGATCAATACGCCGTTGCTGCATGAAGTGGAAGGCACGTGGCGCTACCGGTACGACCCGCGCATTGCGGAGCCCTTCAAGTCGATCACGCCCGAGCAGAACGAGGAGGGCGAGAAGTTCCTGTGGCGCTCGCTCGCTGCGTTCGAAGGGCCTGTGCTCGTCGTGCGCGGCGCGCTTTCGGACCTGCTTTCGCGTGAAACCGTCGAGAAGATGGTCGCGACCGGGCGCCAGGTATCGAGCGTCGAAATCGAGGGCGTCGGGCACGCGCCGGCCTTCCTCGCGCCCGACCAGATCGCGATCGCGCGCCGTTTCTTCGACGGCGAGGCCCTTCGCGCGTCATAATATGAGATTGGCCGGCATATTCCGGCGCGCGCCGATGCGCACCGGATCGTGCCGGTCCGGAAGTCGACCGTTTTTCACTTCTCAACAGGAATTTTCATGGCAGTCATTCGTCACCACGTTGGCCCGCGTCTCTCGGAAACCGCCATCCACAATGGCACCGTCTACCTGGCTGGCCAGATCGCCGAAGACACGACGCAGGACATCGGCGGCCAGATGCGCGAAGTGCTCGGCCACATCGACCGTCTGCTGGGTGAGGCGAACAGCGACAAGTCGCTGCTGCTCTCGGTGCAGATCTATATCGCCGACATGAAGGATTTCCCCGGCATGAACGCCGAGTGGGACAAGTGGGTTGCGCAAGGCGCGACGCCGCCGCGCGCGACGGTCGAAGCGAAGCTCGCGAATCCGGAATGCCTGGTCGAGATCGTCGTGGTGGCTGCGCAGCGCGATTGAGCGCAGCTGGTTGGATCCTTTTCGTTGTCGCCTGTCCGGCAAGCCGGTGGGCATCGCCTCATGAGTAGCGACACCGTTCCTCCTTCCCCCGCGGTTACCGCCGATCCCGGCGCGCTGCCGTCGCTCGACGACGCGCTTGCGTTCGTGCGCGAGCACGCCGGCGACGCACGTCTTTCCACGGGCGAGCCGCTCATCGAGCATGCGCAGGGCACGGCAGTCATCATGAGCCGGCTCAATGTCGACCCGCCTGCGGTGCTTGCCGCGGCGCTCTTCAATCTCGCGCCGCATCTCGACGATCCGGAAGGCGCGCTCGAAGCGCGCTTCGGCGCGGAAGTCGCGAAGCTCGTGTTCGACGTGCGCAAGCTCTTGCGGCTCGGCACCGTGAGCCTGCGCGCGGCGCAGCACGCCGTGCCCGAAGCGGGTCGCGAAAGTCGCGACGCCCAGGCGGCGCGGCGCGCGCAGGTCGAGTCGCTGCGCAAGATGCTGCTCGCGTTCGCGCAGGACATTCGCGTCGTGCTGATCCGACTCGCGTCGCGTTTGCAGTCGCTGCGCTTTTATGCGGCGGCGAAGATCAAGCCGGCGCCCGAGATCGCGCACGAGACGCTCGAAATCTACGCACCGCTCGCCAACCGCCTCGGCATCTGGCAACTGAAGTGGGAACTCGAAGACCTCGCGTTCCGCTTCCAGGAGCCCGATACCTACAAGCGCATCGCAAAGCTGCTCGACGAAAAGCGCGTGGAGCGCGAGAGCTACGTGTCCGAGGCGATCGCGCGGCTGCAGAGCGAGCTTGCCGCGGCGCATATCCAGGCCGAGGTGAGCGGGCGGCCCAAGCACATCTACAGCATCTGGAAGAAGATGCGCGGCAAGGAGATCGACTTCTCCGAGCTTTACGACGTGCGCGCGTTCCGCGTGATCGTGCCCGACATCAAGGATTGCTACACGGTGCTCGGCATCGTGCACAACCTCTGGCAGCCGGTGCCGAGGGAATTCGACGACTACATCTCGCGGCCCAAGCCCAACGGTTATCGCTCGCTGCATACGGTCGTGATCGGCGACGACGGCCGCGCGTTCGAAGTGCAGATCCGCACGCACGAGATGCATCAGTTCGCCGAATACGGCGTGGCCGCGCACTGGCGCTACAAGGAAGCCGGTGCGAAGGGCTACGGCGGCCAGTTCAGCGCGAGCAGCAGCTACGACGAGAAGATCGCGTGGCTGCGCCAGCTGCTCGCCTGGAAGGACGATGTGTCGGATGGGCGCCAGCCGTGGGAGCAGTTGCGCCAGGCCACCCTCGACGACGACCACATCTACGTCCTCACGCCCCAGGCGCGCGTGATCGCGCTGCCGCAGGGCGCAACGCCGCTCGACTTCGCCTATCACTTGCACAGCGAACTGGGCCATCGCTGCCGCGGCGCGCGCGTGGACGGCGCGATGGTGCCGCTCAATACCCAGCTGCGCAACGGCCAGACGGTCGAAATCGTCTCGGTGAAAGAGGGCGGCCCGTCGCGGGACTGGCTCAATCCGCAGCTCGGTTATCTCCAGAGCCCGCGTGCGCGCCAGAAGGTCCGCGCGTGGTTCAACGCGATCGAGGCGCAGGAAAACATCGCCAACGGCCGCGCGATGGTGGAAAAGACGCTGCAGCGCGAGGGCCGCACGTCGGTCAGTCTCGATCAGCTCGCGGCCAAGCTGGGCTTCAAGTCGCCCGACGATCTCTTCAGCGTGGTCGGCAAGGAAGAGTTCAGCCTGCGCAACGTCGAGCACGCGCTGCACGACGCGCCCGCGGCCGAGCCCGAAGAGGAGACGCCCGAGCAGCTCACCAAGCGCGCGAGCGGCGCGAACGTCGCGCATGGCGGATCGTCGGGCGTGCTGGTGGTGGGCGTGGACGCGCTCCTTACGCAGCTCGCGCGCTGCTGCCGGCCCGCGCCGCCCGACGCGATCAGCGGTTTCGTCACGCGCGGCAAGGGCATGTCGATCCATCGCAGCGACTGCCCGACCTTCCGGCGCATGGCCGCCCGCGCGCCCGAGCGCGTGCTGCACACCACGTGGTCCGCCGACGTGATGGGCGGGCGCGGTCAGTCGGTCTACCCGGTCGATATCTCGATCGAGGCCACCGACCGCCAGGGTTTGCTGCGCGACATCTCCGAAGTGTTCGCGCGCGAGAAGATGAACGTGATCGGCGTGAAGACGCAGTCTCGCCGCAATGCGGCGTACATGCAGTTCACGGTGGAAGTGTCGAGTTCGGCGCAGATCCAGCGCGCCTGCGTGCTGCTCGGCGAGGTGGGCGGGGTGCAGCGGGCGTCGCGCAGGGGCTGAGGCGGCCAGACGAGGCAGGCAAAGATTGCCGCACTGCAAAAAATGCTTGCCAAGTCTGCGGCTACTTCATATAATCTTCCTTCTTCAGGCTCGTAGCTCAGCTGGTTAGAGCACCACCTTGACATGGTGGGGGTCGTTGGTTCGAGTCCAATCGAGCCTACCAACGAAATCGAATCCCTGGCTTTGCCGGGGGCTCAAGGCAGTAAATGCACACAGCGCGCTGCGCCTGCAAAGGAAGCAGCCATAAGGCGAATACGGTTATGACACCGCGAACGTTTACCGAAACTACTTCGGAGCGACGCTAGTCGAGGACCTCTTTCGCCTCTGCAGTCAGGTTTGAAAAGTGAATGCGGCCCCTCGAAAGCGGGGCCGCATTTTTTTTCGCTGCGAAGTTTTCCGCGGTCTGTTCCCCACGAACAATACGATGTGCCTGCGCGGCACTTCTGGAGAAAAACATGGTTGCGATACGTCTGCCCGACGGTTCGGTTCGACAGTACGATCATCCCGTCACGGTCGCCGAAGTGGCGGCTTCGATTGGCCCCGGCCTCGCCAAGGCGGCGCTCGGCGGCAAGCTCGACGGCGAACTGGTCGATACGTCGACGCTGATCGATCGCGACGCATCGCTCGCCATCGTCACGGACAAGGACGCCGACGGCCTCGACATCATCCGTCACTCGACGGCGCACTTGCTCGCCTACGCGGTGAAGGAGCTGTATCCGGAAGCGCAGGTCACGATCGGACCGGTCATCGACAACGGTTTCTATTACGACTTCGCCTACAACCGCCCCTTCACGCCCGAAGATCTCGAGAAGATCGAAAAGCGCATGCAGGAACTCTCGAAGAAGGACGAGCCGGTGTCGCGCCGCGTCGTCACGCGCGGCGAAGCCGTGGACTACTTCAAGAGCATCGGCGAGAAGTACAAGGCCGAGATCATCGAGTCGATTCCGGGCGACCAGGAAATCAAGCTGTACTCGCACGGCGGCTTCACGGACCTGTGCCGCGGCCCGCACGTGCCGTCCACGGGCAAACTGAAGGTCTTCAAGCTCATGAAGGTCGCGGGCGCCTACTGGCGCGGCGACTCGAAGAACGAGCAGCTGCAGCGCATCTACGGCACGGCCTGGACGAAGAAGGAAGACCAGGATCAGTACCTCCACATGCTCGAAGAGGCCGAAAAGCGTGACCACCGCAAGCTCGGCAAGCAGCTCGACCTGTTCCACATGCAGGACGAGTCGCCGGGCATGGTGTTCTGGCACCCGAAGGGCTGGACGCTCTGGCAGCAGGTCGAGCAGTACCTGCGCGGCCGCCTGCGCCTGGCCGGCTACGACGAAATCAAGACGCCGATGATCATGGACCGTTCGCTCTGGGAAGCGTCGGGTCACTGGCAGAACTATCGTGAAAACATGTTCACGACGGAGTCGGAAAAGCGCGACTACGCGATCAAGCCGATGAACTGCCCGGGCCACGTCCAGGTGTTCAACCATGGCCTGCGCTCGTACCGCGATCTGCCCCTGCGCTACGCGGAGTTCGGCTCGTGCCACCGCAACGAGGCGTCGGGCGCGCTGCACGGCCTCATGCGCGTGCGCGGCTTCGTCCAGGACGATGCGCACATCTTCTGTACGGAAGATCAGATCATCAGCGAGTCGATCGCCTTCAACACGCTGGCGATGAGCATTTACAAGGATTTCGGGTTCGATCACATCGACATCAAGCTCTCGCTGCGCCCGGATTCGCGCGCGGGGACGGATGAGACGTGGGATCGCGCCGAGCAGGGCCTGCGCGAGGCGCTCACGGCCTGCGGTCTGCAGTGGGAAGAACTGCCGGGCGAGGGCGCGTTCTACGGTCCGAAGGTCGAGTACCACATCAAGGACGCGCTCGGCCGCTCGTGGCAGTGCGGCACGCTGCAGCTGGACATGGTCCTGCCGGAGCGCCTTGGCGCCGAGTACGTGGCCGAGGACAACAGCCGCCGCCGCCCGATCATGCTGCACCGGGCCATCCTCGGTTCGATGGAGCGCTTCCTCGGGATTCTGATCGAGCACCATGCCGGCGCGATGCCGCCGTGGCTCGCTCCGGTGCAGGCCGTTGTGATGAATATCGCGGAAAGTCAGGCCGAATATGCCGCGAATCTGGTCCAATCGTTGCAAAAACAAGGGCTTAGAGTGGTGGCCGATTTGCGCAACGAGAAAATTAGCTATAAAATACGCGAGCACACGCTTGAGAAGGTCCCCTACCTGCTTGTCGTCGGCGACAAGGAGCGTGAAGCACAAACGGTAGCCGTGCGTGCCCGTGGCGGCGTCGATCTGGGTGTCATGCCCGTCGATGCCTTTACAGCGCGTCTTGCGGAAGACATCAAGACGTTCAGGTAAGCCACTGCGGCAGCGCGGCTCGTTTTTTTAATTTTTAGAGGAAACGTAACATCGCTACGGATAAGTCGCATCGCATCAACGGTGAAATCACTGCACCCGAGGTGCGTCTCGTCGGAATCGAGAACGAGCCGCTCGGCATCGTAAAACTGGCCGATGCGTTCCGCATGTCGGAACAGCAGGACGTCGATCTGGTTGAAATTGCCCCGCAGGCGGTGCCTCCCGTGTGCCGCCTCATGGACTACGGCAAGTTCAAGTACCAGGAATCGAAGAAGCAGCACGAGGCCAAGCTCAAGCAGAAGGTCATCCAGGTCAAGGAAGTCAAATTCCGCCCGGGTACAGACGATGGCGATTACAACGTCAAGCTGCGTAATCTCATCCGCTTCCTCGACGATGGCGACAAAACGAAGATCACGTTGCGTTTCCGGGGCCGCGAAATGGCCCACCAGGAAATCGGTATGCGTATGCTCGAGCGCCTGCGCACCGACCTCGAAGAAGTCGGTCAGGTCGAGCAAATGCCGAAGATGGAAGGGCGCCAGATGATCATGGTGCTCTCGCCCAAGAAGAAGAAGTAACTGGCGTGCCGCGCGGTTCGACCTGCGCGGCGGTCAACATGCAGTTTTCAATGACGTCTTCGGCGCCCAGGCGCAGGAGGCGGCAAGCAGGTTCCGGAACGGCGCCCGCGCGCTGCACGTGAAGTGCGGCAAACGGGCGTTTTTCCTGGAAGCGGCGGCGAGCTTGTTTTTCAAAAGCCAGCCAGTCGCCAAAACAAGTGGAGTGGGTTTCGAAGGGCGGAGTCCCGGCAAGGTGTGTGAACACTGCGCCAACCGCACACCCATGTCCATCAAATAATGGAGTTGTCTGTCATGCCGAAGATGAAGACCAAGAAGAGCGCTGCAAAGCGCTTCGTGGTTCGTCCGGGCGGTACCGTCAAGCGCGGTCAAGCCTTCAAGCGTCACATCCTGACCAAGAAGACCACCAAGAACAAGCGTCATCTGCGTGGTGCAACGGCCGTTCATGATTCCGATCTGAACTCCGTGCGCGCAATGCTGCCGTTCGCGTAATCCTCAACCGATAACTCATAGGAGCGAAACATGCCTCGAGTCAAACGTGGGGTTACCGCACGGGCCCGCCACAAGAAGATCATCAACCTGGCCAAGGGTTACCGCGGCCGTCGCAATAACGTCTATCGCATCGCCAAGCAGGCGGTCATGCGCGCAGGCCAGTACGCCTACCGCGATCGCCGCAACAAGAAGCGTGTGTTCCGCGCACTGTGGATCACGCGTATCAACGCGGCGGTGCGTCAGCACGACATGACCTACAGCGTGTTCATCAACGGCCTGAAGAAGGCTTCGATCGAACTCGACCGCAAGGTTCTGGCTGACATGGCTGTGTTCGACAAGGCTGCATTTGCTGCGATCGTCAAGCAGGTGAAGGCCGCCGTCGCTGCCTGATAGCAGGTATTGCGCAGGTTCGTTGCAGCAGACATTCCGGTAGTCTCGGTGATGCTGCAACAAAAACGGGGCTCCTCACCGAGCCCCGTTTTTGTTGGTAATTACGCTTCTTGCGCCGCTTCATGGAGTGTCTTCGCGCCGTCATTGCCAGGCGTCATCATGGCGTGCCGTGAGCGCGGAGAGGCTCCAAGTCTCAAACTCTGACGCTGAAAAGATGGGATCAATGGATCTGGACCAGATTGTCGCCGACGCGCAAAGCGCGTTCGCCTCCGCCCCCGACGTCAACACGCTTGAAAACGAAAAGGCCCGCTTTCTCGGCAAGTCCGGCGCGCTGACCGAACTGCTCAAGGGTCTCGGCAAGCTCGACGCGGAAACGCGCAAGACCGAAGGCGCGCGCATCAACGCCGTCAAGCAGCAAGTGGAAGCCGCGCTCACCGCGCGCCGCCAGGCGCTCGCGGACGCGCTCCTGAACCAGCGTCTCGCCGCCGAGGCGATCGACGTCACGCTGCCGGGCCGCGGCACGGGCACGGGCAGCCTGCACCCCGTGATGCAGACGTGGGAACGCGTCGAGCGCATTTTCGGCTCGATCGGCTTCGACGTGGCCGACGGTCCGGAGATCGAAACCGACTGGTACAACTTCACCTCGCTCAACAGCCCGGAGAACCATCCGGCGCGCTCCATGCAGGACACGTTCTACGTGGACGGCAAGGACGCCGATGGCCGTCAGCTTTTGTTGCGCACGCACACGAGTCCGATGCAGGTGCGCTACGCGCGCACGCACACGCCGCCCATCAAGGTGATCGTGCCGGGTCGCACGTATCGCGTGGACAGCGACGCCACGCACTCGCCGATGTTCAATCAGGTCGAAGGCCTGTGGATCGAAGAGAACATCAGCTTCGCAGACCTGAAGGGTGTCTACACGGACTTCCTCAAGAAGTTCTTCGAACGTGACGACATTCAGGTGCGCTTCCGTCCGTCGTACTTCCCGTTCACGGAGCCGTCGGCCGAAATCGACATGATGTTCGAGCAAGGCAAGAACGCCGGCAAGTGGCTCGAGATCTCGGGCTCGGGCCAGGTGCATCCGACCGTGATCCGCAACATGGGCCTCGACCCGGAGCGCTACATCGGCTTTGCGTTCGGCAGCGGCCTCGAACGCCTGACGATGCTGCGCTATGGCGTGCAGGACCTGCGCCTGTTCTTCGAAGGCGATCTGCGCTTTTTGCGTCAGTTCGCGTAGAGCGGCGACGCATTCGCTTGCAGTGCGCGAGGCGGACGCAGCACCTGAAGAAGGTGCGCGAGCATCCGCCTACGCGACGGTCACAATCTGTCTGGAACGTAAAACCAAATGCTATTCCCCGAATCCTGGCTGAGAAGCTTTGTCGATCCGAAGCTCACGACCGATGAACTGGCCCACGCGCTCACCATGGCCGGCCTCGAAGTCGAAGGCCTGAGCCCGGCGGCGCCCCCCACCACGAAAATCGTCGTGGGCCGTGTGCTCGAAGTCGTCAAGCACCCGGACGCGGACAAGCTCAACGTCACGCAAGTCGATGCCGGCACCGGCGCGACGCTGCAGATCGTATGCGGCGCGCCCAACGTCGCGCCCGGCATCAAGGTGCCCGTGGCGCTCGTGGGCGCCGAGCTGCCGCCCGCCGAAGAAGGCGGCAAGCCTTTCGCGATCAAGCTCTCCAAGCTGCGTGGCGTGGAAAGCCAGGGCATGCTGTGCTCCGCGCGTGAACTGAAGCTCTCGGAAGACCACAGCGGCCTGATGATCCTGCCGGAAAACACGCCGATCGGCCAGGATATCCGCGAAGCGCTGAATCTCGACGACACCATCTTCGAAATCAAGCTCACGCCGAACAAGGCCGATTGCCTTTCGGTGTATGGCATCGCGCGCGAAACGGCCGCGATCACCGGCGCGCCGCTGCAGGCGCCCGTGTATCCGAAGGTCGAAGTGAAGCTCGATGAAAAGCTGCCCGTGAAGATCTCGGCGCCGGACCTGTGCGGCCGCTTCTCGGGCCGCGTGATCCGCGGCGTGAACGCGCACGCGAAGACGCCGATGTGGATGGTCGAGCGCCTCGAGCGTTCGGGCCAGCGCAGCATCTCGGCGCTCGTCGATATTTCGAACTACGTGATGCTCGAACTGGGCCGCCCGTCGCACGTGTTCGATCTCGACAAGATCCACGGCTCGATGGACGTGCGCTGGGGCCGTAAAGGAGAGACGCTCAGGCTGCTCAACGGCAATACCGTCGAAGTCGATGAAACCGTGGGCGTGATCGCCGACGACCGCGAGATCGAAAGCCTCGCGGGCATCATGGGCGGCGACAGCACGGCCGTCACGCTCGACACCACGAACATCTATCTCGAAGCCGCCTTCTGGTGGCCGGACAGCATTCGTGGCCGCTCGCGCCGCTACAACTTCTCGACCGATGCAGGCCATCGCTTCGAGCGCGGCGTGGACTGGTCGACGACTGTCGAGCACATCGAGCGCATCACGCAGCTGATCCTCGATATCTGCGGCGGCGCAGCCGGCCCGATCGACGATCAAACCGTGAACGTGCCTACGCGCGAAGCGGTGAAAATGCGCGTGGCGCGCGCGAACCGCATCATCGGCGTGAAGATCAGTGCCGACGAGATCGCGCAGATTTTCACGCGCCTCGGCCTCGCGTTCACGCGCAGCGTTGACAACGCGGGCGACGAGAGCTTCATCGTCACGCCGCCGCCGTACCGCTTCGACATCGAGATCGAAGAAGACCTGATCGAGGAAGTCGCGCGTATCTACGGCTTCGAAAAGATTCCGGCGTTGCCGCCGGTGGCGCGCAGCGAAATGCGCGCGACCCACGAAACGCGCCGTTCGATCCACGCCATTCGCCACGCGCTCGCCGCGCGCGACTACGCCGAGACGATCAACTTCAGCTTCGTCGATGCCGAATGGGAACAGGACTTCGCGGGCAACGCGAATCCCGTGAAGCTGCTGAACCCGATCGCGAACCAGCTCTCGGTCATGCGCACGACGCTGTTCGGCAGCCTCGTCAACGTGCTGCGCCACAACCTCAACCGCCGCGCCGACCGCGTGCGCGTGTTCGAGGCGGGCCGCGTGTTCCTGCACGATCCGTCGATCAAGGCGAGCGAGATGACGGTGGAAGGCTTCGCACAACCGAAGATGATCGGCGCGCTCGCGTACGGTCCCGCGCTCGAAGAGCAGTGGGGCGCGCAGACGCGCGGCGTGGACTTCTTCGACGTGAAGGGCGATCTCGAAGCGTTGTTCGCATCGCTCGGCGCCGCGAAGACGCCGCGTTTCGTGAAGGCAGAGCACCCCGCGCTGCACCCGGGACGTAGCGCACGCATCGAAGTCGATGGCCGTGCCGTGGGCTGGATCGGCGAGCTGCATCCGCGCTGGATGCAGAAGTACGACCTGCCGCATGCACCGATGCTCTTCGAGGTCGAGGCCGACGCACTGATGGCGCGCGAACTGCCGACGCCAGGCGAAGTCTCGAAATTCCCGCCGGTCCGCCGTGACATCGCTCTCGTTGTCGATCAAAAGATCGAGGTGCAAGCGCTGCTCGACGAGTTCCAGAAGGGCATGCAAGACGAGCCTTGCCGGATTGTGCAGAGGGTTGCGCTGTTCGATGAATTTCGTGCAAAATCAAATACTTCCGGACTTGGCGCGGACGAGAAAAGCCTTGCCTTCCGGGTGACCCTGCAAGATACTGGCGGAACCCTTCAGGACGAAACGGTCGATACGGCCATCAAGTCCCTGGTGGATCGCCTGGCTCGAGTGTATGGCGCCCGGTTGCGCGGATAAGCTTCTCGGCTCTTCACGTACCGACATCGGCTTCCGGTTTGCGAGGTGGCAAGTCAACCCCGCAACCGGCAGCGCGCCATTGCATAGATAGATGAACGAAATGAACTCGAGTGATTTCGAAGCCCTTCTTGCGGCACAGCGTAGCGCCATGATTCGCGACATTCCTGCCTCGTCGGCAAGCGCCACGAACGACACGCCCACGCTGACGAAAGCCGAACTCGCTGAGCTGCTGTTCGACAACGTCGGTCTCAACAAGCGCGAAGCGAAAGACATGGTCGAAGCCTTCTTCGAAGTGATTCGCGACGCGCTTGAAAGCGGCGACAGCGTGAAGCTGTCCGGCTTCGGTAATTTTCAGTTGCGCGACAAACCGCAACGACCCGGCCGCAACCCGAAGACGGGCGAGGCGATACCCATCGCGGCGCGTCGCGTGGTGACGTTCCATGCGAGCCAGAAGTTGAAGGCGCTCGTGGAGAGCGGTGCCGAGGCGAGCTTCCCGCGTTGATGCGTTGAGGTTGTTTGCCCGCGCTGGTGGCAATCTGGCGGGCGTGAACGTATAAGTAGAAATAGCGGACTTCAAGGACCCAGGCGGCGACGCCTCATTGCGCAACCCCCACGACGGCAACCCGGCGATGACATCGACAAGCGAAAAGGTCGTCTTGCCTCCCATACCCGCCAAGCGCTACTTCACCATTGGCGAGGTGAGCGAGCTGTGCGGCGTGAAGCCTCACGTACTGCGGTATTGGGAGCAGGAGTTCACGCAGTTGAAGCCGGTGAAGCGGCGCGGCAATCGTCGCTATTACCAGCATCACGAGGTATTGCTGATCCGTCGCATTCGCGAACTGCTCTACGAGCAGGGGTTCACGATCAACGGCGCGCGCAATCGGCTCGACTCGCATGGGGCGGCAGCCGACGAAGCGGGGCACGCCGAAGCCGTGGGGGCACCGGTTGCCGAAGGCACGACCGCCCTCGTGGACGTCGATCAGTTGCGCAAGGAATTGCTGCATGTGCTCGATCTGCTCGGGCGCTGAAACACCCCGCTGAAGGCATGCATGTGAGTCGTTCACGAATTACGTGCGAAGCGGTTCTAATTAGGGAAACTCTCTGTTATACTTTCTAGCTCTCGGGGCGTAGCGCAGCCTGGTAGCGTACCTGCATGGGGTGCAGGTGGTCGGAGGTTCAAATCCTCTCGCCCCGACCAAGAAAATCAAGGACTTACGGTGAAAGCCGTAAGTCCTTTTTCTTGCCCGCTCAAAATCACCCACACTTCACCCACACACCACACTCGCCCACACCGAAGGGAAGAAGACGAAGGGCTGTAACGTCGCGGTCGTTTTGACACCATTTGGCGCGTTGTCTGTCACGCGTTGATTTCAAGCCTTCGCGCCGGATTTGTCACCGGCGAGGACAAAATGAAGCCGCCCGAAGGCGGCGTGTGCTGTCTGCGCTAGAAGCGTCGTGAAAGGCCGGGAGCAGTGCAGCTCGCGAGGCAGGATTAGCCCGTAACGACGTCCACGGTATCGAACTCGATAAGCAATTCCGCGCCCAGCGTGGCGCTTACAGATGCAATTGGCTTATTGGGGCGGTTCTCTTTGCCGAAATATGATTCTTCGAGCGCGAGGAGCGCGCGCTGATAGTCATGGGAGTCATACTCCGTGAGTACCTTCACGTCGTAGATGATGTTTTGAATGAGGAAATCGCGCGCAAGACAGCGCGTCGCGCCTTTGAATTGGACACGAGCCCGGTCCTTTTTGTTATCGAACATCAGATCGAGTTCTACCATGCTTGCCTCGCGGTCCGCTGAGACGCCCATCAAATACCAGTCGTGAAATGAATTGAATTTCTTGATAACGTCCATCGCGTGACTCCTTTAGGGACTCCAAGGGCTGAACGGCACGACATCGTCCCCACCGTCTCGCACGCCGTTGTTCCAATTGTGCGCATGGGGCTGCAACCCGTTGTGTACGTGGTCAAAATCGAGATCGACGACCGGCTTACCATCATCCCCGTACAATCGCATTTGCCCGCTGCCTGGATTTGTGTACCACGACCCCGGGTCTCCGAGATTCGGAGTTTTGGCTATATCAAATGAATCGCCGTTGACCTGGTCCGGAGAGTACTCGAACGGCTGCGCATCGCTGAGCGGTGTCGACGTGTCGCCATCGGCTAATGCGTCTTCGGCCTGATCTGACTCGCCGTCGCCTCCGGCCACCGCCTCGGCCACGCCCAGCCAATCGAAACCACCTCCGTCGTCTGCCGCGCTGCTGGCCACCTCGTCCGCGAGCGTCGGCGCGGTGCTCACGACCGCCGATGGCCCGCCGTAAGCGCCCCCGTACGGTTCGACGCGTGGCGCCCAGCCACCTCCGCCTGTCTGCGGCCAGCGCTCCGGAGCGGGTGCTGGTCGGTACGTCCTCTGGTTGGCCCCCCAGTCGCGGTTGACAATCGGCACTAGCTTGCGATCCACAACGGCCCGCTTGAGCGCGCACTCGATGCCGGCATTGTCCGCCGGCAGGTTCCAGTGCGCCACGTTCAGCAAATCGCCCAGGAAACGCCGAATTTCGTCCAACGCGGCCTCGCCGGTTATGCTGCGCAGGTCATAGTTCGGCCGGAAGTACCGGCCGAAGGTGCGTTTGTCGTCGGCGATCTGGCGTTCCATCTTCTCGCGCGTGTCGCGATCCGCGAACGGATCCCACCTCTGCCGATAGCTCCAGCCGTGATAGAAGTCGCTCGCGGGCACGAGGGTGCACTGCCAGGTGCCGATGTCCAGCGGGACGTGAAGGCTGTTGTAGCTCATAGGCCAAGCCACCCTTTTCTGTTGCCAGTCGAGAGGCAGATCGTAACGGCGGCAGCTGCGTCGCAGACGCAGCCTGACGAAAATTGACCTTTTTTGACGCTTGAGTGGTGCTTAAAAGAGCCCTCCCGTCTGCGTGCCTGGCTCCCAGTTGGTGATGACCAGCTCGCGGCTCGTCGACGGCCCGCCGCTGTTGTTATTCACGCTGTATTTGATCGAGAGACCAAGCATCGGGAAGCCGTCGAACGCGCGCCGGATGTCTGGATGGTCGTTGACGCTGACCATCACCTTGCCCTTGCACGAACGCATCACGGCCGCCATGCGCTCGTATTCCTCGAACGGGAAAGGCACGCCGTAGCCTTCGGTCTGCCAGTACGGCGGATCACAATAGAAGAACGTGTGCGGCCTGTCGTATCGCGTCATGCATTCCTGCCATGACAGGTTCTCGACGTGCGCGCCCGCGAGTCGCAGATGCGCGGCCGACAGCGCCTCCTCGATGCGCAACAGATTGACGGATGGCGCGGTGGTGGCCGTGCCGAACGTCTGCCCGTCCACCTTGCCGCCGAACGCATGCTGTTGCAGGTAATAGAAGCGTGCCGCGCGCTGGATATCGGTGAGGGTTTCCGGGACTGCGAGCTGGTGCCACTTGAACACCTGCCGGCTCGAAATGGCGTACTTGAACTGGCGCACGAACTCTTCGAGGTGATGCTGCACGACGCGATAGAGGTTCACCAGCTCGCCGTTGATGTCGTTGAGCACTTCGACCGGTGCAGGCATCGGCCGCAGGAAATACAGGGCAGCGCCACCGCAGAATACCTCGACATAGCATTCGTGCTGCGGAAAGAGCGGAATGAGCTGCTCGGCCAGACGGCGCTTGCCGCCGAGCCACGGGATGATCGGTTGTGCCATTTATTTTGCGAATGTTTGATTGGACGTTCTCACCTCCAGTAGGCAGGAGGTGTCCGGGCTTTGGCCCGCATTTGTTCACGGTGGCCGGCCAGTATTCCCCGTGCCCGGCCACCGGTACTGCATTACGCCGTCGTGTTGTCGACAGCCAGATTCAATCTGGTGAGCAGGTTGATGACCGAGGCGACCGCCGAGTTGCCGCCCCGCGAGCCGGTGATCGAAACCGGCGCGGTGATCAGCCCGCCATTGAACAGCGCGATCGACTGCACCGACAGCTTCGGGATGTCGACCATTCCCGATGCCCGGTTGATCCATAGCGGATTATCGATCACGGCTCCCGTGTCGTCGTAACGGGAAAGGATGAGATCCGAACCGGCATTGCCGCCGCCTTCTGCAGAGTTGTTGCGCGCGAGCGTCCATCGCAAGCTGCCGGCGGTGCGGAAGGAAAACTCCGCTACATTGCCTGCTACCGAATTGACGCTAAGCGCTGCGTCGCCGGCGATCGGTGAAACGTTCGAACCACCCGATGTGTGCAAACCCACGCCCGTGTTGTCGATCTCAAGGCCAACCGCGCTCGCAGCCGATACGATGTCGCCAGCGCTCGCGTAGTTACAGCCGACAAACCGGTTCGTGTTGCCGTTCGTCGCGACGATCGCGTGTCCTGCCGGCCCCACACCGTTACTCCATACGAACTGACCGCCGATCCATGTGTTGCGTGCGACGTTAGCCGCATCAATCACCACGCAGTTATTGACCACTTCAAGGTCCAGGGCAATGAACGTGTTGCCATCCACATAGCCGCCCGTCAGGTGCATGGCAGTCTCGGCGTTCCCGAAGCTGCCGAACACCCTTGAGAACTGCAGGTATCGCAACCGGATGGCATCGCCACGGCCGGCATTATTGGCAACAAGGAACAGGTCGCTGTTGTAGACACCATTCAGCTCGATCGCGCAGGCGGGGCCGACTCCGTTCGCAACAGCCGTTGCGTTAAGGTTCGATACACCGACCTTGATCTCGAACTCGTTGAACGCATCGGAACCATCCTCCAGACCGACCTGAAACACCGGTCCCGCGCATGTCCCCTTGAGTCCCATGTCAGTAAATGCGCCGTGGAATGCAGCCTTCTGGCCGGTGCTATCGGTCAACAACCACGCCGGTGCAGTGGCGACGCTGGAAAGGTCAAACACGGCGCGATTCATGCCCGCACCCCTGAAGGTAGCACCCGGTTTCCATGCTGCACCCCAGTCCATGACCACCTGTTGCGTGACGACGTAGGTGCCGGCCGGCGCGTAGCCTTCGATGCCGGTGGCCAGCACGAAGGCGAGCCACGCAAGCACGGCCCTCGTATCGTCGGTTTTCCCGTCCCCCTTCGCGCCGAACTGTTTGAGCGAGATGCGACCGGTGATCTGTAAATGCCATCGGCCGACACCGCCTGCAGCCGACAGTACGGTCGCGCCGTCGATGGTGGCCGTCGAGGTCGCGATGTACTGATATGCGCCGCCACCACCATCGTTGACACCGCCAAAGCCGGTCGCGAACGCGCGCGTGTACTTCGCAACGCTCAGCGCACTGATCTCGGCAACCGAATCCGCCACATAGCTGATGCGGCGCTGCATCTGGGTCGCGAGCGTGCCGCCGTCCCAGCCGATGAGAGATGCACCTGGCGTGCCGTCGCTATGGTCCGTGAGCTGCCCGAGGGGCACCGCATGTCCGCTCTGCGTCGCGGGCGCAGTCTGCCGGCCACCGCCCGAACAGTCGTCCAGCAGCCAGACGCCGTTCCCCTGGTTAAATGCCGGATGCACAATGTATGTGAAATCAGCCACACCGGGCGAGACCAGTTCGCCACCCTGCAGTGGCTGATCGTTCATGCCCAGAATCGGCTTGGGCGGCAGGCCGTCCGGCGCATAGGTGGACGGTCCATCATTGTTGTTTTCAATCTGGACGAGCTGCCGCACGCCGGACACAAGGGTATTGGCCGTCAGCGGCGTCGGGTTCGCCCCCGCATAGGCGTTCTTGACACCGGTGTCGACGAGGACGGTACGCTGCACATTGATCGCGTGAATGGCATCGCGTAGCTGCGTGTACCGTGTGGGGTCGAGCTGGACGCCAGTGGACTCGATCGCGTTTGCGACTTCCTCCTGCAGCGCGTTGAGCCACGCAGCCATCACGAATGTTCCGAGCACCCCTTCTTCGGGGTTGCCGTCATGAAATCTGTTGTCGGGAGAATCGACACGTTGCATGGTCAGTTTCCGGTATAGGCGAAGTAGACGAAGGTGAATGCAGGCTTCAGATCCTTGAAGACCTGTTCGATAACTGGATCGCTGAAGTAATGCAGAGAGTCGCCTGCACCGCTGGTGCCGGCGCGGAAGCGGTAATCAATGGGAGCCGTGCCGGAAACAATGACCTTCCAGACCCAGATGATGTCGGTGACCCAGAGCTGCTCACCGGCACGGCTCACGCCCGCGCTGAAGGGCTGCGGCTCTTCGATCTTGATCGTGTAACCCATGCGCTTCGCGAGCGCCGTGAAATACGGGATCGACAGTCCGCCGGTTTCCCTGACCTTTTCGACGACCGCTTCGACGCGCTGGTCCTGCGTCGCGTTTGTGGCGGGTGTGATGCCGACCACGCGTTCCCAGTCCGAGATCAGTTCGCCGGCATAGAACGGCGTAACGGCCCCGAGTACGACCTCGGCGCTGGTCTGTGCGTCGTCGAGCCCGTCCCCTTCGGCCTCCAGCTGCACCGCGATGCTCTTTGCGTTCGGGTCGTAACTGACAGGCGGCAGAAGTGCGCGCAACAGATCTACGTGTTTCATAGCATGCGCGCCACGCTGAGCTTGCCGAGCTGGCACCACTGCACAACCGTGGCGTCGACCACCGGCGTCAGGTTCGTGGCGGGCGTGACGACAAGGCGATCGGTGACGCCATCGGTGTCTGTTACGACGCCTTCGATGCGGCTCTTGACGTATGCAGCGCCCGGCGGCAGCGCCGCGAAGTATCCCGAGATGGCCGTCTGCACCCTTTGCGTAAGGATGTCGAGCGTTCCGCTGTAAAACGCAATGCGGACATCGTGATCCACGGCCACGATGGTCGGCGCGAGCGCCAGACAGTTCTTGGCGGTCACAGGACGCTGGCTGTCGATAGCGGCTTGCACGGCCGCGATCGTGGCGGCCGAGGGCAGACCGCCGGACGACGTGATGACGACGTCGCACGTACCGAGACCGCGCCGTAACGGATAGACATACGCGGCCGTCACGCCGTCGACATTCATCGCCCAGCGGCGGAAGTCCCACTTGTTTCCGCCCGCTGGTGGCCGGCGGATAACCTCCAGCAGACGGGCGAGCAACTCGCCGTCGGTTTCGTTGTCGGTGCCACCAACCATCCTGACGATTGACGCTGCGCTGTTCACGCCATTCGGTGCCGACAGCAGCGTGAGCGTGGTGCCTGCCGCTGCATTGCCGGCGCTGCCAGCCATCACAGCCTGCGCCGCGAGCGTTAGCGTGCCGTCCGGGCCGATGTCGCCGGTGGCCGTTGTCAGGTACTGCTGCGCTGCAAGTGTCTGCGCGACCACCGTGCCGTTCACAGGCGCGCCAGGCGTCCCGGTCAGCTGAATGCTGCCGCTCGCAGGAACAGCCGATTTCTTCGACAGGCCGCGCACGCGCGCATGCAACAGCAGCGTGTCGGGATCGCACGTATCCGGGAAGATCTGCTTGGCGATCCATTGCTGGTGTTCATACAGACCCTCGATCGCGCTCGACGTCGCATTGGCGCGAATCGCAAAATCGGAATCCGCGCCGGTGTCGGCTTCAGGCAGATCGTCGGAGATATCGCGAAGGATTCCTGCCTGAATCTCGTCGAAGGTTTTGACGGTAAACGACATCACAGCACCTTCACGCGGTGTTTGAAGTGCTGCGGCTTGCCGCTTACGTCGACAACGTCGATCAGCAGCAACAGCCAGCCCGGCTCGATGCTGTTCGCCGTGACCGTCACCGATTGCGCGCGATGATCGTCAATCAGGGGCTGAAGCGCCTGCTCGGTGTACTGCACAGCGAGGCGATGAATGCGTGAGACGTCCTTTTCGCGCTCCAGCTCATGCAGGCGTGAGCCGAGCGTCGGGTCGGCCCAGTAAGAGCCGAGCGGAGTTTCCAGCCGCAGATACACCGCGTTCGAGAGATTCGTGGTGAAACTACCGGAATAGTCGCGTGTGGAAGGATCGAGTGCGGGGTCCATGCCGGAATTGTCCCGGAATGACCCCGTGCGATATCAGCTGTCCGATGTCAGGAGGCAACCACTCAGAGCGGCGGGGTGGTGGTTCCGCCCATGCTGTCTTCGTGATCGTGATGCAGAAGGCTTTTGCCGCCTGCAACCACGTCTTCGGTGACGTGTGCCTCGCCAGCAATCGTCACGGCTGCGCCGCCGTCGGCGCCAGCCTTCGCTGTCATGCCGCCATTGGCCGCAAGCGCACCTGTCACGTTGACCTGTTGGCTTGCGTTGACGGCCGGCGTGTTCGCATTGACCGAGTCCGACGCGTCGATTGTCAGCTTGCCTGTCTTGATGTTGACAGCGTTATCGGCATTGATGTTTAACGTCTGTGTGCTGATGTCGATGACACGCCCCTGGCGCAGCACAATGAAATCACCTTCGCTGGTGTAGATGGCCACTTCGCCAGTTGCGAGACTTTTCTTCCGGTAGGCAGCGTGCTCGGTGGCCACAATGATGCCGTGCGCCGTTTTCCCGCCAACCGGAATCACGACCGCCATCGTGCCGGCCGGTGGATTCGACGTGAAGCCGTAGTGCTGGAACAGCTCATTGTCCTGCAGCGTTTCTCCTGCGACACCCTGGCCCTGTACGAGTTGCACGCCGGCATCGCTGCCCACGATCGAGAGCACCGCGCGGAATGCGAGGCGGATCTTGGACATGGCAATCCTGATACGCCCGTCAACCTTGTCCCACATCGATGATGTCCTCCGGTCCCTTGTTTTTGCCGCGTCGGTGTCTGCGCTGGTGCGGATGCGCATCAAGCGTCCACACACCGTCTTCCTTCAACGTGAGCGTCGTGGTCGAGCCGCCCGTGCGGGCCTTCCTGAAGCGTCGCCCGATCAGGAAGAACACAGCATCGATACCGTGAGGCTCCGAGATCACGTGGATGCGCTGCCCGGGCTTCCACGGCACGCCGTCCGACGTGCGGTGTCCCTTGACGATCGCGGTCAGCGTGAAGCCCTGCAGGCGCGAAT
This sequence comes from Paraburkholderia sp. BR14312, assembly GCF_040948675.1. Lineage (NCBI taxonomy): Bacteria > Pseudomonadati > Pseudomonadota > Betaproteobacteria > Burkholderiales > Burkholderiaceae > Paraburkholderia > Paraburkholderia sp. BR14312. The sequence goes on from NZ_JBFPKI010000004.1 coordinate 94,120, forward strand.
CCATCAGAAGCTTTCGCGCACGCGAGATCGCCATGGCCACGCTTGCGCATTCGTGGTCGATCACCACGTGAGGGCGATAGACGCTCACGGCCGGGTCTTTCGCGACACCCTTGATACCGTTCTTGCCAGACTCCTGCGCCGTGCCGTGCATCTGTCCCAGCACCGTCACCTCGGAGTAACGGCCGGCCATCGAACGCTGCCGGCGCAGTGACAGAACGTTGTTACCGCGACCGTTTCGGCGCATGATCAGCGTGGCCACCGGCGGCGTTGTATAGTCCGGCCCACCCACCACCAGCGTGCCGTCCGGATCGAACCACGGCCACAGTCCGTTCGCTTCCGCAGCGTTCGCCAGCACGTGCCAGGCGCGGTCGCCCGGCTCGACGTTGACCTTCTCGCTGGTGTAGGTGCTTGCCGCGCTGATGCGGATTTTGGAAATGCCCAACGGTTTCACCACGTTGGCGATGACCTGCGCGAGCGTCGCCTGCTTTGCCACGAACACCGGCGCACAGCAATCGAGCAGGATGCCGGCGCCATCGCGGCCGGTCAGCACCAGCGTATTGCGATCCTTCGCCGTGTCCTCGTCGATCTCGTCAATGCGGCCGACGAGTATCGTGTCCTTGCCAAGGCGTACCTCGACGGAAGCGCCTTCGAACACCGAATCGGGCAGCGTGCCCTGCGTTGCAGTACCGTCAGGCGGCGACAGCTCGACGCGCCACGCGTCGCCAGGCGTGACCAGGTGTGAGTCGATCTGGTAAGTGGTCCAGTCGCGATGGACGTGGCCGCCGATCAGCAGACTCACCTTGTCCTGGTCGGGATCGGTGACGGCGCTATTTACTGTAGGCATTGAGCACCTCGCCGGGAATCAGGAAATTGGGATTGGTGATCTGCGGATTCAGGCGCGCAAGCTCAGCCGCACGCGTGTAGTCGGCATACCAGCGGAAGGCGGTGAGGTGCAGATTGCCGAACACGGTCACCGTGCGGCTGACAAGCGGTGGCCGTTCGTCGATCACCGTGATCGCAGCGGTCTGCACTGCCAGTGCGATGTCTTTCAGGCTTTCTGTGATCGGCCGATACGTGTCCAGCGCATAGAGCTGGCGATGTGCCTCGATCGCGGCCTGGATGGCCGTGCGCGTGTTGTCGACGATCACCTCGATCTCGGATGGCGACAGCGTCGCGTCGGCCGCTTCGTCCGCGAGGATCGACGAAGCGGTGTCGGCGAGCTGGGCGGCTGCGGCGAGCTGCATGAATGCCTGCGCGACCGCGACGTCGTCGGCATTCGCGTTCACGCCGAGCAGTGCCGAGCTGCTATCGGTCGCCACGCCCGATTCCACAAACTGGGCGGCCGAACTGGTGAGCGCGATGATGCCGGCCTGAACGATGCCCGAGCTGCTCGCCACAGTTGCGTCGCCGCTGCTGATGCCGGCCGGCAGCGCGACTGCGTTCGTCATCTGGTCGCTGAAGCTCTTCCAGTCCGACACGATCGTACCCACGCCGAACGAATGCAGGTCGGATAGCCCGGCGAGAAAGCTCAGGACGTCAGATGCGAATGCCTGCGGGTAATCGACCAGGTCGAGCGTCGTGGCCACGACGTCGGGCACGAGCGTGCCGAGTGCGCCGAGCGTTCCCGTCATGAGATCGCGGAACAGGTTTAACCGGGGCATGTTACTTTGCACCAGCTTTAACGCATCAAGCACCGATGCCAATGCTGAACTCGCGGCCGACCGTACCGTGTCGGTCAGCGCGCTGACTGCTTCTGCCTTCTGCTCGGGCAACTGCTGCACGAAGAATGGGTTGCCTGGCGATGCCTCGATGAAGGCGATTTCGACGATACAGTGGTCCGGGTTCTCTGCGGCGTGCTCGATCGAATAGTCCTCGACCTGCGCCTTCGGAATGCTGCCGAAAACGGGATGGATCAGCTCACCTGAACCCGACTCGTCGAGCGCATCGATAAACGCCTTGAGACGTTCCTCGTAGTCGTCCCCCCAAAACACGGCAGTGACGTGCGTGTCACGCGGGCCACGGCCGAGATCCTCGACGTCGGCACCGTCGAGGTACGGGTATTCGTGTTTTGCAAGGCCACGCTTCGCGGTGTCGCGGGTGCGCACACAGTCAAATGTGACACCGCGAAACGATGCATCCTGCAGCAGGTCTCTCCAGCTCATGTCAATGCCTCAATGCGGCCTGTGCGTTGATCTGGTTGACGGCCTCGGCGACGACATGGCCGTCCATCTGGACTTTCGTGGTGATGTTGATCGGCTGCTGCTGTTTGTTTGCTTCAGCCTTGAACAGGGCATCGCCGATCAGCTTGCCGAGCTTCTCGCCGAGCAGGTCGCCTCCAAAGCCACCGACCAGGCCACCAACGACACCGCCGACCGCCGTTCCGATTCCGGGCACAACAGAACCCATCGCTGCGCCTGCCGCAGCACCGGCGGCCCAGCCGCCGATGCCGCCCGCAGTGCCGCCGGCAACTCGGGCATATTCGCTTTTTTTCTGGGCGTCGCTGAAGCTCGTATCGCGACTGATGCCAAACGCCTCGACACCGCCCGCGAGCAGGGAGAGGGCCGACGAGCCGGCGGGCTTGAGCACGCGGGCGAGCACACCACCATGCTCGCCGGCTGCGGCAGCGAGGCCGAGCACCCGTGACAGGACGCCCCCCGAGCCTCGGGCCGCACGCGCGGCAACCGATGCGCCGGCATGCGCTGCTTCACGGGCAGCAGCACCGCCACCGTGTCCGGTGATGAAGCGCATCATTCCCACGGCCATTAGCACACTCGTGAGGCCCTCGAATGCGACCTTGGTCCCCATGATCGCGGACATCAGACCCGGATACTTGCCACCGTACTGCGTGATGATGTCCGATGCGTTGCCGATTGCCTTGTCCAGACCACGCATCGCATCCATCTCGCCCATTTCGCCGAGCGATTTCGCACGCTCGGTCTTGAACGCGTCCGTGCTCTGCATGACCTCGGCGTCCTTGTCCCCGATGCCCCTTGCGTTCATCGCCCCGGTTTTGATGGCGTTGAATTTCTCCTTGTTGCCGAGGTAGCCCATCAGTGCGAGCATTTCCTGCCGGTTGCGCACCACCTTGCTGATGGCTGAACCCTCGATGATCTGCTCCATGCTCGCGTACAGCGCCTGACGCTCGCCGTCGTCTTTCGCCGAGGCGAGCTTCTTCTTGATGATCTGGTAGTTCTTGTCCTTTGCCATGACCTGTTCGAGGATGTCCCCGAATGCAACCAGGGCGCTCTTGCCGTGGGCGCGTGCGTTGGCGAGCTGGACCCCGAGCGTCTTGCCGAGTTCACGCTTCACGGCATGCGCCGTATCGTTGCTGTTGAGCTTGTTGAGCAGGTCGAGTGCGTTGTTCCCGGCCTCGTCGGGCGTACCCGCTGTTGTCATGGATACTTCGTTTAATGCAATCAGTTCGGACAGACCCTCCATGCCGCCCATGCCGGAGTTCTTGGCTGCGGCCATCTGCTGCGGTAGCCACTTCGCCATCTGCCGCAAGTGGAAACCGCCCATGTGACCGCCCATGATTGCTGCATCGAGCGCAGCCGGGATCTGATCTTCCTTCAGCCCGAATGTCTGGATGCCGCGCATGGCGATGTCGCCGAGTTCGGTTGTGTCCGCGCCTTCCGCCGTGGCATAGCGCTGCAGCACGGGCATCAGCTTGAACGCCTGTTCGTGCGTGATGGCGTTCTGGCCTAGCAATTGCGTCATGGCAGCGGCAATCTCGTCGGGTGTGCCACCGCCTGCGAGGATCGACTGTCTCACGACGTCCCGAAGCTGCTGCATGCCACGTATACGCGCCGGCACATCCTCTTCGTTGAACGCGGTGTTCGCCATCAGCGCGATGCGTTTGTCGAAGTCCATCGTGCGTTCAGCTGGCGCAGCGATGGCTCGCGCGGCTGCCATCCCACCGAGCACAGCCTCACCCGCACGCACGATGCCACCCGCGCCGGCCTGCAGAAAGCGCACACTACGTTCACGCGCGGAAAGACGACCCATCTCCGCATTCAGTTCAGCGACGCGCGACTGCACCTGCGCGAAGGCTCGCGACTGTTCCTCGGCGGACATCATCCCGGACTGGGCAAGTCGCGCGTAGGCAGCTTCGGTGCGCGTGATTTCGCGCTGGATCTCGGCTTCGGACCGGATGCCAAGCGCTTCCCATGCACGGTTAAACCGCTGGTAGTCGCGCAGCCGCTTCGAGAGGCTCGCATCGGTTGCGCGCGCCGTGGCGTCGGCAGTGGCTCTGGCGGTCTGCGCCTGCTGCTCGAAGGCCACGCCGGTGCGCCCAATCTCGCGCTGCACTGCGCGCTCGGCCTGGCCGATTTCCGTTTCGCGCTTCTGCGCGCCGCGTGCACTCGCGTCTGCGACGGCCGACACGGCACCTGTCGCCATGCGTGCGTCGCGCGTGACGTCCTGGAGCATCCGTGAGGCCGGGCGCGAGAGCTCGTCGCGCAGGCGCACCAGCATCGATACGAGAAGGTTTTGCGACATGGCTATTTGCGCTTCCTGCGTCGCGATGAAACGACGCGGCGAGTCTCGGAGGATGAGTGCGAGGCACCTTTCAGTGCCTCGGCCCGTTTGTCATGCAGGCGGCCGATGGCCATCAGATAGGCTTCCAGTTCGACGGTGGTCAGCTTGCCGACCCGGGATTCGCTGAATCCGTACTGTCCGAGGAAGACGACGGCAAGGCGGTAGTCGGCGAGCGCGTGTTCAATGCCTGACGCTTTTTTTTAAGCATGTCGACCACGTTGTGCAGCACGTCGTAATCGTCATCGACCATGTTGCCAGCGATGAACTCATACGTGATGTCCTTCACCGGAATCGTGCCGAGCTTCGTGAGACAGCGCGCGTACATCGCGGTGTTCACACTCAGGTTCGAGAGTGCACCGACCGCTTCAATCGCGGCGATGTTGTCGGCCACCGTGGGCAGGCGCATTTCGAAGTCGAAGTGGATCTCGTCTTCGTATTCGATGCCGTACTTCAGCGTTCCGGATTGCGTGATCGTCATTCCGTCACCTTTCGAAGTGCAGTCATTTTCAGGTCGCGTCTCGCCTCGTTATCGACGCTGTACTTCTCGCTCGCCTCGGTGGTGAAGCAATCGAGATAGCTCACGCGGGGACCGCCCGCCGAGAGCGGCTCGGTCGTGAGCTTCGCGCCCTCGATCGCCTCCCAGTCCAGATCGCCCGATTCGGGAATCACGACGGTCACGCTCAGATCGTATTCCGCAATGCCGCGAGAAAATCCCTTCGCGCGCCCGGTGCGATTCATTGTCTTGACCAGCTTGCGGCCGGTTTTACTCTGGACGTTAAAGTCGATCACCTCGACGTCCTGGCCGTCGACCGTTAGCACAATCGCGCCGACGTATTCTTCCAATGCCATTTGTGGCCTCCGTTAGATAATCAGGTCGATCACACCGGCGAACACGTGCAGACCGGACACCACGTCGCAGGGAATTTTCGCGTTGAGCTGGCCAGCACTCTGCGAGTCGCGCTCGACGATCAGGTTGGCCTTCCACTGGTCGACGTTTTCGATGATCTCCAGCTCTTCGGCCTTGTAGGCCACATCGAGCAACTCGGAACGCACCTTCGGCGGCGTCTTGTCCGACAGCTTGTCGCGCGGGAAACGCAGCGCAATGCGCTGACGCCATGCCTTGCGCATGTAGTCGAGCGTGCGGATCGTCGTCAGGTCCAGGAGCGCCGGATCTTCGATGTCCTGGGCGTCGACCGTATAGGTCGTGATCGCACGCACGATCTGCACCACGTCGCCGGGTCCGACCTCGAAGGGCGTCACACCGTTGTGCAATGCCGCCTCCTGATCCTGTCGGCCAGCCCGCAGCGTGATGTCGGTCACGTCCAGCCCTGTAAGGGCCAGTGTGTTCAGCGGCCGCGCGGGATCTTCCTCGGACGCGATCATCGCCGCGTAGGCCGCCGCGAGCTGGTAGGCGGGCGACATCGATCCGTTGTACCAGCCAAGCGAGATCCGGCCCGCGTTGAGCTGGCCTGCGAGCGTCGTCGCCGTGGCCAGCGTGCCCGGCCAGCCGGCCGCAGCGATCGTGCCGCGCTGTTCGAGCGGTCCGGACACGGCATCAAGGTGCGTGCGCAGTGTCGTGAGCGACGCCTGGGTCGAGAACGGCGCGACGATAATGTCGTGGCCAGCCGCAAACACCGCCGTCAGCGCCGGCTGGATGTCCGGATCGGACAGGCCGCCGGACATGGCCGTCACCGTACCCGTTACACCGTTCGTCTGGCTCACGAATGACAGGACGATGCCGTTGCCGGTCAGCCCTTTGTGCCTTGCCGTGAGCAGGACGTTCACGGGGTTGGCGGGATCAATCGCGGCTGTCACCGGCAGGTCCGGTTGCTGGCCGATCTGCGTGATGAGGTTCGCGGCGATCGCGCCGGCCGTGTCGCCGTTGGCCACCGCGACGACCGCCGAATTGTTGCCGATCCTGATCGTGGCGTTACCCGTGCTGGTTGCCGGACCTGCGATCAGCACGGAACCGGTTGCGGCCACGCCGGCTGCGGCATCGTCCACCGTGATGACGGTCAGTTGCAGGTACGGATTCGCCTTCAGCGCCGATCGCGTCATCAGATGTGCGATCGAGCCGCGACCAAAGGCGACAGCCGCCTGTTCATCGGACGTAATGCCGGCGGCGACAAGAGCTGCAACGGTGCCCGTGGCCAGGCGCTGGCCGATGATCAGCACGCGCTGGAGGTTGCCCGGCAACGCGTTGACTGCGCCGGTCGTGTTGTACTCGAAATACTTGCCCGGCTTGCGAATGCTCGACGGGATGCTGTTGAATGTGACGTTAGGGCTTGCCATCTGTAGAGCCTCCGGTTATTCCGTCACGACGCCAGCGGCCGGAGCGGGAAGCGCGTTCGGGGTGCGTGGGGTGGTCGACGTGCCCGAGACAGTGGCAGTGCCCCCCGTCGACGGAAGGTCGGTCCGGATGAGATCACCGTCACGCACGCGCAGCAGGTAGTACGGCGTGTCGTCGACCGTGACCTCTTTCTCGTCGGTGATGTACTTGCGGGGAGCGCCATCCATCGGTACGCGCACCCCGGCTGCGGCTTTAACTTTCATTGCCTGCTCCTGTTGCAGATTGCATCCCCATGATGTCTTGCGCGTCCGGCTTGTCCGGCGCACGCGTCACCTTCGTGGGATCAAGGTAGTAATTGAGCGTCATCGAATCCCAGACCGGCGAGGCCGGATCGAGCTGGCCACCATAGGCGGCGAATACGGTGTCGAGGCCCGATGTCGGATCGTTCGGATCGATGTCGGCCTGGTCGACCGGCTGCGGAAACGAGCGGGCCGGCAGAGCCTTCTCGACCCATTCGGTGTGAAACTCCAGGGCGAACACCGAAAACGCTTCGCGCTGCAGCCGTGTGTTAAAAAGCGTGCGAATCGTGCCCGGCGCAAACTCCTTGATCGGTAGCGCCAGATCCTGCTGGATAAGCAGCCGGCGCACGCCGTAGATCAGCAGATTGGTGCCGATCTCGCGCGCGGATGGCCCACCCTGGCGGGATGCAGCTTCGCTGCGCACGCTGCGGGTGCCGACCATTACGACGAACGTTGCTGGCGTGTGCCACTTCTCGCGACTCGTGTCGACGGGCTTTGGCTTGCCCGCACCCCCGAACGTGGTCCATGCAGCCGGAAAGCGGCGGATCACGTCGGCGAGGTTCTCGTCGTCGAATTCGCCCCCATAGGTGTCCACCGACGTCACCATCTTGCCGAGGCCACGCTTCAGGCGATCGACAATTGCCAGCTCGACAGCGGTGATCATTGGCACCGGCACGGTCGTCGCCATCAGAATGCCCCCCGGTCGTTATCGCCCCAGATGTGCGATCCTGGCCTGAAGGCAATGGTCGCGCCGGGCTGCACGGGTGCACCGCTCGGCAGCTCGCCGAGCGTCACCTTGCCGGCGGCAGCCAGCTCCAGAAAGCGGATGGCCGCCTTGTAACGGCTGTTGATCTCTTCCGTCATGCGGGTTTCGCCAATGCAGAGGCGATAGCGCGCGATGTCACAACACAGGCCCGCGATGAAGCGGGGCGTGCCCGCGAACGGCAACGTGTAGCGACCGGCGAGATAGGTGTCGATCTCGGCGCTCGCATCGTCGAGTGCATTGCCGGCCACGGCCGCATCGACAACACCGGTCAGGTCGCGATCGGTGATCTCGATCATCTCGGTCTCGCCGAAGCGGCGCACCATGTCATCGCTGGTTGCGTAGGCCATTGCTTAACGACGCCCTGCGCGCCTGGCTTCGGCCGATTGATGCGCGCTGGGCGCTTTTTCCGCCTGCGCCTGCCCGGCCTGTTGAGTGAGCGCAGCATTCCGGTCGGTCAGTTCGAGCACCTGATCCTCCAGGAGCTTGACGTACTGCGTCGGGCACGCGTCGACCGGGAAATCCGTCGGCAGCATGCCGCGAAGCGCGTCGGCGATCGCCGCCTTTTCGCGCAGTTGCGCAAGTTCCGCATCGGACACGGTCGGCTGGTCGAACACGGTCACTTCCTTGCAGTCGAGCAGCGGATCGCGCTTGAGGCGATGGATCTGGCCGCTGGTCAGAATCGACACCGGCACGTCGGCCGCGCCAATGTCAAAGCGCAACCCTTCGCGGCGATAGCCGTTCGCTTTCGCGGACACACGCAGCACCTTGATACCTGCCGTATTCGGCATAACCTTCTCCTGTCAGTGTTCGGATTGCACCGCGACCCTACGGAATGCACCGGGCCAGGGGTCGCGGGTCGTTCTTCCTCCGCGCTTGCGGCCATCGCGCGGTGGTGCTTTCGCGGGGGGTATTACTGCGGCACGCCTGCGGTGCCGTCCGAGCCGTAGGCGAGCTGCCAGAAGCCGTAACCGCCGGCCGCACGCGCTTCCGCGCCGAACTTGAATTTCTTGCGCATGAACACGTCTTCGGCTTCGGGATCGGTCTGCTGCACGAACACGGGGGCCTTGCGTTCCTGATAGATGAACGGGCGCACGGGCTTGGTCGTGTCGAGCAGGAACCAGGCGGTATCGGACGTCAGGCGCGCATCGCACACGACGGTGGCCGTACCCTTGTACGGGTTCGGCATGCCGTCGTTCAGACGATCGTTGGTCTGCAGTGCGTTGGCGACGTCTTCGAGTGCCGGCGGCACGAGCAGCACATTCGGTGTGATGCCGAGCGGGCGACCTTCCTCGTCGGTGATCTTGCGCATCGACGTGCGCACGGCGCCGTAGGTTTTGATCGCGGCGGCCTGACCGGCAATCGTGAGCGGCAGATGACTCAGGTTCGAGATGGCTGCACCACGCACGACGTGTGCGTTGCTGAAGAAGCTCTGACCGTCATAGCAAGGCTTCTCGAAGGCGTCGTTCACCAGCTCGTAGATGATCTCGTCGGGCAGTTGCTTCGCCGAGTAGCCTGCGCTCTGCGCCTGCGGGGCGTAGATGCCGAGGTTGTCGTCCTCGATGTCGTTGCGGTCGACCTCGACCGTCGCTTCGAAGTCGTCATTCACGACCGTATAGCCGCGTGCGATCATCGACTGGACATCCTTCTCGCCGACCCAGCGACGCATGCGGGGGAAGCGTTCGAGCCATGCATAGATGTTTTCGCGGCTCGACGACGGGATCTTCATCCCGATCTTTTCCCACGTCGAAGGCGCGGCGTCGAACGCGTTGTTAAAGCTCGTCTTCAGCGTCCAGAAGACGGCCTGGATGGTTTCTCCATTGACCAGCATTGAGCTGCTCTCCTTAAAGGACCCACACGCCGTCGGCATCGACACCGAGTACGGTGCCAGCCTGCGAGCGGGTGCCGTTGCCGTTGGTTTTGGCGACGGTCTGGTTGTCTTCGATGAAACAGGGCTTGCCGAGGCTCGCCTGCGTCACCGCGTCATCGGCCGCGTTCGCCCAACGGAAGGCAACCCCCCGGCGCACGGGCACCGAAACAGCGCCATCGGCACCGGCCGTGTTGTCGACGTACGCCTCGGAGCGGCCGATATAGGTCAGGTCCGCTTCGGTCTCGCCTTCGACAGCCAGACCATTCGCGTTCACGGCAACGAGTACACCGGCGCGGATCAACGTGCCGCCAGCAACCAGCACGGACACGATCCGGCCTTCGCGCATCTCGGTATTGCGGTCTGCGGTAGCGGCGGGCATTACGCGGCCTCCTTCGTTTTCGCGACGGCCACCGGGTCAACGCCCATCTGGCGGCAAACGGCGAGCGTGGAGGCGTCGGCTGCAGCCGATCCGGCTGCGCCGGTTTCCGGCGCGCGGCCATTGGTCTGCGTGCCAGTGAGCGCGGCGATCTTCGGCGCGGTCGACACGAACGTCTTCAGTGCGGCGACATCGCTGTTGCCGAGTTCGCGCGCCCAACCTTCCAGCGCCGGAAGCAACTGGCCGTTCGCCAGCGCGGCCGTCACGATCTCGTCGACTTCGCGGCCGGCGATCTGCGTGGTCAGCGCCGCGAGCTGCGTCTGCATGCCGGTCACGACCGACACAGGTACGAACTTCGACGGATCGGGGTTGCCGGCCGACGCCGTGAGCGCGGCGATCTGCGCTTCGTTGTTCGTCTTCTCGGCAGTTAGGGCCGTCACCTGTGCGGCATCGCTCTGGGCTTTGGCCAGAAGCGTATTCAGCGCGGCGATAGCCTGGGGTTCAGGCGTCTGCTCATTGAGCCCGAGGGCCTTGAGCACCGCCTGCAGCAGCTCTTTCATCTGCGGCTCCTGTTTGTTGAGGGAAAGTCGGGAAGCAAGGGCGGACAGCGCGACGGCCTGCATGCCGTCAAGGCCCGGATCATTCGTGAGCGCTGCCATGCGCATACGCAGCGCAGCGCCGGTCTGCGGATCGAACTCGAAGACGGGCGAGATGTAGCGGTATTCGCGATCAGCAATCGCCTTGGCGGCGGCGGGCGTCCATTCGACGTCAGTGGCAAAAAGGCCCTGACCGTCGCGCCATTCGAGGTTCCTGAACCATCCGGCCGCCGGTGCAGGCTGGCCGTTGGTCTGGCTGTTGAGCGTCTGGTGCTCGTAGTCGATCACCATCGGATTGGTCTGCTGTGCCGCGAGCGCGACAAGCGCTGCTGCCTCCTGGGGGCCGCACACCCATTCCTTACATGCGGCGATCGACGCCGGACGACCATCGCGCGCCGAGAAGTGGCCCGCCGGCAGCAACTGGATAGCGCGGCCGGTGCGGTCGGTGATTTCGACGGTCAGCGCCGCGAGTGCGGTGCTGGTCGGGGATGTGCGGTGATTAGCCATGCCGCCATTTTCCCGAGGGGCGGCATCGAACGTCAGTGGACCGATGTCAGGGGGAGTCTGTCAGTTGCGGACAGCGAAAGTGACAGGGGCGCGGGATGGGGAGAGGGATTTGCGCGGATGCGCGGGTGTGCCGTCCGGAATGGATCGTCACTAACGGGGATTCTAAACGCGCTGGCGGGCTTGGTGCGGCCCGGGCGGTACCGACGTAGTCATCGCGCCCTACGAACGGCTCACGCGCGGTCTTAAACGAAGCCGCCAATTGGCAGCGCGGGCGACGGCATTGGCTGCCGCCTGTGCCGCCGCCCGCAGCGCGCTAATACTGCTTGCGACGCAGCGCGTCCAGTCCGAAGTAGCCGACTGCTGTGCCGAGCAGTGCAGCCCAGAACTCCACCTTCACGATAAACCATGCGTCGTCGGGACTGATCGAGCGCTCACGGAGGTCATTCCCATAGTCCCAGTTGCCGCTGAACCAGTAGCTCAACAGGTTCCAACCATGCGGAATCAGTAGCCAGAGTGCGAGCACTCCCACCAGTGCGGCCGGAACGACCCAGCCCGGAAGGTCCTTAAGGTCTGCGACGATCCGCAGGACGCTGCAAGTAACGGCAAACAGGACGAGCGTCCAGATGCCGTAATAAAAAAACGCCTTTGCTGAATCGAGAAATTCCATGATTTTGTTCTTCGTTTCGTTAGTTAGTCAGGTTAGCCGGCCCACCCGGCGCAGATAGTTTGCCACCACAGATTCGATCTGCACGCCATCACTGTCAGAGATCGTCAGAAACGGTCGGGCCGGGATTTTCGATCCTGGGTGATTGACCTTCTTCGCAAAGATGCCGCCAAAATGCAGCGCCTTCGCGTTCTTCGGCGCGATCGTGTGCGGCCTCGTCTGGCCACCGAAATTCTGGATCGCCGCATAGACCAGGTTGGTGCCGACCTGGGCGCTCGTCGCGTCGAATGCCTGAACGATGCTTGAGGCGAGCCGTCCCGAGCGCTGCAGGATCTTCAGCGACCGAGCGACACGCTGGCCGAGCTGGATACTCCACGCACCTGACTTGAACTTGCCGCGCCCAGGCTTCAGGTCGCGGCCGACGCGCTCGGCCAGCGTCGACGGCGCGAGACCGAGCCACTTCGGCCGGCCTTGCTGCGTGAAGTTCTCTTCGACGGCATCGGCCATGATGCCGGATATCTCGTTCATGACAGGCGTCGCGTCAGCCATCGCCCGAACCAGCCGGTTTAACGTCGCGCCAAATCGGCTGTCGTCGATCTCGATCTCAATCATTGCGTTTCCTGTAGCGGAGAAACTGTCCGCGCAGCGTGTTCAGATAGGCGAGCCGGCTATCGTCCGAACCCGTGTCGGCCGCAAACGTCGACGAGCTGCTCGCCCATCCATCCTTGCCGAAGTCGGTGACCGCCACACCCCATTCGCCGGCATCGGTCTCAAATGTCTTCAGATAGCGGCGGCGAAGCGCCCACTGTCCGTCCTGCTGCGCCCACGACAGCCAGATCTCGTCCGGTTCGTGGATCGCCCCGGCGACGAGCTGGGCGTCCGGGCCGACTGAGCCGACCACCGTCTGACCGGCATTGTCGCGAAACAGCCATTTGTTGATCGGCACCGGCTCGCCTGTCACATCACTGAACACAACGGGGTGATCCGTGCTTGCGCCGAAGGTGCGCAGGAATGCGTCGGCATAGGACGATTCGGGGAGCGCCGCCCGCATCGATGCGCGTGCGATCTGGGTGGGTGTCGGCAAGGGCACGTGCACACCGCGCGGAACGGTCCTGGGCAATGTGTCGATCGGCGGCGGGGTGAATGGACGCTGCCACGCAAGACCCGGATTGAAGCCGAAGCCCGGATCGGGCAGCACCCGCTTGCCAGTGATCGGGCTCTTGTATGCGACTACCGGCTGCGTGCGCCCATCACGGCCGACCGGTTGCTCGACCTCTTCGAGGCGGCCAGCGCTCGTCGGCGCGTTGTCGTGATCGATATAGCCGAACGGCCGGCTGCGCACGCGACAGCGACACCGGTATCCGCACGGCGGATAGAAGACGGCCCAGAACGGATCGTCGTAGCGGTACACGGACCCGTGCAGCGCAGCATGCGAAGGCCGCGTGCGGTTGTCGAGGACGGCAACGTATTCCCACCATGGCCGTGTGTCGACCTGTGCCATTTGCGTCGCGAAACGACCGGCCATATACGACGACTGCATGTTGGTGCGGAAGATCGTATCGAGCCGGCGCGGCGTGAGCCGCCTCCCCTGAATCTCGCCCGTGTCACCGTCGACGACGTCACCGCGTCCGTACCAGCCTTTCTTCTGGAGGGCGGGGATCAGCTGATCCTTGAACTGCTCGAAGGTCTTTCCCTTGCTGAGTGCGTCGGTCAGTGCCGCTCGGACATCCTGCAGCACGTCGAGCTTCATCACGCCGGCAACCGTAAACGCACGCGCATGTGCTTCGGCCGCGACGTCCTGCCACCGGAAGCCGAGCTGGTAGCCCTTCGATTCGAAGTAGCGTACCGCCTCGGCCGGTTCCAGCCCGATCGCATAGCCCAGGTCGACGCCAGTATCAGCCGCCGCCATTCACACGTCCCCATATGTCGGCGACAAACAGCGCGCGTGCGAGCAGTTCGGCGACCTGTTCCTCTTTCATGTCCGGCTGCGCGGCGAGCAGCGCCTCGATCGCATCATCAGGCGTTTCGCCGGCACGGATCGCCGCGATCACCGGCGCGAGCAGCTTGTCGAGACCGGCCGTGATGACATCGGCCGGCAACAAGGTTTCGTCGAGCGCGTGTTGATCCGGATAGACCACTTCGCCGCGGTTGTTCGTGAGCACGGCCTTGTACGCCATGCGCGTACCCGCGACCGGTGCGGCAGGCGCAGCCGGCGCATGCTCGGCGGGTGGCCGGAACTCCGGCGGCAATGCCATCACCGGATTCGGGATGGACAGCAACGGGTCGCCGTCCTTGGCGGCCGGAATCGACAGCTTCTCTCTCGCCCAGTCGACCGTAATCGGCATACCCATGCCGACAAGTCTAGGCAGTGCTTCGGAAAACATCTTCAGGTCTTCAGGCTCTCGCGTTTCGAACCTGAGTTGTGGAATGCGACGCGGATCGACACCGGGAATGTTCAGCGCCAGCATCGGCCAGATGAGCTGAAACGTGAACGTCGCTGCAAGCTGCCGCGCGTCCGACACCATAAGGTCGTGCCGCACCTCGTTGTGAACATTGCCGAGGGCATGGGTCGATGACTTGCCGTCTGCCTGGCTGGTCAGCGTACCGCCGAGAATCGCCTTGGACTGGCAGCGCTCCATGTAATTGATCAGCGTCATGTGCACCGCGTCGGTTCCCTTCGCTGCCTCCTGGAACTCGATCTTCATCTCTTCGGGAATGATGCCAGCCGCGTTGTGGCCAATGCTTGCAACGGCCTGCAGCAGCGTGCGCTTCTCTTCCTCGGTCGAACCGTTCGGATACTTGCCCAGGCGCAGCGGCAAACCATAGATGTGCAGGAACTCAGCCAGGTCCTTGACGCCGAGGTTCTTGAACAGATACGGCCATGACAGCACGCGGTGCAGGCCGCTGCGCGCGATGTAGCCCGACTTCGCCTTGTGCCGGTGCACAAGCCAGCCAAACGGCCACAATGGAGTGCCGTCCACGTCGATGCCGCGCAGCCGGATCTCGTTGCGGTTCTGCCAGGGGTTCATGAACCAGCGCTGCGGCCGATGTTCAAGCGTTTTGGGTAACCAGAGTTTGCCGAGTCGTTGCCAACTGATCTCAAGCGCCGCAAAGCCGTGACCAATCCCGTCCAGACAATCGAGCAGGATCTCGTCGAAGCCTGGCATGTCGGCGAGCCATTCACGTACCTGCTCGGCGAGCTTCTTCTCGGCCGCGTTGGAGTTGCGCGGTGGAATGACGTCCCAATCGAGCGTGATCAGGACGCGCTTGCGCTTGCTCATCTCCGCGAAGATATGCGGGTCTTTCTCCTCCATGTCCGTGAAGAGATCGGACTGCGCGATCAGGTGCCCGCGCTCAGCATCTTCGAGAATATGCGCGAGACGCCTGGGGTTCAGGCCGCGCGCGGGGTGTTCCTCGTAACTGTATTGAAGCCACGCGAGCTGCGCAGTCTGCTGCTCCGACAGCGCGCGGCTCTCGATCGGATTGCCATTGACGTCGACGATTTGTCCCATGTCGTTCCCTTGCTTACCAGGCGCCATTGCCAAAACGCTGTCCGCCCGTGCGGGCATCGCCGTTTTGCGTGAGTTTTGACACTGGCGTGTATTCGAATTTCATGCCGCCGCGCGAAACCGCGATCGCCCATAGCAGGTGCAGTGCGCACAGGCCGTCGTAGTGGTGGCCGCTTTGTGGCTCCGGCCAACTGTCCAGTTCGCCGACGAGCTGCACGAGACCTGGATGCATCAGGATGCCCGGTGAGAGCCGGTCAGTGATGAACGGCTCCAGCGAATCGATGCGCACTTCCTGCGGCACGGTTGCCGTAATGCCGACGAGCGGTAGCGCTATGCTGGCATCGAGGCCGGCCTTGATGAAGGTTTGCCGCGAGTGCTCATAGGCGTTGTTGTTCTCAAAGCCAATCGCGAGACACCGGAACTCGCGCTGCATGGCAATGAGGTCCGCTTCGAGCTTCGACGGTACGCGCCGCTTGATCGCCGCATGCATGACGTGCAGCTTCTTTGCGACGGTGTCCCATCCGCCGACGAGCAGAGCCGACGGGTCGGACGTTTCGCCTCTACCCATCGACGGATCACATGCGCCGAATATGCGCCAGTATTGCGAGCGTTGCGCCCAGTAGGTGATGTACCCGAATACCTTGTCCTCCTCGGTGCGCGGATCGCCCTGCATCTCGGTTGCGAATGCTCGCGGCGACTTCGCCCTCTGCCGCATCAGCCAGAACAGAGAGCGCACGGACGGCCAGGAGGTCACAGCGCCTTCGTCCATCTCGTCGCGGTGCGCGACATAGAAGAGAAACGACGGCAGCTCGTCGTCCGGTACGACCTCGCCGCGCCCGGATGCTGCGCCGATCGCATCCTTGTCCACGTTGAGCATCAGCTCCTGGCACTGCTCCCACAGATCCATGCGCGCGGGCATCGTCTCGATAGCGCGGAAGTGGTGGACGACGTGCCCGATGCTGCGCTTGGCACGTGAGATCGGATCGTCCTTGTCCAGTACGGTGCCGACGCCCACATATTTGACCGTGCCGTCTGGCGGCCCCAGATAGTCGATGGCCTTCTCTAGCCATGTCCAGCGATTCTGTCGCTCGGTCGGGCTCTTCGCTTCAGCGTCGGTGATCAGGTCATCTCCGAACAGCACCTTCGGTCGGCTCGCGCCGTGGAACGTGCCGCGAATCGCCTGCTCTGCACCGAACGGCTCGACCTTGACACCGGTCTTTGAGATGAACTCACCGACCTTCCACATCGGCCCCTTGCCGCACACCTCGGGGAAGTCGAGCGCAAGCGCGGCATTGGCGGTCAGCTCGGTTTTAACTACCTCAAGCAGCTTGGTCGGAAGCGACGTTTCCGCACCGAGCAGGATCAGGTAGTCGAGGAACGACGGTGCCTCGCCTTGCCATCCGACTTCGCGGCGAATGTCTTCGCGCTGGAGCAACCCCTGCACGACGATGTAAACCGGCCCGATCTTCGTCGACATCGACGACTTGGCCTCGCCGCGAGGTGCCACCCACCATTCGCGGGTGCCGCCCGGTTGGCGCAGCAGCTTCGGAAAGCGGTTGCAGAAGTGAGCCTGGAACAGCGACGGTTTGCCACGAATATGATGCGGGAAATACGTGTAGGCGAAAAACTGATAGTCGCCGTCCCGCAGTACGCGTCGACGGCGTTCGAGTCGAGCCTCGAGAGACGGATCGAGGCCGCTCGCGTGCGCCTCGATGTCGCGGCGCAGTTGCGCGGCCAGTTCCGCGAGTTCGTCGCGAAACTGCTTTTCCGTAAATTTAGTGGCCGTCATCGTTTTGTTACCCTTGACAGACACCAGCACTTCGCCTGGTGCCACCTCTGGAGAAATTTGCATGAATGATCAGGAACGCCAGGACTATCTGTTGGGACATGTCACGGCGCTCGCGTGCGCCATTCGCGCACTGATTGACCACCATCCTCAAAAGGAAAGCGTACTCACGCATTTCGGCGCACACCTGCAGCAAACCGGCGACCTGGCACTCCCGGACCCCATAAGTGAGGCGTACTGGAATGGCCTCGAAGCAATCAGGGCCTATCTGCTGGCTCCGCCGGACGAAGCCAGTCACTAGGCGGTAATGGCGGTCTCATGGGAACGACGGGCGGAACGCGTTCACGGCGCTCCGCCTCAATAGCTGGGCGAATCAGACACAGCACAAATCGCGCATACAGTTTCTTCACGGAATTTTCCTTAACCATAAGCAGTCGCCAGCTCATCACCAAACGGGCCGAGCACCCCGGCAAACGCGGCGATGTGCTCGGGATAGCGCTCCTTGATGAACGCAGCAAGGCGTTGCACCACGCCCATCGCTACCGCGAGTTCGTTCGTCTCGGGCGGCACGCGCTTTGATGCGTTGATCGTCTTGTTGTATGCATCGGCGAGACTGGCCAGCATTGACACCTTGTCAGCCGGCTTCATCTCGGCCTTCTCCAGCTCCGCAATGGTTGCCTGGTATTGGGTGATCAGGCCGGCGAGCATCTGGCGTGCGGCGCTCTCGATGCCACCACCTGCCATCAACTGCGCGGCCTGCGCCTTATCCCAGTCATCGCCCATCGCGAGCGCGTCTTCCTTCCAGCGACGCGCAGTGGAGTACGCGACGCCGTGCTTCGAGCTGGCGATCTCCAGCGAGAGGCGATCGAATACATACGATCGCCTCACCTTGTCGCGCGTTTCCTTCGGATAGGCCATGTGAATATCAGAGGCCGAGGTGCGCGCGTGCGAATGCAAGGCCGGCCGCAACAATACCGCCCGATACACCACCCGCCACGCCGCCCGCGATCGCGCCATTGCGGACCGCCGTCTTTTCGATTGTGACGATGCGCGTGGACAGATCCGTCAGGTTCGTGTCGATCTTCTTGAGCAGCGCGAGCTGTTCCGGATCAGTGGCCTGCGCGTCGCCCGCTTGCCCGGACACTTGAAGCATAGTCGGTGCGGGCGGGACGGGAAGCGCCTGCGCAGTGGGCGCAAGCGCAGCATCAGCGCCCGCTGCGGCAGCGGTCGACGTGCCTGCGGGATCGGCCGGTGCCACTACTGCGGTCGCCGGCGTAGCATCCGTCGCCGTGGTCGACGACGCCTGCTGCTGTGCGAGTACTGCCTTTGCGGCAGCACTCAGGATGGCGGCCAGTTGCTCGGGTGCGATCTGGCCAGTGGTGTTCGTGTCGCTCATGGTTTGTGTGCCTTCATCAGGTAGGCTTGCAATACGTTGATCTTTGCGTCGATCTGCTCAAACAGCTTGCGCGTCTCTTCGCGTTCGTCCTTCACTTCGTCGCGGCTTGCGTATCCTTTCGCCACGGCCTCGCGGAAGTCGGCGAGATCCTTTGCTAGCTGCGCGATTGCCTTGCGGTCTTCCTTCGCGTCGCTTTGCACGCGGGCCACCCAGATGCCGCAGGCAGCACACGTCACGGCCCACAACGCTCCGACGACCGCGAGAACGATCGTGGTTCCATCAAGCGTGAATTGCATAGCCCATCCGTAATCTTGTTTCGCGCCGCGTTTGGCACTCGATGCAGAACCGGCATCCGGGTGCCGCTTTGCGACGCGCCTCCGGTATCTCGACGCCGCAGGACTCGTTCACGCAATGCGTCGGGCCATCAACTGGAGCATCGGCAACTGGTCGCGCTATTGCCGCAATCGCTAGCGCACGAAACTGCTCTTCGATATCGCTCGCGTGATCAAGGTCATCCATGCATCGCCTCACTACTGGACCGACGATGCTGGTGTCGCAGTGGGCGTGGATGCCGGCGGCTGCAGCTTGCGGATCGCGCTCAGTTTGGCTTCGTCGGTCCGCTTGACGTTGGCGTAGTCGACGAGCCAGTCGATGATGTCTCGCTGTGATACCCCGCTATCAGCGGCTTCGTCGGCTCCGGTGCCGAGAGCAGGGACGCCGGGATGGGAACCTGCCTGCAGGGCGTCGCCAGAAACGTCGGAGACACCTGCGGCTGCGTTCCACAACCGCACAAAACCACGAGAGAACACACAGCGATACACAGGAATGCCAGATGAATCGGACTGCGCGGTGTGAGCGACGGGTGATGCGGCAATGTACGGTTGAGCGACTTCATCGATATGCTCCTTCAGTGCGGCCGCGTGTGTGTCATCGGCCTGCTGGTCAATAAAGAACTTCGTCTCAGCAGCCTGACCGCGAGCGACACCGGACGCGTAGTCGGCGAACGCGGCCCGCACCGACGATGCAGCCGCGCTGTTCTGCTGCTGCTTGAAATCGGCGAGATTCCTGTCGCCGATCGCCTGCGCGTTTCGAAAACCGAAGTCGTAGGTCTTCGCCAGTACCATCGCCACGATCACTGCGAGTGCGATGCCTGCGAGCGCCTTGAGGTAACCTGATATGGGATTCATGGATTAGCCATCCTGATGGGGTCGCCACGCGCCGATGGCCTGAATGACAGCCGAATAGCCACCGACGCATCCGAGATAGACCAGCCAGACGTCGAACGTCAAGCGGCCGGTGATGCCCTGGTAAATGAACATGCCCGTGGAGATGGCCGACGCGACGTTGGGCCAGAGCTTCGAGTGCGAGAGCTTGCCGTCGTGGCCGGAGATGAGATCGCGCAGTGCCATTGCCGTCTGCGCCTCAGGCGACGGCCACGGAGCCGCCGCCTGCCTTGTAGGCAGCGATCAGCATCGCGATGGTGTTCTGACGCTGGCCGTAGCTGTTGCCCGGCAGAGATGCCCAGAGGTTCGAACACGTGTAGATGGCGGTCGTGATCTGCCCTTGCTGGATCAGTGGGATCGCACGCCGCTCGCGGAGCTGCTGGATGGCGATGAGATCTTGCGACACAGGGCTGAAGTCAGGCAGATTGAGGAGCGCCTTGTAGGCGACATAGTTGTGGTACAGCTCCTGATAGCGACCGGCCGCCGTCGAATTGAGTGCGGGGTTCAGGATGTCCGGATGGGTGCTGTAATTGCCGAACAGGCGAACGTCCGGTGCGATCGCCTGCCCGTTGATTGTTTCCGGCCCGTGTGAGCCAACGAGAACGTTATAGCCGGCATCGCTATGTGCGAGCGTGTAAGCGTCGATCTCGCTCGCGGCGATCATGTCCAGAAACGCGAGTACGTTCTGGCCGCCGGCCTGGTCTGCCGTGATTCGTGGCACTGTGACACCTCATCGGATGCATTGGATGGATGCCACCATTTTTTATGTTTATGCCCGCGCGTATCAGCTGCCACGCGTCAGTACGTACCGTACAAGTAGAACGCCCCGCACAGGGCGGGGCATTTTGGGATGCTGCTGGTGATGCTGGCAGGGCTAGACTATCCCGAATAGGACGTAGCCGAGGCCCGATGCAACGATGATACAGAGCAGCCACGTGATGACGGCGCCCTCGCGCGAGTAGCCGCTTGCGATCATCCGCTTGACGGCCATCGGGAAGAAAAGAAGCATAACGATCAGGGCAAAAGTCATAAAGTATTCCTCCCTTGTTGTTGTAATGAGCCTGATCCTAGCGCAACCCGGACTTTAACGGGTATCCGAGTTTTTAACGCTTAGAACAGCGCGCCCTGTTCGCAAGGTAGCGCCTCATTGTCGTGCTTCTTGAGAATCCGCCAGATCTGCCGGTCGGAGATGCGGTACTTCTTTGCCAGCTCGGCCACAGTGTGAAGCGCACTGTGCTCGCGCGTGATCGAGTCGAAGTCCGAACGGATCTCGCGGTGCAACAGCTCGCGCAGCGCAACCTTGCACATGGGGATGTATAGCGTATCGCCTCCGAAGTGTTTCGTGAGCGCATCTGCAGCGTCGGTGCCGACTACCTCCGACAGGGCCTCGTAGCGGATCTCGCCCAGGCGCGAGCGACGAAGCGACACGGGGAACGTCGTGCCACCGAGCTGCTCGACAAGCTTGACCGAGGCAGGCAGTCCGATGAGCCGGATCACGACCTTGATGGCGTCGGGAAGCAGGTGCGCAACGTTCTCCAGCTTCATGACCGTTTCCCCCGTCTGTTCGCATCGAGCTGCAGGGCCGCGATCAGCTTGCCCAGCATGTCACTGTCACAAAACTCGATCGCATCGACCTTGCAGATGCGTTTGACCATGCCGGCCAGGTATTCCCACGGCCGGCCTGCGTCGGCGAGCATCGCCTCGATCTTGCGCAGTTGCGCGGCGCGCGGTAGCGCGACGCGTGGGCGGCGGCTGCCGCCTTTTGGTTTGAAGCCACAGCGCTCCAGGTGCTGCAGCACCTTCGCCGCGCCAGCCGGGTCCAGATCCTTCGACGAATCGACGGCGCCGACCGAGCGAAGCATCGCCCGGTAGCTGCCTTCGTCCATGCCGAGCTGCTGTCTGGCGATGTGTATTTTCGCGAGGGTCGATTTAGCAATCATCACCGTCCCCTGAATGCGCACCGCAGTTCCTTGCGGCACAGGATGACGAGAAACAGGACGCCCGCCACAATGATGAACAGGTCAGTCATGGCTCAACGCATCCTCGATTCGAGGGCAGGGACGTCGTTCGGCATCACGACGTGATCCGGGTCGACGAGCGTCATCTCCAGCTCCGGTCGGTTCCCGGTGACATATCGAAAGCGACGCCCGTTAAAGTCCTTCTGGCAGCGGATCGCCTCACGAAAGAGCTTAAGAACCTGCATGGCCTTGTCCGCATCGAGCAGGTACTCTTCGAAGCCGATCCGGATGCAGGCGATGTCACGACTGTGCATCCGTGTCCGGGTCCGTGCGGGGGTTCGTGTTGTCATTTCAAGTCCTCTTTACTGATTGTGCTGCATCGTTTTCTTCCAGATCGGCGATCCAGCCCTGCAGCGTGTGCAGGCGCTCGGCCGTTTCGAGGTCTACCTTCGCGTGACCGACGATGTCGCGGAGCTGCGCGCACATGATTTCGACGCCTGCAATCGCGTGCGCAACGTCCGCAGGAGCGCCACGCCCGTTGACGAAGACTTCATGCAGCGCCGCCGTGAGTTCCCGGCAGCACCCCAAGGCCATACGGACCTGGCCGGTGATGCCAACCTTCGCCTGCACGCGCTGAGACAGCGGGGCGATGTTCATGTGCGCGCTCCGTTTTTCTAGATGGCTGCGAGGTCGAGACTGATTGAGCGATATTCCTCCGTCGCTTCGTCGCGCTCATAGAGGCGCACATACGGCTTGCTGCCCGTCACACGGATGCTGTCGACGATCGCGCGCATCGCCGTAGTCCACTTCGGATCGTCGATTGCAAGGCGACGCAGGCCCAGAATGCGGCCGGTGTTCACGTTGCCTTCCTTGTCGACCTGGAACGCCTCGTTGATGAGGGCCTTGATCTTGTCGTTGCTGCCCTCGGTCCACTCGCGGATGCACTCGTCGATCAATTCCTTCGCCGCCTGCAGTCGCTCGTCGAACTGGATGTGCTCGGCGATCTGGCGAACGACCTTGTAACGGCCGTCGAACGTGATGAGGGAAATGTTGCCCTTCGTGCCGCCGACCTTGACACCGTATTGCTCGTTGCTCGTGTCAACGAACGCAGCGATATCGGTAAATGCACGATGCTTGAACTCGACGAGCTTCGCCTGCAGCTGTTTGGCTTCATCAATCAGCGACTGGATGGTCTGGTCGCGCAACTGGTCGATCGGCTTCACCATCGATTCGGGAACGAGTCGGCCGCGCGCATCCTTGACATAGCCTGCTTGAATAGTGTGTTGAGTCATTTCGTGCTCTTTTCTGTTTGGGTGGGTTCAATGGCGACGGGTGGCGATCGCGTGCCTGCCAGCGAATTCACTTGCGGTTTGGCTCACACCATCCTTGTCGTTTCGAAGGTGGGCGGCGACGATCGCCGCCATGTCGCGGGCTATGCTGGTCAATGCGGCCTCTGCGTTATCGAGCGCAGCCACCAGGCTCATGCCTGTCCGGTTCGCTACGTCCAGGGCCTTGCGCAGTTCGTTCACTGACGACAAAGCCCACGGCTCGACGTTGCTGGCGTTATAGGGAGGCATGGGCCTCGACTCCTGCGATGCTCTCCAGCGCTGCACCTGATCGATTTCGCCGGCCTCATTCGCTTCTTCGATTGCCTCTCGTAGCTTCGGCCTGGCGTTGAGGTGCGCGTCGAGGAGCGACGCAACACCCCGGTAGTCGTCGCGAAGGTGCTGACAGAGCAGGCGGTGGATAAGTCCACTCAGTGCACTACCAAGCTCGTCGCGCTCGTTCAATGCGCATGCGTACTTGAGCAGGGTCTCGTTTGCTTGATGCAACTCGCGACGCAGTTCCGGTACGCTGTCGAATGCATCCGGGTTCTTGAGGGTCATTTTTTTTTCGATATTCATGTAGGAATCCTTATCTGTAAATTGAAATTGAGGTTGCATCGAAATCGGCTTCGTTGTTAGTTACCCCTTTCCATCCAGAGCACCCGCACGTCGCCGGATTTGAACTGTCCGATGCGATAGCGGCCGTTCTCTCCCGCACCGGTCCGGTAGTACGTTGCTTCTCCACGCTCGACCAGCTCGTGGCAGAGCGCTGAGTTCTGCACCTGAATCGTCGGGCGGGAATGCGACGAGTATTCGATACCGATGACGACGTAGCCCTGCGCGGTCAACTCCTCGATCGTCAGCGCGATTCGCATCGCACCAATCTGCATCTGATCGTTGATCGGCGGCTTTGCCGGTTGGATCGGGTTAGTCCTATTGAGCATGCTTGTCTCCTTTAACGGGGCGAAGGGGGCACGTGCGGCACGTGCGCCAGTGACTGAGTTCGAGCGGGTTGTTCAAGGGTGCGCGTCGGTTGGAGTAGGACACGCATACCGTCAGCTCGATCGACTGTCCGGTATGCGTGCACTTCACCTGGCCAAACTCACGCAGCACACGTGCGGCAACGCGGTCGGTCTTACCCGGATACTTGTGCGCGAGCACCAGCGAGACGGTTGTGCGGGACACGCCAAGCCTGCGCGCGGTGTGGGCCTGCGAGCTGACCGAGACAGCCTCGCGTAGCAGGTCAAGCCAGTCCTTAGCAGGCGTCATGGTCGGGTTCCTCCTGCCACATGATTTTTCCGAGGTTTGGGTCATATACGGATTTGGTACGCTGGATCATCGGTGGCCGTGGTCCCGTGTACTTCCCGGCAGCGAGGCGGTAGCGGGCCTGCTTTGCGCCCTTGCCCTTGATGAAGGGGTGGCCGGGGTCGACCAGATTCAGGTAGCCAGCATTCGCAAGGTATTTGACATAGGCTTTCGCGGTTGCCTCGGCGACCTCCGTTTCTGCCGTTGAGGCACGCACCGCCAGTTCGGTCGGCGAGAACTCGCCCATGATCCGCATCGTGCGCCACATGTTCTCGTTACCGCGTGACTGCACGACGGGCCTGCCCTGGCGGTCAAGGCGCGGGGCCTCGACGCCGGCATCGCGCGCGAGCCGGTAGTGCTTTTCGTCGCCAGGCGCCTTTTGCTCGCTGATTGGCACGATGAAACCGCCGTGCTGGAGCGCTTGCAGATACGAGCGCACGGTCGGCAACTCAATACGGGACGATCGCGATACGGTGCAGGGAGTGAAGTCGCCCGGACTGCGGCGAATCGCCTCCCAGACACGCTGGCGCGGACCCTTGCCGCCTGCGAGTTCGAGGTGAGCAGGTTTGCGTGCCATCGTTCAGGCCCTCCGCTTCGGCGCTTCGCCGGTGTACAGTTCGCGCTTGCCCCAGTGCGCAAGGTCCATGACATCCTTGCCGGCCAGCATGGCTTCCTCCTGAACGCGCTCAAGGTTCACGCAGACGCGGCGCACGGACCCATGCGACAGCTCGACGAGGCGTGCGAGCAGATCGTCGGCGACTTCGACGCGCGGACAATACATGGCGGTGAGCTGCCTGGCGTCAGGAAGGGTGACCGGTTGCGCCGGCACCCATGCCAGCACACGCCCATGCATGCGCTCCCACTTCTTCAGCTTTGACGGCAAACCTTCCTCGCCAATCATGAGGATCGCGGCCTGGCTCGACTCGTACAGGTCCCGCACCAGCTCGACGGCGTTGCGGTCGACTAGGTGATCCATCTCGTCAATGATCAACGGCCGGCCGCTTGTCGCCAGTTCCTCGGCGACCTGATCGGCCATTTCGGGAATCGTCCCGGACGGCTTGATACCCATCTCGAACAGCACGGCCTTCAGGAAGTGTTTCTTTGTCCAGACAGACTTTGCCTGCACGTAGCGTGCGCGGCGGGAGTTGGCAACGTGGTTCGCGGCCATGCTCTTGCCGTAGCCCGATGGTCCGTAGAAGCACGTCAGTCCTGGCAGGTTGTCGCTGCGCGAAAGGGCACGTTCGATGGCGATATCGCACAGCGAGAGGTTGGTAATCTGCGCGATGCCGGTTGCGACGGGTTTGTGGCCCGCTTCGTGTTGTGTCATGATCTGCCCTGTCAGTGTTATCGATAGCTGGCGAGTTGCAGCTCGCCGGTTTCTTCAGCGCGGCGCTTTTGCGCCGCGAATTCCTTGCTCTGCGGGTAAAGCCCGTACCACTTCAGCTCGTCTGCGCTGTCGATCGTTTCGCCGTTTGAGACGCGTTGATCAAGGGCTGTCCAGCGGGAAAAGCGCTGTTCGGCCGTTTCGGGTATTTCGATGATCGTTGCAGTGGGCACCGCGATGGCTGGCTGCGGCTCTGGCATCACATCGACCGGTTGCACGTCCAATACGCGGGCATTCAACTCGGCGCGCGAAAACTCACGGAAACCTGGGATGGTCAGCACTTCTGGCGTCTCAACGCTCAACGCTGGCGCGCCACGTCGTTCGGCCTCGATCTCTTCGCGATGCACATCGAGCCGCTTCAGACGCGCGTCCGCACGCTTTTCGCGAGCCTGCTCGACATACGACATTGGGAAGTAGTGCCGTTCGTTCGCACCGAACTCTGCCTTGCAGATGAAGCGTCCATCCGGGTGGTGTACCCACACGTGTTTCGCGTCGTGAATGTCATACGCGACGTGCACCAACTCTTCGTGAAACTCTTCAAGCAAGCCGCTGAAGTAACGGTTGTTGAAGAGCTGGATTTCTCCCCGACGCACCGTACGTTCGATACGCGGCCGGAACACGCTCTGCGTTTCGGCGGCCGTCAGCTTGACCGGCTCCCATCCCTTCGCACGGAACGCCTCAAGCGCTTCATCCGGCGTCATGTGGCGGCGCTTGCCGTCGACCGGGTCGATGATCTTCGGCAAGGTGCTGTGCGGGCGCGCGTTGTATTTGTCCATCTGTTCCTGGCAGAACCGCATGAACAGGTCCCATCCCATCAGAGGCATCGCTCCGCCTTTCCTGATCGCGGTGCGGGTTATCTTGAAATGGGCCAGCTTCGCTTGCCGGTCCATCTCGCTTCCGATGAAGCTCGGCAATTCCTTAGCCGCACGAATCCAGAGGGACTGGTGAAGGCGTTCGATGACACCGCGCGCCTGCGAGTTGTACGGCAGCGAATGCGCGACCTCGAACCCGAGCAGGCCCTGCATGCCGGTCGCCTCGGCCTTGATCATCGCGTTGTCGTATCCGGAGCCGTGGTCGACGTAGAAAATCGCCAGCACGCCGTTGGTCGTTGACCCATTGGTCAGCGCGTCAAGCACCGCAAGACTGGACTCGGCCAGACCGATCGAGAAGCCGACCACCCGACGCGTCGCGATATCGACGATAGCGGTGATTTCAGGACGGAACGGCCGGCCGTGCAGTGGATGCTGGACCTCGGCGTCGAACGCATGACCGTCCGCACTCCAGACGTCGTTCGGCTGCAGCTGATCGAACGTGCGGCGGATAAACGGGCGGATACTTTTCAGCTCGCGCGGCCCCATACGACCAACCTCACGCGACACATTGCCGAGCTTGCCCAGAAAGCGTCGCACCTGGTGGACCGACGGGAAGTCCCACGCACGATCACGCATGCGATACGCGGCCTGAAATTGGCTGTAGGCATGCTCGACTGAAGGCTTCTGCGGCACCTGATAGAAGCCGAGGAACGCAGCGGCCCATTCCGGTACCGAGAACTCCGCGCGGGGTTTCTTTGGCGCGAGCGAGCCGGTTCTCGCGAGGCCGAGGTAGCGCTTGAGCGTACGGATGCTCGGAAAGCCATCTCCTTTGCGGCCCCGTTCATCGCGAGCGGCTCTTAGCATCATGACAAGATGGTCATCGAGCCTGCCGGCCTTCGCTTGCGTGAGCAGCGTTGTCATCGCGGCTTCCCGTGACACATGGCATTGCGCCATCAATCGGTCGATGGTCGTCAGAATGCCCTTGCGAGCTGATGCGCGTAAGCGCTGAACATCCGTTTCGACCAATTCGAGCTGTTCTTGGCCGCCGACGGGCGGATCTCTGGTTTCGTCCGGCCGGCTAATCGTAGTGCGCAAAACACTTGCCTTAATCGCAGTCAGAACGCCGGTAGGTGGCGAGTATTCTCGACGGATGCCGCCCACACATGTCGTCTCAATGAATGGCCATGCTTCGCGCTCGGCTTTCGCGATAAGTTTTCCCTTCGACGTTGGAAGGCCGGGAATCTTCAACGAGAGCAGCTCGCTCGCGCTGTAGCGAGATTTGATTGCGTTCATCGAGAGGCCCGCTTGATTCGATGCATGAGCTGTCCGAGCAGCTTCTCGTCCATTTGGCCTTCGATGGACCTTTGCTTTGCTCTGATGTGGCGATCCAACACGGCCATCGCTCCGAATTCGGCGCAGAGTGCCTCGTCAGCAGTGAGGACCTTGCGGCCGAATTGATGTGCGATCTGTTCCAGCGGGCTAAAGTCGTCACACACGCTCATGATTGCCATGAGCGCATCAACTGGTACTCGGCGCTCCGCTTGGCTTGGAGCGGCCCAGAGGTCGAGATGCGCCTTGCTCACGGGGCGTGCAAGCGTTTCGCTGATACGGTCTGCGATACGGTTGCGCGACAGCCCCGACGCGGTAGCTTTCTCCATTACCTCAACGAGGCCTTGTCGGATGACCGCGTCAAACAAGTTCTCTCCACCGACTGCGACCGTCCCTGTCGGAGTGTCGATCGCGAAAACGTCGAAGTTCAGTGCCATCTGCGTACCTTCCGACTTCTTTTGCGGCTTGACAGAAGTGTGCTTTCTCACGAAATGCCTTTGTTACAGTTTGAGAAGGTTAAGAAGTGTCCCGGTGGGCTAGAATCCGCCCAGAAAACTATGCGGTTCGCTTAACACTCAGAGTCGGCCCGAGGCCGATATACTTTTGTTTGTAGCGGGGCCGAATGCGGCGACCCTCTGTCGTCCAGCGATCTGGCCAGAGGACATGAGGCGGCAGCTTTAGGAACTCGGCGATAGCAATTTCGCCGGAAAGCACCGGGCGGCAAAGAGCGTTTCGGACGTTTGACTCTGGGATGCCGTAGGCGCGGGCCAAGCCGGACATGGTTTCGCCGGCTTTCTCGATCAAAGCCTTGATGTCCGCTTTGTGCAGGCCAAGGTTTGGAACTGCGTTGTCGACATCCGGTTTAGGTAGGACGACGCGTTTAGAGCACTGCATGGTTGACTCCAGAAAGACCGGTCGAGAACCGGTTTTTAAATAGGGTGCTAGTCCCATACGTCAGGTCTAACGGAGTCTAAGCGTTCCGAAGTGTGCCGTCAAGAGTGTATCCATGTGGGAATACTTTGGATTCCAGCTATAGAGCGAGCTTTGAGCGGAAGATTTAATGCAAGCTACTGATAAAAAAGAAGAATTTGAGAGTGTTTCGCCTTCGGAAAAGTGTGCCGATGGCGGGAACACTTTCCAAGGAGCAAGTGTGCCGACACGGGAACTCTTATCTGCAAGTCAAATCGCGACGCTGCGCCTGCCAGGATTACCCGCAACGAAGGCTCGCATAATCGAGCGTGCAACGAGTGAGGGCTGGTATTTCGAAGAGCGGAAAGGCGTCGGCGGAACCCGGCGCATGTATCAAGTGCCGGAGGAGTATTTCGACCAGGAGTCAGGGCGCCCCGTGAGTAAACGCCCCGTCGTCCTTAATGAAATTGCCAGTCAGAAGGTTCGGCGGCTACTTCGGAAGACTGATATGGGAGATGCAGAAATTGTTGAGGCGATCGCGCTGGGCGTGAAAAACTGGATTAGAAACAACCGCTTAGAAGTCAGCGACGAGCGGGAGGCCGCCCTGATCGCGTTGCTATTCAGTTACTTTCGAGAGGAAGGGGGGCTGTCCCGGGAGAAGCTCGAAGACATGCTGCGCAAAGTCGGGTAAGCCATGCAGCTCGCATAACATGGTCAGACAGTGTCAAATGACACGTCCTAACACTTTGTTGACACTTATCTATCCGTCATTATCTTTATGACTGACGCCTATGGAATTCGTCAGATGAATACACCGACGGAATATAAGACCAGATGCATAAGCTACGCGCCCGGAGAAAAGTTCACTACGACACCTTGATGAGCCTTATTGAAGAGGTGTTGCCGAAGCTGGAGACCACGAGTGACGCCGCCTGGCCCAAGGTCGTTACAGGCTTCGAACGCCCGGCCGCCAATTCGGCGCATAGCGAAAGAGTAGCGCCGTGCAGGATGCCGCCGTACGGGTGCCCATTCCTGCGCAAAGCCGTGACATAAAGTGTGCGAAAAGCGCTCGCAAACTGCTCGATAGTGCAAAATCGAGGCGCTGCTGGCTGTGCGCGCGGCGGGGCATAACTCCCTGTATCTATTGGAGTTCCGCCGCCGCTTGGCATTTCTGGTTCTGTGACAAATCGAGCACTACCCCACAAGGGCGCGGGAAGGTCTGAGATAATGCCCGCTGATCGTGTGGGGGCAGTATGGGAAGACCAAAGAACGCCGATCGCGACGACCCGCGATTCGTGGCGGGCGCGAATTACGATCTGGATAACTGGCTCGAATTCGACTTCGCTGAATACTTCGACGCCGTGAACGAAGGGCGCTTGCCGCTCGGCACGTCCGAAGAACATACGCATATGGTCCTGCGGTGCTTCGCGATCTATGGCGAGAATTCGCCCGCCTATGTCATTGAAGAAGTGCGGCGGAAGATCGAAGACGTGCTCAGCGGTTGGTCGTGGCGCTTTGCCTTCCCGCTGCCGTGGCTGCCCGGTCCGAAGCTCAAGGAAATCCTGACGCCTTCGGCATTCGAACAGGCGCACCTCGACGTGGCCGTGAGACGGCTGATGATCGCCGACCCGACGCTGACCGTTAGCGCGGCGCGCGAACGCGTCAGCGTCGAAACCGGCAAAGACATTCGCACCATCGAAAGGGCGCAGCAAAGGATGCGCAACGGTATCGAGCATAGGCGCGACGACGACCTCGATAATCCCGATGACTAAGGGTTTTCCCTAGACGGTGGAAAACGGCGAGTTTTTCGCCGTTACGCAACACGATCAGATTTCACACACTGCGGTCATTCCCGGCACTCGCCGGGTCTTTCCTGAAAGGATCGAAAAATGACTGCTCATCAATTGCCCCCCGACCGTGGTTACGTCGCGTTGGACGGTCGCGGCGAACGCCTGATCCGCTTGCCGGAAGTGAAGAAGCGCACGGGAAAGGGAACGACGACCGTCTATCGCGATATGGCGAACGGCACGTTCCCGAAGCCCGTGCCGATTGGCGGCGGTCGCGTCGCGTGGATCGAATCGCAAATCGACGCGTGGATCGACGCGCGCATCGAAGCCGCAACGGCTTAAGGGGCGCGTCATGGCGATCACTCACCCGATGCAGGACGAACGCGTGAAGGTCATTGACGGTCAGCACGCGGGTCGTCAATGCAAGGTCGTTCGCGTGCTGATGGACCACGGCGCGCACGGCTTCGCCGAAGTCGAATTCGACAAGCCGAAGGGCGCGAAGGGCAAACCCGACCGTGATCTTGTGCCGCTGCCGTATCTCGACCGCGCGGGGGTGACGCATGAATGACCGCGCGCCCTCGCAACTGACGGAAGAAGAACTCGCCGCGATCCGCGCCGAAATCGCGGCCGACTCGCCCGTCGTCGGCGCTGCGATCAACAAGAAGATCGGCGACCTTGAAGCGCAGCGTCGCGCGATTCAGGCGAAGGGCGAACCGGCTAACCCTGATAAGACGAAGGGCGCCCGCGCCAAGTTTAAAAAACGTGGCCGCCTGTTGAACGCTGCCGGTAACGTGAAGCGCTCGATGATGGACCAATTGCTCGACGTGCTCGACGCCGATCCGGCTTTGTGTGATCTGGTGCGCGTGAACGAAATGAACGGCCGCATTGTGATCTGCGGCAAACGTCCGTGGGGCGAGTCGCCTTCGCTCTATTGGACCGACACCGACACGACGAACCTTCGCGCCTATATCGGGCGCCGCTTCAATATGTCGGCGTCGAAAGAAGCCGCGTCGGATGCGATTCATGCGCACGCCGAGCGTCATCGCTTTCACCCGCTGCGCGACTGGCTCGACGCGCTCGTGTGGGATGGCGTGCCGCGTCTCGATTCGTGGTTGGTTCGTTACTGCTACGCCACCGACACGCCGTTCGTGCGCGAAGTGTCACGCCGCTTTCTGATCTCGGCAGTCGCGCGCCCGCTCAAACCCGGTTGTCAGGTCGATCACATGCTCGTGCTCGAAGGTGAGCAAGGCTGCGGCAAGAGCACGACTGTCCGCGTGCTCGGCGGCGAATGGTATTCCGACGCAATGCCGAATGTCGAAGACTCCCGTCACGTCGGCGAAGCGACGGCGAACGTATGGTTTCAGGAAATCGCCGAGGGCTTGTCAATGCGCAAGCACGAAGCCGACGCGATGAAGGCTTATCTGACCCGCACCGAAGACGTTTTTCGCCCCGCCTATGCCCGCGAAACGGTCGTGAAACGCCGCGAATTCGTCTGCGTGGCGACGGTCAACCGTGACGGCGAAGGCACGTATCTCAAAGACGAAACGGGCGGTCGCCGATTCTGGCCCGTGGGAGTTGGCAAGTGCGACACCGACGCGCTCGCTGCCGACCGTGCGCAACTGTTCGCCGAAGCTGTCGTGGCGTTCCGCGCGGGCGATCACTGGCACATCAAAGACCCTAACCTTCTCGGCGTCGCAGCGTCGGAAGTCACGGGCCGCACGGTAAAAAACCCGTGGATCGAGCACGTCGCGACGTACCTTGAACTGAATCCGAAGACTGGCGACGTGAAGGGCGGCGACATTTTCTGGAGCGTCACCGGCCGTAAGCATACCTCGAAAGACACGACCGACATGCGCCATATCGCTAACGTGCTGAAGTCGTTCGGTTATGTCCTGAAGACGTTAACGGCGGGCAACGTCTGGCGACTGCCGACCGCTGAAACGATGGACCCCGATGGACCCTGACGTCGTGGGGTAGGGTCCACCTCTCAAACCCATGACTGGCAAGGCTTATCGCGATTGATGGACCCTGATGGACCCAAAGCTCCATAGAAACTTACGGAGATAGAGGATACGTGCGCGTGTGGGTGCTATACGGAAAATGACCCCCAAGGGTCCATGCCCCACACCGACATGCACAACTTGCGGGAAGTTGCGGGAACGTTTGGCATAACGAAAAACTATGGACCTTACTACCCCAAAACATGGAAGGTCCATCGCCGCAAATGACGCGTTTTTTGAATGGGAAGTTGACATGCTCGAAGCACTCGCAACGCCGGAGAACATGCACATGGGCGAACGTGTGAACCGTGAAGATCTGCGCCACATGCCCGCGGTTGACGCCGAGGCCCGCGAGCTCGCGCGCCAGATCCGCGAGGATCATCACGGCTTCGTGTATGGCGACATGTGGGCGCGTGAGCGCTTCGTTGAACTGCTGATCGGCCGCGCGCCCGACTGCTTCCGGCAACGTGAGAAGCGCGGCGCCCTGATCTTTACCGTGAGGCGCGAAGGCGCCTATCGAATCCTCGACCTGTACGAAGTCGCGGCCGATCGTCTCGGCATCCGCTGGAAATAGTCCCTGCGGGACCGGTACATGCCGGTACATGGCGGAACATGGCGGGACCAAATCGGGCACGAGATCGGCGACCCTAAAGGTGACCGGCCCGCAACCCGCGGGCCGCCTCACCGATCGACAAGGGGCCGACATGCACACTTCCGAAATTGCGCGCGCCGTGGCCGCGCTCGTGCGCTGCAAGGGCGACAAGACGACTGCGGTTAAAGTCGCCGTTGCGCAATGGGGCGAACAGTCGAAGGCCGCGGCGTTGCTGCGCCAGGCGATCGATACGGGTTCAATCGGCGACGAAGCCTCATTCGCCGAGCTTATCGCCGCCGTGCCGTCGCGCTCGATCATCCGCGCCGTTGACACAATCTCGCCGTTTCGCGCCGCGCGGCCGGGCATGCCCGTGTTAGTCACGAGCACGCCTCCCGAGGCGACATGGCGCGCCGAGGCGCAACCGATCGATGTTGCGAGCGCCGAATTCGAGATCGTGCGACTGGGCGCCGATCACTCGATCGCCGGAATCATCCTTTTCACGCGCGAGGCCGCGTCCGAGCTCGGCGAGCGCTTCGTGCGCCAGATCGCGAACGACATTGGTGCCTCGATCAATTCGGCCGAAGGCCGCGCCATGTTCGATGTCACGAACGCGGGAAGCGCGAGTATGCCCGCCTCGATCCTGTACGGCGCCCCCACGATCGCGAGCACGGGCTCGACCGGCGAGGCCCTGCGCGCGGACATTAGCGCACTGCTCGACGCCTACGGCGGCGACCTGTCGCGCTCTGTATGGGTCTGCTCTCCGAGCACGGCCGCGCGCCTTTCCATGCTCGGCGATGGTCTGCAAGGCGCCGACGTGCATGTGAACGGCGGTTATCTCGCGGGCATGCCGCTATGCGCAGCGTCAGGCGTGCCGAATGACGTGCTCGCACTGATCGATCCGAGCGGCATCGTGCTGTACGACGGTGGCGGACAGGTGAGCGTTGCCGATCAAACACTGGTTCACGTCGCGGCCGAACAGGGCGACCCCGAGGCCATTAGCCTGTGGCAAAAAAATCTCGCCGCCACGCGGTTCGTACGCGCACTCGACTGGCAAGCCGGGCGCACTGGCGTCGCCGCTGCAATCACGGGCATCTCGTGGAGCTCGACAACGCGCACCGCGCCCAAGGTGAAGTAACACCCGTTTTAAGAAGGGAGATCGACATGCACAACGAACTGACCTTGCCCGCGCTGCAACGCCGCATCGATATGCGCGGTTACATGGAACGCATGAGCCGCTTCGAGCTCGATGTGTTGCGCGCCGTCACGAGCGGCGACCGCTTCGGAACGTCGCCCGAAGTGTTCGCGATCGCGAGCGTGATCATGGGCACGCCCGGTTGCGATCGAGGGTTGAACGTTGCGAACGTTGCGATTGACGAGAACGATAGCGGCGCCGTGTTCATGGTGCTCGTGTCGTTGAAAGACGGCGGCGCCCGCGCCCTGTGCGTGCATAACCCCGCCGTGCCCGCATAGGGGCGCAACCCACGAGGGGATACCTCATGTGTGAATCCGTCTATCAACTCGGTTGTGGGTGCGCGCAGTCGGCCGAGGCGTTCGCCGCCGATCGCGCGTTGCAGGACCGTATGAACGAGCTCGAATGGCAAGTGCTCGACATTCTCAGGGGCATTACCGAAGGCGTTACGCCGCTTGCGCGCCACTTCGCCGATATGTTGCTGGCTGACCCCCGGACCGATCGCGGCAAGGCCGTAGCAGACGTTCTCGCGACCGAGCGCTCGATCTATTTCTGGCTGCGCGACGGTGACGAGCTCGGCGAGCAACACGAGCTCGTGCTCCCTCACGCCGCCGAGCTCAAGCTCGCGGCGTGAGGGAGCCGGGACGTGCACCGGGGGGAGTCTTTCAAAAAAAAAAGCGATCGCTGGACACCGCCCGCCCAGGTTTATATCCATCGAAGTGTATTTTCGGCCGGGACACCCGGACCAGACCATGAGCTCAACCCGTCATGACAACGTGGTGACCCTTCGAGCGGCGAGGGCAATACCGCCCCCTTCACGCTGGCCCGAGCGAAAGAAGCGCCTCTTTCGCGCGATCACGGG
Organism: Paraburkholderia sp. BR14312; assembly: GCF_040948675.1. NCBI lineage: Bacteria > Pseudomonadati > Pseudomonadota > Betaproteobacteria > Burkholderiales > Burkholderiaceae > Paraburkholderia > Paraburkholderia sp. BR14312. The sequence goes on from NZ_JBFPKI010000004.1 coordinate 129,387, forward strand.
CGCGTTCGCCCTGGACTACTTCAAGGCGTCCGACAGGCCCGTGTTAATCGCCTATTGCGAAGCGCTCGACCTGCACGAGCTCGCCAGTGCACAACTCGACGCCGAGGGCGCCGTACTCACCGATCGCACCGGCCGCAAGTATGCGAACCCGGCCGCTGCGATCGTGAGTCAGGCCGCCGCGCGCATCGCGTCACTGGGCGGGAAGCTGCGCATTCACCCGGCGAGCCGCATGCGATCGTCTGACGCCTACGTTGCCGCCAAGCGCGCGCCGTCGGCGATCCGGCCACCGTGGGAATACCGCGACCGCGACGAAGAAGCCGAAGAAGCCGCGCAAGCGGAGCGCTACTTCGACGGCCCGCCCGTTAAGCCGCGCCCCGTGCCGAAGAAGCCGTCAACCCGCCGCACGAAGAAGGAGAACGACAAGTGACTACCGAATACCGCTGCACCCGTGCCGAATGGCTCGCCGGTTCTGCTGACGCCCGCCGCCGTGAGTACACGAAGGCCGACAAGATCTGCGCGCTGGCGTCGATCATCATCAAGTCTGCCGATGACGACCGCCGCGAGCTCGCGGGCATTGCGAGCACGCCGCAAACCGATCGGGCGGGCGATATTCTCGACCCGATGGGTTGCGAGTTTCGAACGCCGCTACCGTTGTTAATGCAGCATTCTCACGAACAGGTTATTGGCAGTGTCGTGTTGGGCAGCAAGACCTCCGAGGGCGTGAAGTTCCGCGCGCGCATCGCGAACCCCGAGACGCCGCCTTCGCTTGTCGATCGCTGCGAATCCGCATGGGAGAGCGTCAGGACCGGCATGCTTACGACCGTGAGCGTTGGATTTAGACCGATTAGTTGGGAGCCGATCGAGGGCGCCCGCGGAGGCGTGAAGTTCACGCGTTGGGAATGGCTCGAATTGTCGATCGTGGCCGTGCCGTGCAATAGCGACGCGATCATCACTTCAGTCGGCGACAAGGCTCGCGCCGCGGGCTCGATCGTTGAACTGTCCGAAGCCGAGCTCGAAGTCGAAGCCTTTCTCGAAGGCGTTCGAGCGAAGCGTGGCCGTGTTGCCCGCACGTATGGGCGTGTGGTCAAGCTCGACACGCCGATCAAGCGCTCGCGAGTCGTGACGCTCTAGAACTGAGCCTAACGCTGACGTCTCACGTACGGTCTTGAAAATACTCCTCGTAGTCCAAGATAAGGTTGATCGCATAGCCTACTTGTCTTTTTGAAACTCCGATTTTTTTGGCTATTTCTTCACTTATCTTGGGCCTCCAAGGGCGGGGGCCCAAAAGCTTGTAAATCTCATGCAAAGTATCATTACTTAGCTTTGTCCTGTGTCCACGGCTTATGACATCCCGGCTCATCAGGCGAAGTTTATTTTCGTACTCCGCTTTCTTTATTAGCTCAATATACTTGCCAACAAAAGATCGCCCGCCACTGAGAACCATACCAAGTTCATTGCCGGAGTCGCTCTTGTTCTTTAATATATCCGAAAGACGGCAGCGCATTTTATTCGTTTCTATTTCGAACGTAGGTTCGAAGAGTGCGCGTGCGTCTGAAGTTATTTTACCTATGCGGAGGCGAACTTGATAGTGTCGGGATGATTCGTCTAGGAAGTTACTTCTGTTTACTCGCTTATAAACGGATCGACGCAGAAAACCATGAAAATCTTCAAGTAGACCAAAGCATTTGAGCAAGTACTTCTCGTCAACGCCAATGGTTACGTGTGGATATCCGTGCTTCATCCTGTACATTTCATCTGTGTGTCCAAGCGCATGAACTAGGAGATGGCGTCGCTCAAAAATCTCATCAATTACATCAATCGACTCGAATTTCTTGAGGCTGATTTCAAATTTCTTCTCATAATAATCGATGATGTCAGGAAATCTTCTTCCGTTTAGATTGCGAGACTCATCCTTTATGATCTTTGCCCACAGTTGATCTAAATCTGAGAACGTGGATAGCAGATCTGAACTCAACTCAATTTTCTTTCCGCGGAGTGTGGTTTTGTCCGATAGAAAAATTGTGGTCGCACTATCAACGAATAGTACCTCAAGCGCCGAAACAAGCCTCACGAATATCGTTTCCCGAAGGTACGATCCATATTGAGCGCGAATGAAAGATTTCGCGTCAAGGTAGTGAGGAACATTCATCTGCGGGCTATATTTCCCAGGAAATATATCATTCTCCCGCTCGCTTTCGGGGAGACTCTTTATGTGTGCGCCTAAGAGTTGCTGCCCTTTGAGGGAGATGAAGTAAAGTTGCTTCAGACTAAATAACTCAGCAATAAACCCGGTTACGGCCATTTGGAGTCGTCGTGTGAACCTGAGAAGACGAAAGGCTAACACACATCCCTTGGTGCAACCTGAGCGAAGGGCATCGCCCGACTCTAGCTGGTATTGCCCATTCTCGACGGAAATCTGCGAAGAACTTTTTTATTTCGCCTCGGGAGCAGGAGCACGACGGATATTCCGGCTAGGTGTTGCCTCATAAAAACCGACGCTAGGCCGGATTTCCTTCATGCTGCGTGCGTGTCTAGTATCGTCACGTCGTCAGCGTCGCGCCGCAACAGCAATTCGAGCCGGTCGCCTAGCAAGCGCCACGCTTCGCGTTGTTCGTCGGCGTAGTCGTATCGCTGATACGTGCGTTTAACCCTGTTTTGCTCGCGATGGTTCAGACACGCGTCAATGACGACCGGCAAGACACCGCACTTCTGCATGAGCGTTGCCGCCGTACGCCGCAAGTCATGCGGCGACCACGATTCCTCAGCGTCGGGCACGAGAATAAGCGCGTTCGCGAACTTGACCGAACGCTTGGCGTGCGCGGGGCGGTGGAAAAACTTTAGTTGACGGTCGCCGACCTGTTTCGAAATCGACTTCAGGTCAACGTGTGTTTCAGTGCCGTCGCGCTTGCGGGCGGGCAATAGCCATTCGTCGGAATCGGAAAGCTCCAACATGCGGCACATATGATACGCGGCGAAGTCGGACAAGTAGACCGTGTGTGCGTCGCTGTTCTTCGAATTGCCGCTTGGAATAGTCCATGTGCGCGCGTCAAGGTCGATATGTGACTTCTTCGCCCGGATGACTTCGCCGACGCGCACGGCGGTTCCCATAATCAGCAAAATCGCGTGTTGCGTCGTGTCTTTCAAGTTCGCGTTTTTCAGGGCGACGGGCAGGGCGCGAAGCTCGCGGTCGGAAAGCACACGGTCGCTTTCTTCTTCCGCGCCTCCGACCTTCTTCTTCGTGATCGACGCAAGCACGTTCACGGTGAGAATTTCGCGGTCAACGCACCAGTTCAACATCTGCTTCAGGTCGCCCAGGCATCGGTTCGCAAGCCGGTTCGCGCCGCGGGCAATGATCCCGTCAAGAACTGCCATAAGATCGGCGCGCTTCACGTCTTCGATTGCCTTCGTGCCAACTGCAGGAAAAATGTCTTTTTCGAACGCGCGCCGGGTTTCCGCTCCCTTGTCCTTTCGTTTGAAAAGGGCGGCGCGCTCCCACTCGCCAAAGCGCATTTCGAAGGTCGGACGGTTCAGCACCGCTTCGGCTTTCTCGATCCGCGTGACGATCTCGATCTGACGCTCGACCTTCGCCGCCTTCTTCGCTTCGAGCGGGTCAACGCCTGAATCAAGCTGCACACGCGCCGCGTCGCGCGCCGCCCGGATAGATGGCATTGAATCGCGGGGCCACACGCCACACGTCAGGTCGCGGGGTTTCCCGCTGACTTTGTATCGGAAACTCCAGGCGATCGTGACGACGCCCGCCTTCGACGCGCGCACCTTGCCCATAAGTCCGCCCGGTTCCCACATTGTTTTACCCGCGTCGTCCGGCTTAAGCGCCTTCAGTTCTAGGGTCGTCATCTTCGCTGCTGTCGTCATGATCTGGTCCCGCTCGAAAAATCACCCACACCATCACCCACACCTTTTCGAAAGATTGGTCGAGAACATCCGGGAGGACGTGGAAAGAGAATGGCGAAATAAGCCAATGATTATACGACGTTTTTTTCACTGATCGGCAAGGTTCGGGAAGATGCGGAAAACAGCACTTAACTAAATGGGGTGCAGGTGGTCGGAGGTTCAAATCCTCTCGCCCCGACCAGAAATAGAGCCCGCGTAGTCGAAAGATTGCGCGGGCTTTGTCTTTTGTGCGCCGCGAAGAAAACGAGAAGCACAGCACACGAACGAGACCGCAAGATCCGGCTGTTAATTTTTCTCACATATCGGTGAGAATCCTTCGTTATACGGCGGGTGCCGCTCGCCTTACGATACGCATACCTTCGCGCCGGTGATTCGTGCAATCGCGCGCCCGCGCGCAACCCTGTGCTCACTCAGCGCCACCTCACATGAACCCGATCGAACTCGCGCAACTGGTCCTCCTCGCCGCCCTGTGGGGCGGGTCGTTTCTGTTCATCCGCGTCGGCGTGACCGACTTCGGCGTCGCGCCGCTGATGGCGTTGCGCGTCGGCATCGGCGCGCTGTTCCTGCTGCTCGTGCTGTTTTCGCGCCGCCCCGCGCGCGAGGCGCTCGGCACGCTGCGCGAACGCGCGTGGCCGCTTTTCATTGTCGGCATCCTCAATTCGGCCGCGCCGTTCTGCCTCTTCGCGTGGGCCGAACTCACGCTCTCCGCGGGCGTCACGTCCGTGATCAACGCGACCACGCCGCTGTGGGGCGCGGTCGTCGCGTATGTGTGGCTCAAGGATCGTTTGAGTGGCCTGCGCGTGGTCGGGCTCGCGATCGGCTTCGCGGGCGTGCTCGCACTGGTGTGGGATCAGGTCGTGACGCACGCCGGCGACGGCGCATCATCCACCAGCGCCGCGCTTGCCGCCTTCGCGGCGCTCGTTGCTGCGGCGCTGTATGGCGTTGCCGCGAGCTACACGAAGCGCCATCTCACGGGCGTCGATCCGCTCACGGTCGCCGCCGGGACGATGACGGGCGCGACGCTCGTGCTCGCGCCGTTCGCCGTGGCAAGCTGGCCGGCTACTCCCATCTCGCTGCATGCATGGGGCGCGGTGCTCTGCCTTGGCGTGGCGTGCACGGGCATCGCGTATCTGTTGTTCTTCCGCCTGATCGCAGCGGTGGGCCCGGCGCGCGCGATCACGGTGACGTTCGTGATCCCGATTTTCGGCATTCTGTGGGGCGCGCTCTTTCTCGGCGAGCGCGTGTCGATGGGCATGGTCGAGGCGTGCGCGGCGATTCTCGTGGGCACCGCGCTTGCCACCGGCTTCGTGAAGCGCTTGCCGGGATTCACCGCGCGCCGCAGCGGCGCCGGCGCGGAACGCTAGCAGCGTAGGGCGCGCCACGCACTGCCTTGCGCGCCGGTTCAACGTAATCGCGTGACGCTCACCGTCGCGCGATTTGCATTCTGAAGTTCGCTCAAGCCGCCGCGCGAGGCACGGCTTTCACTTCCTTCTCCCGATCGCTGCGGCCACCGCGCCCGATCGGCAACGTCGCGACGATCACCGCCCCCAGCACGAGCAGCACCGCGGAATAGATGAGCCCCGCGGCATAGCTGTGCGTCGCGTCCTTGAGCCAGCCGACCACGAGCGGATTCGCCGCCGAGCTGATATTGCCGATCGCATTAATCACGGCGATACCCACTGCGCGCGCCTGCGGCGTGAACGCCTGATCGGGCGTGGTCCAGAAGATCGACATCGCCGTGTACGACCCCGCCGATGCGAGGCACACGCCAAGCAACTGCACGAGCGGCGCGCCGCCTTGCGCCGTCAGCACGCAGCCGAGCCCGGAAAGCAGCATGGGCGCGGCGAGGTGCCATTTGCGTTCCTGACAGCGGTCCGAGCGGCGCCCCCACACGATCATCGCGACGATGGTGACGATCTGCGGAATCGTCGCGACGAGGCCCACGGTGACGTTGCTCGCACCGGCGCTGAAGCCCTTCACGATCAGCGGTGCCCATACTGCGACCATCGCGAGCGTATTGACGAGGCAGAAGTACGCCGCCGCGAAGCGCAGGACCACGGGCGAGCGCAGTTGCTGCCAGAGGCTGCGCTCGCTCGCTGCTTGCGCCGTAGGCGCAGCGAGGGCGTCGGCCGGTTCGGCGAGCGCGGCTTCGAGCGTGCGTTTTTCTTGCGCGCTGAGCCAGCGCGCGGCGCGCGGCGTGTCGTCAAGATAAAAGAACGCCACGCAGCCGAGCAGTGCGGCCGGCATGCCTTCGAGCACGAACAGCCATTGCCAGCCGGCGAGTCCCGCATGGCCGTCGAGTTTGAGGATGAAGCCCGAGACCGCGGAGCCGAGCGCGGCCGTCACGGGCATCGCGATCATGAAGAGCGCGTTGGCGCGGGCGCGCCACGCGCTCGGGAACCAGCAGGTGAGATAGAGCAGCATGCCGGGCAGAAAGCCTGCCTCGGTCACGCCAACCAGCATGCGCAGCCAGTAGAGCGTAGTGGCGTTGGTGGCGAACATCGTCGCGGTGGAGGCGAGGCCCCACGCAATCATGATGAAGCTGATCCAGCGGCGCGCACCGACGCGCGCGAGCATCAGATTGCCCGGAATGCCGCACGCGATATAGGCGACGTAGAAGAGGGTGGTGGCAAAGCCGAACTGCGTGCTCGACAGGCCGAGGTCCTTCATCATCGTCAGGCCTGCGAACCCGATGTTGATGCGGTCGAGGAACGAGACGACGAACAGCAGGAACAGGAAGCCGAGCAAATGGCGCGAGACCTTGCGCGTGACTTGTTCGATGGCGGCTGCGCAGTTTGACTGTGCCTGCGCGGACGTTTGCGGCACGCGCGAAGCATGCCCTTGCGGGATTGGGCTCATGTGTCTCCTCCTAAGCACCGGGACGTGAGCGTGGCAAGGGTTATGACGTTGTTGTTTGCCGCGGATCACAATTCACGCGGATTATGCGAGGCGCCTGCGCGCTGTCTGTCCTCAATTTGGGTACAGCTGCGCAGCGCATTCCGCGATGTACGGGAATACCCGGGTCCAGGCACCATGCCGGTTTTCCGCAGGGGATATCGGGACGACCAGCAAGTCTGAAAATCGTTATTCAGAGATCTGAATGCCCGGTAAATCAAAAACTCGTAATTGAGACGGATTCGTTAACGAGGTGAGTCCTATTTCGCAAATCCTTCCGTCAATAATCGATCAGCACAATTTATTCGCCTCAATAATCGAAACTGAAAGCTGGCAGTCAGTCATTGTGAAGCTACAGGGCCTTGCAGTGGGGCGATTTGTTGGCTCGCCAGCGAGCGTGTTCGATTTTTCGACGCTAAACTTCGCTCTCATATGTGCGCCAGTCATTAGTGAACATTGGGGCGTGATGCTATTTGTTCTGTCGAGGTGACAAGCGCGTAGTGCATTTCGTATGGGATTTGTGCGGGTGCCGAACCTGCGCGAATCGTGGTTGTGCCCGATGCATGGCGTCATGCTGAATCGATCGAATCGGGGAAAGCTATGAAAGTAAGAAGATTCGTCTGGCACGCTCATGCAGTGCGTTGGGCGCTCACCGCGCTGTGCGCCCTCGGCGCCGCCGGCGCGCAGGCGGACAACACGTTTGGCGTGCAGCTTGGAGCGGGCGTAGCGGACCACGACGTGAAAAAGCTCGACCTCGGCCTGGTGTGGGATCCGGGCCTGCAGTGGTGGCACATCGGCGGGTATCACTTCACGCTGGTTGGTGAAGCGCATGTCGCCTACTGGAAGCTGAATGCGCCGGACGCCGTTTACTCGCATATCTGGGAATACGGCGTGACGCCCGTTTTTCGCTTCATCAAGGACAGCGGCTGGTTCAAGCCCTTCATCGAGGCGGGCGTGGGCTTTCACTTTCTCTCGCACGTCCGGCAGACGCCCGATCGCGCGACGTCGACGTCCTTCCAGTTCGTCGACATGGTCGGTGTTGGTGCGCAGTTCGGCGAGCACGGCAACTATCAGGCCGGGTTCCGTTTCCAGCATTTGTCGAACGCGGATATCAAGGCGCCGAATCCCGGTACGAACTTCAGTCAGATCTACTTCCAGTACAACTTCTAGGGTGCCAGCGGGCATCCCGGCGTCTGTCAGGACGCGTGCTAGAATTTTTTTGCATGCCGCCTGTCGCGCGGCGCTCAATGACTGGATTTCCGACTGCATGGAGGTCCCATGCCCGCAGGCAGTCAACTCACGCTCTATACGAGCCGCAAGCACAAGAAGGGCCACAAGTCGGCGGTCGCGTGGATCATCGACGCCGCGCGTGCGCAGGGCGTCTTCGGTATCACCGTGCTGGAAGGCTACGAAGGCCTCGACGCCCACGGAAAGATGCACGCCGCCCACTTCTTCGATCTGGCCGACGAGCCCGCCGTGGTGCTGATCGTCGCCGACGAGCCCTCTATTGACGCGCTCCTCGTCACGCTCGAAGCGGGCGGCGTCGAACTCTTCTATACGCGCACGCCAATCGAGTACGGCCGCCTCGCCGGCGCTTGACCGGCACGGTCTTCACGCCGCCGCGCAGGCGCTTCGCCGCAGGTCCTCCCCGTCACGCGGGCGCTAGTCGATTCCCGCAACCCGTTACACTGTGGGTATTGGTGCGGTGCACCACGCATTGCGCCGCACGACCGGCATTTTCCATAGCGACACGCCGGAGTCGCAGACAAGGAGTGAGGACGAGGCATGGCAATCGAATCGGTAGGGATCGTGGGCGCAGGCACGATGGGCAACGGCATCGCCCAGGCCGTGGCGGTGGCGGGGCTCAAGGCGGTGATGATCGACGTCACCGATGCGGCGCTCGCCAAGGGCGTCGCCACGCTCACCCATAGCCTCGAGCGGCTCGTCTCGAAGGGCAAGCTCGAAGCCGGCGCGCGCGACGCCGCGCTCGCACGCATCGAAACGACCACCGACTATCAGCGCCTCGCGAGCGTCGATCTCGTAATCGAGGCGGCGACCGAGAACGCCGAGCTCAAGACGCGCATTCTCAAGCAGATCGAAGCGGCGGCCCGCCCCGACGCGATCGTCGCGTCGAACACCTCGTCGATCTCGATCACGGCCCTCGCGACCACGCTCGCCGACCCGTCGCGCTTCATCGGCATGCACTTCTTCAACCCGGTGCCGATGATGCCGCTCGTCGAGGTGATCCGCGGCCTGCAGACGCGCCCGGAGGTCGCCGAGTCGGTGCGCGAAATGGCGCTGCGCCTCGAGAAGACGCCGATCGCCGTGAAAAACGCGCCGGGCTTCGTGGTGAACCGCATTCTCGTGCCGATGATCAACGAAGCGTTCTTCGTGCTCGCGGAAGGCATTGCGAGCGCCGAGGAAATCGACGCCGGCATGAAGCTCGGCGCCAATCATCCGATCGGCCCGCTCGCGCTGGCGGACCTGATCGGCCTCGACGTGTGTCTTTCGGTGATGGACGTGTTTCTGAAGGACTTCGGCGACTCGAAGTATCGTGCGTGCCCGCTGCTGCGCGAGATGGTCGCGGCGGGCCGGCTCGGCCGCAAGACCGGCCGCGGCGTGTATCAGTACGACAAGGTGTCGTAAGGCCTCGCGCCCGGCTTCAGGCAAGCACGCTTACGCGGTATTGCGTGACCTGCCGATAGGTCTTGCCGGGCCGCAGCACCACTTCGTCACAGGCGGGCGCTTCCATGTTGATCTGGTTCGGGAAGCCGCCCGCTTCGAGGCACAGCCCCGCATAGCGCGCACACGTCGCGCCCCGGCGTCCCGGCTGTCCCTCCAGATAATTCCCCGTATAAAGCTGCAGGCCGCGCTGGTCGGTCGAGACGGCAAGCTCGCGTCCGCTGCCCGGCTCGTAGACGCGCGCCACCGGCCGCACCGGCCATCGCCCCGGCGCGGCGTGCAGCGTGCCTGCCGTGCTCTCGGGTGCGCGCAGCACGTAGCAGTGGTCGAAACCGCGTGCGCGCTCGAGCTGGGCGTTCGGCCAGTCGAGCCGCGCGCCGAGCGGCGCGCCATGGCGGAAGTCGAAGGCGCTGCCCGAGACGTCGGCGATGCGCGCGGGAATCAACTGCGGGTCGACTTCGAGGAAGGCGTCCGCGTCGATCGTCAGCACGTGGCCGCGAATGTCCGGGCTCGCCTCGCCGGAGAGGTTGAAATAGCCGTGGCTCGTGAGATTGAGCGGCGTAGGCGCATCGGTCACGCCCTCGTATTCGAGCGTCAGCGTGCCGTCGTCGTCGAGCGTGTAGCGCACCTGCACGCTCACGTTGCCCGGAAAGCCGCCGTCGCCTTCGGGTGAGTCGAGTCGCAGCACCAGCGAGCCCCGATCCTCTTCCACCTGCCACATCTGCCGATGAAAGCCGTTCGCGCCGCCGTGCAGCAGATTGCCGTTCTCGTTGCGATCGAGCGGATAGTCGATGCCGTCCAGCGTGAAATGCGCACCGGCGATGCGGTTGGCCCAGCGTCCCACCAGACCGCCCATGTACGTGGTGGCGGCGAGATAGTCCGCCGGCGTGTCGTGGCCGAGCAGGATATCCGCGAGGCGGCCGGCGCGATCGGGCGCGAGCCATGAGACGAGCGTGGCGCCGAGGTCGCTGACTGTCACCTTCATGCCCTGCGCGTTGCGCAGCGTGTAGAGCCGCACGGCGTCGCCGCCGGGCAGGGCGCCCCACGGTTCGGAAGTCAGATGGGCAGCAAGAGTGTTCATGAGGTGAAGGGAACGTATGAAGAAAGCGTGTTTGTCCGGGATGGCCGAAGCCGCTTCATCAAGTGGACAGGCGTGGGCCCGAAGCGTTCGCGACACTGTCCTGATATTCGCGCGGCGTGCATCCCAGTTCGCGCCGGAATACGGCATACATGTACTGCAGCGACGTGAATCCGCAGCGGATCGCCACCTCCGCGCTCGAGGCGTCGCGGCTCGCGAGCATCGCCTTGGCGGCGTCGAGCTTGTGGCGCAGGATTTCCTGGTGGACCGTGCATTGCAGTTCACGCCGGAAATAGTCTTCCAGCGACGAGCGCGATACGCCGACATAGTCGGCCACCTGCTCGGTCTTGATGCCCTGGCAGGCGTACTGGCGGATGAAGTGGCGCGCACGCATGACATGCGGGCTCGACAGCGGTTCGTGGCGGGTCGATTCGAGCACGTTGATGCCGACGGGCGGCACCAGAATGCGTTGGCCCGGAAAACGTGCACCGCGCAGCATCTGGTGCAACAAGTGCGCGGCGGTCTTGCCCATTTCCTCCGTGCCCTGGATGACCGACGAGAGCGGAATGCGCGTGAGCGTGCGGGTGAGCGGATCGTTGTCGATGCCGATGATCGCCACCTGCTCGGGCACGGCAATGCCGTGAATCAGACACGCCTGGAGCAAATGCCGCGCCCGTGCGTCGGTCACGGCGATCACGCCCACGGGCTTGGGCAGGCTGTGCAGCCAGACGCTCAACTGCTCGATGGCCTGGTTCCAGGCGCTGGCGCTGGTGGCCTGGCCGCGGTAGATCGGCGCCTGCACGCCTTCTTCGCGGGCGAGCGCCTGGAACGCCAGTTCGCGCTCCTGCGCCCAGCGGTTTTCCTGCGCGACGGGCAGGCTGTACATCGCGAGGTTCGGCAGGCCCGCACCGATCAGATGCGTCCAGGCCAGCGAGACCAGTTTGCGGTTGTCGGTCGCGATATAGGGCACGTCGGCCGGGTACTGGGCGGCGTCTTCGAATGACGAGCCCACGGCGACCACCGGCAGCGGGCAGCCGCGCAGGGCGTCGGCCACGTCGGGGTCGTCGAAGTCGGCGATGATGCCGTCCCCGTCGAAGCGTTCGATGCCCGCGAGGCGACAGCGGAAGTCTTCCTCGAGAAAGAGGTCCCATGCGACGCGCGTGGAGCGCAGATAGTGGCCAATCCCCGCAATGATCTCGCGGTCGTACACCTTATTCGCGTTGAACAGCAGCGCGATCCGGTGGGGTGTCTGGGAAGCGGGGGCACGGGTCATGTCGGGTCGGCGGTTGTTCGCCCGGCGCGGATCGCCGGCGGAAAACCGCCATGTCTCCAGTTCGGGCGCGGTGCGCGCCAAGGTGCACCGCGCTACGATGTCTCTGGCGCCTGCGGCGCGTCATTTTAAGCGTCCGGTTATTTTAGGCCCAGATTCGGGTTCGCGGGCAGGCCGGTCGCGCCCGTCGGCAGGAAACGTTAGAGGTCTCACGCAATTTCGCAATTGCCGCGCTTTGCGCGTCGCGGGCAGTATGGCGTCACACAGAGGGATGCACGCTGCGCCGCTGCGCTGCAACAACATTGGAGACATCATGTCGTATTTCGAACATATTCCCGCCATTCGATACGAAGGCCCGCAGTCGGACAATCCGCTTGCGTACCATCACTACGACCGTAGCAAAAAGGTGCTCGGCAAGACGCTCGAGGAGCATCTGCGCATTGCCGTGTGCTACTGGCATTCGTTCGTCTGGCCCGGCAACGATATCTTCGGGCAGGGCGCGTTTCACCGCCCGTGGCAGCAGCCCGGCGACGCCATGGAACGCGCGCACCAGAAGGCCGACGCGGCGTTCGAGTTTTTCTCGAAGCTAGGCACGCCTTATTACACGTTCCACGACACCGACGTCGCTCCGGAAGGCAAGGACCTGAAGGACTACACGGAAAACTTCAAGCGCATGGTCGACTACCTCGGCGAGCGCCAGCAGGCGAGCGGTGTGAAACTGCTCTGGGGCACCGCCAACCTGTTTTCGAATCCGCGCTACGCCGGCGGCGCCGCGACCAACCCCAACCCCGAAGTCTTCGCCTACGCGGCCACGCAGGTATGTCATGCGCTCGACGCGACGCGCAAGCTGCGCGGCGAGAACTACGTCCTGTGGGGTGGCCGCGAAGGCTATGACACGCTGCTCAATACCGACCTCAAGCGCGAGCGCGAGCAGTTCGCACGCTTCCTTTCGATGGTGGTCGAGCACAAGCACCGCACCGGCTTCACCGGCACGCTGCTGATCGAGCCGAAGCCGCAGGAGCCGACCAAGCACCAGTACGACTACGACGTTGCGACGGTGCACGGCTTCCTCACGCAATACGGTCTGCAAAACGAAATCCGCGTGAATATCGAGGCCAATCACGCGACGCTCGCAGGCCACTCGTTCCATCACGAAATCGCCACCGCGTTCGCGCTGGGTGTGTTCGGCAGCGTCGACGCGAACCGCGGCGATCCGCAAAACGGCTGGGATACGGACCAGTTCCCGAACAGCGTCGAAGAACTGACGCTCGCGTTCTACGAGATCCTGCGCCACGGCGGCTTTACCACGGGCGGCATGAACTTCGACGCGAAGGTGCGCCGCGCGAGCAGCGATCCGGAAGACATGTTCTATGGTCACGTGGGTGCGATCGACGTGCTCGCGCTGGCGCTCGAGCGCGGTGCGGCGCTCGTGGAAAACGACCGGCTCGAGCAGTTCCGCAGCCAGCGTTACGCGGGCTGGGACAGCGAGTTCGGCCGCAAGATTCTCGCCGGCGGCTATTCGCTCTCGTCGCTCGCCGCCGACGCAATCTCGCACGGCATGAATCCGCAGCACGCGAGCGGCCAGCAGGAGCGGCTCGAGAATGTCGTGAACCAGGCCATCTACGGCCAGCGCTAGCCGTGCCACGGCGCGCGAAAAATCATTAGCGCGCGCCGTCAAATTCGCAATTGCGCCGTTTGCGATTGAAGGCGAACTGACGCAAAAAATCAGGACGGAGACATGTTCATCGGTATCGACCTCGGCACGTCGGGCGTGAAGGCCGTGCTGCTCGATCGCGCGGGCGATGTGCTCGGCAGCGCGAGCGCGCCGCTCACCGTGAGCCGGCCGCAGCCGCGCTGGTCCGAACAGGCGCCGCGAGACTGGTGGCTCGCCACGCAGAGCGCGTTGCGCGCACTCATCGACGAGGCGCGCGGGCGCGGCTTCGACCCCGCACGCATCGAGGCGCTCGGCCTGACCGGCCAGATGCACGGCGCGACGCTGCTCGACGCGCAGGGCGAGGTACTGCGTCCCGCCATACTGTGGAACGACGGTCGTTCGGATACCGAATGTCTCGAGCTGGAGCGCGCCGTACCGCAGTTGCACGCCATCGCGGGCAATCTCGCGATGCCGGGCTTCACGGCGCCGAAGCTGTTGTGGGTGCGCAAGCACGAGCCTGAGATCTTCGCGCGCATCGCGCACGTGCTGTTGCCGAAGGACTATTTGCGCTGGCTGCTCACGGGCGTGTTCGCCACCGATCCCTCCGATGCCGCCGGCACGCTGTGGCTCGATATTGCGAAGCGCGACTATAGCGACACGCTGCTCTCGGCCTGCGACCTCACGCGCGCCCAAATGCCGGAGGTATTCGAAGGCAACCAGGTGACCGGCACGCTACGGCCCGAACTCGCGCGCCAATTCGGCCTGCGCGAAATCCCGGTCGTGGCGGGTGGCGGCGATAACGCGGCGGGCGCCGTGGGCGTGGGCATCGTGCGGCCCGGCGACGCGATGCTTTCGCTCGGCACTTCCGGTGTCTATTTCGCAGTTTCGGACGGCTTTCTTGCCAATCCCGATTCCGCGGTGCACAGCTTCTGCCATGCGTTGCCGCACACGTGGCACTTGATGTCCGTGATGCTCAACGCGGCCAGTTGCCTCGACTTCACGGCGCAGTTGACGCGTTACGAAAGCGTCGCCGCGCTGCTCGCCGACGCCGAAGCGAACTCGAACGCCGAGCGCGACGCGCGCCGGCCGTGGTTCCTGCCGTATCTGAGCGGCGAGCGCACGCCGCACAACAACGTCAACGCGAAGGGCGTGTTCTACGGTATGACCCCGCAGACCTCGCGCGCCGATCTGGCGAACGCAACGCTGGAAGGCGTGGGCTTCGCGCTGCTCGACGGCATGGATGCGTTGCATGCGGCGGGGCTCGTGCCGGACACGATCACGGTAATTGGCGGCGGCTCGCGCAGCGCCTGGTGGACGCAGATGCTCGCCGATATCAGCGGCCGCGCGCTCACGTTGCGCGCAGGCGGCGAGGTGGGGCCGGCCCTTGGCGCCGCGCGCCTTGCGCATCTCGCGCTCGAACCGGGCGCGCCGCTCGACGAAGTGTGCCCGCAGCCGCCCGTGCTGGCGATTCGCGAACCTGACGCCGCACGCCACGCCTGGTATCGCGAGGCGCGCCGTCCAACCTTTAGCGCGCTGTATCGCGCGCTCGAACCGGTTTTCGCCACCGGCGCCTGACTAGCGGCGCCGGCGAAGAAAAAACTGCACGGCCAGTGTAGTCGTGCAGCTGATTAGTCGTCCTACGGTTATACCGCACGCTGTGCTGTTTCGCGTGTGTTCCGCATTTACATCGGCAGCACCCTGATAACCATCGCCGCGGCGGCGACGCGTTCGCGCGCGCCTGCGCACCGGCATCAAGAGGAGTATGGAGACATGAATTTCGCCAAACGTCGTTCGGTTCTGAGTTCGCTCGTATGCGGGGCCGTGCTCGCGAGCCTGTCGCTTGCTGCACCGCTCGCGCACGCGAGCAAGGATCATCCCGAGATCGGCTTCTGCATCGACGACCTGCGTGTCGAGCGCTGGTCGCGTGACCGCGACTACTTCGTCGCCGCCGCGGAAAAGATGGGCGCGAAGGTGTCGGTGCAGTCGGCGGACGCGAGCGAAGAGCGTCAGGTCTCGCAGATCGAAAACCTCATCTCGCGCGGCGTGGATGTGATCGTGATCGTGCCGTTCAACTCGAAGGCGCTCACCAATGTCGTTGCCGAAGCGAAGAAGGCGGGCATCAAGGTCGTTTCGTATGACCGCCTGATCCTCGACGCCGACATCGACGCGTACATCTCGTTCGACAACGAGAAGGTGGGCGAGCTACAGGCGAAGGGCGTCTACGATGCACAGCCGAAGGGCAACTACTTCCTGCTGGGCGGCGCGCCGACCGACAACAACGCGAAGATGCTGCGTGAAGGACAGTTGAAGGTCCTCAAGCCGGCCATCGACCGTGGCGACATCAAACTGGTCGGCCAGCAGTGGGTGCCGGAGTGGAGCGCGTCGACGGCGCTGCGCATCATGGAAGACGCGCTCACCGCGAACAACAACAAGATCGACGCAGTCGTCGCCTCGAACGACGGCACGGCAGGCGGCGCGATCCAGGCGCTCGCCGCGCAGCATCTCGCGGGCAAGGTGCCGGTGTCGGGCCAGGACGCGGACCTCGCAGCGGTCAAGCGGGTGGTGGCGGGCACGCAGACCATGACGGTCTACAAGCCGCTCAAGCTCATCGCGGGCGAAGCCGCGAAGCTCGCCGTCGATCTGGCGAAGGGCCAGAAGCCGGCGTACAACGCGCAGTACGACAACGGCAAGAAGAAGGTCGATACGGTGCTGCTGCAGCCGACGCTGCTCACGAAGAGCAACGTGGACGTCGTCGTGAAGGACGGCTTCTATACGCAGGCGCAACTGGCAAGCCAGTAACGCTTATGGCCTGACGGCCCGCGCGCGCCAGGAGCGTGGCCACGAATGTGGCCACTGCGTCGCGCGCGGGCCATCGCAGCGAGTAACCAGCGTATGACCGAACCCTTGCTGACGATGCGCGGCATCGTCAAGTCCTTTGCGGGCGTGAAAGCGCTCGACGGCATCGACCTCACCGTGCGGCCCGGCGAATGCGTGGGGCTGTGCGGCGAGAACGGCGCCGGCAAATCCACGCTCATGAAAGTGCTCTCGGGCGTGTACCCGCACGGCACCTGGAGCGGCGAGATCCGTTGGGAAGGCGTGCCGCTCGAAGCGCAAAGCGTGCGCGACACCGAACGCGCGGGCATCGTCATCATCCACCAGGAACTGATGCTCGTGCCCGAGCTGTCGGTAGCCGAGAACATCTTTCTCGGCAACGAAATCACGCTTCCGGGCGGGCGCATGAATTACGCGGCGATGTACCAGCGCGCCGACGAATTGCTGCGCGAGCTGAACATCGACGCCATCAACGTGGCGCAGCCGGTGATGAACTATGGCGGCGGCCATCAACAGCTCATCGAGATCGCGAAGGCGCTGAACAAGCGCGCGAAGCTGCTGATTCTCGACGAGCCGTCGTCTTCGCTCACGGCGGCGGAAACGAAGATCCTGCTCGACATCGTGCGCGACCTGAAGCGCCGCGGCGTGGCGTGCGTCTACATCTCGCACAAGCTCGACGAGGTCGAGGCCGTGTGCGACACGGTGAGCGTGATTCGCGACGGCCGGCACGTGGCCACCGAGCCGATGGCGACGCTCACGACCGATCGGATCATCGCGCAGATGGTGGGGCGTGAGATCCGCAATCTCTTTCCGCGCGAGGCGCATGACATCGGCGAGGTCGTGTTCGAGGCCCGCAACGTGACCTGCTACGACGTGACGAACCCGCGCCGCAAGCGCGTGGACGACGTCTCGTTCTCGGTGCGTCGCGGCGAAATCCTCGGCGTGGCCGGACTCGTCGGCGCGGGCCGCACGGAAACCATGCAGGCGATCTTCGGTGCGTATGCGGGCGCATGCACCGCGACGGTCCTGCTCGATGGCAAGCCGCTGAAAATCCGTTCGCCGCTCGACGCGATCAACGCGGGCATCGCCATGGTGCCCGAGGACCGCAAGCGTCACGGCATCGTGCCGCAACTGGGCGTGGGCCACAACATCACGCTCTCGGTGCTGCAGCGCTTTTCGAGGCACGGCCGCATCGACACGGCCGCCGAACTCGATACGATCCGCACGGAGATGCAGCGCCTTTCGGTGCGCGCGGCGAACCCCATGCTGTCGATTGCGAGCCTCTCGGGCGGCAATCAGCAGAAGGCGGTGCTCACCAAGATGCTGCTCACCGACCCCAAGGTGCTGATCCTCGACGAGCCGACGCGCGGCGTGGATGTCGGCGCGAAGTACGAGATCTACAAACTGATCTTCCAGTTGGCCAAACGCGGCGTGGCGATCGTGATGGTGTCGTCCGAATTGCCCGAAGTGCTGGGCATCAGCGACCGCGTGCTCGTGATCGGCGAGGGCGAGTTGCGCGGCGACTTCGTCAATGACGACCTCACGCAGGAAGACATTCTCGGCGCAGCGATCCAGAGCGTGCGCGCCCAACCCGATACAGCGAGTGCAGTATGACCCCCGACGTCACGACCCAGGGCGCACGCGAAGACCTGCCGCAAGGCGGTAATGGCTTCGCCATGCGTTTCCAGCAACTTTTTGCGCGCTACAAGATCCTCGCGCTGCTGCTCGCAGTGGCGGTGATCTGGCTGTTCTTTTCGCTGCTCACGCACGGCGCGTTCGTCACGCCGCGCAACGTGTCGAACCTGCTGCGGCAGATGTCGATTACCGGCATGCTCGCGTGCGGCATGGTGTTCGTCATCATCGCGGGCGAGATCGACCTTTCGGTCGGCTCGCTGCTCGGCCTGCTCGGCGGCGTCGCGGCGATTCTCGATGTGAATCGCGGCTGGCCGATCGGCGTGACCGTGCCGGCGGTGCTCGTGCTTGGCGTGCTCGTCGGACTCTTCAACGGCTGGTGGTCGACGTACCGCCGCGTGCCGTCGTTCATCGTGGGTCTCGGCGGCATGCTCGCGTTTCGCGGCGTGCTGCTCGGCATCACGGGCGGCTCGACCATCGCGCCGGTGTCCGATCACTTCGTGTTTCTCGGCCAGGGCTACTTGCCGCGCGTGGCGGGCGACGTGCTGGCGCTCGCGCTCTTCGTGCTGCTCGCCGTGCTTACGGTGCGCCAGCGTGCGAACCGCAGGCGCTATCAGCTGAGCGTCGTCCCACTCTGGCAAGACGGCGTGAAGATCGTCGGCGCGGGTGCGATCCTGCTTGCCTTCGTGCTGATGCTCGACAGCTATGGCGGCATACCGGTGCCCGTGCTGCTGCTGCTCGCGCTGCTCGGTATCTTCACATGGATCGCCACGCAAACCGTGTTCGGCCGGCGTATCTACGCGGTGGGCTCGAACCTCGAAGCCACGCGTCTTTCGGGCGTGAACACGAACCGCGTGAAGCTTGTCATTTTCGCGCTCATGGGTCTCATGTGTGCCTTCGCGGGTATCGTCAATACGGCGCGTCTCGCGGCGGGTTCGCCCTCGGCGGGCACGATGGGCGAACTCGACGCGATTGCGGCCTGCTTTATCGGCGGCACGTCGATGCGCGGCGGTTCCGGCACCGTGTATGGCGCGCTGATCGGCGCACTCGTGATGGCGAGCCTCGACAACGGCATGTCGATGCTCGACGTGGACGCGTATTGGCAGATGATTGTGAAGGGCGGCATTCTCGTGCTTGCCGTGTGGATCGACGTGGTGTCGGGCTCGAACCGCCGCTGAGCAACGCGTGGCGCACACGATTGCAAACCTGCTGGCGCCATGAAAATCATGACCGTGTTCTTGCATCGCGCGTGACACCGCGGCGTAATTTTTGCGGATGACTGCCACGCGCAGTTGCTCTCCTCGCGCGCGCCGAGCGCGCTCTCAGGGCGGGACTCATGTCCCGCCCTTTTTCTTTGCTGTGGCCGCTCAAGCATCTCGCACCGAGCGGCGCATGTTCGACGCGCCGGCGATCGTTTCCTGCCACAATCGTTTGCACCTGTGCAGGGCGGCATGCGCACGCGATAGGTGCGATTCATGCCGTCCGCAAGGTCATCGTCAGCCACAGCACCGCGTCGTCGTGTTCAGCGCGTGCTCGCCGATTTGTCGCTTTGCTGGTGCAACCGCTGCATGAGCGCTCGCGTTGCACCGAATCATGCCGCGAGGTTGTGCCAGCGTTTTGCCAACTTCGGCGGCGCGATTCCGAACCTCCGGAGACAAGCCGACCATGCCCACTCTTTGCGAAATTTGTAACTCCCGGCCTGCAGTCGCGCGCGTGACTGTCGTGCAAAACGGGCAGCGCAAGTCCATGTCGATCTGCGACTACGACTACCGCCAACTGATGCGTCACCAAAGCATGCTCAACCCGTTCGATTCGCTGCTGGGCGGCAGTGGCCTGTCGCGCTTTTTCGGTGGACAAGGCGGCGATGACGAGCACGACGACGAGGGGCACGACCTCGCCGCCGAGGTGCCGCGCGAATCCGTCGATGCGACCGATGCATTCAGCGAGCAGACGCTCGAAATCCTGCAGCGCGCCGCGGAGAAAGCCCATGAACTGCAGCGCAATGAACTCGACACGGAACACCTGCTGTACGTCCTGGCGGACACCGATGTTTGCGCCGCACTCCTGAAGGAGTTGAAGCTCTCGCCGCAGGACATCAAAGGCTATATCGATCAGCACGCGCAAAAGGGCACGGCTTCACCCGACGCGCCCATCGACAAGATGACGATTTCGCCGCGCCTGAAAAAAGCGTTTCAGTTCGCGTTTCAGGCCTCGCGCGATCTCGGTCACTCGTACGTCGGCCCCGAGCATCTGCTGATCGGACTCGCCGCGGTGCCCGACAGCATTGCGGGCGCGCTGCTCAAGAAGTACGGCGTGACGCCCGAGGCGCTGCGCCAGAAGGTCGTGAAGGTCGTGGGCAAGGGCGCGGAAGATGGCCGCGTCGATGCGCCTACGGGCACGCCCACGCTCGACAAGTTCGGCCGGGACCTGACAGCCATGGCACGGCAAGGCAAGCTCGATCCGGTGCTGGGCCGCGCGCAGGAAATCGAGAGCACGATCGAAGTGCTCGCGCGGCGCAAGAAGAACAACCCGGTGCTGATCGGCGAGCCGGGCGTGGGCAAGACCGCCATCGTGGAAGGGCTCGCACAGCGCATCGTCAATGGCGACGTGCCGGAGGTGCTGCGCGGCAAGCGGCTCGTGGAGGTGAACATCAATTCGATGGTCGCGGGCGCGAAGTACCGCGGCGAGTTCGAGGAGCGCGCGAAGCAGCTGATCGACGAAGTGACCGCGAAACACGACGAGTTGATCCTCTTCATCGACGAACTGCACACGATCGTTGGCGCGGGGCAGGGCGGCGGCGAAGGCGGACTCGATATTGCCAACGTGCTGAAGCCCGCGCTGGCGCGCGGCGAGTTGAGCCTCATTGGTGCCACGACGCTGAACGAGTATCAAAAGTACATCGAGAAAGACGCGGCACTCGAACGGCGCTTTCAGCCCGTGCTCGTGCCGGAGCCCACGGTCGAGCAAACCATCGTGATCCTGCGCGGTTTGCGCGACAAGCTCGAAGCCCACCATCAGGTGACCTTCGCCGACGACGCCTTCGTGGCCGCGGCCGAATTGTCGGATCGCTACATCACGTCACGCTTCTTGCCGGACAAGGCGATCGATCTCATCGACCAGGCAGCCGCGCGCGTGCGGATCGGTTCGACGTCGCGTCCCGCCGAGATGCAGGAACTCGAAGCGGAGATCGCGCAACTCAAACGCGAGCAGGACTACGCGGCGTCGCGCAAGCGCTTCGACGAGGCTAAGGGTTTCGAGGAGCGCATCAACGAGAAGCAGGCAAAGCTCGAAGAGCTGACTGAGGCGTGGCAGCGCAAGACGGGTTCGGAAACGCTCGAAGTCACGGTGGCGTCGATTGCCGAGGTCGTGTCGCGGCTCACTGGCATTCCGGTCGCGGATCTCACCCAGGAAGAGCGCCAGAAGCTGCTCAAGATGGAAGAGACGCTGCGCGAACGCGTGGTAGGCCAGGAAGATGCCGTGGTCGCCGTAAGCGACGCCGTACGTCTTTCGCGCGCCGGACTCGGTCAGTCGAACCGGCCGATCGCGACCTTCCTGTTCCTCGGGCCGACCGGCGTAGGCAAGACCGAGCTTGCGAAGGCGCTGGCGGAAACCGTGTTCGGCGACGAGCAGGCGATCATCCGCATCGACATGAGCGAGTACATGGAGCGTCATGCGGTGGCGCGGCTCATCGGCGCGCCGCCGGGCTACGTGGGCTACGACGAGGGTGGCCAGCTTACCGAGCGCGTGCGGCGCCGCCCGTACAGCGTGATTCTGCTCGACGAGATCGAGAAGGCGCACGCGGACGTCTACAACGTGCTGCTGCAGGTGTTCGACGACGGGCGTTTAACGGACGGCAAAGGTCGCGTAGTCGACTTCAGCAACACGATTCTGATCGCCACGAGCAACCTGGGCGCGTCGATCATCATGGACAACCTCGAGCGCCCGGAGAAGTCGCGGCTCGACGACAAGACGATCCGTGCCGAACTCATGAAGGTGCTCAAGGGGCACTTCCGGCCCGAGTTCCTCAATCGCATCGATGAAATCATCGTGTTTCACGCGCTCTCGCGCGAGAACATCCGCGCGATCGTGCAGATCCAGCTCGAGCGCGTGACGCGCACGGCGTCCGCGCAGGGCATCACGCTCTTGATGGGTCAGACGCTCGTCGATCATCTCGTGGAGGCCGGCTATCAGCCGGAGTTCGGTGCGCGCGAACTCAAGCGGCAGATTCGCCAGGAAGTGGAAACGCGCCTTGCCAAAGAGATACTCGGCGACGCGCTGCAGTCGGGCGATACCGTCGAGATCGGCTACGACAAAACGAACGACCGAGTCACGATCAGTAAGATCGCTGTGCCACCCGACGTGAAGGAGAGCAAGCCGGCGAAGAAGAAGAAAACGGCGGCACCGCCTGTCGACGAAATCGCGAGCGAGATGGCCGCCGACGACATGGAAGGCGATCCACCGCCCCCGCCTCCGAAGAAGAGCGGCAAGGGCGGGGGCAAGGCGAAGCCTGTTTGATTGAGTGGAGCACCGGCTGGCGCACCGAAACGTGCGCCAGTTTTTTACGTTACGATTGATCTGGAATCCAGATTAACTCGTGGCGATACGCCACCACGTGGGCAGCAGCGCGCGCACGCCGGGCTGTGCGAAGCGGTCGTCCAGCAGGTGTACGACACCGCGATCCTGCTCGGTGCGGATCACGCGCCCGGCAGCCTGCACGACCTTGCGCAGGCCCGGAATCAGGTAGGTGTAGTCGAAGCCGTCGCCGTAGAGCGTATCCATGCGTGCGCGCATCGCCTCGTTCACGGCGTTCACCTGCGGCATGCCGAGCGTCGCGATGAACGTGCCGATGAGACGTGTGCCCGGCAGATCGATGCCCTCGCCGAACGCGCCGCCCAGCACCGCGAAACCGATGCCGCAGCCGCCTTCCACGAAGCGCGCGACGAAGGCCTGCTGATCCGCTTCGTCCATGGTGCGCGACTGGAGCCAGACTTGCACCTCCGGATGGCGTGCCGCAAACGCATCGGCGGCTTGCTGCAGATAGTCGTAGCTGCTGAAAAAGCACAGATAGTTGCCGGGGCGTTCGACAAATTGCGCGGCCACGCGCCCGACCAGCGCTTCGAGCGAACGTTCGCGGTCCTTATAGCGCGTCGAGATATGCCGGGCGATGTGGACGTCGAGCTGCTCGGCGCGAAATGGCGTGTCGATGTCGATGCTCACCGTGTTGGCGGGCAGCCCGAGCATGTCGCTGTAGTAATGCGTGGGCGAGAGCGTCGCCGAGAAGAGCGTGATGCTGTGTGCCGTGGCGATGCGCGGGCGCAAGGCATCCGCCGGCACGATGTTGCGGATGGCGATCGTGGAACGCGGGCGGCGCGCGTTCTGATGCGCCAATGGCGTGACGTCGAAGAGTGAATGCGTATCGAAGCGTTCGGCAATGCGCGTGAAGTGCAGGGCGTCGAAATAGAAGCGCTCGAGTTCGGGATCGCGCACGAGCGCGGGTTCGGCGAGCTGGTCGCCGATCGCCCCGATCACGTCGCCAAGCGCGGCGACGAGGCCTTCGGGCAAGGTGTCGCTCGCGCGCCAGGCGCCGGGCAACACGGCGTTCTGCGCGTTCCAGTGCTTCTGCAGGCGCGCGAGCGCGCGCTTGAGCGGTGCGCTCGCGGCGCGGCGCACGGCGTCGATGCGCGTTTGCACGAGTTCCGCCGAATACATCGCGCGGGCGCGCTCGGGGAGGTTGTGGGCTTCGTCCACGAGCACGCTCGCGCGCCACTGGTTGTGCGCGGCGAGCATAAAGAGCATGGCGCTCGCGTCGAACCAGTAGTTGTAGTCGCCGACGATCACGTCGCTCCAGCGCGCGAGTTCCTGGCCAAGGTAGTACGGGCAGACGGCATGCTCGCTCGCCACCTCGCGCAGTGCCGCGCGATCGAGCCGCACGCGCTCGAGCGCCGCCGCACGCGCGGCCGGCAGACGGTCGTAAAAGCCGCGCGCAAGCGGGCATGATTCGCCATGACATGCCGCTTCGGGATGCTCGCACGACTTTTCGCGCGCGACGAGTTCGAGCACGCGCAGGGGCACGGGCGTTCGATGCGCTTCGGCGCTTGCTTCGTCTTGCGCGCTTGTCAGCGTAGCGAGCGCGTCGAGTGCCAACTGACGCCCAGAGCTTTTCGCGCTCAGAAATACGACCTTGTCGATCGCCGCGCGCGGGCAAGCCTTCAACTGCGGAAAGAGCGTGCCGATGGTCTTGCCGATGCCGGTGGGCGCCTGCGCGAGCAGACAGCGTCCCTGCGTCGCCGCGCGCCAGACGGCTTCGGCAAGATCGCGCTGGCCGCGTCGAAACTGCGGATGCGGCAGGCACAGTGTGGCAAGCGCGGTATCGCGTGCGGCGCGGTGGGCGCTTTCCTGCTCGGCCCATGCAACGAAGCGACGACATTGCGTTTCGAACGCGGTGCGCAATTCCCGCGCGCTCGCATGCTCGACGAGCGCCGTCTCGCGCCCCGAACCGATGTCGTAGTACACCAAAGCGAGTTCGAGCGCATCGAGGCCGAGTTTTTCGCAGAGAAGTGCGCCGTAGACGCGCAACTGCGCCCAGTGCAGCGCGCGCTGATTCTCGCGCATCGCATCGAGGTCGCCGCGATAGGTCTTGAATTCTTCGAGCCTGCGGCGCGCGGGATCGTAGCCGTCGGCGCGACCGCGCACGCTCAGCGATTCGAACGTGCCGGAAAGCGCGATCTCGGTCTCGTAGCCGGGCGGGCGCCGCGCGGCGATGGCGGCGTGGCCGGCGCGGCCGTCGCTTGCGTCGGGCGAGGGCGTGAAGCGCAAGTCGAGGTCGCCGCGCTTCGCGGTGAACTCGCACAGCGTGCGCACGGCCACCGTGTAGCTCATGGCGCGGGCAGCGCCTGGCCGGCGCTGTCGTCGGCTTCGTCTGGCAGGTTGGGCCAACGCACCTGCAATACGGAAACCGGCATGCAGTGCTGCACGCAATAGGCCAGCCAACGGCGCTGGTTGTCCTGCAAGCGGTCGCCGGGGCCTTTCACCTCGATCAGTTCGTAGCGCCGCTCGTGCGGCCAGAAGCGCACGAGATCGGGCAGACCCGAGCGGTTCGCGACGGGTTCGCGCAGCAGTCGCTCGAACCACAGGCGCAGATGAGCGGCGGGGAAGCAGTCGAGGGCGAGCGTGAGCAGTTCGTCGCTCAATGCGGGCCACGCGACGAACGGTGACTGGATGCCGGATTTTTCCGCATAGCGGCGCACAATCGACTCGCGGTAGGCGCGCGTTTCGAGTTCGGCGAGACATGTTTCGAACTGCGAAGCACGTCGTGCGACGAAGTCGGCGGCGTGCAGGTCGGCGGGGCCGCGCTGGAACGGGTGGAAGAACGCGCCTGGCATCGGCGCGAACAGCGCGGGCCAGCAGAGCAGGCCGAAGAGCGCGTTGATCAGCGTGTTCTCGACATAGAACACGGGCGCTTGCGGCGTGGCGAGCTCGATGCGCGTGGCTTCCTCGACGCGCAGTGGGCCAGGCGCCGCGGGCAGCGCGAGTTCGAGCTGCGCGAACCCCGGCCCGGCGCTCGTCTTCGACTTCGCCCGGGTGCGCGCGAGACGCCCGAGCGTGCGCGCCGCGCGCTGCGCTTCCTCTTCGTTCGCGGGCGCATCGGCAATGGTCTGCGCGAGCGCCAGCGCTTCCTCGCGTCGGTTCAGTTGTTCGAGCACACGCACGCGGCGGTAACGCGATTCAGGGTGAGCGCAGTCGAGATAAGCGCGCCACGCGAGTTCGGGTTCGCCCGCGCGCTCGGCGGCGAGCCCCGCGGCGTGACGCAGCTTGTCGTGGCGAGCGCGCAGCCAGGCGTTCGCGTGCGTGCGCGGGGCCAGCGCGTCGAGTGCTGCGAGTGTTGCGGTGATGGCGCCGGCAGCGTCGAAGTCCTGGGTCTCGGCGGCGCTCTCGAGTCCGTCGCGGCAATCGCGCAGCGCCAGATACGCGTCGATGTCCTCGCGTCGCTGGAACGCACGCGAGGCGTGATCGAAGGGCACGCTTTCGTAGCGAAAGACGCCGAGGTCGGCGAGCACGAACTCCGACCAGTCCTGATGCAGGTTGCCGAAGAACATCAGGCGCAGGCGCTCGCAGAGCGGGGCGCTCGCGAACAAAAGCACAGTGTCGGACGAAGCCGGGAACCACGCACGCCAGTCGCGCGGTTCGGGCGCGGCGGCATAGTGTGCATCGAGCGCCTCGAGCGTTGCCGCGCGCGTGGCGCGAGCTTCGAGCGCGATGCCAAGTCGCTCGGCGAGCGCTTGCAGTTCGGCTTTCGTCACGAGCGCGGCGAGCGCGCCGAGATCGAGTGCGGGCGCGTCGTCGAGCCAACCCGCCGCGACGAGCGGTGCCGCAGCCGCGCGCGGGCAGCCGATCTCGTCGTACGCGAGCCGGCTGGCGCGAAAATAGGGACCCTTACGCATCAGCATGCGCACGAAGAGCGCGCGAGATGCTTGCGGCACCTGCACGAATTCGTCGGCGAAGCGGCGCTCGGCGTCGTCGAACAGGTCGGCGCAGCGCGCGTCGAGCCACGCTAGCGCACGCTCGAAGTTCGCGAGGTAATAGAACGGATCGGGAGAGTCGGGAAGCACGCGTGGCACTGTACGGATATACAGCAGCGATGATAGCAGGGTCGCAGGTGGGCGCGAGCGCCGTCAGGGATTCCCCGCCCCGTACGCTACAATTGCCGCAGCCTGAAAATCGGATGAGCGATGAACACACGTAACGCATGCTTCGCCGGCCTCGCGGCCGCCGTCACCCTGCTCGCGGGATGCGCGGCGCAGTACCGCAACACCAGCGCCTGCGAAGAGGCGATGCGTAGCCGCCTTGCCGAGACGACGCTCGGCGACCTCAAGGTCACGCATAGCGCGACGACGTATCGTGGCGCCCGTGTGGTGGTCGAAGGGCAGCTCGAGAACGGCGCGGCTTCGGCCGCCGTGGTCGCGTCGGCGCCGTCTGCCTCGGCCGCATCGGCGGCATCGGCGGCGGCGTCCACCACGGCGCAGGGCGCCAACGAGGCGCCCACGGTCACGGCGCCGATGGTGCAGGCGGCGGCGCTGCCCGGCACGATTTCGGTTCCCACCGCTCCGGTCGCCCAAGGCGGCACGCCAGAGGGCAAGCCGACCACGCCGGTCGCCGCGCTGGTCGCAAAGCTTGGTATCAAGAAGGCCGTCGGCACACCGGCGGCCGCGGAGTGCACCTTCAACGAGTCGGGCCTCGCGACGTTCCGCTGGCTCGCGCCGCCTAAGCTCGCGAAGACCACGCCCGACCCGAACGCCGCCAACGATTAAAACGAACGCACGCTGCTCGCCGTGGCGTTGCTACGGCCGCACCCGTCGTTGGCGCATTCTGCGCTCATGAAGGCCTCGCAAGAGGCCTTCGTCGTTTGTAGCTGATAAGACTCCGGTGATCGCCGGCGCGCTCAAAACGCGAAGAATGGTCCGCTGCCTGCAGGTGTGTCCTGCAAGGCGATCGCCGTGAACACGCGGCGCCCGAAGAAGAACGGCAGTCCCCAGCCGAACGCGCGACCGTTGTAGCCAGCGAGATTGCTGAAGGCCCAGTTGCCGGTGGCGAGCAGCGTCGTCGAGCTTGCGACCGCGAAGGTCACGCAAGCGCCCACACCGTCGATGCCGGCTATCGTCGCACCGAGGCTGACCGGCGAACTCGGGCAATACCAGAACCCGCAGCGCGTCATCGTCGGGCTGTTGAAGTACAGCGCGTTCGAGCCCGTGTCGAGGTAGCTCAGCGAGTAGACCGTGCCGTCCGATGTCGTCGTCTTCACATAGCCGGTGCCCGAGTTCGCGCGCAGCACCGTCGCGCTGCCGAGCGCGTTGTTCGCCTGCGTGCCGATGCCGAAGATCATCGACCCCCTCACCCCGGACGCGCCGCTGTCGGCCAGGGGCGGCAGGTCGATGATCACGCCGTTGTTGTCGGTGGCAAAGCCCGCCACCGGGTTGCTGACTTGTTGCGCAAGCGGTTGCGCGCTCGCCGTGCAGCCGCTCGCGCGGCAGGCGTAGTACCACGGCGTGGCGGCCGCCCTGACGCAGGACACGCCGCAATCGGCGCTGAACGGCCCGACTCCGAGAATGCCGTTCGAGCGCAGCGTGGCGGCGCTGTTCATCGCGAGGCCGCTGCCGGCGCAGCCGTCCGGCGCTGACGCGGGCACGGCCGGGTCGGCGATCAACTGGATCGGCAATGAAGCGGCAGTCTCGCCCGCGAGCTTCACGTCGGCGCTGCGCACTGTGCCCCACGTGTAGCCCGTGCCGAACACGGCGCATTCGCCGGCGACGTCGACCCCCGCACCGGCTGGCACGGGGGGCAGCGAGAAGCCCGCCGGCAGCGCCGAAGCGAGCAGGCGCAGGCCTTGGGAGCCGGTATCGACCTGGACGTTGTCGACGCTCGCGCAGTCCGCGGTGCCCGGCACGCAGACCGTGACGCTCGTCATCAGCATGTTGCGCGTCGAGGTGGGTGTCGGGCCCACCGTGACGGCCACGACATTGGGCGTGGTCGATTGCGGAATCGTGCGGCTCGTGCCGGCGGTCGACGGCGCACTCGAGGCAGTTGGGGCGCTGGCGGGTTCCGCGGCGCCTGTGCTCGCGGACGCGGTTCCGGCATCGCCGCCACCGCACGCGGTGAGCGCGGCGCAAAGCGAGAAGAGCGCGAGGGGGGCGACGAGGGCGAGGCGCCGGGAGCGGGCCTTCATTGGAGATCCCCGACGCTCACGCCAGCGGGAAGTGCGGCGGGCAGCCACGCGCGTCCCACGTAGGCGCGCATGTGGCCGGCCGTCTCGACCACGACCTGAGCGCCGTCCACGCGCGCAGCGTGCAGGCCGTTGCGGCCCGTGGCGTGAAGCGCCGCGGCGGCGCTGCGCCAGTCGGCTGCGTAACGGCCCAGTAGTGCCCCCACGTTGGGCTGAGCCGGCCCCTGCCACGTGTACGCGAAGACCGTCCCGGCCGCGCTGCCCACATAGGCGTTGATGGTCGTGCCGTTGTCGTCGACGTAGCTGACGACGCGGCCGGCGCCGCCACCGATGCTGCGTTGGGCGGCGCCGGCCGGTACGGTCGCGGTGTCGCCGAGCGCGGCCCGGGCCGGCGCGGCGGCGAAGCCGAGGCAATTGAGCGCGCAGGCGAAGGCTGCGGCGCGGCCCGCCTGGGTGAGGCTGCAAGTTTTCATGACGCTCTCCGGTCCTGCTATTTACGAATCTTTTTTGAGATTTCGAGATGAAATTAGCACCAGGGTCGTTCTTGCGAGCGTCCCAGGCCGGGAGGGCGGCACAGCGCAAAGCAGCGTTTGCGCGTGGGGAGGAGTTAATGCGTTGATCCAAAAGGAAATTGGCGGCTTTTCAGTAGGTTCGCCGCGCCGGATCGAATGTGGATGAATGTTAAGGCGCGGTCGGTCTGCCGTGCCGCGACCGCGGTTCGGCGCGCGTCGCCGCTGCGGATATCGGGCCTGGATTGCGTGCCACCCCGTGGTTTTTGCACAGCGGGCCGCCGGACCGGTAAAATGTTTGGTTGATCCACGGAAACTGGCCGTGGCGTAGCCGAAGGGATTACCCGAACATGAGTGATTTTCATCAACGTCTTGCCGCACGCGCGCTCGCGCTTCTGATGGCGGGCGGGCTGGTCGCCGGCTGCAGCTCGCCGACGCCAGGCAAGATCGATTACCGTAGTGACGCCAAGGCGAAGCAGTCCTCGCTCGCTGTGCCGCCGAACATGCTCGACGAAGCGTCCGACCAGCGCTCGCTCGCGCCGCAGGGCGGCGAAACCTCGCTGTCCTCGCTCAAGCAGACCCAGGCCGCCGCGCCGCAGTCCGACGAGGCCCAGGTGGTCCCGCAGGTGCCGGGCATGCATATCCAGCGTGACGGCACGGAAAGCTGGCTCGTCATCGACAGCCGCACGCCCGAGCAGGTCTGGGCGCAAGTGCGCCGCTTCTGGCAGGAACAAGGCTTTCTGCTCGTGGTCGACCAGCGCGACAAGGGCGTGATGGAAACGGACTGGAACGAAACCCATCCGAAGATCAGCGACGGCCTCATCCGCAACACGCTCTCGTGGGCCACGGGCAACTCGTATGTGACCGCCGAGCGCAACAAGTACCGCACGCGCCTCGAAACGTCGCCCAGCGGCGGCACCTATGTGTTCATCAGCCAGAAGGGTCTGAGCGAACAGCTCTCGGGCACCAACAACGACACCAGCAAGTGGGTGCCGAAGCCCAACGATCCCGCGCTCGAAGCCGAGTACCTCAAGCGCCTCATGATGACGCTCGCGAACGCGAAGCCGGGCGTGCCCGACGCGCAGGTCGCGGCCGAAGCCGACGCCAAGGCCAACAGCAAGGGCACCGACGCGAAGTCGAAGGCTCCGGACGCCGCTGCGGCCGCCATGGCCGCGCAGAACGTCGCGGCCGTGGGCCAGCAATCGGGCAGCGGCTCGTCGAACGCGCAGGGCACGTCGGGTCAGTACACTTCGTCGGAGCTCACGCTCGGTGAGCCGTACGACCGCGCATGGGTGCGCGTGGGCATCGCGCTCGACCGCGCCAACTTCACGGTGGACGATCGCGACCGCACGAAGGGCATCTACTACGTGCGCTATGTCGATCCGAAGGACCACAGCTCGGACGAGCAGGGCTTCTGGAACCAGATCTTCCACGGCCGCAAGGAAAAGACCGCGAAGCAGTACAAGCTCAACGTACGCGCCGTGACGGACAACCAGACGCGCGTCGCGATCGTGGACGACAGCGGCCAGATCGACTCGTCGCGTCCGGCGCAGGAGATCATGAGCCTCGTGGTCGACGAACTGCACTAAGCATTGCGCGCACGCTCGAGCCAGCGTTGTCTGGCTCAAGGCCGCAAAAGAAAACCCGCCTGCGCATCGCCGCGCAGGCGGGTTTTTTCATGCCCGCGGGCGAGCCGTACTCAGTGCGGAATCATCCAGGTGAGCACGTTCTGCTGCAGCCACACGAGGATGCCGAGCAACACGGTCAACAGGATCGAGTGCTTGAACGTCTTCGCGAACACAATGCCTTCCTGGCCCTTGAGGTCCGTGGTGGCGACGCCCGTCGCGATGTTTTGCGGCGAGATCATCTTGCCCATGACGCCACCCGACGAGTTGGTCGCCGCCATCAGGATGGGGTTGAGATTGAGCTGTTTCGCGGCTACCACCTGGAGGTTGCCGAACAGCGCATTGCCCGAGGTGTCGCTGCCCGAAAGGAACACCGCGACCCAGCCGAGGAAGGCCGAAACGAGCGGGAAGAACGCGCCGACCGAAGACACCGCGAGACCCAGCGTATAGGTGAGCCCCGAGTAGTTCATGAGGAACGCGAGCCCGACGATGGTCGCGACCGTGAGGATGGCGATGCGCGTCTGCACCCAGGTATCGACGATCGCGACGCCGAAATCGGCGGGCTTCAGGCGCACGACGAACGCGGTGATGATCGCCGCGACGAGAATCGCCGTGCCGGTGGCGAGCGGCTGGAAGTCCCAGATCGCGCCATAGGGCGTGTTGTAGAGCGTGATGTAGACGGCCTTGTCGAGGCCCGGCCACGGCACCTTCACCTCGCCGATCGTGAAGACCCGCGCGACGGTCCAGATGATCACGACGGCCGCGACGATGATCCACGGATACCAGCCCTGCGCGCCCGTCACGGTGCCGCGCGCTTCCTTCGCGCGATCGACCTTGATGGCGAAGCGCGGATCGGGCGCGGGCTTCCACACGCGCAGGAACAGGATGGTGAGGATCAGCGAGACGAGCGACGAGAGCACGTCGGTGAGGCTGTAGTTGATGAAGTTGGCGGTGATGAACTGCGTGAGGGCGAAGCTGCCGCCCGAGACGAGCAGCACCGGCCAGATGCGCAGCATGCCGCCCATGCCCGCGTAGATCGCAATGACATAGAACGGCAGCAGCAAGGCGAAGAACGGCAACTGGCGGCCGACCATTTGACCGAGCAGATCGGCGGGCAGGTGCGTGACCGCGCCGAGCACCGTGATCGGCACGCCGAGCGCACCGAACGCAACAGGCGCCGTGTTGAAGATGAGCGTGAAGGTCAGGGCCTCGAGCGTCGGGAAGCCGAGCATGATGAGCAGCGAACTCGTGATGGCGATTGGCGTGCCGAAGCCGGAAATCCCTTCGAACAGCGCGCCGAACGAGAAGCCGACCACGACGAGCACGATGCGCCGGTCGTTGGGCAGATTGTCGAGCAACCACATGCGAAACGCCGCGAAGCGGCCCGAGCGCAGCGCGATGTTGTAGAGCAGGATCGCCGTGACGACGATCCACATCACCGGCCAGAGTGCGAACACCACGCCCGCGAGCACCGAGCTGATCGCGAGATTGACCGGAAACTGCCAGCCGGCGATCGCGACGATCAGACCGACCACGAGCCCCGCGAGCGAGGCTTGCCATGCAGGCCGCCGCGCCCAGCCGAGCAGGGCGAGCACGGTGAGAATCGGCAGCACGGCGATCAGAAACGAAAACAGCAGCGAATTGCCGATGGGGGTCAACAGCTGGTGGAACATCACGTCTCCTTTATGCTGGTTCGTTATCGGCGCAGCAGTGCGGCAGCATGCGCCGGGGCGCGTCGTCGGCTGTGGAGTTCAGGGCCCGGCCAGGCGGCCGAGTTAAGGCGGTGCTTCAATCCCCGCTAGCCCACTTGGAGGATAGATAACGAGACGGGAGCGTCAAGGAGGGAAAGTACGGTCCGGCACCGTTTTGTGGCGCAGTTCGCGGCGTGGCTGGGTGCGTGAACATCAGTGATGCCAGTGCCTGCCGCCGCCCCAATAGCCGAAGCCGAAAGAGACGGCGGGCGCGCCCCAGCCCCAGCCGTACGCAGGGTAAGGGTAGTAGGCGGGATAGGTCGCGGGGTAGACCGCTGGATATGCTGGATAGGCCGGCCACGCAGGCACGGCGATCGCAACCGGCGGCGAGGGATAGAGCGGTCCCGGATACTGCGCGTCGGGCACGGCGGCAGGCGCGGGGTTCGGCGCCGTTTGCACGACCGCGGTTTCCTGCTGTGTGGCGGCGACGGGCACGGTGCCGTAGTAGTAGGGCGGGTAGCCGTAGGGGGCGTAGTAGTAGCAGCCGGAAAGCGCGGGGAGCGCGCTCGCGGCGGCGATCACAAGCACAGACGGACGTTTCATGGCGGGCTCCGCGAGTGGCGAACGGCCGCGCAGGATGATCGCCATCAGGCTCGGGCCGTCTGATTCGTTCGAGCTTACGCCGTGCGAACACGCTTTGCGCGATGCGTCGTTAACCGAATATTTCGCGCAGTCCTGCGGCCGCGACGCCAGCGACCCAAGCAAACGCGGCGCAGCCCGTGAGGGTCTGCGCCGCGCATCCTTCCCTGATGCACGCCGTGGATGGCGTGTTGCCTGTCGTGTCGTTTCTGTTCTGTGCCGTCGCTTCGATCGTGCAGCCCGTCGTGCAGCCGCATCGTCGATCCGTACTGGCGCTAACGCTTACTTGCCCACCTGATTGCCGATCACGCCACCCACCGCTGCGCCGCCCACGGTGGAGAGCGCATTGCCGCCGATCGCCGCGCCGGCCACGCCACCCACGCCCGCGCCGATCACCGTATCGCGGTCGCGTCTCGACATGTTGTCGCAAGCGCCAAGACTGCCCAGCACGGCGATCAGTGTCGTCACCGTGAATAGCGTGCGTGCACGTTTGAGCGTATTCATTTTTCGACTCCCTACGCATGATGCGTTCGAGTGTGCGGTGCGGCGTGCGCTGGCACGCACACTGCGCCTTCGACACCCTCATGCTAGCCACGCGACCCGTATCAGGGTGTGTGCGCTTGTCAGAGAGTTGTGGGAATCGTTAGTAAATGTTTCGGCGGGCGGCGAGCGCCCGCCGGGGCGTAGTGAGCCCTGAGTCAGCCCGAAGTCAGCGCTTACTGGCGCTGATAGATTTCGGCGCCTTGCTTGATGAACTCGACCGCCTTCACTTCCATACCCTTCTTGAGGGCCTCGTCGTCGCTCACGCCTTGCCTGGCCGCGAAGTCGCGCACGTCCTGGGTGATCTTCATCGAGCAGAAGTGCGGACCGCACATCGAGCAGAAGTGCGCGACCTTGGCCGAGTCCTTCGGCAGCGTTTCGTCGTGGAACTCGCGCGCCTTGTCCGGATCGAGGCCGAGGTTGAACTGGTCTTCCCAGCGGAACTCGAAGCGGGCCTTCGACAATGCGTTGTCGCGCACCTGCGCGCCCGGGTGACCCTTCGCGAGATCGGCCGCATGCGCCGCGAGCTTGTACGTGATGATGCCTTCCTTCACGTCGTCCTTGTTGGGCAGGCCCAGGTGTTCCTTCGGCGTGACATAGCAGAGCATGGCCGTGCCGAACCAGCCAATCATCGCAGCGCCGATGCCCGAGGTGATATGGTCATAGCCCGGCGCGATGTCGGTGGTGAGCGGCCCGAGCGTGTAGAAGGGCGCTTCCTTGCACCAGTCGAGCTGGAGATCCATGTTCTCCTTGATGAGCTGCATCGGCACGTGGCCCGGGCCTTCGATCATCACCTGCACGTCGTGCTTCCACGCGATCTGCGTGAGCTCGCCAAGCGTCTTCAGTTCGCCGAGCTGCGCTTCGTCATTGGCGTCGTAGATCGAGCCGGGACGCAGGCCGTCGCCGAGCGAGAAGCTCACGTCGTATGCCTTCATGATTTCGCAGATCTCTTCGAAATGCTCATAAATGAAGGACTCCTTGTGATGCGCGAGACACCACTTGGCCATGATCGAGCCGCCGCGCGAGACGATGCCCGTCATGCGGTTCGCGGTGAGCGGCACGTATTGCAGGCGCACGCCCGCGTGAATCGTGAAGTAGTCCACGCCCTGCTCGGCCTGCTCG
The DNA here is from genome assembly GCF_040948675.1 of Paraburkholderia sp. BR14312. Lineage (NCBI taxonomy): Bacteria > Pseudomonadati > Pseudomonadota > Betaproteobacteria > Burkholderiales > Burkholderiaceae > Paraburkholderia > Paraburkholderia sp. BR14312. Next base: position 164,185 of record NZ_JBFPKI010000004.1, read on the forward strand.
ATGAGCGTGTCGCGGAACATTTCCCACGTGAGGTCTTCGGCTTTGCCGTTGACCTTTTCGAGCGCCTGGTAGATCGGCACCGTGCCGATCGGCACCGGCGAGTTGCGGATGATCCACTCGCGCGTTTCGTGAATGTGCTTGCCGGTCGAGAGGTCCATGACCGTGTCGCCGCCCCAGCGGATCGCCCACGTCATCTTGTCGACTTCTTCGCCGATCGACGAAGTGACCGCCGAATTGCCGATGTTCGCGTTGATCTTCACGAGGAAGTTGCGGCCGATGATCATCGGCTCGCTTTCCGGGTGGTTGATGTTCGCCGGAATGATCGCGCGGCCGCGCGCGATTTCGTCGCGCACGAACTCGGGCGTGATTGCCTTGAGCGCGTTCTCGCCGAAAGCGGCTGCGCCGAACGCCTGGCCCGGATGCTGGCGGCCCATCATCGCCGCGAGCTTCGCGCCGTTCGGGCCACTCGCCTTGAGGCTTTCCAGATACTCGGCGCGGCGCTGGTTCTCACGAATCGCGATGTATTCCATCTCCGGCGTGATGATGCCCTGGCGCGCGTAGTGCATCTGCGTGACGTTCTTGCCGGCCTTCGCGCGGCGCGGCGTGCGGTGCAGGCCGGGGAAGCGCAGTTCGGCCGTCGCTGGGTCGGCGGCGCGCTCGCGGCCGTATTCGGAGGAGAGGCCCGGCAGCGCTTCGGTGTCGCCGCGCTTTTCGATCCAGCCCTGACGCAGCGCAGGCAGGCCCTCACGAATGTCGATCTTCGCTTCAGGGTCGGTGTACGGACCCGAGGTGTCGTAGACGTAGATCGGCGGATTCTTCTCGCCGCCGAAGCCCGTGGGCGTATCCGCCTGCGTGATCTCGCGCATCGGCACGCGGATATCGGGCTGCGAACCGGTCACGTAGATCTTGCGGGAATTGGGCAGCGGCGCGATCGCGGCTTCGTCGACGTGCGCGTTGGCGGAAATGAACTTCGGATTCGCGTTCATGCGTCTCTCTCTCCATGCAAAGCAAAGTGGGAACAGCGGCTTAGCAGGAGACGAGACGGAACGTGGACGGACTTCGCTGTGATGAGGTGAGGCGCTGAGCGATGTTGCGAAGTCCGGACGCTTCCCTGCGCTGGCATTATCCAGATCAGGTTCAAAGGGTATTTCTCACCCGCGAAATACGCTGCACGACTTTCGTTCGATGCGGCGCATGACGCAGGACCCCCGCGTAAGCAAGGCCAAACGATACACCGCGCTGCGACGATCTGGCAAGTGCCATCTCGCGCGCGATGTGCCAGGCGCGGGGTGTCGCGATGTGTAGTATGGGCCGAGCTTACAGCGTGAAATCCTTCGAAGCTTCCGGCTGAAACAGGATGCGCTCGATCTTCAGGGTTTCGACCGCGCCGCCCGGCGTCGTGAAGCGCACGGCGTTGCCGCGTTTCGCGCCGAGGAGCGCGAGACCCGCGGGTGAGAACACGTTCAGGCGCCCGGCGTCGACGTTCGCCTCATGCGGATAGACGACGGTGTACGTGAGGGATGCGCCGTTACGCTCGTCCACGAGCGTGACCTGCGAGTTCATCGTCACGACGTTGGCGGCCATGTCGCGCGATTCCACGATCACGGCGTGTTCGAGGAGTTCGTCGAGCATGGCCTGGCGCGCGGGTGCGGCGCCGGGTTCGGCGGCGCATTTTTCGAGGCGGGCGACATCGAGTTCGGTGAAGTAACGGATTTTCTTCGACATGGCAGTCTTCCTTGCGATCCAGAAAAGATTCGAGGTAACGGCGAGGGCTGGGAGCGAATTCGCGCAATCGGGCGCGGGCCGCAGCGGGGCGTAACGGCGGTGTAACGGATCGGCCCGGAGCCCGACCGACCGGCTCCGATGGGTTGGGGAGGCGGTTCAGTGCGGACGCCGGGCGGCGTAAAGCGGAGCGGAGAGAGTAGCTAGGGCGCGCGCTCGGGTGTCGAGAGGCCACGGCGCGGTTCGCTCGCGCTCGGCGCGTACGCGTGCCGACGCGCCGCGCAAATGACGCGGCGGCAAGGCGAATACGGGACGCGAAACGAGCGAAAGCATGGCGAGCGGCGTGTATGAAATCCGGTTGGTGAAAGTTAAGCGAAAGGTTTTGTCATGCTAGCACGGTCTTCCCAGCGCGGCGCAACGCGGCCGTTACACGGCAATTTGGTGCGCGATCCACGGTCCTCGCTTGCGCCGCTCACACTGTGACGCGCACGCAACGAATCGCTGCGCATAAAGCATCCTGAAAGCATCCGCAACACCCGGCGTTGTTGCATAATGCGCTTCGCCCGTCCCGGGTGTCCTTCGTACTCCGTCTTTTTTCGCGTTTTTGCGCATCTGCACCATGCCGTCGAGCTTCACACGTCCCGCCACCTTGCTGCCGGGGCGCCCGCGGTCCTGCCTTTCACCTGCCGCGGTGAATTGACGATGCCTCCCCGTTTGCCTTTCCACGTGAACACTCAATCTTTATTCGCCGGGGCCCAGCAGGTCGCAGCTGCGCTATGGCGTTTCGCGCGTGCCGTACGGCTGCCGCAATCGCGCACCGGGCGCGTTGCGCTCTCGCTCGCCGTCGTCTACTTCGTTTGGGGCTCGACGTATCTCGGCGTGAAAGTCGCGCTCGATTCTTTCCCGCCGCTCCTGCTTTCCGGCTTGCGCAATCTGCTCGCCGGGATCGGCCTGTTCGTCTTCGCCATGCGCCGGCGGCCCGTCATGCCAACGCTGCTCGAAGTGCGCAACGCGGGCGTGGTGGGCACGCTGCTCGTGGGCCTGTCGAGCGGCATGCTCGCCTACGGCATGCGTACCGTGGGCACCGGCAAGGCGGCCGTGATGGTCGCCACGGTGCCGCTCTTTGCGACCGTGATCTCGGCGGTCACCGGGCGGCGCGTGGCAAAGGCCGAATGGGCCGCGGTCGCGCTCGGCCTCGTCGGCATCGCCATCCTGAGCCACGGCGGCGCCGCGGCCGGCTCGGCGGGCGGCAGCCTCGCGATTCTGTGCGGCGCGCTCTTCTGGGCAATCGGCGCGCATCTGGCAGGCAAGCTCACGTTGCCGACCGATCTCTTCGTCGCGACGGCGCTGCAGATCGGCCTGGGCGGCGCCATTTCGACGACGGTCGCGTGGATCAGCGGCGAACGCATGGGCGAGCTGCATTTCCTGCCGCTCGTGGCGTTTCTCTACCTGCTTTTCATCGGCACGATGGCGGCCTACGTCGCTTATGGCTACCTGATCCGCCATACCAGCCCGCTCGTCGCGAGCAGTTGCATGTACGTGAATCCCGTTGTTGCCGTCGCACTCGGCGCGCTGCTGCTCGGCGAGCCGGTCACGAGCGCAACCGTTGTCGCGACCGTGCTGATTCTCGGCAGCGTGGGTCTGTCGTTCCTGTTCGACGACCGCCGCCGCACTGCCTGAGTTCATCCTGCCTTCGCGACGCGCCTCGCGTCGTCGCGCCGCGTTGCGTGCGCGGTCGCTGCGCATGCGAGGCGCACAGCGGCCGCGACTTCGTCGTTCACCGGTGATCGATGCCGGTAGCGTACGTACGAGCTACGCGCACGCGTTAGCCGTCATTCCGGCGCCTTTACCGTTTGCCGGACACTATTTTGCCTTTTCCGCCGAATTCGTGAGGGCGTGGCCGCCTGCGGAAACGTCCTCGCCGGCACCCGCCATCGTGTTGCAGGCCGAGAGCGCTGCCAGCGATGCGGTAACGAGAAAGAGGGCAATCAGGCGTTTCATGAGGAAGTCCTCCACGGTGTCAAAGGAGATCACTCTCCAGCATGTCTCGTGCCCGGTCATTTGTGCCGCCATGCGTCTGCGTGTGCGCAGGCGTCGGGTCCGCGGCTTGCGCTAGCGCTGACGCAGGCGCGACATAGCGCAGCACATCCGCCCACAAGGAGGACTACGCCATGCTTCACTACGCCATCGTGTTTTTCATCATCGCGATCATCGCCGCCGTGTTCGGCTTCACGGGAATCGCTGCGGGCGCGGCCGAAATCGCCAAGATCCTGTTCTATATCTTCCTCGTGGTCTTCGTCGTCACGTTGCTGCTAGGCGTGATGCACCGATGACGCGCGCATGCGAAACCCAATCCCACTCATGCATGTCATGTTCGAAGGAGAGTCAGATGTCGAAGACACACGCTTCGTTTGAGTTCGATCTCAAGCGCGTACGCGATGAGGCGCGCCGCAATCTCGACCAGGGGCCGGTCACGTCGGACTACCCCGCGAATCGCGAGACCGTGCTCAAGTTGCTCAACGATTCGCTCGCCACAGAGCTCGTGTGCGTGCTGCGCTACAAGCGGCACCATTTCATGGCGAAGGGCATCGAGTCCGAGTCGGTGGCGGCCGAGTTTCTCCAGCACGCGACCGAGGAGCAGCAGCACGCCGATATGCTCGCGGCCCGGATCGTGCAGCTAGGCGGCGAGCCAGACTTCTCGCCGGCAACGCTGCTCGAGCGCTCGCACTCGGAATACAAGGAAGGGGTCGACCTGAAGGACATGATCCGCGAGAATCTGATCGCGGAGCGCATCGCCATCGAGAGCTATCGCGCGATCATCAATTATCTCGGTCATGACGACACCACGACGCGACGCATCTTCGAGGAAATCCTCGCGACGGAGGAAGAGCACGCCGACGATATGACCGATTTGCTGTATGCGAGCAAATAACGCCTGACGCTAGCCCTCAGGAAGAAGTCTGCGCGCCCGCGCCCATGCGCGGGCGCGTTGCATGGTGAATCCAGCCGGCGAGCGCCGTGAATGCGATGCCCGCCGCGCACACGCCGATCCAGCCGAATGCGTGCCACGCGGTTACGCCCACGGCGGAACCGGTCGCGCCGCCAATGAAGTAGCAGACCATGAACACCGTATTCACGCGGCTGCGCGCCTCGGGGCGCAGCGCGTAGATGCGCGACTGATTCGAGATCTGCGCGGCCTGCACGCCCACGTCGAGCACGATCACGCCGATTACGAGGCCAATCAGGCTCGTGCCGGAGAATGCGAAGATCACGAACGCGAGCGCCATCAGCGCGATCGACATCGTGATGACCGCGCGCGGCCCGCGCTTGTCGGCGGAGCGGCCCGCCATCGGCGCGGCCAGCGCGCCCGCCGCACCGACGATGCCGAACAGGCCCGCCGCCTGCGGCCCGAGATGGAACGGCTCGCCCGCGAGCAGCAGCGTGAGCACGGGCCAGAAGAGGCTGAACGCCGCGAAGAGGCAGGCGCCGGTCGCCGATGCTTCACGCAGTCCGGGCAGCTCCAGCACGAGATGCCACATCGAGCCGAGCAGCTTGCCGTAGCCGAGCGTCGAGGTCGGCTGGCTCTTCGGCAACTTTTTCACGATGACGAGCGCGAGCACGAGCAGCGCGACGATCGACGCGCCGAATACCGCGCGCCAGCCGAAGTACTGACCGACGAAACCGGCCGCCGTACGCGCGAGCAGGATGCCGAGCAAGAGGCCGCTCATCACCGTGCCCACCGCGTGGCCGCGCGCCTCGGGCGGCGCGAGTTCCGCGGAAAACGGCACGGCCTGCTGCGCGATGGTGGAGAGGATGCCGATCGCGAGGCTCGCGCCGACCAGCACGGCAAGCGAGGGCGCCGTGGCCGCGACGAGCAGCGCGACGCACAGGCCGGCGGTTTGCAGCAGGATGATGCGGCGGCGGTCGTAGCGGTCGCCGAGCGGCGCGAGCAGCAGCATGCCCGCTGCGTAGCCGAGCTGGGTGCCGGCCGGCACGGCGCCGATCCACGCGGCGCCGGCCGGGAAGCTCTGGCGGAAATCGTCGAGCAGCGGCTGGTTGAAGTAGATGTTCGCGACCGTGACGCCCGCGATGGTCGCGAGCAGGAGCAGCAGGCCGCGCAGCGACTGGCTTGCGCCAGCGGTTGCGGAATCAGGTGTGGACATGTGCGATGCGGGCGGCGCCCGGTGATGCGAAAGGCAGGCTTCGAGCGTGCCGATCATACCGGAGCGCGCACAATCGCGCTGGCGGCCCGGGAGCGCGCCGCCTGTCGCGCTTTCAGGCAATCAGCTCGCCCGTGGGCTCGTAGAACGGATACGGTCCGTCGAATGGATCGACGTAGCCATGATGCGTGACGATCCCGCCCCGCGGATCGTAGCGATGCAGCGCGAAGGCGGGCGGCTCCAGCGTGAACGTGGAGGGCGCATCGGGTGCGAGGTCGAGTGTGACCTGGTGGGCCGGCGCCGGCACGGCCGCAGCGATCGTGCCGCCGAAGCGCACGAACATGGGCCGGTGCACGTGGCCGCACAGCACGCGCTCGACGTTGGGATGGTGCGCCACGAGCGCTTCGAGCGCCTGCGCGGCACTGTCGTCGAGCCGAATCGCATCCATGTGGCCGATGCCGCAGTCGAACGGCGGGTGATGGAGTGCGACGATCACGGGCTTGCCGCGCGCCGCATCGAGCTGCTGCGCGAGCCACGCGAGGCGCGTCGCGCAGAGTGTGCCCGCGCTTTGCCCCGGCTGCATGGAGTCGAGCGCGATCACGCGCAGCGCGCCGAGGTCAACGGCGTACTGGATGAACTCGCCGCCTTCGCGCAGTTCGGGCCGATCGGCGAATACTTCGCGCAGCGGCTCGCGCGCGTCGTGGTTGCCGATCAGGAGCCAGTACGGAATCTCGAGCGTGTCGAGCAGCGATTTGAGGTGCCGGTATTCCTCGACCGAGCCCTGGTCGACGAGGTCGCCGGTCATGAGCACCGCGTCGGGGCGCGGCGTGAGCGCGTTCAACCGCGCGATGGTGCGTGCGAGGCTCGCGGCCGTATCGACGCGGCGATAGGCGAGCGCGCCCGGTGGCTTGATGTGCAGGTCGCTGATCTGGGCGAGCAGCATGGTAGTCCTCATTGAGTAAGAATTACGCGAGCGCGATGAGCGCTTCAGGGGCAATCGAAATGCCGACCGGCGTGCCGCGCGCCAGCTCGACGCGGCCCGCCACGTCGACGAGCAGGGCATCGGGCGCCGCGCCGCCGATCGTGAGCCGCGTGCGCTCGCCGAGAAAGGTCGCCTGCTCGATCACGCCGCGTAGCTGCGCGCCGACAGGCTCGGCGAGCGTGGCGTCTTCGGGGCGGAAATACAGCTCGGCGGCACCGCTGGTCTGGTACGGGCCGGCCGGCACGGCGCCGCCGCTCGTGCGCAGCATGCCACCTTGCCATTCTCCGGCGATCCGGTTGAGCGTGCCGACGAACTGCGCGACCGCACGGCTCGCAGGCCGGAAATAGATCTCGCGCGGCGTGCCGATCTGCTCGATGCGGCCTGCGCTCATCACGACGATGCGGTCGCCCAGCTCCATCGCCTCGGCTTGATCGTGCGTGACGTAGACCGTCGTCACGCCCAGCTCGCGCAACAGCGCGTTCATCTCGCTGCGCAAGGTGTCGCGCAGGCGCGCATCGAGCGCGGTGAGCGGCTCGTCCAGCAGCAGTACACGCGGGCGTGGTGCGAGCGCGCGTGCGAGCGCCACGCGCTGGCGCTGGCCGCCCGAAAGCTGGTTGATGGGCTTGGTCGCGTGCGCTTCGAGACGCATCATCGCGAGCAATTCGTCCACGCGTGCGCGCGCGTCGGCGGCGGGAACGCGCTGGATTTTTAGGCCATAGCCGATGTTGCCGCGCACGTCGAGGTTCGGAAAGAGGGCGTAGTTCTGGAACACCATACCGACCTTGCGCCGCTCGATCGGCAGCGCGGTCACGTCTTCGTCGCCAAAGGCCACGCGGCCGCCGGCGTCGGGCGTCTCCAGACCCGCGATCATGCGCAGCGTGGTGGTCTTGCCGCAGCCCGAAGGGCCGAGCAGCACGAGCGTTTCGCCGGCGCCGATCGCGAGGTCGAGCGGTTCGAGCACGCGCGTGCCGCGAAACGTCTTCGCGCAGCGCGTGAGCATAATCGGGATCGGTTCGAGTTTCATTCGGAATCCTTGTCGCTATTTTGCTGGCCTGCGAGGCGCTGCTTGCCAGAGGGCTTTCCCGAGGCGCCGGGCACGTCCACGCCGAGCCATTGCATCGCCACGAGCAGCGGCATCGTCATGACGAAGAAGAGGATCGTGTAGGCGCTGCCCACTTCGATGCGCAGCGACGCGTAAGTGTCCGCGAGGCCGACTGGCAGCGTTTTGGTGTCGGGCGTGTGCAACATCCAGGTGAGATTGAATTCGCCGATCGAAAGCGTGAGCACCGCGAGCGCGCCCGCCACGATGCCGGGCCGTGCATTGGGCAGCACGATGGTCGTGAAGCGCTGCCAGAAGCTCGCACCGAGGCTCGCCGCGCCTTCTTCGAGCGTGCGCAGGTCCGCCGACGCGCACACGGCTGCCACGGGCCGCACCATGAACGGCAGCGTGAACACCACGTGGCCGACCACGATGAATGCCGCGCTCATGCGAAAGGTGCTGAAGCCGCCGTACACCACGAGCAGGGCGAGCGCCGAAGCGAGGCCGGGCAGGGCAACGGGCAGCACGAGCAATTCCTCGATCAGGCGCGAGAGGCGCGTGCGGCTGCGCGCGAGCGCATAGCCCGCGGGCACGCCGGTCACGAGCGTGATGACGAGCGTGGCGGCCGCCACTTCGAGCGAGAGAAAGACGCTCGCGTGATACTGCGCCCAGACCTGGTCGAGCCAGCGCAGCGTAAGGCCGCTCGCGACGCCGCGAAAATAGTTGACGGTAAGCCCCGCGACGATCGACATCACCACGGGCACGATGAGAAATGCGCAGGTGGCGAGCGTGACGAGCCATTGCGCGCACGCAATCCATGCGCGCACCGAGGGCCGGGCGAAGCGCCGCCGCGCGGCGGGCGGCTGGCCGGGCGCTTCGTGCATGTCTTGCGCAGCCGTTGCGGCGGGATTGACGACCGAATTCATTCTGGAGTCCTCGAAAACCACAGCGTGCTCATGCCGTGGCCGCGACGGCCGCGCCCGTCACGCTGCGCGCGAGCGTGAGCACCGCCCACGTCACGAGACCGAGCACGATCGAGAGGCCGGCTGCGGTGACCATGTTCGCGTTGAGCGTGAACTCGGTATAGATCGTCATCGGCAGGACGTCGATGTCGGTGGCGAGCGTGAAGGCCGTGCCGAACGCGCCCATCGCGGTCGCGAAGCAGATCGCTCCTGCGGCGACGAGGCCGGGCGCGAGCGCGGGCAGGATCACATCGCACAACACGCGCCACGACGACGCGCCAAGCGATCGCGCGGCCTCTTCGAGCGAGCCGTCGAGCTGGCTTGCGCAGGCCATCACGGTCACGATCACCCGCGGAATCGAAAAGTACAGATAGCCCGCGAAGAGTCCCGCCATCGAGTACGCGAACACCCAGCGCTCGCCGGTGAGCCGCAGCGAGAGCGCGCCGATGAGCCCCTGGCGGCCGGCGAGCATGATCACCATGAAGCCGACCACCACGCCAGGAAAGGCCAGCGGAAACGTGAGCAGCGCGACGAGCGCGCGGCGCCCGGCGAATGTGCGCCGTGCGAGCAGAAGGCCGCAGATCGTCGAGATCACGAGCGTTGCCGCGGTCACGGCGGCCGAGAGCGCAATGGTCGCGCCAAGGCTCCTCATGTAACGGCCATTCGTCAGGAGTGCGCGATAAGTCTCGAAGAAGTGTCCGTCGGCGCTCACCTGCACGAGTGCGATCATCGGCAGCAGCCAGAAGGCGAGGAACACCGCGAGCGCGGGCGCGATGAGCGCCACACGCCAGCGCAGCGGAAAAGTGAGGTCATGCATGGAAGTGATCGGCCGGGGTATCAGTGCATGATCTGCAGATAGCGCTCGCCGAACGCCTGCTGCTGCGCCGCCATCTTCGCGAAGTCCACGGGTTTTGCGCGTGCATAATCGCTCGCGGACAGGAACTTCGAAGCCGCTTCCGGCGAGAGCGCGCTTGCGCGCACCGGGCGCAGGTAGGCATTGGCCCAGAGCTTCTGGCCTTCGTCGGACAGCACGAAGTCGAGCACCTTCTTGCCGTTCGCTTCGTGCGGGCCGTTCTTCACGAGGCTCATCACGTAGGGCACCGAAATCGTGCCTTCCTTGGGGATCACGAACTCGACGTTTGCGTGGTCCTTGTACCTGGCGCGGTAGGCGTCGAAGTCGTAGTCGAGCAGGATCGGAATCTCACCCGACAGCACGCGCGCGTAGGCGGTCTGCTTCGGCACGATCGGCTGGTTGGCCTTGAGCTTGCCGAACCATTCGAAAGCGGGCTGGAAGTTGTCGAGCGTGCCGCCCAACGCGAGATTCACGGCTACCGCGCCCGCATAACCCACGAAGGCGCTCGACGGATCGAGGTACCCGACCATGCCCTTGTACTCGGGCTTGAGGAGATCGGCCCACGAACGCGGCACCGGCTTGCCTTCGAGCGCGTCCTTGTTGACGAAGAAGCCGAGCGTGCCCGAGTGGATGGCGAACCAGTAGCCTTGCGGGTCCTTCAGGTCGGCGGGAATGTCGTTCCAGTGCGCGGGCTTGTACGGCGTGATCACGCCCTTGTCCTTCGCCTGGAATGCCGATGACACGCCGAGATAAACGACATCGGCGACCGGGCTCTTCTGCTCGGCCATCAGTTGTGCGATGGATTGGCCGGAGTTCTTGTTGTCGAACGGCACGCGAATCCCGGTCTCTTTCTGGATAGCCTGAATCTGGCTCGCCCAGTCGGCCCATTCGGGCGGACAGTTGTAGCAGATGGCGGTCTGATCGGCCTGCGCCGTCAGTGGCGCGGCAAATCCGGCTACGAGGGCGGCGGCGCTCGCGGCGAGCGGCAGCGCGCGGGAGGAGCGGGCGAAGCGGGTCAGGCGCCGCACGGGTGCGGCTAGCGTGCGCAGGACGGCGCGCACGGGCACAAGCGAAAGCGGGCCGGCAAAGGCGAGTCGGCTGGTCAAGGCAGGTCTCCAGGTCGGTTGCGAGAGCGTTCTGGTGGATGAGGGCCGCGTGCGTGCACGGCCCCGGATTGTTCGGCTGGTTCGGTTTGTTCCTCAGACGCGCCACTGACTCACGAGAGCGCGCCGCCGAGTTCGAGGCCGCGATCGATCGCGCTCCCACGCGCGCCGAGCGGCGCGTGCGCAATCGCCGCGATGGTGCCGCCGGTGCGCAAGGTGTGCGGCAGCGTATTGGCGAGTGGCCCCGCATACTGGCCGCCGATGCGCGCCATCAGGCATTGCCACGCTTCGCAGCCGATGTCGCGGTTCGGCGTGCCGATGCTCGCAAGCGGCGGCGCGAGCAGTTCGCTCATCGCGAGGCCGTCGAAGCCGAGAATCGACATGTCCTGCGGCACGCGCAGGCGGGCGCGGCGCAGTCCGCGCATCACGACCATGGCCAGCAGGTCGTTGCTGCAGAAGAGGGCCGTGGGCCGCGCGGGCCCGCTCGTCAGATGTGCGAGCGCCGAAGGCGCAAGCTCTTGCGCGTTGAAATCGACTTCGAGGGCCGGCGCGGGCGTGAGGCCGGCCTGCTGCATTGCGAGGGCATAGCCTGCATGGCGCTGGCGCGCGCGGTCGGAGGCGGCGAGCGTGCCGGCCAGCATGAGGATGCGGCGATGGCCGTGCGCGATGAGCATGCGCACGCCGTCGCAGGCGGCCTGGTGGTTGTCCACCGACACGGAAGGGCGCCGTTTCGTGTCGTTGTGCATCAGCACGTAGAGCGGGCCGTCCGCGTCGAGTTCGTCGAGCAGGGGATGGGTGTCGGCGTCGGCGACGGTCAGGATCAGCCCCTCGACACGTTGCGCGCGCAACGTCTCGATCGCATGACGCTCGCGTTCGGCGTCGTACTGCGTGGTCATCAGCATGAGGCGAAAGCCCTGCGCCGCGGCGAGTTCGTCGATGCCCTGCAGGCACTCGGCGAACACCGGATTGGCGAGCGTGGGCAGCACCACGCCGATCAGACGCGTGCGCTCGCCGCGCAACTGGCGGCCGAGCGGGTTCGGGCGGAACTTCAGCGCGTCGATTGCTTCGCGCACCCGCGCGAGCGTGACGGGGTTGACTGTATGAGGCGCATTGATCGCGCGCGACACGGTGGCGATCGAGAATCCGGCGTGTGCGGCGACATCCTTGATGGTTGGCGTCATGCGATCGGCCCCGGCGTCGTATGTAAACGTTTTCGATGGGGCCGATTATGAAAAATGCGTATGACCGGCAGATGACGGATGCGGTCCCCCGTCCCGCCTTTGGGAGGCGCGCCGGGCAATGGTAGAATCGCGTCCGCCCTGCCGGGGTGATGAAATTGGTAAACATAGCGGACTTAAGAAACGATTGAGTGCCCGACCGGAAACGGCCGGTGCAGAACCCCTCAAATTCGGCGAAACCCCTGGGCCTGGAAGCGCGTCGCGCGCGAGGCGCCGAGGCAACGCCGAGCCAAGCCGGCTGCCGCGCAAAGCGGTGGTCAGGAAGGTGTAGAGACTAGACGGGGGGCGCCTAAGGCGAGGCGCGGCGTGAGATTACGCGGCGCTCAGCGACGGTGAAGGCATAGTCCAGCGCACGAACGCGCGCCCATGCATGGCGCGCGGCGTCGAAAGACGTGGTGTGACGAAAATCCGCCGCCTTACGGCTTGCCGGTTCGAGTCCGGTCCCCGGCACCAGATGTTGTTGTTCCAGCGAATGCCGCTGGATTCCCGAAACCCGCGATAGCTTCAGGCTTCGCGGGTTTTTCATTTGCATGGCTAAATCCGTGCGGGCGCACGAAGGGATCTGGCTACACCGAAGAGAAAAAACAGGATAGGGCGGGAAAAGCCCGAGGCAGCCGCGCAGAATGGCGGCGCGAGGATTAGTCGGGCGTGCGCCGCAACCGGGCGCTTGCGCAATCAACGACTACCGATCTTCCCGGTGAGAGGATTGATCAGCCTTGCGAACCCGAACAATGCCGCGATGCCGAAGGGGCAGGCGATAAAGAATGCGGTCAACATGACGCGGCCCTAAACGTAACAAAATGTATCGTCAGTTTAGCGCGGTCATGCGATTTGGGTATCAGGGTGAACGACAACAAACTATTGCGCCATCTCGAGCAATCTGGTCTGCAACAGCGCGCTAACGGGCTGCAACGCCCGTTTGACGCGGATGCGCGAGAAGACTATGCGGTCCCCCTCAGATGCAGTCGAAGATGACTTCTACTGTCTGGGACGTCACGCCGCGCACGCCTTCGCTGTGGATCTCGACCGTGTGCAACTGCTTCTTCCGTTTTTCGCAGTAGTCCTCGGCTTCGCTGAGCCCGACTGCGCGCACGTGGTTCCACGAAACAAGCTCCCAGCGCGCGCGGCTCGTGACGGTGAGATGCCCATCCTGTCTCGAATTGACGGCCGTTACCGATGTGCACGCCGCCAGCATGCTGACTCCAAACAACAGGATGCAACCTTTCATAGATTCTCCGTGGTCCGCGAGCATTCTCGCCGCCAACCCGGGGAATTGGCAACCCGCAGCGGTGCGTCCCGGCGCGCCGGGTTTGCTTGACGCTGTGGAACCGCCCGCGCCTGCGTCAACGAGCGGGAGCGACTGAGCGGTGCCTGCGGAGGTATCGACTTCGGGTGGCGCGGATGCGCGTGAACTTACGGGATCAGCGCAAGTCGACGACTTGTCGCACCTGAGGTCAAGGGCGAAGGTGTCGGGCAGCCAGGTATTGGCTTCGGGTCGGTAATCGGGGCGGCCGCGGACATCGAGGTCCGCAGTGGCGGGCGTGTGACCCTGTCCAGCCGAATGCTGAACGGCGTTCGGCGGGTTGGTCATGAGCGCGCTCCCGCGGTGGGGCCGCGAGCGAGCGTGGTACCACGTGTCGCGCCGTTAAACCGCGCCCACGCCGCGAAACGCGGCTGGGCGCTCGCGGCGCGCAGGGCGCTCAGTCATTGGCGCTCAGTCGTGGGCGATCAGGTCGCCGACTTGACCCTGGCCTGAAACGAGACAGGAAGAGAGGAAGTTTTCGCTCTGGGCGCTCGCACCGTGTTCGCCGAATCCGCGCACGAGGGCTTCGGCCTTGACGAGTGCGGAGCCCTGGGCACAGGTAAGCGAGCCAGCCTCGTGAGCCTGCACACGTGTCATGGCACGATTCGCGAGGAGGAGTGCGAGGACGATGACAACACCAACGTTGAATGCTTGTCTCATGATTCCGTCTCCTTGTGCATTGAGACTATCTCAGCCGTTCGGCGTCCGAATCCAGGAGTTTCCCGGCGATGCACTGCAGCACATGCGGCGCACAAGAACCGTTTTCATGCGGTCTGCCTAATGCTTCGGCATCCTTTGCTTGCACCCCGCACGGCGCGGCGCCTTGAGCTGCGCGGCACGGTAAAAAGGCGCCGGTACGCTGGGTGAAGCGCTGCGGCGCAACAATGCCGCGACGCGTCAGATTCGACGTCTGCTAACAAATGTAGCCCTGCAGTGCGGCGAGCCGGACGTGGCACATCGACACGGTGTGTTTTTGCACAACGACCGCGTTGCCGTGGCGCCGTTCCGGGATGCTCAACGTGGCTTGAAATGCGATGGGGCTTCCTGCAAGATCGACGTCCGATCCCTTTTTACTGTTCGAGGTGAACCCATGCAGTTGATCGGTATGATGGACTCCCCCTACGTGCGTCGCGTCGCGATTTCGCTCCATGTGCTGGGGCTCGAGTTCGAGCACCGCAGCATTTCGGTATTTCGGCAGTACGACGAATTTGCTCGGATCAATCCCGTCGTGAAGGCGCCGACCTTCGTCGACGACGACGGCACCCAGTTGATCGACTCGACGCTGATCCTCGACTATCTGGACCGCAAAGTGCCCGCCGCGCGGCGCCTCATGCCGGAGGAGGCGCAGGAGCGGACCTTCGCGCTGCGCGTGAACGGTTTCGCGCTCGCGGCCATGGAAAAGACGGTGCAGCAGGTCTATGAACGCCAGTTGCGCCCCGCCGAGCGCCAGCACGAGCCGTGGTTCGAGCGCGTGAACGCCCAGATGCACGCGGCCTGGACCGTACTCGACCAACTCGTTGCGGGTCGCGACGGCTGGCTGTGCGCGGGCCGCATCACGCAGGCCGACATCACCGCGGCCGTTGCGTGGCGTTTCAACCAGTACATGCTGCCCGGCTGCGCTGATCCCGCCCGATATCCGGCGATTGCCGCGCTTTCCGCACGTGCCGAGACACTGCCGGAATTCGTCGCCACGCCCCTCGACTGAAGCGCGTCCGCAGGGCCGGGATTCGCCCAAAGCCGCGTGGCGCGGCCGCGCGCGATGCCCGGCGAACACGGCGGACCCCGCCGCCGCAACCCTTGTTTCCACATTCGGGTCGATTGTTTGCGATTCTCGACAAGTGACTTCGCTGGCGGCCCATTTATCCACGCACGCCGCATTCCTAGAATGACAACCATGGAATGACCTTGCGTCAGGAGGACGCGGGGCATGCAGCGGGAGCGGTCATGAAATCCTTTATCGAACGACAGTTATATCAGCCAGCATTGGTCCTGCCGATGGTGGACCTGATGCAGCTGATGGTGTCGCACGACTTCAACATGGGGCAAATCGGCCTGATGATGGCGACGCGCGGCGCGCGCGCCGCATTCCTGCGCTCGCGCGAACTCTGGAACGCGGGCCACGGAGAATGTGCGGCCACCGATTGTGTGCACTGATTGTGTGCTGATTGCACGCACGCGGAGCTTCCTCAACTTCAACGATTGAATATCCAGTCACGGCTTCACCGAACGCCTGACGCAAGCGTGTCCGAAGTTCGCCGATCCCCCTGACGCGCAGCGGCTTCGCCCGTTTGCTGTTGCGACGTCACCCTGTGAGCCGCCTCGACGTGCGAGGCGGCTCTTTTTTTGCCCCTGCGCCCCCTTCGCAATACGTGCCAATGCGTACCCGATTCGCACAATCACGCTGCGGGCGGTGGCTATTCGTCGCGCGTAAGATGGCGCGATCGGCCGCCTTTCGCGACTCGCGGCTCAACTCGCGTCAACGGCAAAGGAGAGCGGCATGGCACAACGTTTCGATGCGATCGTGATCGGCACGGGGCAAAGCGGGCCGCCTCTCGCGGTGCGGCTTGGCAAGAGCGGCCGCAAGACCGCGGTGATCGAGCGCGCGTCATTCGGCGGGACCTGCGTGAACGTCGGCTGCACGCCGACCAAGGCCTACGTCGCCTGTGCGCGTGCCGCTCATGTTGCGCGCCACGCGGCGGACTTCGGCGTGCAAATCGGCACGGGCGCGCAGCCCGGCGACGTGCGCGTCGATCTCGCGTTCGTGAAGGCGCGCAAGGAGCGCATCATCGGGGCGTCGCGCGACGGCGTCGAGCAGTGGCTGCGCCATGCGCCGAACGTCACCGTGTTCAAGGGTCACGCGCGCTTCACGGGCGCCCACACGGTGCGCGTGGCTGCGCACGACGGCGCGCAGGTCGATCTCGAAGCGCCCGAGATCTTCATCAACACGGGCACACGCGCGCTGATTCCTGCCATTCCCGGCGTCGAGACGATCCGCTACGAGACTAACTCGACGCTGCTCGCGCTCGCGCAACTCCCCGAGCATCTGGCGATCTGCGGCGGCAGCTACGTGGCGCTCGAATTCGCGCAGATGTTCCGCCGCTTCGGCAGCCGCGTGACGGTGCTCGTGCGCGGGCAGCGCGTCCTCGCACGCGAGGACGAGGATTATTCGCGCGCGGTCCAGGACGTGCTCGCACGCGAAGGCGTGGAGTTTCGCTTCGGCGCAGAGCCGCGCAGCGTTGCGCCGCTCGATGGCCGGGCGGGCGTGCGCATCGCGCTCGACAGCGGTCCGCTCGACGTTTCGCACCTGCTCTTTGCGACCGGGCGCCTGCCGAACACGGACGATCTGGGGCTGGAGGCCGCTGGCATCGAGCGCGACGCCCACGGGCTCATCGCCGTGGACGGCCAGTTGCGCACGCGCGTAGAGGGCATCTGGGCGCTCGGCGACGTGAATGGCCGCGGCGCGTTCACGCACACGTCATACGACGACTTTCAGATCGTCGCGGCGAATTTGCTGGACGGCAAAGCGCGCAGCGCCGACACACGCATTCCCGCCTACGCGGTGTTCGTCGATCCGCCGCTCGCGCGCGTCGGCATGAGTGAGCGCGAAGTGCGCGAGCGCGGCAAACCCGCGCTCATCGCCACCATGCCGATGTCGCGCGTGGGCCGCGCGCGCGAACGCGGCGAGACGGACGGCTTCATGAAAGCGCTGGTGGACCCGCCAACGCAACGTATTCTCGGCGCAGCGATCTTCGGTATCGAGGGCGACGAGGCGATCCACACGTTCATCGACACGATGACGGCCGACGCCCCCTATACGACGCTGCAATACGCGATGCACATCCACCCGACCGTGAGCGAGCTGGTGCCGACCTTGCTCGACGGCCTGAAACCTCTCGAATGAGCGCATTGGCATGAACGAACCGAACACGGTTGCATTCGGCAATCTCTTCGCAGGCATCGACGCAAATGCCGAGGATGAGCGCTTCGACACGCTCGTTTCGCGTGACGGGGTGCTGATCGAGCGCATCGTCTCCACGGGCCAGGCGAGCCCGCCGGGGTTCTGGTACGACGATGCGCGCGAGGAATGGGTGGCGCTTCTCGCCGGCGCGGCGACGCTGGAATTCGAGGACACGGCGCAGCCGCCGCGACGCCTGCTGCCCGGCGACTATGTGCACATCCCGGCGCACTGCCGTCATCGCGTGTCATGGACCGATCCGACCGTGCCGAGCGTCTGGCTCGCGGTGTACGTCGGCGCAGCGCCTGAGGAAGGCGACGGCGAGGCGTGAGCGCGGCGATAATCGGCAGGATTCAACCGAAACGCAACGTCATGTCCGCGAAACATCCGCTACCTCCGCTACGTGTTGCACTGGTTTCCGACACGCACAATCTGCTGCGTCCGGAGCTACTCGCCTTCGTCGAGGGCGCGGACGCCATCGTGCATGCGGGCGACATCTGCGATCAGCGCGTGCTCGACACGCTCGCGGCCATCGCGCCGCTCACCGCCGTGCGCGGCAACAACGATCATGGCGCGTGGGCCGAGGCGTTGCCAGCGCAAACGACCGTCGCGTTCGCTGGGGTCCGGCTTGCGGTGGTCCACGAACTACCTGACCTGCAGGGCGATCCTGCTGGCGAAGGCATTGCTGTGGTCGTGAGCGGGCATTCGCACAAGCCCATGCTCGAAACGCGCGAGGGCGTGCTGTACGTGAACCCCGGCAGCGCGGGGCCGCGCCGTTTCAAATTGCCGATCTCGGCAGCGATGCTGACGATCGGCGACGACGGCGCATTGGACGTCGAGCACGTCAATCTCGTCGAATAGGCTCAAGCGAGCGCGCAAGAAAAAAGGCCAGCACGAAGCTGGCCTTTTTGCGTTTCAGTGGTGCCCTATCAGGCGCGCACGGCGTTGGCGACGGCGTATTCCTCGTCGAGTTCGCGCGCGAGACGCACACCGCGCAGCACCGCGTGTGCTTCCGCCCTGGTGCTCACGCTCGGCGCCGAGCCCGGCAGCGGGCGGCGCGCCGTTTCATGCAGCGCCAGCACCGAAATGATGCCGATCACGGCTGCGCCCATCAGGTAGTACGCGGGCATCATGAGGTTCTGCGTGTGCTGGACGAGCCATGCCGCCACGAGCGGCGTGGTACCGCCGAACAGCGACACCGAGACGTTGAAGCCGATGGCGAGCGCGCCGTAGCGGATCGCGGTCGGGAACAGCGCCGGCAGGGCCGAAGGCATCACGCCCGTGAAGCACGAGAGCAGCGCGCCGAGGATCAGGAGACCGAAAAATACCGGCACGAGGGCGCCCGTCTGGATCAGCGTGAGCGACGGGATCGACAGCAGGATCAGGCCCACGCAGCCCGCGAGCATCACGGGCTTGCGGCCCACGGCGTCGGACAGGCGGCCGAACGCGAGCGTCATCGGCATCATCAGCACCATCACGATCAGCACGAGAAAGAGGCCGTGCGTCTCGTTGAAGTGCAGCGTCGCCGAGAGGTAGCTCGGCAGGTACGACAGCGCCATGTAGTCGGTCACGTTGAAGATCAGCACCAGACCCACGCACAGCAGGAAGGGGCGCAGATGCTGTGTGAGGAGCGAATGCAGCGTGAGCTTGGGGCGCGTGTGCTCTTCGGCCTCGCGCAGTTCCGCTTCGCGCTTGAACGCCGGCGTTTCCTCGAGCTTCATGCGGATATAGAGACCGACGAGGCCGAGCGGGCCCGCGATCATGAACGGCACGCGCCAGCCCCAGTCGAGCAGTTGCTGGTGCGAGAGCACGGCGGTCAGCACGGCAACCGTGCCCGCGCCGAACACGTAGCCGATCAGCGTGCCGAACTCGAGGAAGCTGCCCATGAAGCCGCGGCGCTTGTCGGTGGCGAATTCGGCGATGAAGGTCGCCGCGCCGCCGTATTCGCCGCCGGTCGAGAAACCCTGAACGAGGCGCGCCACGAGCAGAAGCGCCGGCGCGGCAATGCCGATCGACTTGTACGAGGGAATCAGGCCGATGGCGAAGGTGCCGCAGGCCATCATGATCATCGTCATCGCGAGCACGCGCTGGCGGCCGATGCGGTCGCCGAGCGGCCCGAACACCATGCCGCCGATCGGGCGCACGACGAACGCGGCCGCGAATGTGCCGAACGTGGCGATGAGCTGCGCCGAGGGGCTGCTCGACGGGAAGAACACCTGGCCGAGCGTGACGGCGATGTAGCTGTACACGCCGAAGTCGAACCATTCCATGGCGTTGCCGAGCGCCATGGCGCCGACGGCGCGTTTGAGGAGGCTTTTGTCGACGATCGTGATGTCGTCGAGGGTAAGGTCGGTCTGGGCCGACGCGCCGGAAGTGGAAGCGGTCAAGGTCTGCATCTCCAATGACTGCGACGAACCCATGAGGGCCCGCCACGGTTGCCGGAGAGTACCGTTTCGCGATAGCGGCGACATTTCGCGCACGGCACGCCACGTTGCGTCAGCGACGAAGGCGGGCCGATGGTGCATCGCGCAAGGCGAGCGGCGCACGAAAGCAATGCTGAAGTGTCGCGAAACGACACTCGGACAAATTGTGTTTAACGTTGCGCCTGCGTGGCCGTGGATGGGGAGCAGGGCGCATGAGGACGCTGGACCGGCACGAGGTGCCTCGGATTGCCTGGTCAAAGCGCCACTGAAACGAAAAAGAAGCCCGCGTGGCGGAGCGTTCCTTTTGTCATATGCGCATTCGGAATGATGGCGTTTTTGGGCGCCGTGCCGAATGCAATTGATGGCTAATGCCTGTTGAACGAGGCCACATGTTAGCACGATAACGGAAGATCGCGCAAACCCAAGTATCTGCGGGGATTCGGGGCGCGGACTGGAAGCCCCACGCGGCGGGGGATTGCGCCGTTTCGATGGAACCGTTTCCGCGCCCTGGAATGCGCATGAAGCGCATAAAAAAACCGCGCCGGGGGCGCGGTTTTGCAGGGCAACCGGTTGCGTGATGCGGCTCAGGGACGGATCCCGGTGCGCATCGCGAGGCCTTAGCCTTCGGTCGGCGGCACGTAGCCCGAAGCCTGGTCGGCGCCTTCGCCGAAGAAGAACTTCTCGGTCTGCTTCATCAGGTACTGGCGCGCGCGCGGATCGGCCATGTTCAGGCGGTTTTCATTGATGAGCATGGTCTGCTGCTTGAGCCACTGCTGCCATGCCTCTTTCGAGACGCTTTCGTAGATGCGCTTGCCGAGCTCGCCCGGCAGCGGCGGAAAGTCGAGACCTTCGGCTTCCTTGCCGAGCTTCGCGCATTGGATCATACGGGCCATGCTGTGCTTCTCCTGTAGTCGTATGTGTGGGTGGCGGCGCGCTCAGAGCTGTTTCATCAGCACGAGCGATTTGCGCTGCCAGTTATAGAGGCGGCGGCGGTCTTCGGGCAGGTCGTCGACCGTTGCCTTGACGAAGCCGCGCTTCAGGAACCAGTGTTCGGTGCGCGTGGTGAGCACGAAGATGCGTGTGAGACCGCGCGCCCGTGCACGCTGCTCGATGCGGCGCAAGAGACGTTCGCCGTCGCCGGAGCCTTGTGCTTCGGGAGAGACCGTGAGGCACGCCATTTCGCCGATACGCTCCTGCGAGTACGCGTAAAGCGCCGCGCAGCCGAACAGCACGCCATCGTGCTCGATCACCGAGAAGTGGTCGATGTCGCGCTCGATCTGGTGACGCCCGCGCCGCACGAGCGTGCCGTCGGTTTCGAGCGGCTCGATCAGCGTGAGAATGCCGCCGACGTCGTCAGGCGTGGCTTCGCGCAGGCTTTCCAGATTCTCGTACGAGATCATGGTGCCCACGCCGTCGTGCAGGAACAGTTCGAGCAGCAAGCCGCCGTCGAGCGCGTAGGGAATGATGTGCGCACGCCCCACGCCGCCGCGGCACGCGCGAATGGAGTGCTTCAGATAGAAGCCCTCGTCGCCGAGCACCGTGCCGCCTTCTTGCAGCTTGTAGGCGTCGTCGAGCGACATTTCGCGGATCAGCTCGCCTTCCTCGTCGATCAGGCCCTGCGTTTCCGTAAGGAAGACGATCTTGTCGGCGCGCAGCGCGATGGCTGCCGCCGAGGCGACGTCTTCCATCGACAGATTGAACGCCTCGCCCGTGGGCGAAAAACCGAGCGGCGAGAGCAGCACGAGCTTGCGGCTCGCGAGCGAGTGGCGGATCGAATCGGCGTCGATCTTGCGCACGACGCCCGTGTGCTGGAAATCCACGCCGTCGAGAATGCCGACCGGCCGCGCCGTCACGAAGTTGCCCGACACCACGCTGATGTGCGCGTGCGCCATCGGCGTGTTCGGCAGACCCTGACTGATCGCGGCCTCGATGTCGAGACGCACTTCACCGGCCGCTTCCTTCGCCGATTCGAGCGCGCGGGCATTGGTGATGCGCATGCCGTGCGAGAACTCGGACTCGACGCCGTGCAGGCTCATCTGCTCCTCGACCTGCGGGCGCGAACCGTGCACGAGCACGATCTGGATGCCCATGGCCTGCAAGAGCGCGATGTCGGCGACGAGCGCGTTGAGCAGGTTCTGGTGCACGACCTCGCCGCCGAAACCGACGACGAACGTCTTGCCCTGGAACGCGTGGATGTAGGGCGCGACCGATCGCATCCAGTCGACGAACTGCGCGTGCTGCGCCATGATCTGCGAGTCGGAATCCGCAGCGGCGGCGGAGGCCGGCGCGCTGGCAGTAGCGGGGACGAGGTCGGTTTGGGAATTCATGCCCGGGATTATAATGCGCCCCCATGTCGAATGTACCCAAAAGACCTGCCTCGGCGCAGGGCAGCAACACCCCGGCCGGGAAGGAAACGGCGCAGGACGGCGCGAAAGCGAAAGGCGCGGCGCAGAAGTATGGCGACGGGCAAAAGCTCGCGTCGACGGACAAGCTTGCCGCGCTGATGGGCGGCGGCGCGTTGGGCGGCGCGCGCGTGCAGGACAAGCGTGCGGAGCAGAAGCAACCACAGGCGCAACAGCAGACGCCGCCGCGCGCGGAACAGCGACCGGATCAGCAGCCGGATCAGGAACTGCATCAGCAGCCTGAGCAGGGAAACGAAACGAAACCCGCGCCGCAGTCGCCGTCACAATCGCCATCGCGAGGCGAACCGCGTGCGCAGCGCAGCGCCGCTCAGCCCGCCAGGCGACGCGAGGCGCGGGACGATCGACGCCCGGCGCAGCGAAACGAGCCACGAGATCGCCCGAACGAATCGCGCGAGGCGCGCGCCGAGGCGCCGCGCAATCAACCGTCGCGCGCGCAGCAACCTCCTCCGAAGCAGGCGAAGCCGCAGAACCCGCCGAATCCGCAGCGATCCGCCAAGCCGAAATCCGAACACGCGCCGCGCCCCGGCAGTGAAGGCGAACGTGATCGCGCGCCGCGCGCCGAACGCCAGGAACGTCCGCCGCGTGCACCACGCGCGCACATCGAGCCGAACAAGGTTCCGCCCATCACGTTCCCCGAAGCGCTGCCGGTCTCCGGCCGCCGCGAAGAGATCGCGCGTGCGATCGCACAGAATCAGGTCGTGATCGTGAGCGGCGAAACGGGCTCGGGCAAGACCACGCAGTTGCCGAAGATCGCGCTCGCGCTGGGTCGCGGCCTCGGCGCGGGCGGCACGGGTTTGATCGGCCATACGCAGCCGCGCCGGATTGCGGCCTCGGCCACGGCGCGGCGCATCGCCGACGAACTCAATACGCCGTTCGGCGAAGTGGTCGGCTACAAGGTGCGCTTCACCGACAATCTCTCGCCGGGCGCCTCGGTCAAGCTCATGACCGACGGCATCTTGCTCGCGGAGACGCAAACCGATCCGCTGCTCAAGGCCTATGACACGATCATCATCGACGAGGCGCACGAGCGTAGCCTGAACATCGACTTCCTGCTCGGCTATCTGAAAGAGATTCTGCCGCGCCGGCCCGACCTCAAGCTGATCGTGACGTCGGCGACCATCGACGCCGATCGCTTCGCGCGCCACTTCGGCAGCGAGGAAAAGCCCGCGCCGGTGATCGAGGTGAGCGGCCGGCTGTATCCGGTCGAAGTGCGCTATCGCCCGGTGCAGGAAGACAGCCCGGCGGTGAAGAACGCGCAGGGCACGACGGGCCGCGAAAAAGGTGCGAAGTCGCAGCGCGACACCGATCGCGACCTGATGGAAGCCATCGTCGATGCCGTCGACGAACTCTGCCGCGAGGGCTCGGGCGACGTGCTCGTGTTCCTGCCCGGCGAGCGCGAGATTCGCGACGCCGCGGAAGCACTACGCAAGCATCATCCGCCGCACACGGAAATCCTGCCGCTATTCGCGCGGCTGTCCGCGCAGGAGCAGGAGCGCGTCTTCAAGCCGTCGAATGCGCGCCGCATTGTGCTCGCGACCAATGTGGCCGAAACGTCGCTCACGGTGCCAGGCATCCGCTACGTGGTCGATACGGGCCTCGCGCGCGTGAAGCGCTATTCGTATCGCAACAAGGTCGAGCAGCTGCAGATCGAGGCGATTGCGCAGGCGGCGGCGAACCAGCGCGCGGGCCGTTGCGGGCGGGTCGCGGACGGCATCTGCATCCGGCTTTACGAGGAAGCGGATTTCATCGCACGGCCGCGCTTCTCTGATCCGGAAATCCTGCGCTCGTCGCTTGCCGCCGTGATTCTGCGCATGAAGTCGCTGCATCTCACGGCGATCGAGACGTTCCCGTTCATCGAGCCGCCGCCGGGCCGCGCGATCGCCGACGGCTATCAGCTGCTCAACGAACTCGGCGCCGTGGACGACGACAACGCGCTCACGCCGCTCGGCCGCGAACTCGCGCGCCTGCCGCTCGATCCGCGTGTGGGACGCATGATTCTCGGCGCACGCGACGAGCAGGCGCTGCGCGAAGTGCTCATCATCGCGAGCGCGCTGTCGGTGCAGGATCCGCGCGACCGACCGATCGAGGCGCAGGAGCAGGCGGACCAGGCGCATCGCCGTTTTGCCGACGAGCGCTCCGAATTCCTGCAGTGGCTCAAGATCTGGGCCTGGTTCGAAGAGGCCGTCGCGCACAAGAAGTCCAACCGGCAACTGCTCGATGCGTGCCGCGCGAATTTTCTGTCGCACTTGCGTCTGCGCGAATGGCGCGACGTGCATTCGCAATTGCTGACCGTGGTGCGCGAGCATGGCTGGCGCATCAACGAAGCCGACGCGACCTACGAGCAGATCCATCACGCGCTGCTCACGGGCCTGCTCGGCAATATCGGTCTGAAGGCCGACGACGACCCGCATTACCTCGGCGCGCGCGGCATCAAATTCCATCTGTGGCCGGGCTCGGCGCTCGTGAAGAAGGCGGGGCGCTGGGTGGTGGCCGCCGAACTCGTCGAAACGAGCCGCCTCTACGCGCGCTGCATCGCGAAGATCGAGCCCGAGTGGCTGGAGAAGGTCGGCGCGCACTTGTTAAAGAAGTCGCTCTCCGAGCCGCATTGGGAAAAACGCGCGGCGCAGGTGAGCGCGTTCGAGCGCGGGGTGCTGTATGGCCTGCCGGTGTATCAACGCAGGCGCGTGGCGTTCGGCAAGCAGGACCCGGCGCGCGCCCGCGAACTCTTCATTCGCGGCGCGCTCGTGGAGGGCGAGTTCGACACGAAGCTCGCGTTCTTCGCGCACAACCGCAAGCTGCTCGCCGATATCGAGCAACTGGAACACAAGTCGCGCCGCCAGGATGTGCTGGTCGACGATGAGCTGATCTACGGCTTCTACGATCAGGCGATTCCGGAAGGCATTTACTCGGGCGCGTCGTTCGAGCGCTGGTATCGCGACGAGGTGAGGAAGGGCGGCGAGCCCGAGGACAAGCTGCGTCTGTTGTACCTCTCTCGCGACGACCTGATGCGCCATGAGGCGGCAGGCGTGACGACCGAGCTGTTCCCGAAGCGCATGACGATGTCGGGCGTGGCGATGGCGCTCACGTATCACTTCGAGCCGGGCTCGCCGCGCGACGGCGTGACGCTCGCGGTGCCGCTCTACGCGCTCAACCAGGTCGATGCGCGCCGCTGCGAATGGCTCGTGCCGGGCATGCTCAAGGAGAAGGCGCAACTGCTGCTGAAGTCGCTGCCGCAGAAGCTGCGCCGCCACTGCGTGCCGCTGCCCGAGTACGCGGCCGGCTTCGCGGAGCGCGTGGGCGGCGAGCGTTTCGGCGCGGGCGGCCTGCTGGAAGCGCTCATCGCCGACGTGCGCGAGCAAAAGCAGATCGCCCTGAAGTCGGCCGACTTCAAGCTGGAGACGCTGCCTGCGCACCTCTTCATGAACTTCAAGGTGGTCGACGAGCACGGCCGCCAGCTCGCGATGGGCCGCAACCTCGCGCAACTGCGCGCCGAACTCGGCGCGCAGGCGCAGCAGCAATTCCAGAAGCTCGCGAGCGCGACGGCGCTCGCGGCGCTGGAAACGCATGCGCAGGGCGGTGAAGCACCACAGAACGCTCCGGGCGAGCGCATCGCAAGCAACAACGCGCCGCAAAAGAGCAATGCACCACATACGCCCACGCTGGGCGACGCCGCACCTGCCACGGCGCTCTACGAAAACCTCACGACGTGGAATTTCGGCAAGCTGCCCGAGCTGCTGGAAATCCGCCGCGGCGGACAAACGCTGTTCGGCTATCCCGCGCTCGTCGATCGCGGCACGCATTGCGACGTCGAGGTGTTCGATTCGCCGGAGGAGGCCGCGCGCATCCATCGCGCGGGGCTGCGCCGGCTCTTCGCGCTGCAGTTGCGCGAGCCGATCCGCTACCTGGAGAGGAACCTGCCGGGCCTGCGCGAGATGGCGATGCAGTTCATGGCGCGCGCCACGCAGGAGGAGCTGCGCGACCAGCTGGTCGAACTCGCGCTCGATCGCGCCTGCCTGCAAGACCCGCTGCCCGACGACGACGCGAGCTTCCACGCACGCAAGGATGAAGGCCGCGGACGCCTTTCGCTGCTCGCGCAGGAAATCGCGCGGCTGGTCGGGCAGATCCTCGCGGAATACGCATCGTTGGCGAAGAAGCTCGTGCAGGCCAAGGCCTTTGGCGCGCCGGCCGCGGACATGCAGGCGCAGGTCGACGCGCTCATCAGCAAGCGCTTCATTCTGGAGACGCCCTATGCACAGCTCGTGCATTTCCCGCGCTACCTGAAGGGCGTCGCGCTGCGCATCGACAAGCTGCGCGCCGACCCCGCGCGCGACGCGCGCCAGGCCGCCGAATTCCAGCCACTCGCGCAGCAGTATCAGCGCGCGCTCTCGCAGCGCGGGGGCGTGTTCGATCCGCGTCTTTCGGAATTCCGCTGGCTGCTCGAAGAGCTGCGCATCTCGCTCTTCGCGCAGGAATTGCGCACACCGATGCCGGTCTCGGTCAAGCGCCTCCACAAGGTATGGGAATCGATGCAGCGATAAAGCGCATTGCGGGCCATAACAGTTCTTCAAAATTGTTCGAAAAAGGGGCGCTCAATTGCGCCCCTTGCATATTTCAAGGGCTTTACGTCAACCTTGCTTGCGGGTAGACGTTCTACAATCACGAATCTGCCCGGGAACGATTCTTCATGCCGAACAACAACACCTTTAGCCGCGTCGCCGCCAAGGCCGCAACGTTTGCGCTCGCTTGCGCAGCGACGGTTGCCACTTTCGCCTCCACGGCCGCTTACGCGAATAACATCATCGTCCTGAATTCGGGCGAAGCCACGTTGAGCCTCATCGACGACAAGACGCACGAAGTCGTCGGCACCGTGCCCACGGGCAAGGAACCGCACCACCTCTTTCCCACGCCGGACAACACCTCGCTGATCGTCGCGAACTCGGTGTCGAACAACCTCCTGTTCGTCGATCCGAAGACCGGCAAGCCGCAGCGCTGGGTCGAAAACGTCGAAGACCCGTACCAGCTCGGCTTCTCGCCCGACCGCAAGTGGTTCGTGACCACGGGCCTGCGCCTCGACCGCCTCGACATCTACAACTACGCGGGCGGCAGCAACATCACGCTCGCCAAACGCCTGCCGCTCTCGGCCATGCCGAGCCACCTGGCGTTCACGAACGACAGCCGCACCGTGTTCGTTTCGCTGCAGGTTTCCGGCGAAATCGCCGCGGTCGATCTGCCGACGCAGAAGGTGCTCTGGAAGATGAAGGTCGGCGCCGCGCCGGCTGGCCTGTGGCTCACGCCCGGCGACAAGTACCTGCTCGTCGGCATGACGGGCGCCGACTACGTGGCGGTGGTGGACTGGCGCAACCAGAAGATCGTCAAGACGATCCAGGTGGGCAAGGCCGCGCACAACTTCCGCTCGCTCGTGGACGGCCACCACGTGCTGGTGTCGAGCCGCGTGGCGAACGTCATCAGCATCATCGACGAGGACACGCTCGAAAAGACCGGCGAGATCAGCGGCCTGATGCCCGGCCCCGACGACATGGAGCTGACCGCCGACAAGCGCTATCTGTGGGTGACGTTCCGTTTCGCGAAGCACATTGGCCTCATCGACATGCAAACCAGGAAGCTCATCAAAACCATCGCCGTGGGCCGCTCGCCGCATGGCATCTACTTCTACGATCGCGCGCCCGTTACGGCGCCGAACGGAGCTTAAGGCAACGGGGCGCGCGCATGGATACGGTGGCGTCGTTACTGGCCTTCGTCGCGCACGCGGGGCAGTCCGTGATCGCGTCGGCAGACGACCTCGTCTCCTGGCTGCAAACGCTCCTCTACATCGACGTCATTCAGCCGCTGCTCTTCCGCGTCGGCATGATGGACGTGGACGAAGACACCTACGACGCACTGTACTGGGTGATCGTGGGTCTGCTCGAAGTGGGCCTGATGTACGCGCTGCTGCGCCCGCTCGAAGCGCTCGTGCCCGCGGAGAAGTGGCGCGACCGCAAGGGCGTGGGCGTCGACGCGCTCTACACGTGGGTCACGCGCCTCGGCATTCTGAACCTGCTGTTTTTCTTCACGATGCAGCCGTTCTTCGATCGTGCGCAGAGCGCGCTGCGGCTCATGGGCGTGAAGACGGTGGACCTCGACAATCTCTGGCCGGGCGTGAGCACGCAGCCGCTCGTGGCGTTCGCGATCTATCTCGTGGTGCTCGACTTCTTCAGCTACTGGTACCACCGGCTTTCGCATCGCTACGGCGTCTGGTGGGAGCTGCACGCCGTGCACCACAGCCAGCGCAAGATGTCGCTCTGGTGCGATGACCGCAACCACCTGCTCGACGTGATCGGGCAGTCGTGCATGTTCGCCGCCGTGGCACTCGTCATCGGCGTGCCGCCCGCGCAATTCGTGGTGCTCGTCGCGCTCACGAACTTCGTGCAGAGCGTGCAGCACGCCAACATTCGCGTGCATTTCGGCTGGCTCGGCGAACGGCTGCTGGTGAGCCCGCGCTTTCACCGCCGCCATCACGCCGTCGGCTATGGCCACGAAGGCACCCACTATGGCTGCAACTTCGGCGTGCTGTTCCCCTGGTGGGACATGATGTTCGGCAGCGCGTCGTTCAATCGCGAGATCGAGCCCACGGGCATTCGCGATCAGCTCGAAGGCGTGAGCTATGGCGAGGGTTTCTGGGCGCAGCAGGGTTATGCGTTCACCCGCATCGCGCGGCGCCTGCGTTCGCGTTCGCACGCCGCCGCCGCCACGCCGGCCGAGGCGCGCGACGACGCCACCGTGACCTGAGCGCCGCCACGGCGTCCTTGCACTTGCTCGCACCCGTCTTACCCGCCATGCGCGCGGTGGTTTATGCTGTCGGCTTGGTCGCACCGATTTCGCCGACGCCGTGTTCTCCACCCGTCCTTTTCGCCGTATTCCGCTCGCATGAATGACCTGTTGCGCTCGTTCGGACGCGCGCTCGCGAGCGTGTTCCATCCCGCCATGCTGCTGCTCACCTTCGTGCCATTTCTCGTGGCGGCGGCGGTGTGGGGCGCTGTGCTCTACGTGTTCTGGCAGCCGCTGCTCGACCTGATGCGCGGCGCGCTCGCGAACTGGTCCTCGACGGCCTACCTCTATCATCTGTTCGACGCGCTCGGTTTCGGCTGGCTGCGCGCGACGATCGCGCCGTTTCTCGTCATCATCCTGACGATTCCGCTCATCGTGATCACGGTGCTGCTGCTGATCGTCGCGATTTCGATGCCGCGCGTGATCCGCCATCTGTCGAAGCGCCAGTACGGGACGCTCGAGATGCGGCACGGGGGCAGTTGGTACGGCAGCCTGTTCTATTCGCTCGTCACGACGCTCGTCTGCCTGATCGTGATGATCGTGACGCTGCCGCTGTGGCTCATTCCGCCGTTCTTCGCGCTGATTCCGCCGCTGTTGTGGGGCTGGCTCACGTATCGGGTGATGACCTACGATGCGCTCGCGCTACACGCAACCGTCGAAGAGCGCCGCACGCTGGTGCGCAGCCATCGGCTGCCGCTGCTCGTGATCGGCGTGGTGAGCGGACTGCTCGGCTCGCTGCCCACGGCCATCTGGGCCGTGTCCGCGTGGCTGCTGCTGTTCTTCCCGGTACTGGCGGCGGTGACCATCTGGATCTATGCGTTCATTCTGGTGTTCACGGCGCTCTGGTTCGGTCACTACTGCCTGCGGGCGCTGCAGCGCATGCGTGCCCACGATGTGCAGCAGGCGTCCGGCGACGTGACGATCGTGCACTAACGCTCAATCATCAAGACAATCCAACGAGGCGGCCCATGGCATTTGGCGTCATCATCATCGGCGACGAGATTCTCTCGGGGCGCCGCTCCGACAAGCATCTGCCGAAGGTCATCGAACTGCTCGGCGCGCGCGGCCTCTCGCTCGAGTGGGCCCAGTACGTGGGCGACGATCCCGAGCGCATCACCGAGACGCTGCGGCGCTCGTTCGCTTCGGGCGACATCGTGTTCTCGACGGGCGGCATCGGCGCGACGCCGGACGACCACACGCGCCAGTGCGCCGCTGCGGCGCTGGGCGTGCCGCTCGCGTTGCACCCTGACGCCGAGGTGGCGATCCGCGAGCGCATCCGCGACATGCACACGGGCGCCGATCCCGTGAATTACCAGTCGCCAGAGAATCTGCACCGCTTCCAGATGGGCACGTTCCCGCAGGGCTGCGAGATCATCCCGAACGGCTACAACAAGATTCCGGGTTTTTCGATTCGCGATCATTACTTCGTGCCCGGTTTTCCCGTGATGGCCTGGCCGATGATCGAATGGGTGCTCGACACGAAGTACGCGCACCTGCATCACCAGACGCCGCACGCCGAGAAGTCGCTGCTCGTGTTCGAGCTGCCGGAGTCGACGCTCACGCCGCTCATGGAGCGCATCGAGCGCGATTTTCCGGGCGTGCGGGTGTTTAGCCTGCCGAGCGTGGGCGATGCGGAGCGCGGCGGCATTTATGCGCGCCGGCACATCGATCTGGGCGTGAAGGGCGAGCCCGAGGCCGTGGCGGCCGCCTTCGTGAAGCTGCGCGAAGGCGTGCACGAGCTGGGCGGCGATGTGGTCGAGCCGGCGGCGCCGGGCGAGGGGACGCCCGATCGCGAACGCCGCAGCGCGCCGCGCGCCGGTTTTTGAATCAGCGTGTGAAGATGGGCCGCGTGCGGCGGGAGGGCAGGCGGCGCATCATCGGCATGTCACACGGGGCGCTCAGAGTGGCCCGTTGGGTTGGAGCGGGGCAGTTTCAGGGTGTCAGGCGCCGATCCACGGCAGGCCGCGGAAGCACCAGCCCGTAACGGTCTTGCGGTGCCCCTGGCCGTCCTTGTCGCCTTCGAAGCCTTCGAGCAGGTCATAGGCCTTCGTGAAGCCGGCCTTGGCGGCCTCGATGGCGGCGAGCTTGGAGCGCGCGGCGCTGCGGCACAGGAACAGCACTGGCGCGTCGGCTTCCACGGCGCTCTTGAGCTGGGTGAGGAACTCGGCGTTGGGCACGCCGCCCGGATAGCGGGTCCATTCGACATGCGAATACTGGCCGTCGCCCACGACGGGACGGCCGACCCAGTCGAGTTCAGCGCGTGTGCGCACGTCGACGAGGCGCGCACGCGGGTCGAGCTGCAGAAGCTCGAATGCCTCTGCGGGCGACACCGCGCCCGCGTAGGGCAGCTGATTCTCGACGCGGCGTTTCTCGGCCTGGGCGTACAACTGTTCGAGCGTACTCATGACAACGGATCTCCTGTTTCGCGTTGGACCAAAAAACCATTCTAGCGCGTAGGGACGGAGCGGGCTGGACGGTCCGGACAAGGTGAAACCGGACGTGCGCGATGGATGGGGCGGCACAAAGGGCGGGTTGCATTGAAATGGTGCATGCGAGGTGTTTTGCACCATAATGAAGAGAGATTCGCGCGCCAAATTCGGGATTGCACGAATTTGGTGCCGATGAGCCGCCACGGTGGCGGCTCCGTAAAAGCGCGGCGCACGATTTTTGACCCCAAGTGCGTGTCGCGAAAGGGATTTGCGCCACGTTGGCGCATGCATGGCACGGAAGCTGCTTTATACGTCTCGATCGATTCGCAGCCGGCCAGCCAGGGCAGCAGGGCAGACCCGGGAAAGAGGCGGCCGGCGGGGATCAAACAAGATTGGGACGGCGGCAGCGTTCGCCGAAATCGTTAATCAGGAGAATAGGTTATGAGTAAATCCGTGGCCGACGTCATGCAACTCGTCAAGGACGAAGACGTCAAGTTTGTCGACTTCCGCTTCACGGACACGCGCGGCAAGGAGCAGCACGTTTCGGTTCCGCTGTCGGCATTCGACGAAGACAAGTTCGAGTCGGGTCATGCGTTTGACGGTTCGTCGATCGCCGGCTGGAAGGGCATCGAAGCCTCGGACATGTTGCTCGTGCCGGACCCGAACACGGCCTTCATCGACCCGTTCTACGAAGAATCGACGCTCGTGCTGACCTGCGACGTGGTCGAGCCGGCCGACGGCAAGGGCTACGAGCGCGACCCGCGTTCGCTCGCCAAGCGCGCTGAAGCCTACCTGAAGAGCACGGGCCTCGGCGACACCGCCTTCTTCGGTCCGGAGCCGGAATTCTTCATTTTCGATTCGGTCCAGTGGAACACGGATCAATCGGGCTGCTTCGTGAAGATCGGCTCGGATGAAGCACCGTGGTCGTCGGGCCGCGAAATCGAAGGCGGCAACACGGGTCACCGTCCGGGCACGAAGGGCGGCTACTTCCCGGTCGCACCGGTCGACACGTTCCAGGACATCCGCTCGGAAATGTGTCTGCTGCTCGAGCAGATCGGCATTCCGGTCGAAGTGCACCACCACGAAGTGGCGGGCCAGGGCCAGAACGAAATCGGCACGAAGTTCTCGACGCTGGTTCAGCGCGCGGACTGGACGCAGCAACTGAAGTACATCGTCCACAACGTCGCGCACACGTACGGCAAGACGGCGACGTTCATGCCGAAGCCGGTCGTCGGCGACAACGGTTCGGGCATGCACGTTCACCAGTCGATCTGGAAGGACGGCCAGAACCTGTTCGCGGGCAACGGCTACGCTGGTCTGTCGGAATTCGCGCTGTTCTACATCGGCGGCATCATCAAGCACGCTCGCGCGCTGAACGCCATCACGAACCCGGGTACGAACTCGTACAAGCGTCTCGTGCCGCACTTCGAAGCGCCGGTCAAGCTCGCTTACTCGGCACGCAATCGTTCGGCATCGATCCGTATTCCGCACGTGTCGAACCCGAAGGGCCGCCGTATCGAAACGCGCTTCCCGGATCCGCTCGCCAACCCGTACCTGTGCTTCTCGGCACTGATGATGGCAGGTCTGGACGGCGTGCAGAACAAGATCCATCCGGGCGAAGCCGCCGACAAGAACCTGTACGACCTGCCGCCGGAAGAGGATGCAAAGATCCCGACCGTCTGCGCCGGCCTCGACCAGGCTCTCGAAGCGCTCGACAAGGATCGCGAGTTCCTGACGCGCGGTGGTGTGTTCACCGACGGCATGATCGACGCGTACCTCGCGCTGAAGGAAAGCGAACTGCAACGCGTGCGTATGACGACGCACCCGGTCGAGTTCGAACTGTACTACTCGCTGTAATTGGCGATGGCGCTTCGCTGCCTGCTACACAGCGAAGCGCCGGTTCAGTTTCTTCGACTCGCAGGACGCGTGCGCGTTGGGTCTCCAAGGGACGGCGGTGCCGTCCCTTTTTCGTTGGGACGCCTGTCGCTCGTCGACGAGACGTATCGACCCGCTAGTTGACCAGCGCATTGACCAGAACTAACGACCAGGACCGTTGCTGGCGCGCCGCATGGCGTCCGGCCTGAAACATGGTGCTCAAGAATCTGATCAGGGCAAGAAAGGGCCACGCCGAACCGCTCTCCGACGACGCGCCGCTCGTCGAGTCGGGCCTGCTGCCCGGCTTCGAGGCGCTGCCCACGGTCGTGCTCGTGCTCGACAAGCGCACATTGCGCGTTGCCTTCGCGAATCCGTCGGCGGAGGCGATGCTCGATCTGTCGCGCCGTCAGCTCGCGCAGATGGGGTGGTCCGATCTCTTCTCGAATGCGGACGAGCTGCTTTCGACGATCGCGTCGATCGCCGAGCATCGCTTTCACGCGACGCGGCTCGACGCTTCGCTGGAACGCCCCGGACGCGAGCCGCTGAACGTGCATGTGGTCGTGGGCTTTCTCGAAAGCACGCCCGATTACGTGCTGCTCGAACTCTTCGAGAACGAGCGGCATCTGCGCAGCGACCGCGAGGAGCGTATTCACGACCTCACGGCCGTGAACAAGCATCTGATCCGCAATCTCGCGCACGAGATCAAGAATCCGCTCGGCGGTATTCGCGGCGCGGCGCAGTTGCTCGAATTCGAGCTCGGTGCGCTGGAGCGCGACG
Organism: Paraburkholderia sp. BR14312; assembly: GCF_040948675.1. Classification (NCBI taxonomy): domain Bacteria; kingdom Pseudomonadati; phylum Pseudomonadota; class Betaproteobacteria; order Burkholderiales; family Burkholderiaceae; genus Paraburkholderia; species Paraburkholderia sp. BR14312. The sequence goes on from NZ_JBFPKI010000004.1 coordinate 198,254, forward strand.
AGCTGCGCGAGTACACGCAGGTGATCATCAAGGAGTCGGACCGCCTGCAGACGCTCGTCGACCGGTTGCTGGAGCCGCACCGGCATCCGCATATCGTCGGCGACGTGAACATTCACGAAGTATGCGAGCGCGTGCGCGCCGTGATCCTCGCGGAGTTCCCGCGCGGCCTCACCATCGAGCGCGACTACGACGTGAGCGTGCCCGACCTGCGCGGCGACAAGGAGCAGTTGATCCAGGCACTGCTGAACATCGTGCGCAACGCGGCGCAGGCGCTGCGCGAACGCATTTCGCAGGGCGACGCGCGCATTGAATTGCGCACGCGCATTGCGCGCAAGGTCACGATTTCCAAACGCTTGTGCAAGCTGGCACTGGACTTGCATATCACTGACAACGGACCCGGCATTCCCGAGGAGATTCGCGACCGCATCTTCTATCCGCTCGTCTCCGGACGCGAGGATGGCAGCGGTCTCGGCCTCACGCTCGCGCAGACGTTCGTCCAGCAGCACGACGGATTGATCGAAGTGGATAGCCGGCCGGGACACACCGAGTTTCAGATACTGCTGCCGCTTGAAAGTTGAATCGATAGCTAGACCTGAATTGAGATTTACCGATACCGCACGCCACCAGGACTTCTGAACGAACTTATGAAGCCGATCTGGATAGTAGACGACGACCAATCGATACGCTGGGTGCTAGAAAAGGCCCTTGCCCGCGAGAACTTCGCTACCCGAAGCTTTTCGAACGTGCGCGAAGCCGCGAGCGCGCTCGATCACGACAGCCCGCAGGTGCTCGTCTCCGACATCCGCATGCCGGGCGGCTCGGGCCTCGAGCTGCTGCAAACCGTGCGTGAGCGCGTGCCGGGCTTGCCCGTCATCATCATGACGGCGTTCTCCGACCTCGACAGCGCCGTTGCCGCATTTCAGGGCGGCGCGTTCGAGTATCTCGCCAAGCCGTTCGACGTCGACAAGGCCGTCGAGCTGATTCGCCGCGCCGTGGACGAAAGCATGCGGGGCGAGCAGCAGTGGGACGAGCGTCCCGCCGAAGCGCCCGAGATGCTCGGCCAGGCGCCGGCCATGCAGGACATGTTTCGCGCCATCGGGCGGCTTTCGCATTCGGCGGCCACCGTGCTCATCACCGGCGAGTCTGGCACCGGAAAGGAGCTTGTCGCGCGCGCCTTGCACCGACATAGCCCACGCGCGAACGGTCCGTTCATCGCGCTGAACACTGCGGCGATCCCGAAGGATCTTCTGGAATCCGAACTGTTCGGCCACGAGCGCGGTGCGTTCACCGGCGCGCAGGCCATGCGCCAGGGCCGCTTCGAGCAGGCCGAGAACGGCACGCTGTTCCTCGACGAAATCGGCGACATGCCGTTCGACCTGCAAACGCGCCTCTTGCGTGTGCTCTCCGATGGGCAGTTCTACCGCGTGGGCGGGCACAACCCGCTGCGTGCGAACGTGCGCGTGATCGCCGCGACGCACCAGAACCTCGAAACGCGTGTGCGCCAGGGGCTGTTCCGTGAGGACTTGTATCACCGGCTCAACGTGATTCGGCTGCGTTTGCCTGCGCTGCGCGAACGCAGCGAGGACATTCCGCTGCTCACGCGCCACTTTCTCCAGAAGAGCGCGCGCGAGCTGGGCGTGGAGCCCAAGCGCGTGTCGGACGAGGCGCTCGCGTGGATGTCGTCGCTACCGTTTCCCGGCAATGTGCGTCAGCTCGAGAATCTCGCGAACTGGCTCACCGTGATGGCGCCCGCGCAGACCATCGAGATCAAGGATCTGCCGCCTGACCTCGTGCCTGCGCACGGCTCCGCGGGAGCGGTGGTGCATCTCGCCGATGCTTCGGCCGCCTCCGAAGTGGGCGCGGCGGCCAATGGCGCGGGCGGCGTTTCGCCGGTTGCGGGCGCCGTGGCCGGCGCGGGCTTGCCCGGCGTGATCGGCGGCGTGGTGTTCGGCACGCCCGCGTTCGGTGCGTCCAACGGCGCCGTTGCCGCAGTCTCGGCGCTGAGCGTGTGGGAGAGCGGTCTGCGCACGGAAGTCGCGCGTCTGTTGCGCGAAAACAGCGCCGACGTCATGGACGAACTCTCGCGCCGCTTCGAAGCCGCCGTGATCCGAGAGGCGCTCGACTTCACGCGCGGGCGCAAGGTCGAGGCGGCCGAGCGTCTTGGTATCGGCCGCAACACCATCACGCGCAAGATCCAGGAACTCAATCTGGAATGAGCGCGTACTAGCTTGTGGCACCGGGCCGGTCTCGCGTCACGCGAGCCGGCCCGGCGCGCAGTGCATCGGCGCGCACACAGGGCATAATCGACGCTGTTTTCCTGTCGACGACCGATCATGCCCGTGACTTCTCCCTGGCCCACCGAGGCCGATCCGTTCCTTTCGCTCGAATCACTCGACGACCCTGCCGTCATGGCCTGGGTCGAATCGCAGAACGCGCGCACGCGCGCCGCGTGGCAAGGTGGTGCGCGCTTCGAGGCGCTCGAGAAGCGCCTCGCGCAGGCCTACCTGCCGCGCGAGCGGCCCGTGATCCCGAGCCGCTGGCAGGAATGGGCCTACGATCTCTGGGAGGACGAAGACAATCCCAAGGGCCTGTGGCGCCGCGCGCTTTGGGCCGACTGGCGCGCCCACGAGCCGCAGTGGCAAACGCTCATCGACTTCGACGCGCTCGGCGCGAAAGAAGGCATGCCATGGGTGTGCGCCGGCATCGACATCCTCTACCCTGACGGCGACCGCGCGCTGATCCAGCTTTCCGATGGCGGCTCCGATGCGGTCATCGTGCGCGAGTTCGACATCGTGAAGCGCGAATTCCTCGGCGATGGTTTCGCCATCGCGAAGGAAGGCAAGCACATCATTTCGTGGATCGATCGCGATACCGTGTACCTGGGATGGGACGCGGGCGGCAAGAGCGGCAAGAAGATGCTCACGCGCTCGGGCTATCCGCGCGAGGTGCGCCGCTGGACGCGCGGCACCGCGCTCGCCGACGCACCCGTGGTGTTCAGCGGCGAGTTCGACGACATCAGCGTGGAGGGCGACTACGATCCGGTCGAGAAGCGTCACGACGTGGTGCGCAGTGTCGACTTCTTCGATTCATACACCTATCGTCTCGATGAGCGCGGCGACTGGCAGGTGTACGACGTGCCTACGCATGTCTCGGTCGGCGCGTGGCACGGCTGGCTGCTGCTCGAGCCGCGCCTCGACTGGAGCGTTGCGGGCGTGACGTACAAGGGCGGTGCGTTGCTCGTGATCCGCGAAGACGCTTTCCTCGCGGGCGATCGCGCGTTCACGACGCTCTTCACGCCCACGCCGGTTACGTCGGCGTGCGACTGGACCAATACGCTCAACGTCTTGATCGTCTCCTGGCTCGATGATGTGGAAAGCCGCACGATGCTATGGCAGCCGCAGCAGGACGATGGCGCATGGCGATGGGAGTCGCGCGTGTTTCCTGCGCGTGCGAGTTCGCAGGTGGATGTCTCGCCCATCGAAGACACGCTCAACGACGAGGTATTCGTCGATGTCGACGACTACTTGCTGCCGCCCGAATACTGGCTCGCCGATCTCGCGCAAACCGATCTCCAGCAGTGGGAATTGCTCGACCGCTGGCCCACACAGTTCGATTCCGGCCCGCTCGCGGTGGTCCGCTCGCACGCGCGCTCGGCGGACGGCACGAGCGTCCCGTTTACCGTGATCGGCCCGAAGGCCGTACTCGAAGGCGAGTCGCGCAAGGCGTCGCCGTGCCTGCTCACGGGCTACGGCGGCTTCGCCATCGCGCTCACGCCGCAATACCTCGTCGGCTCGGGCATTGGCTGGCTGGAGCAGGGTGGCGTGGTGGCGATCGCGCACATCCGCGGCGGCGGCGAGTACGGCACCGCCTGGCACGTCGAGGCGCAGCGCGAGCATCGCCAGCGCTCGTTCGACGACTTCATCGCGGTGGCTGAGCAGTTGATCGCCGAAGGCTACACGAGCGCCGCGCAACTGGGCATCAAGGGCGGCAGCAATGGCGGGCTCCTCGTGGGCGCGTGCATGGTGCAGCGCCCCGAGCTGTTCGGCGCCGTGGTGTGTGAGGTGCCGCTGCTCGACATGCTGCGCTACCCGCTGCTGCATGCGGGTGCGTCATGGATCGACGAATATGGCGATCCTGAGGATGCCGAAGAGTCGCGTGCGTTGGCCGCCTATTCGCCTTACCACCATGTGAAGCCCGGTGTCGTGTATCCGCCGTCGCTGTTCACGACTTCGACGAGCGACGACCGCGTGCACCCCTCACACGCGCGCAAGATGGTCGCGCGCATGGAGCAGCAGGGGCATGCGAATGTCTGGTATCTGGAGAACACCGAAGGCGGCCACGGCCCCGGCAGCGATTCGCTCGAGCGCGCGGAGTATGACGCGCTCGTTTATCGCTTTCTGTGGACTACGCTCGCAGGGAACTGGTAAGGCGCGCGTTTAGCCCGCGATATCGAGCGTGGCGATCACCGGCGTGTGATCGGACGGTTGTTCCCATTTGCGCGGCACCTTGTCGACTTCACACGCGGTGAGGTGCCCGGCAAGCGCGGGCGAGAGCAGGATATGGTCGATGCGCAAGCCCGCATTGCGGCGAAACGCGAACATGCGATAGTCCCACCACGTGAAGAGCTTTTCGGGCTGCTCGAACTGGCGGAACGCATCGACGAAACCCAGTTCGATCAGGCGGCGAAACTGCGCGCGCTCTTCGGGCGAGACGAGGTTCTGGCCTTCCCAGGCCTTCGGATCGTGCACGTCGCGGTCTTCGGGCGCGATGTTGTAGTCGCCGAGCAGCGCGAGTTTCGGGTAGCGCTGCATCTCCTGCGCGAGCCAGTCGTGCATGGCGTCGAGCCATTGCAGCTTGTACGCGAACTTTTCGGTGCCGGGCGCCTGGCCGTTGGGGAAATACGCGCTCACCACGCGCACGTCGCCGATGGTCGTGGCGATCACGCGCTGCTGTGGATCTTCGAAGCCCGGAATGTTGCGCACGACCGTGGCCTCGTCGACGAACAGGCCCTCGCGCACGAGGATGCCCACGCCGTTATAGGTCTTCTGGCCCGCGAACCAGCTGCGATAGCCGTGCGCCTCGAGTTCGGCACGCGGGAACTTGTCGTCGGTGAGCTTGAGTTCCTGGAGGCAGAGCACGTCGGTCTTGCTCTCGTTGAGCCAGTCGATGACGTGCTGCAGACGGACCTTGAGGGAGTTGACGTTCCACGTTGCGATTTTCATGTGAGGCTCGATAGGGTGACGGTGTGCATTCGGTGCACTTGGCCGCCATTATCGCCTGCTTCGCCAGGCGGGCAACAGTTGCCTCACCATTGCTCGAGCCACGGCCGCAGATCGAGTTCGTGTGTCCACGCATCGCGCGGCTGCTGGTGCAGCGTCCAGTAGGCGTCGGCGATGTGCTCCGGGTTCAGGATGCCGTCGCGTTCCTTGAGCTTGTAGCGCTCGGGAAAATTCTCGCGGATGAACTCGGTATCGATCGCGCCATCGACAATGATCTGCCCGACGTGAATGCCCTGCGGCCCGAGTTCGCGCGCCATCGACTGGGCGAGGGCGCGCAGCGCGTGCTTCGCGCCCGCGAACGCCGCGAAGCCTTCGCGCCCGCGCAGGCTCGCGGTCGCGCCCGTGAAGAAGATCGAACCGCGCTCGCGCGGCAGCATCACTTTTGCGGCTTCGCGACCCATCAAAAACCCGGCGAAGCAGGCCATTTCCCAGACTTTCTGATAGACGCGCGCCGTGGTTTCGGTAATGCCGAAGCGCACGTTCGCGCCGATATTGAAGATCGCCACCTCGATCGGCGCGATGCGCGTTTCGATCTCCGAGAAGAGCGCGATCATGTCCTCTTCCTTGCGCGCGTCCGAGCCGAAGGCGTGCGCTTCGCCGCCCTCGGCTTCGATCTGTGCGACGAGCGGCGCGAGCTTGTCGGCATTGCGGCGCGTCACGCACGCAATGTAGCCCTCGCGTGCGAAGCGGCGCGCGATGGCGCCTCCGGTGGCATCGCCTGCGCCGATTACCAGTACGGCTTTCTTTTGCGTCATGGTGCTTGTCTCACTGTCGATTGCAGCGGCCCGGTTTCAGGTATCTTAGGACGTCGGCGCGCTCGGGCAAAGGTGCGCGAATTCACATAAGGGAGACTCGATGGCTGACATCAAGGTGCAGTTTCTGTTCGACTTCGGCAGTCCTAACGCTTACCTGTGCCACAAGGTGATCGGCGGCATCGAAGCGCGCCGGCAGGTGCGTTTCGAGTATGTGCCGATCCTGCTTGGCGGCCTGTTCAAGCTGAGCGGCAATCGCTCGCCGGCCGAGGCGTTCGCGGACATCGAAAACAAGCGCAAGTTCATGATGCTCGAGATGCGGCGCTTCATTGAGCGGCATGGGCTGAGCGCTTATCGGCCCAATCCGCACTTCCCGGTGAATACATTGCAGATCATGCGCGGCGCGATTGCGGCGCAGCGCTTCGGCACGTTCGAGCGCTACGTGGACCGCATGTTCGCGCACATGTGGGAAGAGGGCCTCGAGATGGACGACCCCGCCGTGATCCGCGCGGCGCTGGAGGCGGACGGCCTCGATGCCACGGCATTCGAAACGGCGATTCAGGACGCCGATGTGAAAGCCGCGCTGCTTGCGAACACGCAGTCGGCGTTCGAGCGCGGCGCATTTGGTTCGCCGACGTTCTTCGTCGGCGAGGAAATGTACTTCGGCAAGGACCAATTGCGCGACGTCGAAGAGGAGATCGCGCGCGTGAAGTCGCACGCGTAAAAGGCGTTGCATCACGAGGCGAGGCGGATGCGGCATGATCGCTCCCGCCTCGCGCTGCGCATCAGAGCGCGGCTTGTTCTACGGATTGTTGCTCGGCTAGCGGCGCGCTCACCACACCGAGACGCGCGCGCGCCGCCTCGTATTCGCGCTTCAAACGCGCGATGAGTTCAGCCGCAGGCACGATGCTCTTTACCGCGCCGATGCCTTGGCCCGAGCCCCAGATGTCCTTCCACGGCTTCACGCGGGTCGAGCCGAAATTCATCGCCGACGGATCCGACTGCGGCAGCGCCTCCGGATCGAGACCGCTCGCCACGATGCTCTGGCGCAGATAGTTGCCGTGCACGCCCGTGAAGAGATTCGAGTACACGATATCGCCCGCGCTCCCTTCGACGATCATCTGCTTGTAGGCGTCGACGGCATTCGCTTCATGCGTGGCGATGAACGCCGAGCCGATATAGGCGAGATCGGCGCCCGCCGCCTGCGCCGCGAGAATCGCGTTGCCGTTGCCGATCGCGCCCGACAGCAGCAGCGGGCCGTCGAACCATTCGCGAATTTCGTGGATGAGGGCGAACGGCGAGAGTGTGCCCGCATGGCCGCCTGCGCCGGCGGCCACGGCGATCAGGCCGTCCGCGCCTTTCTCGATGGCCTTCTTCGCGAACGTGTTGTTGATCACGTCGTGCAGCACGATGCCGCCCCATGCGTGGATCGCGTGGTTGACCTCTTCGCGCGCGCCAAGCGACGTGATGACGATCGGCACCTTGTATTGGGCGCACACGCCAAGGTCGTGCTCGAGGCGGTCGTTCGACTTGTGCACGATCTGGTTGACCGCGAAAGGTGCCGCCGGGGCGTCCGGATGCTTCGCGTTGTACTCGGCGAGCTCGTTGGTGATGCGGTCGAGCCATTCGCCCAGCACGTGCTCCGGCCGTGCGTTGAGCGCGGGGAACGAGCCGACGACGCCCGCCTTGCACTGGGCGATCACGAGATCGGGATTCGAAATGATGAAGAGGGGCGAGCCGACGACCGGAATCGACAGGCCGCGGCGCAGCACGGCGGGCAGGGACATCCATATCTCCTAGACTGGGGGGCGCCGGGTGCGGCTGCCCTCGCGTGATTCGATGCGCCGGCGTGCGCGCCGGCTGGCAGGCTCAAACATAGCAAAGCCGTCGAAACTATGCAACCAGTTGCATAGCGGGAAAATTCGATCCGCAACAGATCCGGTATCGGGCGAGGCGTGGTTTAGAATCGCCGCATGTCGACGCCGCATGCCATCCTCATCGCCTTGCTGGAAAAGCCTTCGTCGGGCTACGACCTCGCGCGCCGCTTCGATCGCGCAATCGGCTACTTCTGGCACGCCACCCATCAGCAGATCTATCGCGAGTTGGGCCGCATGGTCGACGCGGGATGGGTGTCGGTCATCGAGGACGAGACGGCCGCCGCGTCGCGCAAGAAGGTGTATTGCGTATTGCCGGTCGGGCGGGATGAGGTGGCGCGCTGGGTGCGCGAGACCGCGCTCGACCTCGACTCGCGCAACGTGTTTCTGCTCAAGCTGCGCGCCGATGCCGTGATCGGGCCGCTTGGCCTCGCCGAGGAACTCGCGCGGCTCATCGAAGAAAATCGTGCACGGCTCGCGACGTATCGGGAGATCGAGCAGCGCGATTTCGGCGCGGCGTCGCTCACGCGCGGGCAGCAGTTGCAGTACGCGATCCTCAAGGCGGGCATTCATACGCAGGAGATGTGGCTCGCCTGGGCGGAAGAGGTGCGCACGCTGGTGGAACCTGTGCAGGCACAGTGATGTGCCAGGTTGTCCGAAGGAATTCTCGTGTCGCGTTTGCTTGCCGACGGTGTCCGAACGCGCCATGTTTCAGTCATGTGAAAAAGACTCTTGACGCAGAAGCGCGTGCACCCTATAATTCTTTTCTCTGACGGACGCGGGGTGGAGCAGTCTGGCAGCTCGTCGGGCTCATAACCCGAAGGTCGTAGGTTCAAATCCTACCCCCGCAACCAAACGTCTGAAGCAGCAAGGCCTCGTGCCAATCAATGAACCCGCTCCAAGCGGGTTTTTTGTTTTCTGCATCTCGAAGCAGCCACGAGCGTCATAGCGCTAAGCACCTGCCTCGCTTCCAATCGCCCAATCCACCGCAGCCTGCGCGTGCAACGCGGTCGTGTCGAACACCGGCAGGGCAGAATCGTTCTGCCCGATGAGCAGCGTGATTTCCGTGCAGCCGAGAATGACCGCCTGCGCGCCGCGTGCCGCGAGGTCATCGATCACGCGCTGATACACGCGCCGCGACTGCGCCTCGACGTTGCCGTGACACAGCTCGTCGTAGATGATCCGATGCACGTCCGCGCGATCGTGTTCGTTCGGCACGATCGCTTCGATGCCGTGCGCCTCGCGCAGTCGTCCCACGTAGAAGTCCTGTTCCATCGTGTAGCGCGTGCCGAGCAGGCCCGCGCGCGTGAAGCCCGCGGCGCGCAACGCCTGGCCGGTCGGGTCCGCGATATGCAGGAAGGGGATCGAAATCGTCGCCTCGATTGCCGCGCGCACGCGGTGCATCGTGTTCGTCGCGAGCAGCACGATCTCGGCGCCCCCGCATTCGAGCTGTTGCGCGGCCTCGGCCATCTGCACGCCTAGCGCGTCCCAGTCGCCCGCGCGCTGGAGCGCTTCGACCTGCGCGAAGTCTACGGTCACCATCAGGCTGCGCGCGTTGTGATGGCCGCCCAGACGCGCCTTGGCGTGGCGGTTCAGCAGCCGGTAATACTCGGCCGACGATTCCCAACTCATCCCCCCAATCACCCCGATTGTCTTCATCGATTCGTTCCTCACGCTCGTGGCCTGTTCAGTCCGCACGAGTATAGGCCCGCGCAGCCAGCAGTCCAGAGACGGTCCGGCCGATCCGAAGCGGTACGGGAGCCGACAAAGGGCGCGGACACTTGTCTTGAAAATAATACTGTGTTTTTGTACAGTATCGGGACCGTGACCTCGCCTTCTTCCGACCTCGCGCCGCCGCCGGCACCCGACCCGGGGCGCACCGCCGCCGCACTTGCCGCCGCCGCTCGCAAGATCATCCATTGCGACTGCGACTGCGACTGCTTCTATGCGTCGGTCGAAATGCGCGACGACCCCTCGTTGCGCGGCCGTCCGCTCGCGGTGGGCGGCCGGCCCGACCAGCGCGGCGTGGTCGCCACCTGCAACTACGAGGCGCGGCGCTTCGGCATTCATTCGGCGATGTCCTCGGCGCTCGCCATGCGCAAGTGTCCCGAGCTCTTGATCCTGCCCACGGCGATGGAGAAGTACCGCACCGCCTCGCGCGCGATCATGGCGATCTACCGGGACTACACGCCCGACGTCGAACCGCTCTCGCTCGACGAAGCCTATCTCGACGTCACCCGCGCCTCGCGCTGCAAAGGCAGCGCCACGCTGATCGCCGAGGAAATACGCGCGCGCGTGCGCGAAACCGTGGGCGTGACGGTATCGGCCGGTGTCGCGCCGAACAAGTTCATCGCCAAGATCGCCTCGGACTGGAACAAGCCCGATGGCCTCTTCGTCGTGCGTCCGCCTGAAGTCGATGCCTTCATCGCTGCACTGCCCGTACGCAAGATTCACGGCGTCGGCAAGGTCACGGCAGCGAAGCTCGAAAACCTCGGGCTCACCACGTGCGCGCACCTGCGCACATGGTCGCTGTTCGATCTGCATCGGCATTTCGGCGTGTTCGGCAAGCGGCTCTACGAACTCGCGCGCGGCCTGGACGACCGGCCCGTGCGCGCCGATCAGGAGCGCAAGTCGGTGAGCGTCGAGACGACCTACGTGGACGATCTGCTCACGCTCGAAGCGTGCAGCGAGGAGCTGAAGCGTCTTGCAGTGCAGCTCGACGCGCGCATCGAACGCGCGGGTTGCGCGCACGCCGTGCGCAAGCTCTTCGTGAAGATCCGCTTCGCCGACTTCCAGCGCACGACGGTCGAGTGTGTGGCCAGTTCCACCGATGTGCGCACCCTGCTGCTGATGCTCGAAAAGGGGCTCGCGCGACGCAAGCTGGCGGTGCGGCTGCTCGGCGTGGGCGTGCGGCTCGAAGAGGAGAGCCCGGCGTTGCGCGGGCAGTTCGCGCTTTTCGACGACGACCCAGCGGAAGACGATGGCCCGAACGCGCTCGTGTGACGCCTTCGCGTGGAGGGGGCCACGCCGCTGGCGGCGCCATTCTGGCGCCGATAGAATCGACGCGAGCCGAAACGAAAGTGCCACGCCACCACGCCAGAACAAGGAGCCGCAGATGGACCTGATCATTCGCCGCGCGGTGCTCGCGCATGCGCATCCCGCCGGGTATCCCACGGTGGATATCGGCATCGAGGCGGGGCGCATTACCGCGGTGGAGCCGCACATCGCGACCGCGGCGCGCGAGGAGATCGACGCCGCGGGTGCGCTCGTGAGTGCGCCGTTCGTCGATGCGCATTTCCACATGGACGCCACGCTCTCGTACGGCCTGCCGCGCGTGAATGCATCGGGCACGCTGCTGGAGGGCATCGCGCTGTGGGGCGAGCTCAAGCCGCATCTCACGCAGGAGGCGCTCGTCGAGCGCGCGCTGCAGTACTGCGACTGGGCTGTCGCGCGCGGGCTTCTCGCGATACGCTCGCACGTCGACGTGTGCGATGCACGGCTGCTCGCGGTCGAAGCGCTGCTCGAAGTGAAGCGCTGCGTCGCGTCGTATCTCGATCTCCAACTCGTGGCGTTTCCGCAGGATGGCGTATTGCGCAGCCCCGGTGCATTCGACAATCTCAAGCGCGCGATCGCGATGGGGGTGGACGTGGTGGGCGGCATTCCCCACTTCGAGCGCACGATGGCCGACGGCGCCGAATCGGTGCGCCTGCTCTGCGAGTTCGCCGCCGACAAGGGCCTGCACGTGGACATGCATTGCGACGAATCCGACGACCCGCTCTCGCGCCACATCGAAACGCTCGCGGCGCAAACGCACCGGCTGGGCCTGCATGGGCGCGTGGCCGGCTCGCATCTCACGTCGATGCATTCGATGGACAACTACTACGTGAGCAAGCTGATCCCGCTCATGCGCGAGTCGGGTGTCGCGGCGATCGCGAATCCGCTCATCAATATCACGCTGCAAGGGCGCGCCGATACCTATCCGAAGCGCCGCGGCATGACGCGCGTGCCTGAGTTGATGGCGGCAGGCGTGACCGTCGCGTTCGGCCATGACTGCGTGATGGACCCGTGGTACAGCTTCGGCTCGGGCGACATGCTCGAAGTCGCGCACATGGGCCTGCACGTCGCGCAAATGACGGGCACCGAGGCCTCGCGCGCCTCGTTCGACGCGGTGACCGTGAATGCCGCGACGATCCTCGGCCTCGAAGGCTACGGTGTGGCGCCCGGTTGCGCGGCGAATCTCGTGGTGCTCGACGCGCGCGATCCCATCGAGGCGATCCGGCTGCGCGCGGCGCGGCTCGCGGTCGTGAGCCGGGGCAGGGTGGTGAGCCGGCAACCCGCGCAGCGCGCGGCGCTTGCACTCGAAGGTCGGCCGCCAAGCGTCGATTTCAGGCTGTATCGATAAAACGCGGGGCAATAAAAAACCGCGTATGGGTTCCACACCCATGCGCGGTTTTAGTTCGGATCGCTTACGAGCGAGTCACGCGTTCACTGCTGTGCCGGCGGCTGCTCCATGCCGTTGTGGCGCAGCAGCGCGTCGATGTTCGGCTCGCGGCCGCGGAAGGCCTTGAACGATTCCATCGCCGGGCGGCTGCCGCCCACTTCCAGAATTTCCTTGCGGTAGCGCGTGCCGGTCGCTTCGTCGAGCACGCTCGACTTCGCGGCCTGCGCGGCTTCCTCGAAGGCCGCATAGGCATCGGCGGAAAGCACTTCGGCCCACTTGTAGCTGTAATAGCCGGCCGCGTAGCCGCCCGCGAAGATGTGGCTGAACGTGTTCGGCCAGCGCGAGAACGATGCCTGCGGAATGACGTGGTAGCGCTCGTTGATCTCGCGTGCGAGGTCGTTCGCGCTCTTGCCCTTCGAAGCGTCGAAGTCCACGTGCAGCGCCATGTCGAACATCGAGAACACGATCTGGCGCAGCGTGCCGAGACCGCTCTGGAAGTTCTTCGCGGCGAGCATCTTGTCGAAGAGTTCGCGCGGCAGCGGCTTGGCGGTTTCGACGTGCGAGCTCATTTCGCGCACTACGTCCCATTCCCAGCAGAAGTTTTCCATGAACTGCGAGGGCAATTCGACGGCATCCCACTCCACGCCGTTGATGCCCGACACGCCCAGTTCGTCCACACGCGTGAGCATGTGGTGCAGGCCGTGACCGAACTCGTGGAAGAGCGTAATGACTTCGTCGTGCGTGAAGCACGCGGGGCGGCCGCCGACCGGCGCCGAGAAGTTGCACGTGAGATACGCGACGGGCGTTTGCACGTCGTTGCCTTCGAGCTTGCGGCGCGAGCGGGCGTCGTCCATCCATGCGCCGCCGCGCTTGCCTTCGCGTGCATAGAGGTCGAGATAAAACTGCGCGACAAGCGTGCCGTCCGCGTTTTCCACGCGGAAGAAACGCACATCGGGATTCCACACCGGCGCGCTGTCAGGGCGGATGCGCACGCCAAAGAGCGTTTCCGTGACCTTGAAGAGGCCCTGCAGCACGAAGTCTTCCGGGAAGTACTGCTTCACTTCATTTTCCGAGAACGAGTAGCGCTTCTGGCGCAGACGCTCGGCGGCGAATGCCATGTCCCACGGCTCGATCTGCGTGAGGCCCAGTTCACTCGCGGCGAACTCGCGCAGCTCTTCCCAGTCCTTTTCGGCGTGCGGGCGCGCGCGCGTGGCGAGGTCTTCGAGGAAGCTCATCACCTGAGCCGGCGTTTCCGCCATCTTCGGCGTGAGCGAGACTTCGGCGAAGTTGTTGTAGCCGAGCATCTTCGCTTCTTCGGCGCGCAGCTTCAGTTGCTCCTCGATGATCGCGGTGTTGTCCCATTCGGCCTTGCCGCTGCCGTAGACGGGGCCAAGCTCGGACGCGCGCGTGACGTAGGCGCGGTACATCGTCTCGCGCATCGCGCGGTTTTCCGAGTACTGCAGCACCGGGAAGTACGAGGGGAAGTGCAGCGTGAACTTCCAGCCTTCCTTGTTTTCGCGCTCGGCGGCTTCGCGCGCGGCGGCGATCACGTCCTCGGGCAGGCCCGCGAGATCGGCTTCAGTCGTGGCGTAGAACGCGTAGCCATTGGTCGCGTCGAGCACGTGGTCGGAGAAGGCTTTGGCGAGCGCGGCCTGGCGCTCCTGCAGTTCGGCGAAGCGCGGCTTCTGGTCTTCGGGCAGTTCCGCCCCGGAGAGGCGGAAGTCGCGCAGCGAATTGTCGAGGATCTTCTTACGCTCGCCCGAGAGCAGCTCGAACGAGTTGTGATTCGTAATGGCCTTGTACTTCTTGAAGAGCTCGAGATTCTGGCCGACGCTCGACCAGAATTCGGTCACGCGCGGCAGGTTCTCGCCGTGGGCGGCGCGCAGCTCCGGCGTGTCGGCGACGGCGTTCAGGTGGCCGACCACGCCCCAGGCGCGCGAAAGCGGCTCGCTGGCGCGCTCGACCGGCTCGACCACGTCGCTCCATTGCGCGGGCGTCATGGGTTGCGCGGCGCGCTCGACCGCGGCCTTCGCGTTCGCGAGCAGGACGTCGAGCGCGGGCGTCACGTGTTCGGGGCGGATTTCGCCAAAGCGCGGCAGTCCGGTGAAGTCGAGGAGCGGATTGTCGGAGGGGGTAGTAGCCATGATGCTTCCTGTTCCTGTCTGTCGCGGGTTAGGGGACCGGGGCGCGGCATGCGCGCGCCCGATAGCCAGAGTATTGGGGCGCCAGGCGCGCTTTCCAACCGGGTTATCCGAGCAAATTAACAGATGTCGGGGGGCGGTGCCGCAATCGCGGCTGCACTCGTTCAGGCGGGCGGCGCCGCAAAAAGAAAGCGGCCCGTGGTGGGCCGCTTCGGGAACGTCATGCCGCGACTCGTCGACGCGTGCTGCTTACGCGCCTGCCGCGCGCTCCGCCGCTTCGATCGTGTTCACGAGGAGCATCGTGATGGTCATCGGGCCGACGCCGCCCGGCACCGGCGTGATGAAGCCGGCCACATCCTTCAGGCCCGCGAAATCGACGTCGCCGCAGAGCTTGCCGTTGTCGTCGCGGTTCATGCCCACGTCGATCACGGTCGCCCCGGGCTTGACCATGTCGGCGCTCAGCACGTTGCGCTTGCCCACCGCTGCGACCACGATATCGGCGTCGCGCGTGTGCTTCGCGAGGTCGCGCGTCTTGCTGTGGCAGATCGTGACCGTCGCGCCCTTTTCGAGCAGCAGGAGCGCCATCGGCTTGCCGACGATGTTCGAGCGGCCGATCACCACGGCGTTCGCGCCTTCGAGCGGGATCTCGTATTCCTCGAACATCTTCATCACGCCATAGGGCGTGCAGGGGCGAAAGAGCGGCTGGCCCGTCATGAGCGCGCCCGCGTTGGCGACGTGAAAGCCGTCCACGTCCTTCTCGGGCGCGATGGCCTCGATCACCTTGTGGCTGTCGATGTGCTTCGGCAGCGGCAACTGCACGAGAATGCCGTTGATTTTCGGGTCGCGGTTCAACTCGTCGATGCGCTTGAGCAGGTCGGCTTCGGAAAGCGAGTCGGGATAGCGGTCGTACGACGAGTAGAGGCCGTTGTCCTCGCAGGCCTTGACCTTGTTGCGCACGTAGACCTCGCTTGCCGGATTGTCGCCGACCAGCACGACGGCGAGTCCCGGCTGATGGCCGCGGGCGGTGAGGGCGGCGGCGCGCGTAGCGACTTGCGCGCGCAGTTTCCTGGAGAGGGCGTTGCCGTCGATGATAGTGGCAGTCATGGTCGGTCGGGGTCGAGAGTGGGCTATGCGGGCTCGTGTGGGCGCGAGCGCTGGCGCGCGTGGGCGGGCGCCATTCGAAGGCCGATATTATACCCGCGCAGCGGCCGTGCTCCTGCCTGAACGGACGATGGGGGGTGGAAAGAGGGTCGCGGCGAGACGCCGGCGGCAGCATGCGCGCGCCGTGGGTGCGCATGCATGCTGCCGGAGAAAGACGTGCTTACTGCTGCGCTTGTTGCGGCTTGTTGGAGAGCGCGAGTCGCAGCAGGTCGGCGACCGTGTTGACGTTGAGCTTCTCCATGATGTTGGCGCGGTGCGCCTCCACCGTCTTGATGCTGATCCCGAGGTCGTCGGCGATCTGCTTGTTCAGGCGGCCCGCGATGATGCGCTCGAGCACCTGGTGCTCGCGCGCCGTGAGCTTGCCGAGGCGTTCGGCGGCCGCGCGCTGTTGCTGCACGTTGGTGCTTTCGTTGCGCGCCTTGTCGAGCATGCGCTCCACCAGCTTGCGCAGCTCGGCTTCGTCGAAGGGCTTCTCGATGAAGTCCATCGCGCCCTTCTTCATGGTCGAAACGGCCATCGGCACGTCGCCGTGGCCCGTCACGAAGATGATCGGCAGCGAGGCGTTTTCGGCGATCAGACGTTCCTGCAGTTCGAGGCCGCTCATGCCTTGCATGCGCACGTCCAGAATCATGCAGGCGATCTGCCCGGCTTGTTGCGCCGGCTGGTACGCCTCGAGGAACTCCTCCGCGCTGTTGAAACACTGGACGCGGTAGCCGTTCGCTTCGAGGAGCCAACGCAGGGAATCTCGTACGGCCTCGTCGTCATCGACAACAAAGACGGTTTCCTGGGTGGTGACTGGGCTGTTCATGGCTCTCCCGTAACGGTTTGTGGAGTCGGTTCGTCGGTGTTCCGCGAGGGGGTGTCCGATTCGCCGATAGGCAGACTGCAATGGAACGTTGCGCCGCTGATGTGGCCGTCGGATTCGACGTTGTTGACCACCCAGAGACGCCCGCGGTGCGATTCGATGATGGAACGGCAGATGTTCAGGCCCATGCCCATGCCGTCCGACTTGGTGCTGTAGAAGGGTTCGAAGAGACGCTCGGCCGTGGCTTCGTCGACGCCGGGGCCCTGATCGACCACGCTGATGCAGACGTTGCCGCCTTCGCGCTTCACGATCACGCGGATCACCGGGTCGATCGCATTCGGGCGCGCTTCGGCCATGGCTTCCGCGGCGTTCTTCAAGAGGTTGACGAGCACCTGTTCGATCAGCACCGGATCGACGTAGATCACGGGCATGCGCGAGCGCATGTCGGTCACGATGCGGATGCGGCGCTTGCGCGCCTCGATCTCGGCGAGGCCCACCGCGTCGGCGACGATGTCGGCTACGCGCGTGGCCTGCCGCTTGGGCTCGGAGCGTTTCACAAACTCGCGGATGCGCTTGATGATCATGCCCGCGCGCACGGCTTGCTGCGCCGTTTTCTCGAGCACGGGCAGCAGGTTGTCGGGCGCGGCACGGCCCGACTTCACGAGCGCGACGGTGCCCGAGGCATAGTTGTTGATCGCGGCGAGCGGCTGGTTCAGCTCGTGCGCCAGCGACGAGGCCATTTCGCCCATCGTCATCAGGCGGCTCGTGAACTGGAGCTTTTCGTCCTGCTGGCGAGCCAGTTCCTGCGCCTGCTTGCGCGTGGTGATGTCGGTCGCGATCTGCATCTGCGCGAGG
Source organism: Paraburkholderia sp. BR14312 (assembly GCF_040948675.1). Lineage (NCBI taxonomy): Bacteria > Pseudomonadati > Pseudomonadota > Betaproteobacteria > Burkholderiales > Burkholderiaceae > Paraburkholderia > Paraburkholderia sp. BR14312. The sequence continues at coordinate 215,562 of NZ_JBFPKI010000004.1, forward strand.
TGGCCGTCCACCCACTGGATGTACTGACGGCGCACTTCGAACCACTTCTGGATGCTCTCGACATAGACCTCCTGCGCGTCCGCCGTGCTCTCGGTGAGCGCGGTGGCGGGCAGGCCGGCGAAGGCGTCGACCATGTCGATCGAATCGGAAGAGGCGCTCGCCGAATCGAAGCCGCCGCCGCCCGCGAGTTCCAGATGGCCGTCCGGGCGGATGCCGAAGAGGTGGCGGTAGTAGCGGTTCGCAAACAACAGTTCGGCTTCGTCGGCGGCGAGCACCGAGACGGCGGCGTCGAGGCTTTCGAGCACGGTGGTGAAGCGCTCGTGCGCGGCGGCGAGTTCTTCGCGTGCGCGCTTGGGCTCCGTGATGTCGGTCATCGACGACATCCAGCCAGTCTGGCGGCCCGAGCTGTCGATGAGCGGCGAGACATAGAGGCGCGCATGGAACTGCGAGCCGTCCTTGCGGCGCACGCGCAGTTCGAACCCCGAGGAGGGCGCCTTGCCACGCAGCGTCATGTCGAGCTGGCGCTGCATTTCGGGGTAGGCATCGCGCGGCCAGTAGGGGAACGGTGCGTTCTTACCCACGAGGTCGCTTTCGTCCCAGCCGGTCATGCGGCAGAACGCCGGGTTCACGTGCGTGATGCGGCCGTGCATGTCGAGCACGCGCATGCCGATCAGCACCGAGTTTTCCATCGCGCGGCGGAAGAACGCCTCCGCGTAAAGTGCCTGCTGCGCCTCGAAGCGCTGGCGCGTGTGCTTCCAGAGGCTCCAGAGGCTCCACAGCACGAAACACGACAGCCCCGCGACCAGCCACACGAGCGTGTTGTTCGTGAAGTTGGTCATCTGCGGATACGAGTACACGCGTACCGACACGCCCTGGCCGGGCGGATCGAGCGGCAGGTCGTAATAGACGTCGCGCGGCAGGCGCGGCCGCGTCGAGGTGGTCGCGAGCTCGCGGTTGTTCGCGTCGAGGATCGAAATCTTGTACTTGGCCGACAGCTCAGATGGGATGTCGTGCTTCAGGATGCCTTCGACCGAAAACACGGCCGCGATCGACCCAAGAAATTCACGATCGCGGTATACCGGCGTTTGCAGCGTGATGTAGCCGTTACCGACGTCGTCGTAAATAAGCGGCGAATACACCTGGCGGCGCGTGGCGCGCGCCTCGGCGAAAGCGGCCTTCACGGCCTCGTCCATTTGCGCGTCGTTGGGCTTCGCGAGGCGCTGGCCGAAGACCGGCATCGCCGTGTTGGGCCAGCGCGGCGCCTCCTGGCTCGTGTACCAGTTGAGATAGAGGATCTCCGGATGGCCCTGCATGATGTCCGTGGTGGACGTCTGGAAATACTGCGGATCGCTGTGGCCCGCGGCGAGGTCGCGAGCGAGCGCCTGCAGCTGCTCCTGCGCGCCTGTCATGGATAGCCGGATCTGTTGCTGGGCCCATGCGACGTTGCGATAGAGCGTGTCTTCCTGCTGCTGTTGCTCGCGGCGGTTCAGGCTCCACAAGATCAGGCTCATGACGATCAGGAACACGAGGATCGACAGGAGTGGCGTCAGCAAATAGGAATTCGACCACCAGGGTCCGTGGTGCCAGCGAGACGGCGACGACTCGCCGGGCGTTCCGGGCGGCCGCGCCGAGCGTGCGAAAAGCCGTTCGGTCAACATGGCAAGGATTGTAGCTCAGCGTAAGACACGGAAATGCCGCGAAAAAAGCCGTAAATCGCCGATAAACAGGTGCAAACTGGCCGTTATCGGCTCAAGGGCGCGAACGATTAAGCGTGCGCTGCAGCAATTTTTCGCATTATAAAATCGCATCTCGCAATTCGAAAATTTTGTTGCGCGATGGTCAGGGGGGTCATTACAATCGCCCCGAAGCTGCTGCGGTTGGCCCGGTCACGTCTTAAGCGTTGCCGCCCGCATGGTCCGATCAACAGCGTTCCCCTATATTCAGGAGACGAGCATGTCCGCTGTACCCGACGAAGTCCTCAAGTACGTTGCCGCCGACAAGGACGAGGATCCCCAGGAAACCGCCGAATGGCTTGAAGCGCTGGACGGCGTCATTTCGACTGTCGGCCCTGATCGCGCCCACTACCTGATCGAAAAGCAGATCGAATTCGCCCGTGTGCACGGCGAGCATCTGCCGTTCTCGGCGAACACGCCGTACATCAACACGATCCCCGTCGCCAACCAGGCCAGGAACCCGGGCGACCAGGATATCGAACACCGCATCCGCTCGTACACGCGCTGGAACGCCATGGCCATGGTGCTGCGCGCGGGCAAGCACACGAACGTGGGCGGCCACATCGCTTCGTTCGCATCGGCGGCCACGCTCTATGACGTCGGCTACAACCACTTCTGGCGCGCGCCTTCCGCCGAGCATGGCGGCGACCTCGTGTTCGTGCAGGGCCACTCGTCGCCGGGCGTCTACTCGCGCGCGTTCCTGCTCGGCCGCCTGACCGAAAAGCAGCTCGACAACTTCCGCCAGGAAGTGGGCGGCGAGGGCATCTCGTCGTACCCGCACCCGTGGCTCATGCCGGACTTCTGGCAGTTCCCGACCGTCTCGATGGGTCTCGGCCCGATCATGGCGATCTACCAGGCGCGCTTCATGAAGTACCTGCAGGCGCGCGGCATTGCCAGGACCGACGGCCGCAAGGTCTGGGCCTTCCTCGGCGACGGCGAAACGGACGAGCCGGAATCGCTCGGCGCGATCGGCATGGCCGGCCGCGAGCGTCTGGACAACCTCGTGTTCGTCATCAACTGCAACCTGCAGCGCCTCGACGGCCCGGTGCGCGGTAACGGCAAGATCATCCAGGAACTCGAAAGCGAGTTCCGCGGCGCCGGCTGGAACGTCGTCAAGGTCATCTGGGGCAGCCGCTGGGACGCGCTCTTCGCACGCGACAAGTCGGGCGCGCTGATGCGCCGCATGATGGAAGTGGTCGACGGCGAGTACCAGACGTACAAGTCGGAGTCGGGCGCGTTCGTGCGCGAGCACTTCTTCAACACGCCGGAACTGAAGGCGCTGGTCGCCGACTGGTCCGACGACGACATCTGGAATCTGAACCGCGGCGGCCACGACCCGCACAAGATCTACGCGGCGTTCCACGAAGCTTCGAACTCGAAGGGCCAGCCGACCGTCATCCTCGCGAAGACGATCAAGGGCTATGGCATGGGCGAAGCCGGCCAGGCCATGAACATCACCCACCAGCAGAAGAAGATGCAGGTGGATCAGCTCAAGAAGTTCCGCGACCAGTTCCGCTTGCCGATCACGGACGAGCAGATCGTCGACGTGCCGTACCTCACGTTCGAGGAAGGCTCGAAGGAACTCGAGTACATGCGCCAGAAGCGCATGGATCTCGGCGGTTACCTCCCGGCTCGCCGCCAGAAGGCCGAGTCGCTGCCGGTGCCGGCGCTCGACGCATTCGAGCCGCTGCTCAAGGGCACGGGCGAAGGCCGCGAGATCTCCACGACGATGGCGTTCGTGCGGATCCTGAACATCCTGCTGAAGGACAAGGCGCTCGGCAAGCGCGTCGTGCCGATCGTGCCGGACGAGTCGCGTACGTTCGGTATGGAAGGCCTGTTCCGCCAGATCGGTATCTGGAATCAGCAAGGCCAGAAGTACGTGCCGGAAGATTCCGACCAGCTGATGTTCTACAAGGAATCGGAAACCGGTCAGATCCTGCAGGAAGGCATCAACGAAGCCGGCGGCATGTCGGACTGGATCGCAGCTGCGACGTCGTACTCGACGCACGGCGAGATCATGATCCCGTTCTACATCTTCTACTCGATGTTCGGCTTCCAGCGTATCGGCGACCTGGCCTGGGCCGCAGGCGACATGCGCTCGCGCGGCTTCCTGCTGGGCGGCACGGCGGGCCGTACGACGCTCAACGGCGAAGGTCTGCAGCACGAAGACGGCCACTCGCTCCTGTGGGCGGCTTCGGTGCCGAACTGCGTGAGCTACGACCCGACGTTCGGCTATGAACTCGCGGTCATCATGCAGGACGGTCTGCGCCGCATGGTGCAGGACCAGGAAGACGTGTTCTATTACGTCACGGTGATGAACGAGAACTACGAGCACCCGGCGATTCCGCAGGGCGAGAGCGTGGCGGCCGACATCATCAAGGGCATGTACTCGTTCCGCAAGGCCGACGCGAACGCCAAGGCGCCGCGCGTTCAGCTGATGGGCGCGGGCACGATCTTCAACGAAGTGATCGCGGCCGCTGACCTGCTGAAGAACGACTGGGGCGTCGAAGCCGATCTCTGGAGCGTGCCGAGCTTCACCGAACTCGCTCGCGAAGGTCATGAAGTCGAGCGCTGGAACCTGCTGCACCCGAGCGAGCCGCGCCGCGAATCGCACGTCGAGAAGCTGCTCAAGGACACGCAAGGTCCGATCATCGCTTCGACCGACTACGTGCGTGCGCTGGTCGACCAGATCCGCGGTCTGGTGCCGCGCAAGTTCGTGGTGCTCGGCACCGACGGCTTCGGCCGTTCGGACACGCGTGAGAAGCTGCGTCACTTCTTCGAAGTCGATCGTTACTGGACCACGGTTGCAGCGCTCAACGCGCTCGCAGACGAAGGCAAGATCGAGCGCAAGGTGGTTGGCGAGGCGATCGCCAAGTACAACCTCGATCCGTCCAAACCCAACCCGATGACCGTCTAACCCATCACCCCTGTGCATGGCATGTGCGCCTCCCCGAAACGGGGAGGCGTGTCGTATGCGGCCCCGGAGACACTAACAATGAGTCAAGCGATCGAAGTCAAGGTGCCGGACATCGGCGATTACAAGGACATTCCTGTGATCGAGGTGCTGGTGAAGGCGGGCGATACCGTCGAAAAAGAGCAGTCCCTCATCACGCTCGAGTCGGACAAGGCGACCATGGACGTGCCGAGCCCGGCGTCGGGCACGGTCAAGGAAGTGAAGGTCAAGGTCGGCGATAACGTGTCGGAAGGCTCGCTCGTGCTGGTGCTGGACGGCGCCGGTGCAGGCGCTGCGCCCGCCGCTCCCGCGCCCGCCGCGAAGGCAGAGAAGGCCGCTCCTGCCGCCGCGCCCGCGCAGGCGGCTGCGCCGGCCCCCGCTGCAGCGCCCGCCGCAAGCGGCGGCGTGCAGTCGGTCAAGGTCCCCGACATCGGCGACTACAAGGACGTACCGGTCATCGAGATCGGCGTGAAGGTCGGCGACCGCGTCGAGAAGGAGCAGTCGCTCGTCACGCTCGAATCGGACAAGGCGACGATGGACGTGCCGAGCCCCGTGGCCGGCGTCGTCAAGGAAATCAAGGTCAAGGTCGGTGACAACGTGTCGGAAGGCACCGAGATCGTCGTCGTCGAAGCAGAAGGCGCCGTGGCACCCGCCGCCGCACCGGCTGCGAAGCACGTCGAAGAGCCGTCGGACGCGCCCCAGCAAGCGCCGGCCAAGGCTGCCGCCGCAGCGCCTTCGGCACTCGCGCAGGCGCCGATCATTCCGGCAGGCGAAGGCGGCTCGAGCCGTCCGAGCCATGCCTCGCCGTCCGTGCGCAAGTTCGCGCGCGAACTCGGCGTGGACGTTGCCCGTGTCACGGGTACGGGTCCGAAGGGCCGCATCACCCAGGACGACGTCACCGCGTTCGTGAAGGGCGTGATGACGGGCGCGCTCGCAGCGCCGGCCGGCGCCGCAGCCGCACCGGCTGCGGGCGGCGCGGGCCTGAACCTGCTGCCGTGGCCGAAGGTCGACTTCACGAAGTTCGGCCCGATCGACACGCAGCCGCTGTCGCGCATCAAGAAGATCTCCGGCGCGAACCTGCACCGCAACTGGGTCATGATCCCGCACGTCACGAACAACGACGAAGCGGACATCACCGACCTCGAAGCGCTGCGCGTGCAGTTGAACAAGGAAAACGAGAAGGCGGGCGTGAAGTTCACGATGCTCGCGTTCGTCATCAAGGCCTGCGTCGCGGCGCTCAAGAAGTTCCCGGCGTTCAATGCGAGCCTCGACGGCGACAACCTCGTCTTCAAGCAGTACTACCACATCGGTTTTGCCGCCGACACGCCGAACGGCCTCGTCGTTCCGGTGATCCGCGACGCGGACAAGAAGGGCCTCGTCGACATTGCCAAGGAAATGGCCGAGCTCTCGAAGCTCGCGCGCGAAGGCAAGCTCAAGCCGGACCAGATGCAAGGCGGCTGCTTCTCGATTTCGTCGCTCGGCGGCATCGGCGGCACGCATTTCACGCCGATCATCAACGCACCGGAAGTGGCGATCCTCGGCCTGTCGAAGAGCGCGATGAAGCCGGTGTGGGACGGCAAGCAGTTCGTGCCGCGCCTCACGCTGCCGCTGTCGCTCTCGTACGATCACCGCGTGATCGACGGTGCAGCGGCCGCGCGCTTCAACGCGTACCTCGCTTCGATCCTCGGCGATTTCCGCCGCGTGATTCTGTAAAACCGATTTGACCGGCACGCGCTAACGCGCCGCACGTCCACGACGTGCGCGCTGCGGCAGGCGCGGCCGGTCATCCTTTAGGGGTAGGGGACACCATGAGTCTCGTCGAAGTGAAAGTGCCGGATATCGGCGACTTCAAGGACATCGACGTCATCGAAGTCAATATCAAGGCGGGCGATGTCATCGAGAAGGAGCAGACGCTGCTCTCGCTCGAGTCGGACAAGGCCACGATGGAAGTGCCCAGCGACGTCGCGGGCACCGTTAAGGAAGTGAAGATCAAAGCGGGCGACAAGGCTTCGCAGGGCACGGTGATCGCGCTGGTCGAGGCGTCGGAAGGCGCAGCGGCGCCGGCTCCGAAGGCTGAAGCGCCCAAGGCTGAAGCGCCCAAGGCTGCCGAAGCACCGAAGGCGGCTGAAGCACCGAGGACCGCAGAAGTTTCGAAAACCGCGGCCCCGCAAGCCGGCAGCTTCAGCGGCAGCGCCGATGTCGAATGCGACATGCTCGTGCTCGGCGCAGGCCCCGGCGGCTACTCGGCGGCGTTCCGCTCCGCCGACCTCGGCATGAAGACCGTGCTGGTCGAGCGTTATTCGACGCTCGGCGGCGTGTGCCTGAACGTGGGCTGCATTCCGTCGAAGGCGCTGCTGCACACGGCGCTCGTGATCGACGAAGCTGAAGCGCTCGGCTCGCACGGCATCACGTTCGGCAAGCCGCAAATCGACCTGGACAAGTTGCGCGACTTCAAGTCGGGCGTCGTCAAGAAGCTGACGGGCGGCCTCGCCGGCATGGCGAAGGCGCGCAAGGTCGAAGTCGTGACGGGCGTGGGCGCGTTCCTCGATCCGAACCACATGGAAGTGGTGGGCGAGAACGGCAAGAAGATCGTCAAGTTCAAGCAGGCGATCATCGCTGCGGGTTCGCAGGCCGTGAAACTGCCGTTCATGCCGGAAGATCCGCGCGTGGTCGATTCGACCGGCGCGCTGGAACTGCGTCAGATTCCGCAGAAGATGCTGGTGATCGGCGGCGGCATCATCGGTCTGGAAATGGCCACCGTCTACGCGACGCTCGGCGCGCAGATCGACGTCGTGGAAATGCTCGACGGCCTGATGGCCGGCGCGGACCGCGATCTCGTGAAGGTCTGGGAGAAGTACAACGCGAAGCGCTTCGCGAACGTCATGCTCAAGACCAAAACCACGAACGCCGAGGCGAAGGACGACGGCATCTATGTGTCGTTCGAGGGCGAAAAGGCGCCGGCCGAGCCGCAACGCTACGACCTCGTGCTGGTCGCCGTGGGCCGCTCGCCCAACGGCAAGAAGATCGGCGCGGACAAGGCGGGCGTAGCGGTGACGGATCGCGGCTTCATCGAAGTCGACAAGCAGATGCGCACCAACGTGCCGCACATCTTCGCGATCGGCGACGTGGTCGGCCAGCCGATGCTCGCGCACAAGGCCGTGCATGAAGGCCACGTGGCGGCGGAAGCGGCGCACGGCGAGAAGGCGTACTTCGACGCGCTGCAGATTCCTTCGGTGGCTTACACCGATCCGGAAGTGGCGTGGGCCGGCAAGACCGAAGACCAGTGCAAGGCCGAAGGCATCAAGTACGGCAAGGCGGTGTTCCCGTGGGCCGCTTCGGGCCGCGCGATCGCCAACGGCCGCGACGAGGGCTTCACGAAGCTGATCTTCGACGAAGAGACGCATCGCGTGATCGGCGGCGGCATCGTCGGCCTGAACGCGGGCGACCTCATCAGCGAAGTCTGCCTCGCGGTGGAAATGGGCGCGGATGCGACCGACATCGGCAAGACGATTCACCCGCACCCGACGCTGGGCGAGTCGATCGGCATGGCCGCCGAGCTGTACGAAGGCGTTTGTACCGACCTGCCGCCGCAGAAGAAGAAGTAAGTTCGTGCCGCGCGGCTCGTTGCGGCGCGCATGAAGAAACGGCGCACTCCGTGAGGGGTGCGCCGTTTGCTTTTGGGTCCTGCGGTATGTGCTACGAGAGGCGCCGGAGCGTAAAAAAGATTCCCGGTCGGCGACCGGGTAAGTGACATGCCGGGCGGCATGCCGGAGCGTTCAGGCCCGGCGCCCGGTGCGCCGCTGCTTCAGCGCACGCACCGGATCAAGCTACAACCTTCAGACCGTCTTCTTGGCCGAGGCCGAAGCGGCAGCCGAGCGCGACGCCTGGGCCGCAGCCTTGCTCGCAGCAGCGGTGGCGGCGTTGAAGTTGCTTTCCGCCATTTCCACGGCTTGCTTCGTCGCCTTGTGGACCGTTTCGTAGGTCGTGTTGGCGGCGTTGATGGCCGACTTGATCACGGCGACTGCGGTTTCCGAGCCGGCCGGCGCATTCTTCGCGACGTTGTCGACGAGCGATTGAACCTTGCGGTTCTGCTCTTCGTAGTGGGCTTCGGCGACCTTCGCGAACTCAGCCTGGGTGGCCGAGGCGATTTCATACACATGACGGCCGTACGACAGCAGCTTTTCGGTCAGCGGCTGGGCATAGCTCGTTTGCAGGGCCAGGAATTCCTGCGCGTCCTTCACCGACAGTGCGCGCTGGGCCTGTTCCTGCGATTCCGCCAGATTCGAGCGGACGGCCTGAAGATTCAATTCGACGAGCTTTTCCACGCCTTCGAATGCCTTGCCGGTGAGGCCGAACAGCGTTTCGAGGTTGGCTTTCTGGGCAGCGGCGAATTGCTCAGGGGTCAGCAGACTCATGTTTACGCTCCTGTATGTCGGCGGCCTTCGTGGGTCGCCTGAAGTAAGTGGCACGGCGCTGGTGCTCTGTCACTCGCTTTGTGCGTCGCAACATTGATTCGATTTTAGGATGCCCCAGAAGAAAGTCAAGGCTTTTTGGTGCGTCGCACAATGTCGATAATTTATTATTAAACAATCACTTATGCCCGACGCATGGCGCAACCGCGACAACGCGCCAATGCCCCGTTGCGCGGGGTTCGCTGCGAGTTGGGGGAGGCTGCGTGCAGGGGGGGGCAAGCGCGCAAAGGCGGGTTCTGGCAAGATGCGGCATGGATCGCGTGACAGCGCCTATAGGATTTCACCTGGGTGCGTCCACCGAATTCCTGGATGGAACGTTAATGATCCATTGCGGTCGAACGCGCGTCGCGCGGCACGGCGGCACTGGTAGTCAGACAAATCTCACCTGTTTTTTCCTCAGTTCAAGTTCCTACGACGAACGCCGTTAACGCAGCAAGCGCATTTTGCGTCTGCCGCAAACGTTTTCAGCAAGCGGCGTCGCGGCGAGAGGAGTGGCTTGGCAATTGTCTGACTCCATCGAATGCGGGAAGTGCATTGGCCTGCTCAATCGAAGGTCATACTTCGGTTTAATGAGCGCCTATAAGTGCTTCAATTTGCGAATTTTTCGTGGTTTTACTACACTTGGCGAACGATCCCGCCGCTCCATCAAGAACACCAATGAAATCCGACAAGCTCCTGTCGTTCTCACTGATGCCGTCGTCGGTTATCAGCACCGCATTGTCGGTTGCTGTATCCGTCGCGATCGGTGCGACGCTCGTGGCGCCTGAGGGCGCCTTTGCTGCGTCGCAAGACGCTGCACCGGCCAAAACGGCCAAGGTGAATAAAGCCAGCAAGAAGGTTGCAAAGGCCGAGCCGGAAACGGCCAGGGCCAGCAAGAAGGCGGGCGCAACCCGTACCGTCGCCGCCAAGGAAGACGATGCGCGTCCGGTGGCCAGGAAACGCCGCGTCACTTATACGATGAACGGTCGCCACCACTCGGCGGTGCGCCGTGTCGCGTTCGAACCGCGCCAGCCGAGCGTCGGTCAGGCGTTCGGTTTGCACGATTCGCCCGACTCGCTGATGCTGCGCTCGGGCGTGGGGTACGTGGTCGACCAGAACACCCTCGAGCCGCTGTTCGACAAGAACTCGCACGCCGTCGTGCCGATCGCCTCGATCTCGAAGCTCATGACCGCGATGGTCGTGCTCGACTCGAAGGCGTCGCTCTCGGAACCGATCGAAGTCACGGACGAAGACCGCGACTACGAGAAGAACACGGGCTCGCGTCTTTCGGTGGGCTCGGTGCTCTCGCGCGAGGACATGCTGCATATCGCGCTGATGGCGTCGGAAAACCGCGCGGCAGCGGCTCTCTCGCGCTATTACCCGGGCGGTCGTCCGGCATTCATCGCGGCAATGAACGCGAAGGCGAAGCAACTCGGCATGACCGATACGCACTTCGAGAATTCGACGGGGCTTACGAGCCGCAACGTCTCGACCGCGCGTGACCTCGTGAAGATGGTGAACGCGGCGTACCAGTACCCGATGATTCGCCAGTTCTCGACCGATCGCAGCTACGACGTGTTCACGGGCAAGCGCAATCTTGCCTACAACAGCACGAATGCGCTGGTGCGCAATGCATCGTGGGACATCGGCCTGCAGAAGACGGGCTTCATCAACGAAGCGGGTGAGTGCCTCGTCATGCAGACGACGATTCACAACCGTCCGGTGATCATGGTCCTGCTCGATTCGAGCGGCAAGTACTCGCGCTTCGCGGATGCAACGCGCGTGCGCACGTGGCTCGACAATGGCGGCGCCGACCAGCAGCCGCGCATTACGAGCGCCGACGCAGGCGGCGCTGGGACCTAGATCTCAGCTTTTTCGGAATTACTCGACAAACGCCCCGCAACTGCGGGGCGTTTTGCTTTCTGGTGCGTGCCGTTCGTCCGATGTCGATACGTGAGGCACGCGGCAAGCCAAAAAAAAGCGGAGGGCACGCCTGCGCTCTTCCCGATTCTGCTGCGCCCTGCCTTCAGGCGGGCTGCGCGTTGCCTTCAGCAGGCTCCGGGTGATAGCCGAGCGACTCTGAAATCGTCAGCGCCGTCTTGCTCAACTGGCCGAGCCACGAATCCTGCAGGCGATCCGCGGGCGCCGAGAGCGAAAGACCTGCCACCAGCTTGCCGGTGTCGTCGTAGATGCCGGCAGCGATGCAGCGCACGCCCAGTTCGAGCTCTTCGTTATCACGTGCGCAGAATTGCTGGCGTACGTGAGCGAGTTCGCGCTCGAGGCGTCCGAGGTCGGTAATGCTGTTGCGCGTGTGGCCCGACAGGCCGGTGCGTGTGGCGTACGCGCGCACGCGGTTCGCTTCGTCGGCGGCAAGAAAGAGCTTGCCGACCGAAGTGAGGTGCAGCGGAGCCCGGCCGCCAATGGCGCGTACCACCTGCATGCCCGAACGCTCCGAATAGGCGCGTTCGATATAGACGATCTCGTCGCCCTGACGCACGGAGAGGTTGACGGTCTGGCCCGTGAGACGGTGCAGTTCGCGCATCGGCGTAAGCGCCGCGTCACGTACCGAAAGCCGCGCTTTCACGAGGTTGCCGAGTTCGAGCAACCGCATGCCGAGCCGGTAAGTGCCGGGATCGGAGCGGTCGACGAGACGGCAACTCACCATATCGTTCAGGATGCGGTGCGCAGTCGAAGGATGCAGTTCGGTGCGCTGCGCAAGCTCCTTCAGGCTGACAGGGTCGCTGTGCGCGGCCAGCGCGTCCAGCAGGCGCATCATGCGCTCGATCACCTGAATCGAGGTCTTCGGATCTGGATGGGTGTCGCTCATGAGTTCAGATTCGTTTGACGCGTGAGGCGGAAAATGCATTGTATCTCGTATTGTGAAAAAAGTAAGCGCCAGGACCAAGGCTCGCGCTGCACTGCGGCATCGCGGGCGGCCGGCGAGGGCGATGCCGACCGGCGTTGGTCCCGGCGGCGAAACAGCGGATAATCGGGGACGGTTTTCACGAGGAGTCCCCATGCGAGTCGGCTTGTTCGTCACCTGCCTCATCGACACGATGCGTCCGGAAATTGGTTTTTCGACGCTCAAATTGCTCGAAGAGGCGGGCTATGAAGTGGTCGTGCCGTCCGCGCAAACCTGCTGCGGCCAGCCGGCCTACAACTCCGGCGAGCGCGCCATTGCGCGCGATCTCGCGGAAAAGACGCTGCGCGAATTCGAGCAGTTCGACTATCTCGTCGTCCCTTCGGGTTCGTGCGGCGGGATGATCCGCGTGCACTACGGCGATCTGTTTCGCGACGACCCGGAATTGATGGCGCGCTATGGCAAGTTGCGCGAGCGCGTCTACGAGCTCACGGATTTCCTCGTGAACGTCGCAAAGGTCACGCTGCCGCAAGGGGAGTTCAGCGGACCGGTGACCTATCACGACTCGTGTTCGGGGCTGCGTGAACTTGGGGTCAAGGCGCAGCCGCGCGCGCTGCTCGCCCAGCGCGGCATCGAAGTGCGCGAGATGAAGGACTGCGAGCACTGCTGCGGCTTCGGCGGCACCTTTGCGGTGAAGTATGGCGACATCTCGACGGCCATTGCAGACGAGAAATGCGCGAATGTTCAGGCGAGCGGCACCGGCGCGGTGGTGCTCGGCGATCTCGGCTGCATGTTGAATATCGAAGGGCGTTTGCGCCGCACCGGCGACACCGCCACGCGCGTGCTGCACATTGCGCAAGTACTGGCCGGCGACGTCTGATGCGCCGCCGGCTGCCGCCGCTCGTTTCGCACGGCATGTGTATCTAGACGCAAAAGTCAGCCCCAGACCTCGCCGAACATCGCTCAACCTCGCCCTCACGCCATGCAAGTCCAATCGATGCAGTTCAAGGCGCGCGCCGGTCAGAAGCTGGCCGATCAGCGTCTGCAGCACAACCTCAAGAAGCTCTCGACCAAGTTCGTCTCGGCGCGCGCCGAGGCGATCACCGCGATCGATTTCCCCGCCACGCGCGCGGCACTCAAGGCGCGGCGCAACCGTGCACTCGAAAATCTCGACGTTTGGCTCGAGCAGTTCGAGACCGAGGCGACGCGGCGCGGCGTGACCGTCCTGTACGCGGAAACGGCGCAAGATGCGGCGAAGCTGGTCGCGGACATCGCGCGGCGCCACGACGTGCGCAAGGTCATCAAGACCAAGTCGATGGTCTCGGAGGAGATGCGGCTCAATACGGTGCTCGCGGAGATGGGTGTGCAGTCCATCGAGACCGATCTGGGCGAGTACATCCTGCAGATCAACGACAACGAGCCGCCGAGCCACATCATTGCGCCCGTCGTCCACAAGGACAAGGACGAGATCGCCGATCTCTTCGCGAAGACGCACGACAAGCCGCGCCTGACCGAAATCCCCGACATGACCCGCGAGGCGCGCGAAGTCCTGCGCCCGCATTTTCTCTCGGCGGATATGGGCGTGACGGGCGGTAACTTCGTCATCGCGGAAACCGGCTCGGTCGTGCTGGTCACCAACGAGGGCAACGAGGGCATGTGCACCGTGATGCCGCGCGTGCATGTGGCGGTGACGGGCATCGAGAAGGTGCTGCCTACGCTCGAAGACCTCGCCACCGCGATGCGTCTGTTGCCGCGTTCGGCAACGGGGCAGGCCACGTCGAACTACTTCTCGGTTCTCACGGGCCCGCGTGGACCCGAGGACCAGGACGGCCCCGAGCACATGTACGTCGTGCTCGTGGACGGCGGCCGCACCGGCCTGATCGGCGGCGAATTTCAGGAGATGCTGCGCTGCATCCGTTGCGGGGCGTGTATGAACCACTGCCCGGTCTATCAGAAGGTGGGCGGCCACGCGTATGGCTGGGTCTACCCCGGTCCGATGGGCTCTGTGCTCACGCCAAGCTACGTCGGCATCGAAAAGACACTCGATCTGCCGCAGGCCGCTACGCTGTGTGGCGAATGCAATAGCGTCTGCCCGGTGGGCATCCCGCTTTCGGACCTGCTGCGCAAACTGCGCGAGAAGCAGACGGAGCGGCATCTGCGTCCGTGGCGCGAGCGCGCGGCGCTGGCAGCCTGGGGCTGGCTCGCGCTACACCCAACCGCGTACGCGCTGCTCACCAAACTCGGGGTGCGGATACTCGAGCGCATGGGCGGGCAGACAAGGCTCATTCGCAAGCTGCCATTCGCGCGCGGCTGGACCAACGGGCGCGACATTCCCGCACCGGTCGGGCGCACGTTTCGCGAGTTGTACGCGGCACGGCACACGCATCTGGACACGACAAGGCGCCCCGAACAGGCCTGACACTCCCAGATCGGTCAAGTCCAGGTTGCCGACTATTTAAGCTGGCGCAACAGTGTGTTCGTCCGGACCGGGTTTTTCCTGATTGCGACTCTCTATATCATCTCGACTGGCGATAGTGCGTCCGCACCTGTCGCTTCACAGTCGATAGAGAGTCGCATCATGAGAAAGAAAATAACGGTGTACTGGCCGCTGGCGCTGATCGTGCCGCTCGCGGTGATCGCATGGATCCATGCATGGAAGACCGCCGAGCAGCAAATGCCGCTCGCCGCCGATCAGGTTACGGCAGAACTCGCGCGCGCCGTGTCTTATGGTCTCGTGGGCAGCGAAGGCAAGACGCCGGTGAAGGCGATGAACGGCATCGCGACGCTGCCGCGCTCGAACGCGATCTGAGGATCGCGCTGGCGCCAACGCGCCGCGCAGCGTGTACCTCGTGCGCTTTGTATAATTTGAGATTCGCCGTCGCGCGCTGAACGCCTCTCGCTGCCCAGCCCCCACGAATGAAAAAGGTTTCCGTCTGCTTCGTTTGTCTTGGCAATATCTGCCGCTCGCCCACGGCCGAGGCCGTGATGCTGCGTCTCGTCGACGAGGCGGGGCTGGCCGGGCGCGTCGAGATCGATTCGGCAGGCACGGGTGACTGGCATATCGGCGAGGCGCCGGACGAGCGCGCCCAGCGCGCGGGCGGTCTGCGCGGCTACGCGCTCGCGGCGTTGCGCGCCAGGCAGATCGCCGCCGACGATTTTCGCCGTTTCGACCTGATCGTGGCGATGGACGACGCCAACGTCACCGCGCTTCAGGGCGTCTGCCCGGCGAGCGAGCGCGACAAGATCCGCCTGCTGATGGAATTCGCGCCGCAGGCGGAAACGCGCGTGGTGGTCGATCCCTATTTCGGCGGCGACGCGGGCTTCGAAATGGTGCTCGATCAATGCGAGGCCGCCTGCGCGGGCCTGCTCGCCGCCTTGCGTCCGCAACTGGCGGATTGAGATGAGCGGCGCGAATCCGCCGAACGTGGAAATCGCGCCATTTTTTGCGATTCGCTGCGCACCTAATAACCCAGATCGCGACGTTGATACTTGACTAAACTAGTCATGTATTTATACTTGACGAAAATTGTCGAGAATTGCGGTTCCCATACATCATGAGACTCACCACCAAAGGCCGTTTCGCCGTCACGGCGATGATTGACCTGGCACTGCGCCAGGAGCAGGGCCCGGTGACGCTTGCGGGTATCAGCCAGCGGCAGCACATCTCGCTGTCGTACCTCGAACAGCTGTTCGGCAAGCTGCGCCGTCATGAAATCGTCGAATCGGTCCGTGGGCCGGGCGGCGGGTACAACCTCGCGCGCCGCGCGGAGGACGTCACGGTCGCGGACATCATCATCGCCGTGGACGAGCCGCTCGACGCCACCCAGTGCGGCGGCAAGGGAGCCTGCGAGGGCACCAAGCAGCACGACGGCCACTGCATGACGCACGAACTCTGGTCGACGCTGAACCAGAAAATGGTCGAGTACCTCGATTCGGTGTCGCTCAAGGATCTGGTGGACAAGCAGCGCGCCCGCGAAGGCGCCGCGCCCGCCGTCCTGCGCGATCGCCGGACCGAGGCGCCGGCGGTGGAGCCGGTCAGGGCGATGCCGCTGGGTCCGAACTCGATCTTCAACATGGCTGGCTCGTAAGTCCTTCGAGCGCCGCCAGAAAGCCGCAGTTGGCAATACACAGTACAGCGCAGCACACAAGATTCCCCGGAGCGATAGATGAATAACGACATTCCCCACCTGCCCATTTACATGGACTACAGCGCGACGACCCCCGTCGACCCGCGCGTGGTGGACAAGATGATTCCGTATCTGCGCGAGCAGTTCGGCAATCCGGCGTCGCGCAGTCACGCCTATGGCTGGGATGCGGAGCGCGCCGTCGAAGAGGCGCGCGAGCAGGTCGCCGCGCTCGTCAACGCCGACCCGCGCGAAATCATCTGGACCTCCGGCGCGACCGAATCGGACAACCTCGCGATCAAGGGCGCCGCGCACTTCTACAAGAGCAAGGGTAAGCACATCATCACGGTGAAGACCGAGCACAAGGCCGTGCTCGACACCTGCCGCGAACTCGAGCGCGAAGGCTACGAAGTCACGTATCTGGACGTCAAGGACGACGGCCTGATCGACCTCGAAGCGTTCAAGGCCGCACTGCGCCCCGACACGATCCTCGTTTCCGTCATGCACGTGAACAACGAGATCGGCGTGATCCAGGACATCGCGACGATCGGCGAAATCTGCCGCGAAAAGGGCATCATTTTCCACGTCGACGCTGCGCAATCCACGGGCAAGGCGCCCATCGACCTGCAAAAGCTCAAGGTCGACCTGATGTCGTTCTCGGCGCACAAGACTTACGGCCCGAAGGGCATCGGCGCGCTGTACGTGCGCCGCAAGCCGCGCGTGCGCATCGAAGCGCAGATGCACGGCGGCGGCCACGAGCGCGGCATGCGCTCGGGCACGCTGGCCACGCACCAGATCGTCGGCATGGGCGAAGCCTTCCGCATCGCGCGTGAAGAGATGGCCACGGAAAACGAGCGCGTGCGCATGCTGCGCGACAAGCTCCTGCGCGGCCTGAAGGAAATCGAAGAAACCTACGTGAACGGCGACATGGAACAGCGTGTCCCGCACAACCTGAATATCAGCTTCAACTTCGTCGAAGGCGAGTCGCTGATCATGGCGGTGAAGGACGTGGCGGTGTCGTCGGGTTCGGCGTGCACGTCCGCATCGCTCGAGCCGTCGTACGTGCTGCGCGCGCTCGGCCGCAACGACGAACTGGCGCACAGCTCGATCCGCTTCACGGTGGGCCGCTTCACGACGGAGCAGGACGTGGATTACGTGATCAACCTGCTGAAGACGAAGATCGCCAAGCTGCGCGAGCTTTCGCCGCTGTGGGAAATGCATCAGGACGGCATCGATCTGTCGACCATCCAGTGGGCAGCGCACTGAGCCAGGCGGCGAAGTCAGCAGCGAACAACGACCCGTCCGCAGCGCAAGAGCAGTCAACTATCAGTCAACTGCGTGCAGCGCGGCAAACACGAATTGAAGGAGTGTGATCATGGCATATAGCGACAAGGTTCTGGACCACTACGAAAACCCGCGTAACGTCGGCTCGTTCGCCAAGGACGACGACGCAGTGGGCACCGGTATGGTCGGCGCGCCGGCGTGCGGCGACGTGATGAAGCTGCAGATCCGCGTGGGCGCGGACGGCGTGATCGAAGACGCGAAGTTCAAGACCTACGGCTGCGGCTCGGCGATCGCGTCGAGTTCGCTCGTGACCGAGTGGGTGAAGGGCAAGACGCTCGACCAGGCGCTCGACATCAAGAACACGCAGATCGCCGAAGAACTGGCGCTGCCGCCGGTGAAGATCCACTGCTCGATTCTCGCGGAAGACGCGATCAAGGCAGCGGTTGCCGACTATCGCCAGCGTCACACGACCGAAGCGAAGGCCGACGCGGCGTAAAGCGCAGCGCTGCGGCGTAGTAGATGCAGGACGGCGCCGGACCGGAAAGTTCGGTGCTCTGGACTAACGATTCTGGATGCAGCAGGGTTGCGTCGCGACGCGAGGGAAGGCGAGAGCCCAACTGGCGGCGCGAGGCGCGGCGAAGATGCTATGGCAATTACGTTGACTGAAAAAGCGGCACAGCACGTGCAAAAGTACCTGACCCGTCGCGGCAAGGGCGTGGGCCTGCGTCTTGGCGTGCGCACCACGGGCTGCTCGGGCCTCGCGTACAAGCTCGAGTACGTCGACGAACTCGCGCCCGAGGACAACGTCTTCGAGAGCCACGGCGTGAAGGTCATCGTCGACCCGAAGAGTCTCGCCTATATCGACGGCACGCAGCTCGACTTCGTGCGTGAAGGCCTGAACGAGGGCTTCCGGTTCAACAACCCGAACGTGAAGGACGAGTGCGGCTGCGGCGAGTCCTTCCGCGTTTGAGCCCGCGTCGAGCGGTGAAAAGGCGGCCTGTGCCGCCTTTTTGATTTTGACGGCCGCTGGTTGGCCCTCTCAGCCCTTCACAGCTCCACAAGAACGTTCCAGCCGATGAACACGCCTTCCACGCCTTCCCGGTCGCTCTCCGACAGCCACTTCGTGCTGTTCGGCCTGCCCGAGCAGTTCGCGATCGATGCGAACGCGCTCGACCATGCCTACCGCACGGTGCAGGCGCAGGTGCATCCCGACCGCTTCGCCGCGGCCGGCGAAGCGCAAAAGCGCATCGCCATGCAATGGGCCACGCGTACGAACGAGGCGTATCAGACGCTGCGCGATCCGCTCAAGCGCGCGAAGTATCTGCTGCATCTGCGCGGCATCGACGTTGGCGCGGAGAACAACACAGCGATGGAGCCTGCGTTCCTCATGCAGCAGATGGAGTGGCGCGAGGCGATCGAAGACGCGGTCGGCGCGAAGAACATCGATGCGCTCGATGCACTCGCGGGCGAGCTGCGCGACGACGAACGCGTGCGCTTCACGAAGCTCGCGGCGCTGCTCGACAGCGGCTCGAATCAGCCCGCAGCCGAGGCGGTGCGCCAGCTCATGTTCATCGAGCGCGTGGCGGGCGAAATCGACTCGCAGATCGAGCGGCTCGAAGGCTGAAACCGGGCGCGCAAACGCATATCGGGCGCCTGGCGCCCATCAGGTTAAAAAGCAGATCACACAGATGGCCTTACTGCAAATCTCCGAACCCGGCATGGCGCCGGCGCCGCATCAGCGGCGACTCGCCGTCGGCATCGACCTCGGCACGACGAACTCGCTGGTCGCCGCGGTGCGCAGCGGCGTGCCCGACGTGCTGCCCGACGAAGACGGGCACGTGCTGCTGCCCTCGGTCGTGCGCTATCTCGTGAACGGCGGCCGCCGCATCGGCCGCACGGCGAAGGCGCAAGCCGCGACCGACCCGCGTAACACGATCGTGTCGGTCAAGCGCTTCATGGGCCGCGGCAAGTCCGAGGTCGAAGGCGCGGCCAACGCGCCGTACGACTTCGTCGACGCGCCGGGCATGGTGCAAATCCAGACGATCGACGGCGTGAAGAGCCCCGTCGAAGTCTCGGCGGAAATTCTCGCGACGCTGCGCCAGCGCGCCGAAGACACGCTCGGCGACGAACTCGTCGGCGCCGTCATCACGGTGCCGGCGTATTTCGACGAAGCGCAGCGCCAGGCGACCAAGGACGCCGCGCGTCTCGCCGGCCTGAACGTGCTGCGTCTGCTCAACGAGCCGACCGCGGCGGCGATCGCGTACGGGCTCGACAACGGCGCCGAAGGCCTCTACGCGGTCTACGACCTCGGCGGCGGCACCTTCGACCTGTCGATCCTCAAGCTCACGAAGGGCGTGTTCGAAGTGCTGGCGGCCGGCGGCGATTCGGCGCTCGGCGGCGACGATTTCGACCATGCGCTCTTTGCCTGGGCGCTGGAGCAGTCCGGCATCGAGCGCGCGGCGCTCGCGCCCGAAGACGTGCGCCTGTTGCTCGACCGCGTGCGCGATGCGAAGGAAGCGCTCTCGTCCGCGCCCGACGCGCGCATAGAGGCGACCCTGTCGAGCGGCCGGCAGATCGCGCTGACGATCGACGAGCCGCGCTTCGAAGCGCTCACACAAGCGCTCGTGCAGCGCACGCTCACGCCGACGAAGAAGGCGCTGCGCGACGCGAAGGTGGCCGCGAAGGACGTGAAGGGCGTGGTGCTGGTCGGCGGCGCGACGCGCATGCCCGTGATTCGCCGCGCCGTGGAGCAGCACTTCGGCCAGGCGCCGCTCACGAATCTGGACCCCGATCAGGTCGTCGCGCTGGGCGCTGCGATCCAGGCCGACCTGCTGGCGGGCAACCGCGGCGGCGAAGACGACTGGCTGCTGCTCGACGTCATTCCGCTGTCGCTCGGCGTGGAGACGATGGGTGGCCTCGTCGAGAAGATCATCCCGCGCAATTCGACCATTCCGGTCGCGCGTGCGCAGGACTTCACGACCTTCAAGGACGGCCAGACGGCCATGGCGATTCACGTCGTGCAGGGCGAGCGCGAGCTCGTCGCCGACTGCCGCTCGCTCGCCCGTTTCGAGCTGCGCGGCATTCCGCCGATGGCGGCGGGCGCGGCGCGCATTCGCGTGACTTACCAGGTGGATGCGGACGGTCTCTTGTCCGTGTTCGCGCGTGAGCAGCTCTCGGGCGTGGAAGCATCGGTGGTGGTGAAGCCGTCGTACGGCCTTGCCGACGACGACGTGGCCCGCATGCTCGAAGACAGCTTCAAGACCGCCGAAGTCGACATGCGCGCCCGCGCGCTGCGCGAGGCGCAGGTCGAGGCGCAACGCATCATCGAAGCGACGAACGCCGCTTTGGGCGCTGACGGCGAACTGCTCGACGAAGCCGAGCGCGCGCAAGTCGATGCGCTGATCGCCGCGCTCGCACAAGTCGCGCAGGGCGAGGACGCGGGCGCGATCGAAGCCGCCACCAAGGCGCTGTCCGAAGGCACCGACGAGTTTGCCGCGCGCCGGATGGACAAGGGCATCAAGCGCGCGCTGGCGGGCAAGAAGCTCGACGAGATCGGCTAAGTGCGCGGTTAAGAGCGGGCCTACAGCCTCAACAGCTTAAAGGCGAATGCGTCGTTAGCAAACGGCGCACGCGTGCGTGCTTTCCCGATGTGGCAGAGTGCGCACCGACAGTAGAATGGGCACATGCCGCCGTCGGAGGCGGGGCATGCGCCCGATATGAAAGTTATTGGATACGGAAATCACAATGCCTCAAATCGTGGTGCTGCCCCATGTCGAACTGTGCCCTGAAGGCGCGGTCATCGACGCCAAACCGGGTGAGAGCGTGTGCGACGCGCTGCTCGAACACGGTATCGAAATCGAGCACGCATGCGAAAAGTCGTGCGCCTGCACGACCTGCCACGTGATCGTGCGCGAAGGTTTCGATGCGCTCGTGCCTTCCGAGGAAGACGAAGACGATCTCCTCGACAAGGCGTGGGGCCTCGAGCCGACGTCGCGGCTGTCGTGTCAGGCCATCGTGCCGGAGAACGACGACCTGGTGGTCGAGATTCCGCGTTACTCGATCAACCACGCGAAAGAAAACCACTGAGCCACTGAACACCAGGAGGAGCGCGCAGCCATGAAATGGACCGATACGCAGGACATCGCGATGGCCTTGACGGACACCCATCCCGAAGTGGATCCGCAGTACGTGCGCTTCACCGATCTGCACCGCTGGATCACCCAGCTCGACGGTTTCGACGACGACCCCGAGCGCTCGAACGAGAAGATTCTCGAAGCGATCCAGGCCGCGTGGATCGAAGACGCGGACTACTGATTCCCGGTACGCCCGGCAGGCAGACGAGAAAAAGGCGATTTGCCAGTGCGGCAAATCGCCTTTTTTATTGCGCGGCCAGCGTGAGTGTAATCATCCCGCGACCAGCGTGCCGTTCTCCACACGCACGCGCTCGCCTTGCTGGAACGGCGGCGCTTCGTGATACGTGAAGTAGCGCATCTTGCCGTTCTCCATGCGCACGCGCACCGAATAACTGGTCGTGCTGCGCAGGTGTTTTTCGACCGAGTTGCCGGCGAAGCCGCCACCCAGTGCACCGAGCAGCGTCATGGCCGTGCGGCCGTTACCCGAGCCAAACTGGTTGCCGACCACGCCACCGGCCACCGCGCCGCCGACTGCGCCGATACCGGTGCCGTGGCCTTCATGCTTGACCTCGGAAATCGCGACGACCGTGCCACACGTCGAACAAGCGGGGTGGGCCGGCGGCGCTTCCTGGGCGTATTGCTGCTGCACAGGTTGCGCCGGCTGGGCAGGCTGCTGACCATACTGCTGCTGCGCCGGGGCGACGGGCACGGCCGCCTGCTGTTCAGGCTGTGCCGGCGCCTCTTGCGGCTCGGCGGGCGCATTCTGCCCGTTCTGCGCATATTGCGAGGCCTGCACCGGCTTCGTCGAGTCGACCACCTGCGGCTGTGAAGCCGTCATGGCCGTCTGACCCGTCTGAACCTGGCCGCTCTGTTCGGCGGTGCTGGAAGCTTTCGGGAAAACGCCGGTGATGGCCGCTGTGGCCGCAAGGCTCGCGACGATGACGGCTGCCGCCGCGGTTGCGATCAGCGGATGGAGGCGGCGTTTCGGTGTGGTCGGATCGGTTGTGTTCATGACAGGCTCCGTCTTTGGCAGAGTTGGCTCTCTTGTAAGAACCAGTTTGAGCCAATCCAGGTCTGTGAGCGTTTCATTTTGTAACCCTCGCGATGGGTCCGGGCCGACGCCGAGGGCGTGGGCGTCGGGCAGCGTTGCGCAGCGCGGTTTTCCACGAGGGTGCAATCGTCGTACCCGTCCGGGCCGCTGCGCTCGCCGGCAGATTTTACCGATGGTTACAAACGCATGCGCTGAAAGGCCCGAAAGAAACGGGGCGCATACGGTGTCAACCGCATGCGCCCCGTCATGTCAGGCGAGGGTCTGCTTAGTCTTCGCGGCGCAGGTGCGGGAAGAGGATCACGTCGCGGATGCTTGCGCTGTCCGTGAGCAGCATGATCAGACGGTCGATGCCGATGCCGCAGCCGCCCGTCGGAGGCATGCCGTATTCGAGCGCGCGGATGTAATCGGCGTCATAGAACATCGCTTCTTCGTCGCCGGCGTCCTTTTGCTCGACCTGCTTCTTGAAGCGCGCGGCCTGGTCTTCCGGATCGTTCAGCTCCGAGAAGCCGTTGGCGATCTCGCGGCCCGTGATGAACAGTTCGAAGCGCTCGGTGATGCCCGGCAGCGTGTCCGAGGCGCGCGCGAGCGGCGAGACTTCGACGGGGTAGTCGATGATGTAGGTCGGTTCCCACAGCTGCGACTCGGCCGTCTCTTCGAAGAGCGCCAGTTGCAGCGAGCCCACGCCTGCGTTCAGGAAGGCCGGCTGGTTCGCGTCCACGCCGAACTTCTTGAGTTCCGTGCGCAGGAAGACGGCGTCGGCAAGTTGCTCGTTCGTGTATTGCGGCGCGTACTTCTGGATCGCCTGCACGATCGTCAAGCGATGGAACGGCTTCGAGAGGTCGAGTTCACGACCCTGATACGTCAGCACGGCGGTGCCGCTCGCGTCGATGGCGGCCTGGCGGATCAGCTGCTCGGTGAAGTCCATGAGCCATGCGTAGTCGGTGTACGCGGCGTAGAACTCCATCATCGTGAATTCCGGATTGTGACGCGGCGAAACGCCTTCGTTACGGAAGTTCCGGTTGATCTCGAACACGCGTTCGAAGCCGCCCACGATCAGGCGCTTCAGATACAGCTCGGGCGCGATGCGCATGAACATCTGCATGTCGAGCGCGTTGTGGTGCGTGACGAACGGCTTGGCGGCCGCGCCGCCCGGGATCGGGTGCAGCATCGGCGTTTCGACTTCCATGAAGCCCGAGTCGGCCATGAAGCGGCGCACCGAGGAAATCGCCTTGGTGCGCGCCTGGAAGGTCTGACGCGCTTCCGGCGTGACGATCAGGTCGACATAGCGCTGGCGATAGCGCATTTCCTGGTCGGCGAGGCCGTGGAACTTGTCGGGCAGCGGGCGCAGCGCCTTCGAGAGCAGACGCAATTCCGTGCAGCGCACCGAAAGCTCGCCCTTGTTGGTGCGGAACAGCACGCCCTTTGCCGCGACGATGTCACCGAGGTCCCACTTCTTGAACGCGTCGTAGGTGGCCTCGCCCACGTCGGCGGGCGTGATGAAGAACTGGATCTGGCCCGAGCCGTCGCGCACCGTGGCAAAGCTCGCCTTGCCCATCACGCGCTTGAGCATCATGCGGCCGGCGATCGCCACTTCGAGCGGATTGGCCTCGAGCGCGTCCTTGTCGGTGTCGGCGTAATCGCGCGCCAGGTCGGCGGCGTGATGGGTCGGGCGGAAGTCGTTCGGATAGGCGACGCCTGCCTCGCGCAGCGCGCGCAGTTTCTCGCGGCGCTCGGCGATGATCTGGTTGTCGTCGAGTTCGGGCGCGGCGCTGGGCGCGTTCTGCTGGGTCGGTTCGGTCATGATGGCTCGGAGTTCTTTGATTCGCAGGTGTTTCGGCGAGTTTTCGGGGCTGCGGCCCCGGCATGGTCCTTCGCGGGACACGGCGCGCATCGCACGCAGATAAGCGGACTTCGGTTCCTGCTGCGCGTCGCACGCCTCGCGCTCGAAGCGGGCGGCGCAGCAGGAGAGGGCGGCATGCGGTGAACTGCTGCGCCCGTAGCGTGCGGCAAGCTTACACGCCCTGTTTCAGGCTCGCGCTGATGAAGGCGTCGAGATCGCCGTCGAGCACGGCCTTGGTGTTGCTGATTTCGACGTTGGTGCGCAGATCCTTGATGCGGCTGTTGTCGAGCACGTAGGAGCGGATCTGGTGGCCCCAGCCCACGTCCGACTTGCCCGCTTCGAGCTTGTCCTGTTCCGACTGGCGCTTGCGCATCTCGGCTTCGTACAGGCGCGACTTCAGCATGGCCATGGCTTCGGCGCGGTTGCGGTGCTGCGAGCGGTCGTTCTGGCACTGCACGACGATGCCCGACGGAACGTGCGTGATACGCACGGCGGAGTCGGTCTTGTTGATGTGCTGACCGCCCGCGCCCGAAGCGCGGTACGTGTCGATGCGCAGATCGGCCGGATTGACTTCGATCTCGAACGAGTCGTCGATCTCCGGATACACGAACACCGACGAGAACGACGTATGACGCCCGCCCGACGAGTCGAACGGCGACTTGCGCACGAGGCGGTGAATGCCGGTTTCGGTCCGCAGGAAGCCGTAGGCGTATTCGCCTTCGACCTTGATCGTCGCGCTCTTGATACCGGCCACGTCGCCTTCGGACTCTTCGAGCACTTCGGTCTTGAAGCCCTTGCGTTCGCAGTAGCGCACGTACTGGCGCAGCAGCATGGACGCCCAGTCGCAGGCCTCGGTGCCGCCGGCGCCGGCCTGGATGTCGATGAACGCGTTGTTCGGATCGGCTGGATTCGCGAACATGCGGCGGAACTCGACGTCGGCTACGCGCGCTTCGATCGCGTGAGCGTCGGTTTCGATGGCGACGAGCGTGTCTTCATCGCCTTCTTCGCGGGCCATCTCGAAGAGATCCTGCGTGTCGCGCGTGTCGTTCTCGATGCCGTCGAGCACGTGCACCACGCCCTCGAGCAGCTTCTTTTCCTTGCCGAGACCCTGGGCGTGTTTGGAGTCGTTCCAGACGTTGGGGTCTTCGAGTTCGCTGTTGACTTCGACGAGCCGTCGGGCTTTTACGTCGTAGTCAAAGATACCCCCGTAGCTCGCCCGCGCGCGTGCGCAGGTCCGCCAAAAGGGCTTCGATCGCGTTGAGACGTTCCGCTTCCATTTGTATCGTGATCCGGCGTGTAAAACATTGAATTATAGCCGATTGGACCCGGATCAAGGGCGGCGCGGGCGCTTCGGGCGGCCCGCGCTATTCAGCGCAAGTGCAGTTCAGCGTGGGCTCAGAGCGCAGCGTGCTCCACCACGAGCTGCACGCGCGACACGCCATTCCAGGTGTCGCGCACGAGCCGGTAGGCGACCGTGGTGTGCTGCGGCAGCGATTCGGTGTGGTTGAACCAGATCGCGTTAAAGCGCTGGCGCCCGCGCAGCAGTTGCAGTTTGAGGTGCTTGTCCTTCACGAGCGCCTGCGAGGCCACCTCGAATTCCCCCGAAAACACGGGCGCCGGGAAGCCCTGGCCCCACACGGCGGCATCGAGCATCTCGACGAAATCGGGCGTGAAGTAGGCGTCTTCGAGATCGCCGTCGGTTTCGACGGTGCGCGCGAGCGCCTCTTCGGTGAGCCACTCGCGGCCCACGCGCTCGAAGGCGGCGGCAAAGCGCGGCACGTCGGCAGCGGCGATCGTCATGCCCGCGGCCATCGCGTGGCCGCCGAACTTCTGGATCAGACCGGGCTCGCGCTTGCTGATCAGATCGACCGCGTCGCGCAGATGGAAACCGGGGATCGAACGGCCCGAGCCCTTCACGAGCTCGCCGTCGTCGTCGGCAGGCGCGAAGGTGAACGAGGGGCGGTGAAAGCGCTCCTTGAGCCGTCCCGCGACGATGCCGATCACACCCTGGTGCCAGCTTTCGTTGAACAGCGTGAGCGTGGCCTTGCCTTGCGGTTCGACGTCGGCGAGATCGGCGAGCGCCTGCTGCTGCATGCCGGCTTCGATCTCGCGGCGTTCGCGGTTCATGCCGTCGAGCTGCTGCGCAAGCTCCCAGGCGCGGCCCACGTCGTCGGTGGTCAGGCACTCGATGCCGAGCGACATGTCCGAGAGCCGGCCGGCCGCGTTCAGGCGGGGGCCGAGCGCGAAGCCGAAGTCGAAGCCCGACGCGGTTTTCGCGTCGCGGCCCGCCGCGCGAAAGAGCGCGGCGATGCCCGGCTGCATGCGGCCGTTGCGCACGCGCTGCAAGCCTTGCGCGACGAGCACGCGGTTGTTGCAGTCGAGCTTCACGACGTCGGCGACGGTGCCGAGCGCGACGAGATCGAGCAGGCCGTCGAGACGCGGCTCGGGCTTGCCGTCGCTGAACGCGCCGCGCCTGCGCAGCTCCGCACGCAGCGCGAGCAGCGTGTAGAACATCACGCCCACGCCCGCGATGCACTTGCTCGGAAACTCGCAGCCCGGCTGGTTCGGGTTGACGATGGCGCGCGCGTCGGGGAGCGTGTCGCCGGGCAAGTGGTGGTCGGTGACGAGCACCTCGATGCCGAGTTCGTTCGCGGCTTCGACGCCTTCCACGCTGGCGATGCCGTTGTCCACCGTGATCAGGACGTCGGGTGGACCGCCCTTGCGTTGCGCGGCGAGTGCGACGATCTCGGGCGTGAGGCCGTAGCCATACTCGAAGCGGTTCGGCACCAGATAGTCGATCTGCGCGCCGAACATGCGCAGGCCGCGCACGGCCACGGCGCAGGCCGTCGCGCCGTCACAGTCGTAGTCGGCGACCACGAGCATGCGGCACTCGGCTTCGAGCGCGTCGGCGAGCAGTTCGGCGGCCTCGTCGAGGCCCTTCATGCCGGTGGGCGGGATGAGGCGCGCGAGGCCGGTTTCGATCTCGTCGGGCTGGCAAACGCCGCGCGAGGCATAGAGGCGCGCGAGCACCGGATGCAGGCCGTGGCGCACGAGCGCTTCGGTGTCGGCGGGCGAGCAGGCGCGGGTGACGATTCGGGTCATGCGTGAGCGCGGAAAAAAGAAGTCATTCGGGAATCATTCGATAAAGAGCGACGCGAACAGGCGGCGTCGCCAGAACTTGCGCAAATCGCCGCGCGTGATGGACAGCGTGACCGAGCCCGTGTCGCCGCATAGCGTGAGATCGAGCGCGGCGAGCGCGCCCGTTTGCAGCGCCGTGAGCGCCGGCGCGAACCAGTCGCGCTCAAGTTGAGCGAACGCGGCGTTCCAGCGGCCCCAGTCCTGCTGGATGAAGGCCGCCGAGAACGGATCGAGCTCGACGAGCGTCGCTCCCGTGCCCGAACCGTTGTTGAGCGCGGCTGCGAGCGCGGCAAAGTTCGCGGGCGCGGCATCGACTTGCGCCTTCGCGGCGAGCGCCAGACCGCGCGTGGCGGCCGCATCGGAGCGCACGCGCGCATAGGGGCTCGTGACGGTGCGCAGTGCGCCCTGGGCGTGGAACCAGATCGAATTGACAGCGGGCAGACCGCGCGCTTCGCGGGCCTCGTTCACGGGATGCTCGAACCATGCCATCTGCACTTCGTTCTGCACCTTCATCCAGGCGCGCGAACGCTGGCCCGAATGGGCCTCGTGCGGCAGCCAGATCTCGATGTTGCGGCCGCTCGCGCGCAAGGGCGACGCGCCCGCGAGCGTGCCGAACGCTTCCGACGAGAGATACCAGCGCTGCGGCGTCGGCGCCTCGATGCGCACGCCCAGTTCTTCGATCAGCGGGCGGGCGACAGTGTAGAGCGTGGCGGCGTCGGCGTCGGCGAGTTCGAGCGAGGCGGGGTCGATCAGCACCAGATGATCGTGCGCGATGCGCACGTGCACGGGCTGCACGCACGCCCAGGTGGCGTCGCCGGGCGTGCCGCCATCGGCGAGCAGCATGTAAGGCGCAAGCGGCGCTTCGTCGTCGGCGGCCGGCGCGGAGTTTGCGCGGTTCGCGCTCGCCGGACCGAGCGCGCCGAACTGGCGCGCGACCCAGCGCTCGTGCGGCAGCGTACGCTGGAAGTCCTCGCCGATCACCTGCTCGCCGAGTGTCGCGCGCGCAACCAGTTTCGCGAGCGCCGGGTATTCGAGGCCCGCGAGCGCGGTGGAGGCGGCCGCGGCGGACGGCAAGGCAAAGGGGACGAGGAAATGGAGTCGGTCGGCGGGCATGATGGTGCGCATTGTACTTCGGCGCTACGTGCGCCGGGCGGCCCTCGGGCGTGCCGCAACGGCATCGCCTCGACCCGTTATGCTGGTGCTGCGGCACTTGTGGGCGAATTGCGGCTCGAAGCAGAGGGCGGGCAAACGCCTCACGGGGGCTGCGGTTCTCACGCGGGAAAGTTCACGGGGAACTCCGTCGAATATCCGTGACCCGCCGCCAGTGTGGCAAACTTCGCGGTTGATCGCCGCCCGACCCGGCACGATATTCTCCGGCCGTCCGGCGCACTGGCCCCAGGGTCGATACGGCGCCGGAGCGCAACGAAGACGCAAAAGGATTCGCTTGAAACTTCCCTACGAATGGCAGATAGGCTGGCGCTACACCCGCGCCGGCAAACGCACGACCGGCAACGGGTTCATCTCGTTCATCGCGCTCATATCGATGTCGGGCATCGCGCTCGGCGTCGCGGCACTGATCGTCGTGCTTTCGGTGATGAACGGCTTCCAGCGCGACGTGCGCGACCGCATGCTTTCCGTGCTTGCGCACATCGAGATTTTTTCGCCGACGGGCACGATGCCCGACTGGCAGCTCACCGCGAAAGAAGCGAAGACCAATCCTGAAGTCATTGGCGCGGCGCCTTACGTGGACGCCCAGGCGCTGCTCACGCGCGGCGACAGCGTGAACGGCGTTGCGCTGCGCGGCATCGAACCTTCCGAGGAGCCGCAGGTTTCGGACATCGGCCGGGAAATGAAGGCGGGCAGCCTGAACGACCTTACGCCCGGCAGCTTCGGCATCGTGCTCGGCGCCGATCTCGCTGTGAACCTGGGCGTGACGGTGGGCGACAAGGTCACGCTGGTCGCGCCCGAGGGTTCGATCACGCCGGCCGGCATGCTGCCGCGCTTGAAGCAGTTCACGGTGATGGGCGTATTCGAGTCGGGCCATTACGAGTACGACAGCACGCTCGCACTCACCAACATCCGCGACGCCGAAGTGCTTTATCGCTTAGGCGCGCCAAGCGGCGTGCGCCTGCGCTTGAAGGACATGCAGCGCGCGCCGGCGGTGGCGCGCCAGCTCGTGCATACGCTCTCGGGCGACCTCTATATCCGCGACTGGACGCAGCAGAACAAGACCTGGTTCTCGGCCGTGCAGATCGAAAAACGCATGATGTTCATCATTCTCACGCTCATCATCGCGGTCGCGGCGTTCAACCTCGTTTCGTCTCTCGTCATGACCGTCACCAACAAGCAGGCCGATATCGCGATCCTGCGCACCCTCGGCGCGCAGCCGGGCTCGATCATGAAGATCTTCGTCGTGCAGGGCGTGACGATCGGCTTCGTGGGCACGGCCATCGGCATTGCGCTCGGCTGCCTGATCGCGTGGAGCATTCCATGGAGCGTGCCGGCGATCGAGCATCTGCTCGGCATTCAATTCCTGCCGCCTTCGGTTTATTTCATCAGCGAGCTGCCTTCCGAACTCGTGGCTTCCGACGTGATCCGCATCGGCGTGATCGCCTTCGTGCTGTCCGCGCTCGCCACGCTCTATCCGAGCTGGCGCGCGGCCAAGGTTCGTCCCGCGGAGGCGCTGCGCTATGAATGACCGTCAATCGCTGATCGCCGCGGCTGGCGATTATCCGTACGTGCTCGAAGCGCACGGCGTCTCGAAGGTGTTTGGCCAGGGCCAGCTTGCAGTGCAGGTGCTGCACGACACCGATCTGAAAGTGAAGCGCGGCGAGAAGCTCGCTGTGGTGGGCGCGTCGGGCTCGGGCAAGAGCACGCTGCTGCACGTGCTCGGCGGACTCGACGAGCCGGGCGCGGGCAAGGTCTCGGTGCTCGGCAAGCCGTTCACCGAGCTGTCAGAGCGCGAGCGCAACGAACTGCGCAATCGGGCGCTGGGCTTCGTCTATCAGTTCCACCATCTGCTGCCGGAGTTTTCGGCGCTCGACAACGTGGCGATGCCGTTGCGTATTCGCCGCATGACGCAGGAAGACGCGCGTGCCGAGGCGATGCAGATCCTCGATCGCGTGGGCCTCTCGCATCGCGCGCGCAACCGGCCGGGCGAGCTGTCGGGCGGCGAGCGCCAGCGCGTGGCCATTGCGCGTGCGCTCGTGACGAAGCCCGCATGCGTGCTCGCCGACGAGCCCACGGGCAACCTCGACGGCGCGACAGCGGATAACGTCTTCAACCTGATGCTCGAACTCTCCGACCAGTTCGATACGAGCTTCGTGATCGTCACACATGATCCCGATCTGGCGGCGCGCTGCGACCGCATCGTGCGCCTGCGCGACGGCATGTTGCACGAGGAACCGGTCGTACCGGTCTGAGCCTTCCCGCGAGCGAGCGCCATGTGGATCGACACGCACTGCCATCTCGATGCCGCCGAGTTCGACGCGGACCGCGACGCGGTCGCGTCGGCGGCGCGCGCGGCGGGTGTGTCGCGCATCGTGATCCCGGCGGTGGCGCGCGAGAACTTCGACGTGGTGCGCGCGCTCGCGCACCGCACCGAGGGCGCCGTCTACGCGCTCGGCATTCATCCGCTCTATACGCCGCAGGCGCGTGACGAAGACCTTGAAGTGCTGCGCCGCGAGATCGAGGCGAGTCTCGATGATCCGCGCTTCGTCGGCATCGGCGAGATCGGGCTCGATTACTTCGTGCCGGGCCTCGACGACGCCCGGCAACAGCACTTCTACGATGCCCAGTTGCGCCTTGCGCGTGAGTTCGGCTTGCCGGCGATCTGCCATGTGCGCAAGTCGCAGGACCAGGTGCTCAAGGGGCTGCGCCGCAACGGCGTGAAAAGCGGCATCGCGCATGCGTTCAACGGCAGCTTCCAGCAGGCGCGTGCGTTCATCGATCAAGGGATGCATCTGGGCTTCGGCGGCAATGTGACGTTCGAGCGCGCGCTGCAGATCCGCAGGCTCGCGCAGCAGTTGCCGCTCGAGGCCATCGTCATGGAAACCGATGCGCCGGACATCTCGCCCGCCTGGCTTTACCGCGCGCGCAACACGCCTGACCAGGTGCCTCGCATCGGCGCCGTGCTCGCAGGCTTGCGGGGCTTGAGTCCCGACGAACTCGCACTTGGCACGACGGCTAACGCGGCGGCTGCGCTGCCGCGGCTCGCGCTTTCGTCTGCATAATCGTTTCCAGGGTGGCGTGCACAGCGCGCATTTTGCGCGGCGCGACTGACACGGTTTGTGCATTCAGCCCCCTCGTTGCGAGGAGGCGGGATGCGGGCGATGTGGTGCGGGTTTGCGCTGGGCGTGATTGTCTTGCAGCGACAGGCGGCGTTGCCGGGGTGGGGGGCGTGGGTCGCGCTGGTTCTGGCAACCGTGCTCGGGGCCACGTGGGCGGCATGGGCGTTGCGCGGCGCGGCACCGGTGGATGAATCTCATGTCGGCTTGTCTTGCGGGCGACGCTGGCGCATGGCCAGCGGCTGGGCGGCGGTGTGGTTTGCGGCCGCATGCGCGGGCTTTGGCTATGCGGCGTGGCGTGCAGAAACACGGCTTGCTGAGGCGCTTCCCGCTGCCTGGCAGGCGCGCAACATCGCCATCAGCGGCTATATCTCCAGCTTGCCTTCCTACGGAGCGAACGGCGCAAGCTTCCTCTTTCGTGTCGAATCCTGGGAAACGCACAAGGCTGCCACGGCGCTGCCGCATTTGATTCAACTATCGTGGGTGGCGCGCGAGGCGCCGCTGCCGCCGCTCGTGCCCGGCGCACGCTGGCGCCTTGCCGTGCGGCTCAAACGCCCGCACGGCAACGGCAACTTCCGCCTGCGCGACACGCAGGCCGCGCTGCTCGCGCGCGGCGTGCGCGCCACCGGGTACGTGAGCGATCCCGGGCATGCGGTGCGTCTGCCCGTCGACGCCACCGGCGTAGGCGTGGGCATCGAGCGGGCGCGCGCCGCGCTGCGTGCGCGCATCGACGCAGTGCTCGGCGACGCGCCGCATCGCGGCATCGTCATCGCGCTCGCCACCGGCGCACAGGACGCGATCAGCGACGCGGACAGGCGTCTCATGCGCAATACGGGCACGAGCCACCTGGTGGCGATCTCCGGGCTGCATCTCGCGTTCGTCGCGGGGCTCGCCGGGTGGGTCGCGGGCGCACTGTGGCGGCGCGCGCGCTGGCGCGGCGTCGATGCGCCACTCATCGTGCCGGCGCAAAAGGTGGCCGTTGCGGGCGCGTTGCTCGCGGCGGGCGTCTATGCGGCGCTCGCCGGCTTCAATGTGCCGGTGCAGCGCGCGCTCTGGATGCTGGTGGTCGTCGCGCTCGCGCTGTTCGCCGGGCGCGAGCTCGCGCGCTCGCATGTGTTGGCGTGGGCGCTCGGGCTCGTGCTGTTGCGCGATCCGTGGGCGGTGACCGCAGCCGGATTCTGGCTTTCGTTTTGCGCGGTCGGGGCGATCCTCTTCGCGGCGAGTGGCGTGCCGCGCTTGCACAGGGACGCGCCGCAGAATGCTGCCGCGGACGCCGCCGATCCGCTGCATGACCGAACCGATCCATTCGCAGGGCCTGCTGCGCGCGAAGGCGCGGTTCGACGTCTTGCCGCCATGGCGCTTCCGCCTGATGACTGGCGTGGGGCGATGCGACGTCTTGCGTCACGCCTTGGCGATAGCGCCCGCGTGCAGTGGGCCGTGACCCTGGCGCTCGCGCCCCTCACTGCGTACTGGTTCGCGCAAATACCGCTCATCGGCCCACTGGCCAATGCCTTTGCGATTCCCTGGGTGAGCATGCTCGTCGCGCCGCTCGTGATCGCGAGCGCCGCGATGCCCGCGCCGGTCGACGCCCTCGCGCTGCGCGCGGCGCATATCTGCCTCGACTGGCTGGTTGTGGCGCTGAGCGCGCTGGAGGGCCTGCCGTGGGCGGTTTTGCGGCTGCCGCAACCCGGAGCGTGGCCGCTCGCGTGCGCTGCAGTGGGCGTCGTCTGGTGGCTTGCGCCACGCGGTTGGCCAATGCGCTGGATCGCGCCGTTCACATGGCTGCCGTTACTGGTGCCTGCGCCCACGGGGCCGCCGCCGGGCGCTTTCCGGCTCACGGCGCTCGACATCGGCCAAGGCACCTCGGTGCTGGTCGAGACGGCCCGGCATCGCCTGCTGTTCGACGCGGGCCCGGGCCCCGAGTCGACGCAGGCAGGCGAGCGCATCGTCGTGCCGTATCTGCAGGCGCATGGCATAGGGCGCCTCGATGCGCTGATGATCAGCCACGACGACTCCGATCATTCGGGCGGCGCGCAAGCCGTGTTCGACGGTGTCGACGTCGAGGCATTTGTGGCGGGCATCCTGCCCGCGCATCCGCTGTGGGCGAGCGCACGCACAAGGGGCGCGCAGACCGTGCGGTGCGCCGCCGGCCAGCGCTGGCGGTGGGACGGCGTCGACTTCGAGGTGCTCTGGCCCGACCCCGGGCCGCTCGCGGGCAAACCCAATGCGCATTGCTGCGTCCTGCGGGTGACGACGGCGGCAAGCGTTGCGCCCGAGGCACAAGACGGTCGGGTCTCCGCGCTGATCGCCGCCGACATCGAAGCGGGCGTCGAGCACACGCTGGTCGCGCGCGACCCCGAGCGGCTGCGCGCCCAGGTGCTGGTCGTGCCGCATCACGGCAGCCGCTCCTCGTCGACTGAACCGTTCCTCGATTCTGTCTGGCCGCTCGTCGCGATATTTCAGGTAGGCTATCTGAACCGCTTTCATCACCCACATCCGGGCGTCTACGCGCGCTACGCGGCCCGCGACATCGTGCTCGCGCGCAGCGACGCGGACGGCGCCGCGCGCGTCGAGGCGCGGCCCGGCGCACTTGCCGTCGAGCGCTTTCGCGACACGCAGCGGCGCTACTGGATGGACCCGCCGACGCAGGACTGACGCGCCGATAGCAGGGTGAACGAAAGCGCGAATGACGAGAGAGATCAACAAAATAGAGAGACACGCCGCCTTTGAAAAACGTCATCCATTTCTCGCACGCGAACGGCTTTCCGGCCTCGACGTACCGCACGTTCTTCGCCGAACTGGGCGACAACTACGAGTTGCGCTACATCGAGCGCATCGGGCACGACGCGCGCTTTCCCGTCACCCGCGACTGGCCGCATCTCGTCGAGCAACTGCTCGACGACATCGGCCGCACCTACGAGGAGCCCGTGTGGCTCGTCGGCCATTCGCTCGGCGGCTATCTCTCGCTGATGGCCGCGCTGAAAAAGCCGCAATGGGTCAAGGGCGTCGTGATGCTCGATTCGCCGGTGATCGCGGGCTGGCGCAGCAGCATGTTGCGGGTCTCGCAGTGGACCGGGCTCGACGAGCGCCTGTCGCCTGCCGTCGCCACGCGCACGCGCCGCACGAACTGGGCGAGCCGCGACGAGGCCTGGCGGCATTTCCATTCGAAGGCGGCATTCGCGCGCTGGGACGAGCGCGTGCTTTCCGACTATGTCGACTTCGGCATTCCTCAGACCTCGGTCGACGGCGGTCGCACGCTCGCCTTCGACCGCCAGACCGAGTACATGATTTACCGCACGCTGCCTCACACCTTAGGCCCGAGGCTCGTGCACGGCTCGCCCGTGCCGGTGAGCTTCGTCGCGGGCACGCAGTCGCGTGAAGTGCGCCAGGTCGGGCTTGCGGCAACACGGCGCATCGCCGGCGAGCGCTTCGAGTGGATCGAGGGCAGTCATCTGTATCCGATGGAGCGTCCGATCGAGACCGCGCGCGCGGTACAGCGCATGCTTTACGCCATGGAAAACGGAGCCTGAGCGGCCGGTTTTCAGCGCGGTTGCTCGCAGGGCAGGGTAGAGCGTGGGGCTACGTGTCGCGCATCGTTTCCGCTCGCTCAAAATTCAGGGTTAGCCCTTGCTTTCAGGTATAATCCGTTTTTCCCGCGAGCATCCAGCGATGACCAAATATGTTTTCGTCACCGGCGGCGTAGTTTCCTCCCTTGGCAAGGGTATTGCCGCCGCCTCCCTCGCCGCGATCCTCGAATCGCGCGGTCTGAAAGTCACCCTCCTCAAGCTCGATCCCTACATCAACGTCGACCCCGGCACGATGAGCCCGTTTCAGCACGGCGAAGTGTTCGTGACGGAAGACGGAGCGGAAACCGACCTCGACCTTGGCCACTATGAGCGCTTCATTACCACGAAGATGCGCAAGGCCAACAACTTCACCACGGGCCAGATCTACGAATCGGTGATCCGCAAGGAACGCCGCGGCGACTATCTGGGCAAGACCGTGCAGGTCATTCCGCACATCACGAACGAAATCCAGGCATTCATCGAACGCGGCGCCGCATCGGCGACGTGCGGCGAGCCGGATGTCGCGATCGTCGAAGTGGGCGGCACGGTGGGCGACATCGAGTCGCTGCCGTTCCTCGAGGCCGCGCGCCAGATGAGCCTGCGCCTTGGCCGCAATAGCGCGTGCTTCGTGCACCTCACGCTGGTGCCGTTCATCGCCACGGCGGGTGAGCTCAAGACCAAGCCCACGCAGCACAGCGTGCAGAAGCTGCGCGAAATCGGTATCTATCCGAACGTGCTGCTGTGCCGCGCCGACCGCCGCATTCCGGACGACGAGCGCTCGAAGATCTCGATGTTCTCGAACGTACCCGAAGACGCCGTGATCTCGGTGTGGGACGCCGACAGCATCTACAAGATCCCGCAGATGCTGCACGACCAGGGCCTCGACTCGATCGTCTGCGACGAACTGAAGCTCTCCGCCAAGCCCGCCGATCTGTCGATCTGGGCGGAAATGGTCGAAAAGCTCGAGCATCCGAAGCACGAAGTCACGATCGGCATGGTCGGCAAGTACGTCGACCTGACCGAGTCGTACAAGTCGCTCATCGAAGCGCTGCGCCACGCGTCGATCAAGACCTCGGCGAAGGTGAACATCGAGTACATCGACTCCGAGCAGATCGACGAAGAAGGTGTCGAGAGCCTCAAGCATCTCGACGCGATCCTCGTGCCGGGCGGCTTCGGCCGTCGCGGCACCGAAGGCAAGATCAAGGCCATCCAGTACGCCCGCGAAGCGAAGGTGCCGTACCTCGGCATCTGCCTCGGCATGCAGCTCGCCGTCATCGAATTCGCGCGCGACGTGGTGGGCCTGAAGCACGCGAACAGCACGGAATTCGATCCGGACACGCCCGACCGCGTCGTCGCGCTCATCACCGAATGGGCCGACCGCGAAGGCAAGGTCGAGAAGCGCACCGAAGACTCGGACCTCGGCGGCACGATGCGCCTCGGTTCGCAGCGTTGCCCGATCAAGCCCGGCACGCTCGCGGCAGAAATCTACGGCAAGGACGTGAACGAGCGTCACCGTCACCGTTATGAAGTCAATAACGGCTACGTGCCCAAGCTCGAAGCCGGCGGCCTTATCATCAGCGCCCGTACGCCGACTGAAGACCTGCCGGAAATGATGGAACTGCCGCGCGACATGCACCCGTGGTTCGTCGGCGTCCAGTTCCACCCGGAATTCACGTCCACGCCGCGTGACGGCCATCCGCTCTTCAAGGCGTATGTCGAAGCGGCAGTCGCGCACCACGAGGCGCGCGCCGAGGAGAAAGCATGAATCTGTGCGGTTTCGAGGTAGGCCTCGACAAGCCGTTCTTCCTGATCGCAGGCACCTGTGTCGTCGAGTCCGAACAGATGACGATCGACACGGCTGGGCGCCTGAAGGAAATCACGTCGAAGCTCGGCATTCCGTTCATCTACAAGTCGTCTTACGACAAGGCCAATCGTTCGAGCGGCAAGTCGTTTCGCGGCCTCGGGATGGACGAGGGCCTGCGCATCCTTTCCGAAGTGAAGCGTCAGCTCGGCTTGCCGGTGCTGACCGATGTGCACACCGAAGAAGAGATCGGACCCGTGGCTTCGGTCGTGGACGTGCTGCAAACGCCCGCGTTCCTGTGCCGCCAGACCGACTTCATCCACGCGTGTGCGCGCTCGGGCAAGCCTGTGAACATCAAGAAAGGCCAGTTCCTCGCGCCGCACGACATGAAGAACGTGATCGACAAGGCTCGCGAAGCCGCGCGTGAGGCGGGTCTTTCCGAAGACCGCTTCTTCGCCTGCGAACGCGGTGTTTCGTTCGGTTACAACAACCTCGTCTCGGACATGCGCTCGCTCGCTATCATGCGCGAGACGGGTGCGCCGGTCGTGATGGACGTGACCCACTCGGTGCAGCTGCCGGGCGGGCAGGGCACGAGCTCGGGTGGGCAGCGCGAATTCGTGCCGGTGCTCGCTCGCGCGGCCGTGGCCACGGGCGTGGCGGGTCTCTTCATGGAGACGCACCCGAACCCCGCGCAGGCGAAGTCCGACGGCCCGAACGCCGTGCCGCTGAACCGCATGGCCGACCTGCTCGAAACCCTCGTGACGCTCGACCAGGCGGTCAAGCGCACGCCGTTCCTCGAGAACGACTTCAGCTGAGCTGGAAATTACGTAGTACGGCGCGCCGCTTCGATTGCATGAGCGGCGCGATGGAGGAGCAGCGCGGCGCACCGCACCGCGCTCGATGTACAAGGCAGCGTGGCAGCGCATCGGTCACGGGAACGTGGGCGTTGCGCTGCGGCAAGTTGAACCTGGCGAGCGCGCAGCCTGTCCCATGTGACGGTGTGCCCCCGAACGAGCATAGAAACTGTGCCTCGCGGGGCGATGCAGCAGGCGGCGCAGCTCGCGCAAGAATTACTGTCATTTCCTGAGGAAACCATGAGTGCAATCGTAGATATCATCGGTCGCGAGATTCTGGATTCGCGCGGCAATCCCACCGTCGAATGCGACGTGCTCCTCGAATCGGGCACGATGGGCCGCGCGGCAGTGCCGTCGGGCGCATCCACGGGCTCGCGCGAAGCGATCGAACTGCGCGACGGCGAAGCCGGCCGCTACAACGGCAAGGGCGTGCTGAAGGCCGTCGAGCACATCAACACCGAAATCTCCGAGGCGATCATGGGCCTCGACGCGTCGGAACAAGCCTTCCTCGACAAGACCCTGCTCGAGCTCGACGGCACCGACAACAAGTCGCGCCTCGGCGCGAACGCCATGCTGGCCGTGTCGATGGCCGTCGCGAAGGCCGCCGCTGAGGAAGCCGGCCTGCCGCTGTACCGCTACTTCGGCGGCTCGGGCGCAATGCAACTGCCGGTCCCGATGATGAACATCGTCAACGGCGGCGCGCACGCGAACAACAGCCTCGACATCCAGGAATTCATGATCGTGCCGGTGAGCCAGCCGACCTTCCGCGAAGCGCTGCGTTGCGGCGCGGGAGTGTTCCACGCGCTCAAGAAGATCCTCTCGGATCGCGGCATGAGCACGGCAGTGGGCGACGAAGGCGGCTTCGCACCGAACTTCGGCAGCAACGACGAGTGCCTTTCGACCATCCTGCAAGCCATCGAGAAGGCCGGCTACCGCGCCGGTGAAG
Source organism: Paraburkholderia sp. BR14312 (assembly GCF_040948675.1). NCBI lineage: Bacteria > Pseudomonadati > Pseudomonadota > Betaproteobacteria > Burkholderiales > Burkholderiaceae > Paraburkholderia > Paraburkholderia sp. BR14312. The sequence continues at coordinate 254,582 of NZ_JBFPKI010000004.1, forward strand.
ACGTCCTGCTCGCGCTCGACTGCGCAGCGAGCGAGTTCTACCACGACGGCAAGTACCAGCTCGCGGGCGAAGGCCTGCAACTGTCGTCGGCCGAATTCGCCGACTACCTCGCGACGCTCGCCGACAAGTTCCCGATCGTCTCGATCGAAGACGGCATGCACGAGTCCGACTGGGCCGGCTGGAAGCTCCTGACCGACAAGCTCGGCAAGAAGGTCCAACTCGTGGGCGACGACCTGTTCGTGACCAACACGCGCATCCTGAAGGAAGGCATCGAGAAGGGCATCGCCAACTCGATCCTCATCAAGATCAACCAGATCGGCACGCTGACGGAAACCTTCGCGGCAATCGAAATGGCCAAGCGCGCCGGCTACACGGCCGTGATCTCGCACCGTTCGGGCGAAACCGAAGACTCGACGATCGCCGACATCGCCGTGGGCCTGAACGCGGGTCAGATCAAGACCGGTTCGCTCTCGCGCAGCGACCGCATCTCGAAGTACAACCAGCTGCTGCGCATCGAGGAAGATCTCGGTGATATCGCCAGCTACCCGGGCAAGTCGGCGTTCTATAACCTCCGCTAAGCGGACCCAGCGCCGGCAGCAGCCTTGCTGTCACCCTTCGTCATCTCTCTCCGCCGCCCTGCGTATAGCGCAGGGCGGCGTGTATTTATCCGGCACCTTTCATGCGGCTTGTCACTGTCGTTCTGATCATCCTGCTCGTGCTGATCCAGTATCCGCTCTGGTGGGGCCATGGTGGTTGGCTGCGTGTCCACGAACTGCAGCAGCAACTCGCGCAGCAGCAAAAGCAGAACGACGACGAGAAACTGCGCAACGAACGCATTGCGGGCGAAGTGCAGGATCTGCAGAACGGCACGGCTGCCGTCGAGGAGCGTGCTCGCTATGAGATGGGCATGGTGAAGGACAGCGAGGTGTTCGTGCAGTTCGTCTCGCCGAACCAGTCGCCGCCGGTTACGCCGAGCGGTTCGTCGAACACCTCGACGCGCGGCGAGATGTCGGCGGCGCCGGTGAGGGTGGTGCCGAACCCCGTTTCGCGTGTGCCCGAGAAGAAGCACGGGCATGGGAAGGAAGCGAAGAAGGCGGGTTGAGCGGTTCGCTTGCGATGAGCAGTTAAGACAAGCAAAAGGCGCGGCATTGAGCTGCGCCTTTTATCGTTCTGAGCGTTCACGTCGCGAAGCCCGCGATTACCAGCCCCAGCCCGGATAGCCGTAGCCAATCCCCGTACCCCAGCCGTGCCCCCAACCGCCGCTGTAATAGCTGCCGTAGACGGTGACCGGCGGCGCATACGCGCGCGACCAGGCTTGTGCGGCAGCTTCCGCGGCCATGGCGTTGTCCTGTTCGGCGAGCGCCTGACGGTCGATCGCGTCGTAGCGCGCTTTCTCGTCGGGCGTGAGCACGGGCGCGGCGGCCGGGATGCCCGACTGCGCCGGCGGCAGCCGGCTGTAGATCGGCGACGGGCCCGGCGGGTCCATCATGCAGCCGCTCGTCGACGCAACGGCCGCGCCGAGCGTCGTGAGTACGAGCAACGCGCTCACGCGCGGCATGCACTCGCGTAACGGAGATACGATGGGACGTACGAAGCGTTTGTTCTTGATCATGCTTCTCTCCATCTGTCGGACGCCTAAGTAACTTGAGATGAGGGCAGGTCCGCATTTCGATCCGGTCCCCGCGCCTGTCTATGTGCCGCTACGCAGGGCGGCGACGCAACACGCGTTGCGCCGCAGTTTGCACCCGTTTGCCTTAGTGGCGACGCTCCGCAGCGGGGCTCACGCTTTCTGAGAGCCCAGTCACGGCAAAAAGTTGCGCGACATCCACAGGGTCGAACTCATAGCGCTGATTGCAGTAGTCGCAATGAATCTCGACATGACCGCGTTCCTCGATCACGCCGTCGACTTCCTCGCGGCCCAGCATCTTGAGCATCGCGCCCACTTTCTCGCGCGAGCACGAACACTGGAAGCGCGGCGCCAGCGGCTCGAAGTGACGCACGTTCTCCTGCCAGAAGAGGCGGCGGAACAATGTCTCGCCGTCTTCCTTGAGCATTTCGTCGCGCGTGAGCGTGCCGCCGAGCGTGCAGACGCGCTCCCACGTATCGAGGTCGTGCTCGCCCTGGTGCGGCACGATCCCGCCGTCGCCCGGCAGCTTCTGGAGCAGCATGCCGACTGCACGGTCGTCGTTGGCGGCGAGCCAAAGGCGCGAGTCGAGCTGTTCCGAGTGATGCATGTAATGCTCGAGCACGGCGGCAATCGACTTGAGCGGGCCGTCTTCGCCATTCAGCGGCACGATGCCCTGGTAGGGCTGCTGGCCCGGCTGCTTTTTCGCGGGGTCGAGCGTGATTACGCAGCGGCCCTGGCCGTCCGGATTCACGAGGTCGGCGAACGTGAGTTCTTCGCCGAGCGGCAGGGCATTTTCGCCCGTGAAGTCTTCGCCGAGGCGCGCGGTCGCGCGCATCGTCAGATCCGAGCCGCACTGTACGACCAGCATCTTCACGGGGCCGTCGCCGAAGATCTGCATGATCAGCGTGCCGTCGAACTTGAGATTCGCCGAGAGCAGCGCGCACGCTGCCATCATCTCGCCGAGCACGGTGCGCACGGGCGTCGGATACTCGCGGCGCTTGAGCACTTCCTGCCACGTGTTGTTCAGCGAGACGATCTCGCCGCGTACCGGCGCGGCGCTGAACATGAATTTTTGCAACTGGTCGTTCACAATCTTTTCCTTCGTTTCAATCGGGGCGGCGCGGCCCGCGCCGCACACGGCAAGAGCTTGTCGCTCTCAGCCGATGCGCACGAGCTGCGCCTTGAAATATTCGCGGCGCTGCGCGTAGACATCCGCGTTGCGCTTGAGGCCGGCAATGTCGGCCTCGGTCAGCTCACGCACGACTTTGGCCGGCGCGCCGAGAATCAGCGAGTTGTCCGGGAACACCTTGCCTTCGGTGACCACCGCACCCGCGCCAACCAGACAGTTGCGGCCGATCACCGCGCCATTCAAGACCACGGCCTGAATGCCGATCAGTGCGCCTTCCTTCACGGTACAGCCGTGCAGCATGGCCTGATGGCCCACGGTCACGTTCGCTTCGAGCGTGAGCGGGTAGCCGGGGTCCGTGTGGAGCACCGCGCCTTCCTGAACGTTGCTGCGCGCGCCGACGGTGATCGGCTCGTTGTCGCCGCGCAGCGTCGCGCCGAACCAGACGCTCGCGTCTTCGGCCAGTTCGACCTTGCCGATGACGGTCGCGTTGTCCGCGACGAACACGCTTTCGTGAATGGTCGGTGCAGCTTCGCCAAGCTTGTAGATGGCCACGGTGTTGAGTCTCCTATGTCTTTCGGGGCTGCTGCCGGTCTGCGGGCGACGCGCAACGGGTGAGGACGACGCCAGGCAGGTGAATCGCGTATTGTAAACGGTTGCGTGCGCGGTCCGCTCGGGGCGCTTTTCGGGCGCCCGCGCCCGAGCCTTGTATTTCCGCTTTTCGGTCCCTGTTTCTTCTGCCGATGAATTCCGCTTTTTCCGCCGTCAGCGCAAGTGCTGATCTCTCAAGACCAACCGATGCCGAGCCCGACTGCTGGCGCCTCGCCGCGCTCGCCGCGCTGCGCGAATGCGTCCCGGTCGCCAAGGCCGATGCGGTGCGCGCGCTGCACGCGCAGAGTCAGGCGCAGGCCGCTGCGCCTCGGTGGGAGCCGCAGCGCGTCATCCCGACGCCGGACGGCTTGCCTGGCCGCCCGGCCGAGCCGCCGCTCGTCGAACCGCGCGAACTGCAGCGCCGCAGCATGAGCACGCCACAGGGCCGCGTCGTGCTGCTGCACGCGCTGGCCCACATCGAATTCAACGCGATCAATCTCGCGCTCGACGCGGTCTGGCGCTTCCCCGCCATGCCCGACGCGTTCTACGCCGACTGGCTCAGGGTCGCGGCGGAAGAGGCGTATCACTTCTCGCTGCTGCGTGCGCGGCTCGCCGACTATGACCACGCATACGGCGACTTCCCCGCGCACAACGGCCTGTGGGAGATGTGCGAGCGCACCAGCGCCGACGTGCTCGCGCGCATGGCGCTCGTGCCGCGTGTGCTGGAGGCGCGCGGGCTCGACGCCTCGCCGCCCATCCGCGCGCGCCTGAAGCAGGCTGGCGACGACGAATCGGCCGCGATCCTCGACATCATCCTGCGCGACGAAGTGGGGCACGTACGCATCGGCAACCATTGGTTCCGCCACCTTTGCGAGGCACGCGCGCTCGACCCGCACGCGGCATGGCTCGCGCTCGCGCAGCAGTACCACGCGCCGCGCATGCGCGGTCCGTTCAACTTCGAGGCGCGCCGCTCGGCGGGTTTCGACGAAGCCGAACTGGACACGCTGGCGGCCCAGGACGCCGCGGAACAGTCCGCCTCGAAGCAGTCAGCGGGGCGTCACTCGAACGAATGACGTACCGCGAACGCCCGGCGGCTATATAATCGAACGACCATTCTTTTTTGCGGCAACGCAGATGAATCAATCCCGGTCCGAATTCGTCAACGTCAATGGCATCCGGCTGCACGTGCGCCGCTGGGGCGCCGAGAGCGCGCCCGTGCTGTTCATGCTGCACGGCTGGATGGACGTGGCGGCGTCGTTCCAGTTCGTCGTCGATGCGCTCGATGCACGCGGCGGTGACTGGCAGGTCATCGCTCCCGACCTGCGCGGCTTCGGCCTCTCCGACTGGCCCGTTGCGCAAGGACAGGGCAGTCACTACTGGTTCCCCGACTACCTCGCCGATCTCGACGCGCTGCTTGCCCACTACGCGCCCGAAGGCAAGGTGGATCTCGTCGGACACAGTCTCGGCGCGAACATCGTGTGCCTCTATGCGGGCGTGCGGCCCGAGCGTGTGCGCCGCGTGGTCGACCTGGAGGGTTTCGGCATGCCGGCGCCGTCACCGAGACAGGCGCCGGGCCGCATGCGCGAGTGGCTCGACGAAGTGCGCACGCCGCCGCAACTGCGCACGTACGCGTCGCTCGACGAGGTGGCCGCGCGGCTCGTGAAGACCAATCCGCGTCTGATCGCACCGCGTGCGCGCTTTCTCGCGGAACACTGGTCGAAGCCGGACGGCGAGGGCGGTTATGTGCTGCTCGGCGATCCGGCGCACAAGATGCGCGGTCCGCTGCTGTACCAGCTCGACGAGGTGATGGCGATCTGGTCGCAGGTGAGCGCAAGGGTGCTGCACGTCGAAGCGGCCAGTTCCGAAACGCTTGTGCGGCTCGCGGGGGCGGTGCCCATCGGCGAATTCAAGAAGCGCTTCGAGGCATTTCCCGACTGGCGCGAGCGTATCGTCGACGGGGCGGGGCACATGGTGCATCACGACCAGCCGGAAGAGGTCGCGCGCCTGATCGAGGCCTTCTGCGCAGGAGCGTAAAGCACATCGCGCGCTTATTCGGGCGGCCCGCCAGGCGCGAGGCGCCGCCCGACGACTTCACTGCGTTGCAGTAAAATGGACGTTCATCCTTTTCCCGCATCCAATGAACGCCGATCTCCACTGTCACTCCACTGTCTCCGACGGGCAACTGGCCCCAGCCGCCGTCGCGCAGCTGGCGAAAGCGGGTGGCGTGGGCTTGTGGGCGCTCACCGATCACGACGTGCTCGGCGGCCAGCGCGAAGCGCGCAACGCGGCCGAGGCGCTCGGCATGCGCTATCTGAACGGCGTCGAGATTTCGGTCACCTGGGCGTCGCGCACGGTACACATCGTCGGCTTGCATGTGGATCCGGAGTGCGCTGCGCTCGTCGACGGCCTCGCGCGCACGCGTGACGGCCGCGCGGCACGCGCCGAAGCCATTGGCGAGCGGCTCGGCGAACTCGGCATTCCCGACGCGTACGAAGGCGCGTTCCAGTACGTCTCGAATCCCGACCTGGTCTCGCGCACTCACTTCGCGCGCTTTCTCGTCGAAAGCGGCCGGGCGCAGAACACCCAGGACGCGTTTTCGCGCTGGCTCGGCGAAGGCAAGCCCGGTTACATCGCGCACCGCTGGGCCAGGCTCGCCGACGCCGTAGCGTGGATCAAGGCGGCGGGCGGCGAGGCGATCATCGCGCATCCGGGCCGCTACGCTTACACGCAACTCGAATTCGACACGCTCTTCGGCGAATTCATCGATCTGGGCGGCAAGGCCATCGAAGTCGTTACCGGCAGCCATACGCCCGACCAGTACGCCGAGTACGCGGCCGTTGCGAGGCGCTTTGGCTTCGAGGCGTCGCGCGGCTCGGACTTCCATGCGCCCGGGCCCGACGCGATCAAGCCGGGCACGCTGCCGCCTTTGCCTTCCGGTCTCAAGCCTGTCTGGGAGCGATGGCTGTAGGCCGCGCACGGCGCGCGGCCCACTGACTCCGCCCATTTGCCGCAAGGCGTTTCGCGCCGGTCAATCCCGCCTTGTCGTCGCTTTGTGGTACTACGTGCAGTCGTCCGCCGTTTTCGCGCACCGTCCCGCTGTTTTCATCGCCCGCTGTTTTCATTGCATTCGTCAGCTGATTACTGCCATGTCCCAGTTCTTTCGGCTTCACCCGGAAAACCCGCAGCCGCGTCTCGTCAAGCAGGCGGTGGAGATCATCCGTGACGGCGGTGTGATCGCATTGCCGACCGATTCGAGCTACGCGCTCGCCGCCCGCATCGACGACAAGCACGCCGCCGAGCGCCTGCGCCGCATCCGCGGGCTCGACGAAAAGGCGCTGCTCTCGCTGATGGTGCGGGACCTGTCCGAACTCGCGAACTTCGCCATGGTGGACAACCGCCAATACCGGCTCATCAAGTCGGTGACGCCGGGGCCGTATGTGTTCGTGCTGGTGGCGACGAAGGAAGTGCCCCGGCGCCTTTCGCATCCGTCGCGCAAGACGATCGGCCTGCGCGTGCCCGGTCATCCGATTCCGCTCGCGATCCTCGAAGAACTGGGCGAGCCGCTGCTTGCCACCACGCTGATCCTGCCGCCCGACACCGAACCGCTCAACGACCCCGAGGAGATTCGGGAGCGTCTCGAGAAACAGCTCGATCTCGTGATCGACGGCGGGGCGTGCCCGTGCGAGCCGTCCACCGTGATCGATCTCACTGGCGAGGAGCCTGTGCTCGTGCGGCCGGGGCGGGGTTCGCTGGCGCCGTTCGGCATCGAAGAAGAAGAGGCGTGATGAGACAGGCGCGGATGAACGCGGCATGACCGTGGCCTGAGCGCATTGACGCATTGATACAATAGCCCGCCATGGAAGCCAATCTGATTCAGACGATCGTCGTCTACGCCTTGCCCGTGATCTTCGCGATCACGCTGCACGAGGCCGCGCACGGTTACGTCGCGCGCATGCTCGGCGACAACACCGCGTATGTGCTCGGCCGCGTTTCGTTCAACCCGATGCGCCACATCGATCCGATCGGTACGATCGCGATGCCGCTCGTGCTCTATTTCCTGACCAACGGCGCGTTCGTATTCGGTTACGCGAAGCCGGTCCCGATCGCGTTCAGCAATCTGCGCAATCCGCGCTGGGGCACGCTGTGGGTCGCGGCGGCCGGGCCGCTGTGCAACTTCGTGCAGGCCATCGTATGGGGCGTGTTCGGCGTGGGACTCGCGGTGCTCGGCGTGAACGAGCCGTTCTTCACGCGCATGGCCGCCGCCGGCGTGGGCGTGAATCTCGTGCTCGGCGTGCTGAACCTCTTTCCGCTGCCGCCGCTCGACGGCGGCCGCGTGCTCGGGGCACTCCTGCCCACTCGCGCGAGCATTGCGCTCGCCCGTATCGAGCCCTATGGTTTCATCATCGTGATGGGGTTGCTCGTGAGTGGCATCTTCACGCGATTCTGGCTGCGCCCGCTCGTAAGTCTAGGTTACGACGCGGTCACAGCCATCCTTACCCCTCTTGTGTCGCTCTTTTCATAACATCATGTTCCCAGACCGTATCTTCTCCGGCATGCGGCCCACCGGGTCGCTGCACCTCGGCCACTATCACGGCGTGCTGAAAAACTGGGTGCGCCTGCAGTCCGAGTATCCGTGCTTCTTCTGCGTGGTCGACTGGCATGCGCTCACCACGCACTACGAAACGCCGGATGTCATCGAGAAGAACGTCTGGGACGTGCTGATCGACTGGCTCGCTTCGGGCATCGACCCGAACCAGGCCACGCTTTTCATCCAGAGCCGTGTGCCCGAGCACGCCGAGCTCTCGCTGCTGCTCGGCATGAGCACGCCGCTGTCGTGGCTCGAACGCGTGCCGACCTACAAGGAACAGATCGAGAAGCTGCGCGACAAAGACCTCGGTACTTATGGCTTCCTCGGCTACCCGGTGCTGATGGCGGCCGACATCCTGCTGTACCGCGCGTCGCTCGTGCCGGTGGGCGAGGACCAGGTGCCGCACGTCGAGATGGCGCGAGAAATGGCGCGCCGCTTCAACTACATGTACGGCCGCGAACCGGGCTTCGAAGAGAAGGCCAACGATGCGGCGAAGAAGCTGGGCGGCAAGCGCTCGAAGCTCTACCACGAGCTGCGCAACGCCTATCAGCAGGAAGGCAATGAAGAGGCGCTCGAACAGGCCCGCGCGATGCTCTCGGAGTCGCAAAGCCTCTCGATGAGCGATCGCGAGCGTCTTTTTGGCTACCTCGAAGGCTCGCGCAAGATCATCCTGCCGGAGCCGCAGGTGCTGCTCACGGAAGCCTCGCGCATGCCGGGTCTCGACGGCCAGAAGATGTCGAAGTCGTACGGCAACACCATTGGCCTGCGCGAAGACGCCGAGTCGATCACGAAGAAGGTCCGCACCATGCCGACCGACCCCGCGCGCGTGCGCCGCACCGATCCGGGCGATCCGGACAAGTGCCCGGTGTGGCAGCTCCACCAGGTCTACACGGACGAGCAGACGCACGACTGGGTGCAGAAGGGCTGCCGTTCGGCCGGCATCGGTTGTCTGGAGTGCAAGCAGCCCGTGATCGAGGGCATCCTGCGCGAGCAGCAGCCCATGCTCGAGCGCGCGCAGAAGTACATGGACGATCCGTCGCTGCTGCGTGCAATCGTCGCGGACGGCTGCGACAAGGCGCGCAAGTTTGCCAACGAGACGATGCGCGACGTGCGTGAGGCCATGGGCCTCTCGTACAGCTGATCGAGCCGATGACGTCGACGCCTGCCGCCGGTGCGCCGGCCCACGGGCTCTCCGAGCCCTCGCGCTGGGTGCGCCGCTGGGCGCATCTCATCGCGCCCGGTGGCACGGTGCTCGACGTCGCCTCCGGCGCCGGGCGGCACACGCGCTGGCTGGCTGGTCAGGGCCACCCGGTGACGGCGCTCGATCGCGACGCCGCCGCGCTTGCCACGCTGCAGGACGTAGCGGGCGTCGCGACGCTAGAGTGCGACCTCGAAGGCGCGCCATGGCCGCTCGCGCCGGACGCCCGCTTTGCCGCCGTGGTCGTCACGAACTACCTGCATCGCCCGCTCATGCCCCGTCTCATCGAGGCACTGGCGCCGGGCGGCATCCTGATCTACGAAACCTTCGCTCAGGGCAACGAGACGGTGGGAAAGCCATCGAACCCCGCTTTCCTGCTCGCTCCCGGCGAGTTATTGGCCGTCTGTACGCCTGCGCTGCGGGTAGTCGCCTATCAGGACGGATTTCTTTCGCAGCCGCGTGAAGCGTATGTTCAGCGCATCTGCGCGGTACGGGAAAAAACGACCTCAGTGTCCCCCGAAAGCGCTGGTAATGTACCTGAGAACCAGGGCCTACCCGTAACGCGTTACGATCTGACCGGCTAATCCGCTACAATCGCGGTTTAACCGACTCATTTTTCTGGCGTTTCATGGCTAACGGCACTCAGGACGGCATTACGCTGCAAGGCAGCATTCCCGCGATCGTCACCCCCATGCACGAGGATGGCAGTCTCGACCTGCCGGCATTCCGCAAGTTGATCGACTGGCACGTGGAAGAGGGGACGGATGCCCTCGTCGTCGTCGGTACGAGCGGGGAGTCCGCCACGCTGGACGTCGAAGAACACATCCTGATGATCAAGACGGCGGTCGAGCACGCTGCCGGCCGTATGCCGATCATCGCGGGCGCCGGCGGCAATTCCACCGCCGAGGCCGTCGAACTCACGAAGCACGCGAAGGAAGTGGGCGCACAGGCGTCGCTCCAGGTCGTGCCCTATTACAACAAGCCGACCCAGGAAGGCATGTACCGCCACTTCGCGAAAATCGCGGAGGACGTGGACCTGCCGGTCATTCTCTACAACGTGCCGGGCCGTACGGTCGCGGACATGGCGAGCGAAACCATCCTGCGTCTGGCCGAAGTGCCGGGCATCATCGCGGTGAAGGAAGCGACGGGTAACATCGACCGCGCCGCGCACCTCATCAAGCATGCGCCGAAAGGCTTCAAGATCTTCAGCGGCGACGATCCCACGGCGATCGCGCTGATGCTGCTTGGCGGCCACGGCAATATTTCGGTGACCGCGAACGTTGCGCCGCGCCAGATGAGCGACCTGTGCAAGGCTGCGCTCGCCGGCGACGCGAAAACGGCGCGTGAGATCCATATGAAGTTGTTGTCGCTTCACAAGAACCTGTTCATCGAATCGAATCCGATTCCGGTGAAGTGGGCGCTGCAGGAACTCGGCCGCATCGAAGGCGGCATCCGACTGCCGCTCACGCCGCTCGACGCGCGCTACCACGACGTGGTGCGTGCCGCGCTGCGCGAAGCCGGTCTGGCTGGCTGATCCGGTCAGCCAGCCGCCGATTTATCAACCGACGCCGCCACGGCCCAGCCGCCCAATCACTGAAAGACTTCGGACCGACCTCGGCCCACCGTCTCGCAGAGCAAGGCTTAGCGTTCCCGTATCACGAAGGCCCACATGAAACGTTCCGCTTTTTCCCTCCACGCAACCCGCATGGCGGTGCTGGCGCTTGCCCTCGGCTCGCTCGCAGGCTGCGAGTCGCTGAACGACATGTTCGCGTCCGATCGCGTCAACTACAAGGACACGCCGACCGCGCCGCCGCTGAATGTGCCGCAGGATCTGTCGTCGGCGCCAAACGACCAGAAGTACGTCGCGCCGCCGCCCACGATCACGCTGGGCGGCTCAGCTCAGCGCACGGTCATGCCGGCCGGCAACGCCACGCTCGGCGTGCCGGATGCGCAGGACCCGTTCGGTATGCACGTGGAGCGCGACGGCGACCGCCGCTGGCTCGTGGTGGACGGCCGCTCGCCTGACGACGTCTGGCCGCAGCTGCAGGAATTCTGGACGGAAAATGGCTTCACGCTGACGACCGATTCGCCGTCCACGGGCATCATGACGACCGACTGGGCCGAGAACCGCGCCAACATTCCGGACGACTGGTTCCGCCGTACGATCGGCCGCGTGATCGACTTCGCGTACTCGTCGGGCACGCGCGACCGCTTCCGCGTGCTGGTTTCGCGTGGCCCGGACGGTCAAACGGACATTTCCGTCACGCATAACGCGATGGAAGAAGTGCTGACGGGGCAGGACAAGACGGGGTCGAAATGGGTCGAGCGTCCGCGCGACCCGGCGCTCGAAGCCGCTTTCCTCGCCAAGATCATGCAGAAGTTCGGCCTGACCGACGCGCAGTCCAAGCAACTGCTGACCGACGCGCGCCCGTCGACGGCTGGCGTCAAGATCGCCGCCGGTCCTGACGGCACGACGCTCGATCTGCCCGAAGCGTTCGACACCGCATGGCTGCGCGTGGGCCTCGCGCTCGACCGCACGAACTTCACAGTCGACAACCGCGACCGCGAGAAGGGCCTCTACTACGTGCGCTACGCCGATTCGATGCAGGAGCTCAAGGGTGACGGCCTGCTCGGCAAGCTTTTCTACAACCCGAAGAAGGCCACGAAGGATCAGGGGCCGGAATACCGCGTGGCCGTACGCTCGTCGGGTAATTCGACCCAGGTCGCCGTGGTCGATCAGACCGGCCGTATCGACACCTCGTCGGACGCCCAGCGTATCGTCTCCGCGCTCCACGCGCAGCTGAACTGACGTGCGCTGAGATGCGATTTGCGAGCCTCGGCAGCGGCAGCGAGGGCAACGCACTGGTCGTAGAAGCAGGCAGCGGCACGACGCCCACGCGCGTGCTGCTCGACTGCGGATTCTCAGCGAAAGAAGTCGAGCGGCGCCTCGCCCGCGCGGGCCTCGCCGCCGACTCGCTTACCGCGATTCTCATCACCCACGAACACAGCGATCACATCGGCAGCGCGCTCACGCTGGCGCGCCGCTGGTCGATTCCGCTCTACATGAGTTGGGGCACGGCGCAGGCCGTGGGCGCCGACGACGCCGCAGGCATCGAACTCAACGTGTTGTGGGGCGACGAGACGGTCGAGATCGGCGAACTCGGCGTGTTGCCCTACACGGTGCCGCACGACGCGCGCGAGCCGCTCCAGTTCGTGTTCAGCGACGGCGCGAGCCGGCTTGGCGTACTGACCGACGTCGGCGAGTCGACCTCGCATATCGGCAATGTGCTGAGCGGTTGTGACGCACTGGTGCTCGAATGCAACCACGACCTCGAAATGCTCGCGACGAGCCGCTATCCGGCTTCGCTCAAGGCGCGTATCGGTGGGTCGCATGGTCACCTGAACAACGAGGCGGCCGGCGGCATCCTCGCGGGGCTCGACCGCGCGAAGCTGCGCCATTTGATCGCTGCGCACCTGAGCCAGCAGAACAACACACCGGAGCTTGCGCGTGCGGCGATGGCCGCGGTTCTGGGAAATGCCGCGACTCAAATCGGGGTCGCTTCGCAAGCCGAGGGTTTCGACTGGATCGCGCTCTGAATCCCGCGCCCGAGAGGCAGCCAGAACGAATAGACGAAAAAAAAGCCCATGACGAAAATCATGGGCTTTTGCTTTCTGCGGCCGGAATCTTTCGATCCGGCCGCGTCGGAGCTAGTTGCGCTTTAGTTACGGTTGCCGCCGAAGATGCCGAGGATGGCGAGCAGGTTCGTGAACACGTTGTAGAGGTCCAGATAGATCGCGAGCGTGGCCGAGATGTAGTTCGTCTCGCCGCCGTTCACGACGCGCTGTACGTCGAACAGCATATAGGCGGAGAAGATCGCGATGGCGAGCACCGAAACCGTGAGCATCAGCGCGGGCAGCTGCAGGAACATGTTCGCGACGCCGGCCAGCAGGATCACGATCACGCCCATGAAGAGCCACTTGCCGAGGCCCGAGAAGTCGCGCTTGCTCACCGTGGCGATGGTGGCCATGGCGGTGAAAATGATGCCGGTGCCGCCGAACGCGAGCATGATGAGCTGCGGGCCGTTCGAAAAGCCGAGGACGAACGACAGCAGGCGCGAGAGCATCAGGCCCATGAAGAACGTGAAGCCGAGCAGCACGAACACGCCCACCGAGCTGTTTTTCGTGCGCTCGATGGCGAACATGAAGCCGAAGGCGATCGCGAAGAACGCGAGCAGGCTCATGGCCGGGCTGGTAGCCGCAAAAAGCGAGAAGCCGGTCGCGACGCCCACCCACGCCCCGAGCACCGTCGGCACCATCGACAGCGCGAGCAGCCAGTAGGTGTTGCGCAGTACGCGGTTGCGGGTCTCCGCCGAGGTGACGCTGCCGCCGCGGCCGAAGTTATAGGGATACTCGTTCATGCTTTCTCCTTGCGTGAGACGCGTGGGTGAGGGCGCGCAGATGCGCGGTCCGCTCCCCCATAAGATAAGTGCGCCGACCCAGAGTTTCAACGGGTTGCCACACAGTTTCCGTTATCTTTGCACAGCGTATGCCGCCAATCTTAAGCCTTTCTGAATGGTACGGCGGCGCAGTGAATGTGACCGGCTTGCGCTCATTTGCCTCGGTTTGCCGGGGTATGAGGGTTCAATCGCAATCATACATGGGAACATGCTACAATTGCGGATTCATTTGAATCTGTAACCTCTTAATTTTCTGGAGTTTTTATGGCGATCGAACGCACCCTGTCGATTATCAAGCCGGACGCAGTGGCGAAGAACGTGATCGGCCAGATCTACAGCCGCTTCGAAAACGCTGGCCTGAAGATCATTGCCTCCCGCATGGTTCACCTCTCGCGCGCCGACGCTGAGAAGTTCTATGCTGTTCACGCAGCGCGCCCGTTCTTCAAGGACCTCGTCGATTTCATGATCTCGGGTCCGGTCGTGATCCAGGTTCTGGAAGGCGAGAACGCTATCCTGAAGCACCGCGATCTGATGGGCGCAACCGATCCGAAGAAGGCTGAGAAGGGCACGATCCGCGCCGACTTCGCCGACAGCATCGACGCGAACGCCGTGCACGGCTCGGACGCCGCTGAAACGGCAGCCGTGGAAATCGCGTTCTTCTTCCCGCAAGTCAACGTCTACTCGCGCTAAGCACGGCGCGAGCTGACTGCAGTAGTAGCATAGGGTCGCGAACGGCGATGACGCTCACCGTCCAGTTCCCGATGCCGCGCAAATGCGCAGGCAGCCGGGCAGCGCGGGCGGTGAGCGCGCTCTCGCACTGAAATGGCAGGATTCGACATGACGAGCAGTTCCACCGTCAACCTTCTCGATCTCGACGCCCAAGGGCTCGTCGCCTATTGCGAGAGCCTGGGCGAGAAGCCGTTTCGCGCCAAACAGCTTCAGCGCTGGATCCATCAGTACAACGCCGCCGACTTCGACGGCATGACGGATCTGGCCAAATCGCTGCGCGAGAAGCTCAAAGGGCGCGCCACCATCGGCATGCCCGGCATCATCAGCGACAACGTTTCCTCCGACGGCACGCGCAAGTGGCTCGTGGACGTCGGCAACGGCAACGCGGTCGAAACCGTGTTCATCCCCGAAGACAACCGCGGCACGCTGTGCGTGTCCTCGCAGGCGGGATGCGCGGTCAATTGCCGGTTTTGCTCCACCGGCAAGCAAGGTTTTTCACGCAATCTCACCACCGCCGAGATCATCGGCCAGTTGCGCATGGCGGAATTCGCCCTGCGCGCCTCGCTTCTGGGCGAGGCTGGAGGCCGGGCGACCGGCGGTGACGGCAAGGGCGAGCGCGTCATCACGAACGTCGTGATGATGGGTATGGGCGAGCCGCTCCTGAACTACGACGCGGTCGTGCCCGCCATGCGCCTGATGCTCGACGACAACGCCTACGGCCTGTCGCGCCGGCGCGTCACGCTTTCCACGTCGGGCGTCGTGCCGATGATGGATCGTCTCGGGGCCGAACTGCCCGTGGCGCTCGCCGTTTCCTTGCATGCACCGAACGACGCGCTGCGAGACGAACTGGTGCCGCTCAACCGCAAGTACCCGCTTCGTGAGTTGATGGCGGCCTGCCAGCGTTATCTGGATGTCGCGCCGCGCGATTTCATCACGTTCGAGTACTGCATGCTCGACGGCGTCAACGACACGGAAGAGCACGCACGCCAGTTGCTCGCCGTGACGCGTGACGTGCCGTGCAAGTTCAATCTGATCCCGTTCAATCCGTTCCCCGAGTCGGGCTTGCTGCGCTCGAAATCGGACCAGATCAAGCGCTTCGCGCAGATTCTGATGGATGCGGGCGTCGTCAGGACCGTGCGCAAGACGCGCGGCGACGACATCGACGCGGCCTGCGGGCAACTCGCCGGCGAGGTGAAGGACCGCACGCGCCTTGCTGAGCGCACGGGCCGGGCCGCGGGCAAGGTCATCGAAGTACGGCCGGTTCAGCACTGAACCGGCATCAGGAGGGCCGACGGCGGCGTGCGGGGGAAACGCGCGGCCGTCGGCAGTAGTAAAAGAAACGTTGCAGAAGCGATCGGAAGCGGCACACTGGCCGCGCATTTTGTTATAAACGGTCTGCGAATCGGGTAGAGGCGGGGCGGGACGCGCCAACCGGTTGCAGTATTGAAAAGAATCGACGCAAGGACTTTGGGATGAGCGAGCCGCAGCACCCTTTCGGGACAGACGGAACTGACAGCAACGCAGGTCGTTCGGCGCCGGGCGCCACACCTTCGCCGGTGCAGGCAGTGCCCGACACGCTGGCCGCAGCCGGCGCGCGTCTTGCGCAACTGCGCGAGGCCAAGGGTTGGGCGATCGAAGACGTCTCGGCGCGCCTGAAGGTGTCGGTGTCGAAGCTGCGCGAACTCGAAGCGGGCGATATCAGCCATCTGCCGGACACGACGTTCGCGCTCGGCGTGGTGCGCGCCTACGCGAAGCTGCTCGGTACGGATTCCGCGCCGTTCACGCAGGCGCTGCGCCGCGAGCGCGGCATGGCGCAGCCGGATCTGTCGATGCCGGCTTCGGCGGGCTCCGATCTGCCGCGCGGCCGCGTTTCGCTTTCGCTCGGCGGCAGCGGCGCACGGGCTCCGCGCCGCCGCGCCTCGTGGTTGTGGGGCGTGGCGATCATCGTGATCGCGGTGCTTGCCATCTCCATGTGGCACACGAACAGCGGCGAATCGTCGGCGTGGTTTGCGCGCCTGAAGGCGATGGCCAACGGCGCGAGCGTGCAGACGGGCGCATCGTCGCCGACGGTCCAGCAGGGTGTTGCAACCGGCAGCGCGGATGCATCGGACGCGCAGGGCGCGGATCAGTCCGCAGCGCCGCAGACGGCTGACGCAAACGATGCAGGCGACAACGCCAACGCGGCGCCCGATCAAGGCGCTGCGGCGAGCGCACCGCAAGCTGCGCAACCGGCGCCTCAAGCTGCGCAACCCGCGCCGCAAGCGACGCCACCGGCACCGCAGGCCGCGAAGCCCGCGGCTGCAAGCGCTGCGCCGGCGGCGGCCGTCGCCAACGCGGCCAGCGCTGCGCGCGCCCAGGCGGCGAGCGCGCCGGCCGCAGCGGCAGCGCAGAGCGCGGCAGCCGACAACGGCGCTGACACCTCGACGTTCGCGATCCGCGTGACGCAGGACACCTGGGTCAGCGTGCGCCAGAAGGATGGGAAGGAAGTGTTCTCGGGCATGATCCACGGCAGCGACGCGCGTGAGATCAGCGGCACCGAGCCGCTCAAGGTCACCGTGGGCAACAAGGCCGGCATCGAGTCGATGACCATCGACGGCCAGCCGGTCGACACGTCGAAATACGCGTCGGCGCGTGGCAATGTCGCGCGCTTCGTGCTGCCCTGATCAGGACATGGCATGCGTCGCGGCCTGGCAAGTCTCATTGCCGGCCGCGACGCTTTTTCAATTCACGCAGTGCCGCCGCCGGCTAGCCGGCGCTAGTGCGCGTGAGGCGTAAATGGGTTTTTCGATGCTAAGCGAAACGCAATCCTCTACCAGCAACAGTCAGATCTGCTCGAACGAGCCGGTTCTCGGCGGCCACGCGCCGCGCCGCAAGTCGCATGCCGTGCATGTGCGCTGGGGCGGACAGCTGGTGACGATCGGCGGCGACGCGCCGGTGCGCGTGCAGTCGATGACCAACACCGACACCGCGGATCCCATCGGCACCGCGATCCAGATCAAGGAACTCGCGCAGGCGGGTTCGGAGCTCGTGCGTATCACGGTCAACACGCCGGAAGCGGCGGCGGCCGTCCCGCATATCCGCGAACAGCTCGACCGCATGGGCGTGATGGTGCCGCTCGTCGGCGACTTCCATTACAACGGCCATCTGCTGCTGCGCGACTATCCCGCCTGCGCAGAGTCGCTGTCGAAGTACCGCATCAACCCGGGCAACGTGGGCCAGGGCGCGAAGCGCGACACGCAGTACGCGCAGATGATCGAAGCGGCCATCAAGTACGACAAGCCGGTGCGTATCGGCGTGAACTGGGGCAGCCTCGACCAGGATCTGCTCGCGCGCATGATGGACGAGAACGGCGCGCGCAAGGAGCCGTGGGAAGCGCAAAGCGTGATGTACGAAGCGCTCATCCAGTCGGCCATCGGCTCGGCGGAACGCGCGGTCGAACTCGGCCTCGGTCGCGACAAGATCATCCTGTCGTGCAAGGTGAGCGGCGTGCAGGACCTGATCGCCGTCTACCAGGAACTCGCGAAGCGTTGCGATTTCGCGCTGCACCTGGGCCTCACGGAAGCGGGCATGGGCTCGAAGGGCATCGTCGCTTCGACGGCGGCGCTTTCCGTGCTGCTCCAGCAGGGCATCGGCGACACCATCCGCATCTCGCTCACGCCGGAACCGGGCGGTGCGCGTACGGGCGAAGTCGTGGTCGGCCAGGAAATCCTGCAGACCATGGGCCTGCGCTCGTTCACACCGATGGTCATCGCATGCCCCGGCTGCGGCCGCACGACCAGCACGCTGTTCCAGGAGCTGGCTTCGCAGATCCAGGGCTATCTGCGTGCGCAGATGCCGTTGTGGCGCGACGAGTATCCGGGCGTCGAGACGATGAACGTCGCCGTGATGGGCTGCATCGTGAACGGTCCGGGCGAGTCGAAGCACGCGAACATCGGCATCAGCCTGCCGGGCTCGGGCGAGAACCCCGCGGCGCCGGTTTTCATCGACGGCGAGAAGGTGAAGACGCTGCGCGGCGAGCACATCGCCGAAGAATTCCAGCAGATCGTGAGCGACTACGTCGCGCGCAAGTACGGCAAGGCCGAGGCGACGAACTGAGCAAGGCGGTCGATCCGCTTGTAGTTCGCATGTAGTTCGCTTGTAGCCCGCTCGTCGCTCGATACGCACAACCGCATAAAGCCAATTCGCAACGCAATGACTGAACAAAAACGCAAGCCCGAAAAGCTCTCGGGCGTGAAGGGCATGAACGACATCCTGCCGCAGGAGGCAGGGCTGTGGGAATTCTTCGAAACCACGGTGAAGTCGCTGCTTCGTTCGTACGGCTATCAAAATATCCGCACGCCGATCGTCGAACATACGCAACTCTTCACGCGCGGCATCGGCGAAGTGACCGACATCGTCGAGAAGGAGATGTACAGCTTCACCGACGCGCTCAACGGCGAGAACCTCACGCTGCGTCCGGAAGGCACGGCGGCTGCCGTGCGCGCGTCGATCGAGCACAACATGCTCTACGACGGTCCGAAGCGCCTGTGGTACATCGGCCCGATGTTCCGTCACGAGCGTCCGCAGCGCGGCCGCTATCGCCAGTTCCATCAGGTGGGCGTCGAGGCGCTCGGTTTCGCGGGCCCCGATGCGGACGCTGAAATCATCCTGATGTGTCAACGCCTCTGGGACGATCTCGGCCTCACCGGCATCAAGCTCGAGATCAACTCGCTCGGCGTGGCCGAAGAGCGTGCGGCGCATCGCGTCGAGCTCATCAAGTATCTCGAGCAGCACGTCGATCTGCTCGACGAAGACGGCAAGCGCCGCCTTTACACGAACCCGCTGCGCGTGCTCGACACGAAGAATCCCGCGCTGCAGGAGATCGCGGACAAGGCGCCGAAGTTGATCGACTTCCTCGGCGAAGACTCGCTCGCGCACTTCGAAGGGCTGCAGCGCATTCTCAAGTCGAACAACATTCCGTTCAAGATCAACCCGCGTCTCGTTCGTGGTCTCGATTACTACAATCTGACCGTGTTCGAGTGGGTGACCGACAAGCTCGGCGCGCAGGGCACCGTCGCGGCGGGCGGCCGTTACGATCCGCTGATCGAGCAGCTGGGCGGCAAGCCGACGGCGGCTTGCGGCTGGGCGATGGGCATCGAGCGCATTCTCGAACTGCTCAAGGAAGAAGACCTCGTGCCGGAAGAAGATGGTTGCGATGTCTACGTTGTCCACCAGGGCGAAGCCGCGCGTGAGAAGGCGTTCATCGTGGCGGAGCGTCTGCGCGATACGGGCCTCGACGTTATCTTGCATTGCAGCGCCGACGGTCAGAGCGCGAGCTTCAAGTCGCAGATGAAGCGCGCGGATGCCAGCGGCGCGGCCTTTGCCGTGGTACTCGGCGAGGACGAAGTGGCGAGAGGCGAGGCCGGTGTGAAGGCGCTGCGCGGCACGGCCGCGGAGGCCCGCAGCGAGCAACAAACGGTAGCGCTTGAGGACTTGACCGAATATCTGATCAATGCGATGGTTGCATCCGCCGAAGACGGCGACGATTAACAGGGCCGCCCCGGTGGGGCTGCCCAGGTCGCTGCGCATTCGAAAACAGGCTTCAGAATAAACGAGGAATCGCTACGCGATGAGTTACCACGACGAACAGGAATCGATCGAGAGCTTCAAGGCATGGTGGGGGCAGTGGGGTAACGCCGCTACGTGGGTCGTGCTGATCGTTCTGCTCGCGCTCGCAGCGTGGAACGGCTGGAACTTCTGGCAGCGCCGCCAGGCGGCCGAGGCCGCCGTGCTGTACGACCAGGTGCAGCAGGCCGCGAACAGCAGCGACAAGGCCATGCTCACGCGCGTGGCGTCGGACATGGAAGATCGCTTCGGCGGCACGGCGTACGCGCAGATGACGGCGCTCGGCGTGGCCAAGGCGCTCTATATGGCGGGCGACACGGCTGGCGCGAAGGCGCAGCTGCAATGGGCCGCCGACCACGCGAAGGACGACGAATTCCGCCAGATCGCGAAGCTGCGTCTCGCATCGCTCCTGCTCGACGAAAAGGCCTACGATCAGGGCCTCGCGCTGATTCCGCAACCCGATTCGGGTCCGTTCAAGGGCATCGTGGCAGACGGCCGCGGCGATCTGCTGGCTGCGGCCGGCAAGCGTGACGACGCGCGCGCGGCCTACAAGCTGGCCCTCGACAGCCTGCCGAAGAGCGACGCTTCCGAGCGTCAGCTGATCCAGTTCAAGCTGGATGCGCTCGGCGGCTGAGTCGCTGGCTAAATTGCGAAGCGTGCCGGGCTTGCGCGCAGCGTTGCGAAACCATTCAAACCAACTTCATTCATGCGTCGTTCACCGATGAATCTGCTGAAACGAACCGTTGTGCCCGTCGCTCTGGCGATGACCGTCCTGGCTCTCGCAGCCTGCTCATCGACGAAAGACGTGCGCCGCGTGCCGGTGCCGCTGACCGAATTCAAGCCGGCGCTGGACGTCCAGCAGGTGTGGAAGTCGAGTGTCGGCAAGGCGGGGCGCTATCTGTTCGCGCCGGTCGCCGTGGGCGACGCCGTCTATGCGGCGGGCGAAAACGGCTCGGTCGCGAAAATCGACGCCGCATCGGGCAAGGACGTCTGGCGCACCAAGCTTAAGGACGACCTCTCGGCGGGCGTGGGCAGCGACGGCAATCTCACGGCCGTCGGCGGCCTGAAGGGCGACGTCTATGTGCTCGACTCGAACGGCAAGCTCTCGTGGCAAGCCAAGGCGCCGGGCGAAATCATCTCGCCGCCGCTCGTCGGCAACGGCCTCGTGGTCGTGCGCACGATCGACGGCCAGATCGTCGCCTTCAACGGCCAGACGGGCGAGCAGAAGTGGATCTACCGCAACCGCGCCGTGCCGCTGAACCTGCGCGTTTCGGCGGGCATGACGTTCGCGGGCGAACAGGCCGTGCTGGCCGGTTTCCCGGGCGGCTCGTTCGCGGCGATCAACCTGCAAAGCGGGGACGCTTTCTGGGAAACGCCGGTTTCGTATCCGAAGGGCGTGACGGAAGTCGAGCGCATCAATGACGTGAGCGGTCCGCCCACGCTGGTCGGCGCGACGACCTGCGCAGTCACGTTCCAGGGTCAGCTGGGTTGCTTCGACGCCAATTCGGGTCGTCCGATGTGGCAAAAGCCGTTCTCGAGCACGACCGGCATCGCTCAGGATGAAAGCACGGTGGTGGGCGGCGACGACTGGTCGGTCGTGAGGGCCTTCAGCGTGTCGACGGGCGAGCCGACCTGGACGAACGAAAAGCTCAAGAGCCGCGATGTGAGCGTGCCCGCATTGCTGGGCCATGCGGTCGTGCTCGGCGACTATCAGGGCTACGTGCATTTCCTCTCGCTCGACGACGGCAGCTTCGTCTCGCGCGTGAAGACCGACGGCAGCCCGATCATGGCCGCGCCGGTGCTCGCTGGCAATACGCTGGTTGTCCAGACGAAGGACGGCGACCTGTACGGTCTGCGTCCGCATTAAGCGTCGTCTGCGGCGGTGCGCCTCACGAGCGGCGCACCGAGCAGACGCAAGAGGCGCTGGAGCCGCCGGGTTCCGATGCCTCGCCCGCTGGCCGGCTCAAGCCGGCCATGCGCATTTTGGGACAGCGGCGTCCACGACCCCGCCGTTCACCGTTGCGCCACCCGGCGTTCGCGCGGCGTCCCGCCCCGGCCGCGCCGCGCTTTCGGCGCTGGGCCGCGGCCCGGCTCGTGAATTTCGTGATAATTTGCAACTGATGCAGCCCCGCAGGCGCGGGACTTGCCGCGCAGCGCGCCGGACTCTCCGGCGCTGCGCCTTACTGTAGAAAAGATCAGATGAAACCCGTAATCGCCCTCGTTGGGCGCCCCAATGTGGGGAAATCCACGCTGTTCAACCGGCTCACGCGCTCGCGCGATGCGCTGGTGGCCGACCTGCCCGGCCTCACGCGCGACCGTCACTACGGTGAAGGGCGCACGGGCGATCGCCCGTATCTCGTGGTCGATACCGGCGGCTTCGAGCCCGTCGCGAAGGACGGCATCCTGCACGAGATGGCGCGCCAGACGCGCCAGGCCGTGGAAGAGGCCGATATCGTCGTGTTCATCTGCGACGGCCGCAATGGCCTCGCGCCGCAGGACAAGCACATCGCCGACTACCTGCGCAAGACCGGCCGGCCGATCTTCCTCGTCGTCAACAAGGCCGAAGGCATGAAGTACAGCGCTGTGGCCGCCGACTTCTACGAACTCGGTCTCGGCGACCCGCGCGCGATTTCCGCGGCGCACGGCGACGGCGTGACGGAAATGATCAATGAGGCGCTCGAAAAAGCGTACGCCGACCAGCCCGAGGAGAGCGAAGAGGACGCCGCGAAGCACGGCGTCAAGATCGCGATTGTCGGCCGCCCGAACGTGGGCAAGTCGACGCTCGTCAACACGCTGATCGGCGAAGACCGCGTAATCGCGTTCGACATGCCGGGCACGACGCGCGATTCGATCTATGTGGACTTCGAGCGCAACGGCAAGAAGTACACGCTGATCGACACGGCGGGTCTACGCCGCCGCGGCAAGGTGTTCGAAGCGATCGAAAAGTTCTCGGTGGTGAAGACGCTGCAGTCGATCGCCGATGCCAACGTGGTGATTCTGCTGCTCGATGCGCAGCAGGAAATCTCGGACCAGGACGCGCATATCGCGGGCTTCGTGGTGGAACAGGGCCGCGCGCTCGTGGTGGGCGTGAACAAGTGGGACGGCATGGACGACCACGCGCGCGAGCGCACCAAGCACCACCTTCAGCGCAAGCTGAAGTTCCTCGACTTCGCGGAAATGCGCTTCATCTCGGCGACTGAAAAGTTCGGCATCGGCCCGCTGATGCGCTCGGTCGACGACGCGTACGCCGCCGCCATGGCGAAGCTGCCGACGCCGAAGCTCACGCGCGCGCTCATCGAAGCTGTGGAGTTCCAGCAGCCGCGCCGCCGCGGCCCGGTGCGTCCGAAGCTGCGCTACGCGCACCAAGGGGGACAGAACCCGCCCATCATCGTCATTCACGGCAACGCACTCGACGCCGTGACGGAGACCTACAAGCGCTATCTGGAGAATCGCTTCCGGGAAACTTTCTCGCTCACCGGCACTCCATTGCGCATAGAGTTTCGCTCCTCGACGAATCCCTATACAGAGAAAAACTAGGCTGTTGCTGAATAGCGTTCGCTACCCCGCAAAGGCCTCCTGGCCGAACCGCCAGGAACCGCGCGGGGGAACGAGAATCGGCTATAGTGTAGCGATTGGTGGTGGATTTCTTTTTCTTCATCCCAATATAAGTTAAACCTGCAAAAAAATACGGAGTTTGCTATGAGCAACAAAGGGCAATTGTTACAAGACCCGTTTCTGAACGCGCTGCGCAAGGAGCACGTGCCTGTTTCGATCTATCTGGTCAACGGCATCAAGCTTCAAGGGAACATCGAATCGTTCGACCAGTACGTCGTGTTGCTCCGTAATACGGTTACGCAAATGGTTTACAAGCACGCCATCTCCACGGTGGTTCCGGCCCGTCCGGTGAACTTCCACCCGGATACGGAAGCGTCCTGACCCATGACGCGGCCGGCCCGGGGCGCTTCGCAGGCTGCTCTGGTCCGGCCGCTTTCATTTTGACATCCTCTAATTTGATCAACGCCGCACTCGTCGGCATCGACTTCGGCAAGACCGAGTTCGAAGCCAGTCTCGAAGAACTCAGCCTGCTCGCCAAAAGCGCGGGCGCCACTCCCGCTGTCACGCTCACCGGGCGACGCTCCAGCCCCGACGCCGCCATGTTCATCGGCAGCGGCAAGGCCGAGGAACTGCGTCTCGCCTGTGAGGCGAACGACATCGAAATCGTCATCTTCAATCACGCGCTGTCGCCCGCCCAGCAACGTAATCTGGAGCGCGCGCTCAATCGCCGCGTGGTCGATCGCACGAGCCTCATTCTAGATATCTTCGCCCAGCGCGCCCGTAGCCACGAAGGCAAGCTGCAGGTCGAACTCGCGCAGCTGCAATACCTCGCCACGCGCCTCGTGCGCGCCTGGACTCACCTTGAGCGCCAGAAGGGCGGTATCGGCCTGCGCGGTCCGGGTGAAACGCAGCTCGAAACCGACCGCCGGCTCATCGGCGAACGCATCAAGATGCTGCAAGGCAAGCTTGCGAAGCTGCGTCGCCAGCACGGCACGCAGCGGCGTCAGCGCGAGCGCAACCGCACGATGTCGGTGTCGCTCGTAGGCTATACGAACGCGGGCAAGTCCACGCTCTTCAATGCGCTCACGAAGGCGCAGGCCTACGCCGCCGACCAGCTGTTTGCGACGCTCGACACGACTTCGCGGCGCGTCTGGCTCGGCGACGCAGTGGGGCAGATCGTGCTGTCCGATACGGTCGGGTTCATCCGCGAACTGCCTCACCAGCTCGTCGCCGCGTTTCGCGCGACGCTGCAGGAAACGGTGCAGGCCGATCTGCTTCTGCACGTGGTGGACGCGTCGAGCGCCGTGCGCCTCGATCAGATCGATCAGGTGAACGGCGTGCTGCACGATATCGGTGCGGACACGATCCGTCAGGTGCTGGTCTTCAACAAGATCGACGCCGTGCCGGAACTGGCGGCCCGCGGCGGAACGGTCGAGCGTGATGAATATGGTAATATTTCGCGCGTCTTTTTGAGCGCCCGCACAGGTGTCGGACTGGATGCGCTGCGCTCCGTCATCGCCGAAATCGCGACTGCCGAGCCGCTTGCCGATGCGCCGCAGTCCCTGGCCGCAGACTGGAGCGCGGTACAGGAAGAACCTCACTGGGAACCTGAACACGAGCGCTGAGGCGCGCCCGGCACTGTCTTGCACGCAAGGCCGGCCCAGCGGCCCCGACGGAATTCGCACGCAATTGACCCGCTGTCTACTCTGGTGAACGAACACAGGTGAACGATTACAACAAGCGGACTGGCTGGCAGCGCGCGCGCGCCATTTTCTCGTTGAACGACCCGCGTTGGGGTCGAGGCGACGGCAATGGCCAGCGTTCTGACGACGGGCGCCGCCCGTCGGGCAATAACGGCAACAAGGGTGGCAACGGCGACAAGGGCGACGGTCCGCCGGATCTCGACGAAATGTGGCGCGACTTCAACCGCCGCGTGTCCGCTTTCTTCGGCCGCAAGGGCAAGGGCCCGGGCGGCTTCGGACCGCGCCCGGACAATGGTCATGGCGCGCGCATCGGCGTGGGTATCGTTCTCGGCGTGCTCATTGCGATCTACGTGGGCAGCGGCGTCTTCGTCGTGCAGGAAGGCCAGGCCGGCGTCGTGCTGCAGTTCGGCCAGTATCGCCACACGGTTGGCCAGGGCGTCCACTGGCGTATGCCGTATCCGTTCCAGACTCACGAAATCGTCAATGTCGGGCAGATCCGCACCGTCGAGATCGGCCGCAGCAACCTCGTGCGTCCGGCAAACGTCAAGGACGCTGCAGTCATCACGCATGACGGCGACATTCTCAACGTGCGCCTGACCGTGCAGTACCAGGTCAAGCAGCCGACCGACTATCTGTTCCGCAGCGTCGATCCCGACCTCACCGTCACGCAGGCTGCTCAGGCGGCGGTGCGCACCGTGGTGGGCGCGCGCAGCACGAACGACATGCTGTACGCGGACCGCGAGCCGATTCGCGCCCAGCTTGCCGATACGATCCAGCACTCGCTCGACGAGTACAAGACGGGCCTCGGCGTGACCGGCGTCGCGATCCAGAGCGTCTCGGCGCCCGATCAGGTGCAGGCCGCGCTCGACGACGAAGCCAAGGCGCGCCAGGACCGCGACCGCGCGAAGCGCGAGGCGCAGGCCTATGCCGACCAGCTCCTGCCGCGCGCGCAGGCCGAGGCAGCGCGTCTCGTCGACGACGCGAAGGCTTATAGCGAGCGCGTGGTTTCGCAGGCGCAGGGCGACGCGCAACGCTTCACGCAGGTCTACGAACAGTATGCGAAGGCGCCAGCTGTGATTCGCGAGCGCATGTATCTCGAGACGATGCAACACATCTATTCGAATGCGACGAAGGTGTTCGTCGACAGCAAGTCGGGCAACAACGTGATTTATCTGCCGCTCGACAAGCTCGTCGATACGACGCGTCAGCGCGCCGCCGTGGCGGCGGGCGCAACGGGTGCGGCTGCGGCCTCGGGCGCCGGTGCGGCAACGGCAGGCGCGGCTTCGGACGCCAATGCGGCTTCCGCGCCGGCAGCCGGCAGCGAGCCACAGCAGGGTGCACAGGCAGGGCCTCAACCGGGTGCCCAGCAGCAAGATGCGCAGCAGCAGGGCGCGGCTCCCGCAACTACGGCCAGCGACGCGGCAGCCGCCGCGAGCGACGCCTTCCGTTCGCGCGATGCGTTCCGCTCGCGCGGCCGCGAAAGCGACGTGCAATAAGGGGCGCGCCAATATGAACAAGATCATTGCGCTCGTTGTTGCCGTCGTGGTTGTCGTGCTGGTTGCGTCGTCGGCCGTCTTCATGGTCGATCCGCGCCACGTCGCCATCATTTCTTCGTCGGGCGGGGCCAATGCCACGCTCGCCGGTCCGGGGCTGCATGTGAAGCTGCCGCCGCCGTTCCAGACCGTCACGTTCATCGACACGCGCATTCAGGCGTTCGATGCGCCCGACGCCGACCGCTACACGACCTCGGACAAGACCGAGCTGCTCGTGAACCCGGTCGTGCGTTATCGCATTGCCGATCCAATCAAGCTCTTCGCGGCGACCAGGGGCGATGCGCAGACGCTTTCCGATCGTCTCGCCTCGCTGTCGCGCGACGCGCTTGGCGACGCGATTTCGAAAGTCACGCTCACCGAGGCGCTCGCGCAGCAGGAAGCCATCGCCAGCGGCGCGCGCGACGCGCTGAGGCAAACCGCGGCGCCGCTCGGCATCGACGTGATCGCCATCGAACTCACGCGCGTCGATTACCCGCCGGAGCTGGCGCAGACGGTCTTCAAACGCATGAGCGCCGCACGCGAGCAGGCTGCTGCCGAGATTCGCGAGAAGGGCGCGGCCGAAGCGCAGCAGATCAAGGACGACGCGCAGCGCAAGCAGCAGGGCGTGCTGGCCGATGCCTACGCTCAGGCGCAAGCGATCAAGGGCGAAGGTGACGGCCGGGCCGCCGCGATTGCCGCGGAGGCGTTCGGGCGCGACCCGGACTTCTACCGGTTCTATCAGAGCATGCTCGCGTACCGCGAGAGCTTCCGGCCCGGCGACGTCATCGTGGTCGATTCGTCGAGCGACTTCTTCCGCTTCATGCGTGGTCCGAACGGCGGCGCGAATAGCGGGGATAACGCTCCCGCTTCCGCCACCCCGCGCAAACACTAGACAAAACGAGACACACGCGCCGCGCACTGCGCGGCGTATTTCTTCGCATGGACATAGCTGGCTCCTTCTTGCTCGCGATCGCGCTGATGCTGATTATCGAGGGCATGTTCCCGTTCGTCTTTCCGACGGCGTGGCGTGACACATTCCGTAAAATCGCGGAGCGGCCGCCGCATCACATCAGGATCGGTGGGCTCATCGTGATGGGGCTCGGCCTCGTCCTGCTGATGCTGGCGACCTGACGGCCTCGTGCCGCAGTCGCCCTCAGAGGCGGTGTGCGATTGGCGTTTTTGACGGATTCCGAAATATCGGGCCGCGTGGCGTTTGGCCGCGCGCGGCCCTCATTGTGGTAGGACTCAACCGATGTCGACCTGGTTACTCCCCGAGAATATTGCGGACGTGCTGCCGTCCGAAGCGCGCAAGATCGAAGAGCTGCGCCGTCGCCTGCTGGACCGTTTCCGCGCCTATGGCTACGAGATGGTCATGCCGCCGTTGCTCGAGTATCTCGAGTCGCTGCTCGTGGGCAGCGGGCGCGACCTGAACCTGCGCACGTTCAAGCTCGTCGATCAGCTCTCGGGCCGCACGCTCGGCCTGCGCGCCGACATGACGCCGCAGGTCGCGCGCATCGACGCGCACCTCCTGAACCGCCAGGGCGTGACGCGCCTGTGCTACGCCGGCAACGTGCTGCATACGCTGCCGCGCGGTCTGCACGCCACGCGCGAACAGATCCAGACCGGCGCGGAAATCTACGGCCACGCGGGCCTCGAAGCGGACCTCGAAATCCAGCAGCTGATGCTCGATGCGCTGCGCCTCGCGGGCCTCGCGAAGGTGCGCCTCGACCTTTCGCACGCAGGTGTGCTCGCGGCGATCTTCGAAGCGGATCCCGCTGCGGCCGCGCTTGGCGATGCTTTGTATGAAGCGCTCGCTGGCAAGGACGTGCCGCGTCTCGCGGAACTCACGCAAAACCTCGGCGCTGCCACGCGCGACGCCTTGCGAGCGCTGCCGTCGCTTTACGGCGACGAGAGCGTGATCGACGAGGCGCGCACGCGTCTGCCGGCGCTGCCGGGCATTGCTCGTGCGCTCGACGACCTCGCGTTCCTCGTGCGCGAGATCGAGGGTGCGGAGCTGATGATCGACCTTGCGGATCTCGGCGGCTACGCGTACCACAGCGGCGTGATGTTCTCGGCCTACGTGGACGGTGTGCCGAACGCCGTCGCCCGCGGCGGCCGTTACGACAAGGTGGGCGAAGTGTATGGGCGTGCCCGCGCGGCAACGGGCTTCTCACTTGATTTGCGCGAAGTGGCGCGTATTTCACCGGTCGAGGCGCGCAGCAGCGCGATCCTCGCGCCGTGGCGCCATGACGAGGCGCTGCGCAGCGCCGTCGCCGCGCTGCGCGATACAGGCGAGGTCGTGATCCAGGCGCTGCCGGGTCACGAGCACGACATGGACGAGTTCGCCTGCGACCGCGTGCTCGTCGAGCGCGACGGCGTCTGGGTCGTCGAAAAGCACGCCTGATACCGCACTCGGGGCGGCCGTTCGCGCCGCCCGGCAAGCCTGCGCGCGAGCGCGCCAAAGCACGCTTCGCATCGCGCATGCCGTTGAGTGCAAAAGGAAATTCCGCGAATTTCGGGAAAAAAAGGCGGCCTTGCCGCTGAACCCAGGTAGAATACGTTTTTAACCAGCTAACGAAACACCATGTCTGCCAGCGCAGTGAATGTAACCCCGGGGCGCAATGTCGTCGTCGTGGGCACCCAATGGGGCGATGAGGGCAAGGGCAAGATCGTCGACTGGCTGACGGATCACGCGCAAGGCGTGGTGCGTTTCCAGGGCGGTCACAACGCCGGCCATACGCTCATCATCGGCGGCAAGAAGACCATTCTCCGGCTGATCCCGTCGGGCATCATGCGCGCCGGCGTCGCCTGCTACATCGGCAACGGCGTGGTGCTTTCGCCCGAAGCGCTCTTCAAGGAAATCGGCGAGCTCGAAGATGCGGGCATCGACGTCCAGAAGCGTCTGTTCATCTCCGAAGCCACCACGCTCATCCTGCCGTACCACATCGCCATCGACCAGGCGCGCGAAGCCAGGCGCGGCGCCGCGAAGATCGGTACGACGGGTCGCGGCATCGGTCCGGCCTACGAAGACAAGGTGGCACGCCGCGGTCTGCGCGTGCAGGACCTGTTCGAGCCGGAAACCTTCGCCGAGCGCCTGCGCGAGAACCTCGACTACCACAACTTCGTGCTTACGCAGTACCTGGGCGCGCCGGCCGTCGACTATCAGCAAACCCTCGACACGATGCTCTCGTACGCCGATCGTCTGAAGCCGATGGTCACGGACGTCTCGCGTCGTCTGTATGACGTGAACCACGAAGGCGGCAACCTGCTGTTCGAAGGCGCGCAAGGCACGCTGCTCGACATCGACCACGGCACCTATCCGTTCGTCACGTCGAGCAACTGCGTCGCGGGTGCGGCGTCCGCTGGCGCGGGCGTGGGTCCGCAAAAGCTCAACTACGTGCTCGGCATCACCAAGGCGTACTGCACGCGCGTCGGTTCGGGCCCGTTCCCGAGCGAACTGTACGACGCCGACAACGCCGATCGCCAGGAAGAAGTGGGCCTCACTCTCGCGAAGGTCGGCAAGGAATTCGGTTCGGTCACCGGCCGTCCGCGCCGCACCGGCTGGCTCGACGCCGCCGCGCTGCGCCGCTCGATCCAGATCAACGGCGTGACGGGTCTGTGCATCACGAAGCTCGACGTGCTCGACGGTCTCGACGAAGTTAAGCTCTGCGTCGGCTACAAGGTGGCTGGCCAGGACGTGGACATTCTCCCGCGCGGCGCCTCGCAGGTGGCCGCATGCGAGCCGGTCTACGAAACGTTTGAAGGCTGGAACGAAAGCACCATCGGCATCACGCAGTTCGACGCGCTGCCGAAGAGCGCGCAGGCGTATCTCACGCGCGTGCAGGAAGTCGCCGGTGTGCCGATCGACATGGTTTCGACCGGCCCGGATCGCGACGAAACGATCCTGCTGCGTCATCCGTTCAAGGTCTAAGTGGTAAGAAGGCAGAAGCAAAAATGATTCAAATGATGGACCCGCGCAACGACGAAAAGAACCTGTGGGTCGGCTGGGACGAGTATCACCGGCTGATCGAATTGCTCGCGCTCAAGGTGCACGAGTCGCGCTGGAAGTTCGACCAGATCCTGTGTCTCGCGCGCGGCGGTCTGCGCGTGGGCGACCAGCTCTCGCGCATCTATGACCTGCCGCTGGCAATCCTCGCGACCAGCTCGTACCGCGAAGCCGCCGGCACGGAGCAGGGCGAGCTCGACATCGCGCAGTACATCACGATGACGCGCGGCCACCTGGAAGGCAACGTGCTGCTCGTCGACGATCTCGTCGACTCGGGCGTCACGCTCGCACGCGTGCAGGAGCACCTCAAGGAGCGCTACCCGGCTGTGACCGGCGTGCGCTCGGCGGTGCTCTGGTACAAAGGCTGCTCGAAGGTGACGCCGGACTATTTCGTCCAGCATCTGCCGACCAATCCGTGGATCCACCAGCCGTTCGAGGAATGGGATACGGTGCGCCCGCACAATCTCAGTGCGTGGATCAAGCGTGGTCTGCAGCGAGCGCAAGACGCGCAGAAGTAAAGCAGGGGTTGTGCCGCCGCCAGGGTTCCCATACCCGCGGCGGCCAGATCCAACGACGGAGCCTTCATGGCTCCGTTTTTTTTTGTGCGTCGCCCACCGATTCGCCTGCGGCGGCGCAGGCGGGCAGACGGCATCTGGGGCCGGTGCTAAACTGCGCGGGGATCGGGGGATGTCGCAGTGCCGCGACGACCGCTCGGTTTCCGCCGCAGCCCGGTTTAGAATAGCGCTCGTTTTTTCCGCCTCGCAACGGATTACCGCGTATATGACAACTAGCACACACGTGGCCAAGCAGCCGCTACCTACTCTCGCCGTAGCGGCCATCGGCGTGGTGTTCGGCGACATCGGCACGAGCCCGCTGTATTCGCTGAAAGAGGCGTTCAGCCCATCGCACGGCATTCCGCTCAACGACACTTCCATTCTCGGCGTCATTTCCCTGCTGTTCTGGGCGATCGTGATCGTCGTGAGCGTCAAATATGTCCTTTTTGTGATGCGCGCCGACAACAACGGCGAGGGCGGCGTGCTCGCGCTCATGGCGCTCGCCATGCGCTCGTTCAGCCGCAAGAGCAGGTCCGCTGCGCTGCTCACGGCCTTGGGGATCTTCGGCGCGTGCATGTTCTACGGCGATGCCGTCATCACGCCGGCGATCTCGGTCATGTCGGCGGTGGAAGGCCTCGAAATCGCCGCGCCCAAGCTCTCGCATCTGGTGCTGCCGTTCACGATGGTGATCCTGATCCTGCTGTTCTGGATCCAGCGGCACGGCACTGCGCTGGTGGGCCGCCTGTTCGGCCCGATCATGGTGCTCTGGTTCATCACCATCGGTGTGCTCGGCGTCTCGCGCATCGTCCAGGCGCCTGGCGTCATCGCGGCGCTCAGTCCGTATTACGCGGTCAGTTTCATGGGCGCGCACATGCTGCAGGCCTACGTGGTGCTCGGCTCGGTCGTGCTGGTGCTGACCGGCGCGGAAGCGCTCTACGCCGACATGGGCCACTTCGGCGCGAAGCCGATTCGCTTTGCCTGGTACGCGCTCGTGATGCCCTCGCTCGTGCTCAACTACTTTGGGCAGGGCGCGCTGCTGATGCAGGACCATCGCGCGATCGCGAATCCGTTCTTCCTGCTCGCGCCGCAATGGGCCTTGCTGCCGCTCGTCGTGCTTTCCACGGTGGCGACCGTGATCGCTTCGCAGGCCGTGATCTCCGGCGCGTATTCCCTGACGAGCCAGGCCATTCTGCTTGGCTACGTGCCGCGCATGAAAGTGCTGCACACGTCGGACCTCGCCATCGGCCAGATCTACGTGCCGGTCGTGAACTGGATGCTGCTCTTCATCATTCTGTGCATCGTGGTCGCCTTCAAGAGTTCGGACAATCTGGCGGCCGCATACGGTATCGCCGTGACCGCGACGATGGTGATCACCACGGTGCTCGTTGCCGTCGTGATGACGAAAGTGTGGAAGTGGAACAAGGCGCTCGTCACCTGCATCATCACGGTGCTGCTAGCCGTCGATCTGGGCTTCTTCGGCGCGAACCTGCTGAAGGTCGAGGAGGGCGGCTGGCTGCCGCTCGGCATCGGCGCGCTGCTGTTCTTCCTGCTGATGACCTGGTTCAAGGGCCGCATGATCGTGAAGGATCGCACGGCCGCCGACGGCATTCCGCTCATGCCTTTCCTGCAGGGGCTGCTCGCGCACCCGCCGCATCGCGTTTCGGGCACGGCGATCTATCTCACTGGCAGCGAATCGCTCGTGCCGGTGAGCCTGCTGCACAACCTCAAGCACAACAAGGTCCTTCACGAACGCACGATCTTCCTCACGTTCGTGATTCGCGACATTCCGTATGTGGGCGACGCAGAGCGCGTGACGGTCAAGGATATCGGCGGCGGGCTCTATCTCGTGAAGGCCGATTACGGCTTCAACGAAACGCCTGACGTGCAGGCCGTGCTCGACGAAATTTCGCGCACGCACAACATGATGTTCGAGATGATGGACACGTCGTTCTTCCTCGCACGCGAGACGGTCGTGCCGACGCAGCTTCCGGGCATGTCGATTTTCCGCGAGCGTGTCTTCGCGTGGATGCATCAGAATGCCGCGAAGCCCACCGACTTCTTCAGTATTCCTGCGAACCGTGTGGTCGAACTCGGGACGAAGATCGAAATCTGACCGCGTCGATTCGACCAGTAAAAAAGGCACCCGGGGTGCCTTTTTTTTGTTGCGTCATGCGGACATCAGCGTTGCTTGAGCTTCGCGAATGCCGCCGCCATCGCGCCTGCCGGTTCGGCATCGCGCGAACGCTGGCCGCCGCGGTTATCGCGATTGCCGCCGCCGCGATTGTCGCGGTTGCCCGACTGGCCCGCGCTGCCGCCGCTGCGCGACGCGCCGGCGCTCGCGGGGTCGTCGTCCAGGCGCATCGTGAGCGCGATACGCTGACGCTTCACGTCGACGTCGAGCACCTTCACCTTCACGACCTGGCCGGCCTTGACGACTTCGTGCGGGTCCTTGATGAACTTCGTCGACATGGCCGAGACGTGCACGAGCCCGTCCTGATGCACGCCCACGTCGATGAATGCGCCGAACGCGGCCACATTCGTCACGACGCCTTCGAGCAGCATGCCCGGCACGAGGTCGGACACCTTTTCGACGCCGTCGCGGAACGTCGCCGTCTTGAACTCGGGGCGCGGATCGCGGCCCGGCTTTTCCAGTTCGCTCAGGATGTCGCGCACCGTCGGCAGACCGAAACGTTCATCCACGAACTCGGTGGGCGCGAGGCCCGAAAGCGCTTCGCGGCTGCCGAGCACGTCGCCGATCGTACGCTTGATCTTCGCGAGCATGCGTTCGACGACGGGGTACGCTTCCGGGTGCACCGACGAGCGATCGAGCGGATTGTCGCCGCCGTTGATGCGCAGGAAACCGGCGGCCTGCTCGAAGGTCTTGTCGCCCAGACGCGGCACCTTCTTCAGATGCTCGCGCGAGGGGAACGGGCCGTTCGCATCGCGGTAATCGACGATATTGCGCGCGAGCGTCGAGTTCAGGCCCGACACGCGCGCTAGCAGGGCGACGGAGGCCGTGTTCGCGTCGACACCCACAGCGTTCACGCAGTCCTCGACCACGGCGTCGAGTGAGCGTGCGAGTTCGCGCTGGTTCACGTCGTGCTGGTACTGCCCCACGCCAATCGCTTTCGGCTCGATCTTCACGAGTTCGGCGAGCGGGTCCTGCAGACGGCGCGCGATGGAAATCGCCCCGCGCAGCGACACGTCGAGCTCGGGGAATTCCTTTGCAGCCAGTTCGGATGCCGAATAAACCGAAGCACCGGCTTCGGAAACCACGATCTTCTGCAGCTTCAGTTCGGGATGCTTCGAAATCAGCTCGCTCGCGAGCTTGTCGGTTTCACGCGAGGCCGTGCCGTTGCCGATGCTGATGAGTTCCGCTTGCGTCTGCGCGGCGATGCGCGCGAGCTTAGCGAGCGAGCCGTCCCAGTCGCGGCGCGGCTCGTGCGGGTAGATCGTGTCGGTGGCGAGCAGCTTGCCCGTGCGGTCGACCACTGCGACCTTCACGCCCGTGCGCAAGCCCGGATCGAGGCCGATCACGGCCTTGGGGCCGGCCGGCGCGGCAAGCAGCAGATCCTTGAGATTGCGCGCGAACACGCGAATCGCTTCGTTTTCCGCCTGCTCGCGCAGGTGGGTGAGCAGCTCGTTTTCGATATGCGGCTGCACCTTCACGCGCCAGCACCAGCGGCAGACATCGGATAGCCATTTGTCGGCCGGGCGATTCTGGTTCGCGATGCCGAAGTGGCGCGCGATCATC
The DNA here is from genome assembly GCF_040948675.1 of Paraburkholderia sp. BR14312. Classification (NCBI taxonomy): domain Bacteria; kingdom Pseudomonadati; phylum Pseudomonadota; class Betaproteobacteria; order Burkholderiales; family Burkholderiaceae; genus Paraburkholderia; species Paraburkholderia sp. BR14312. The sequence continues at coordinate 289,606 of NZ_JBFPKI010000004.1, forward strand.
GCTTCGCCCGGATGCGGCACCTGCGCATCCAGCTCGCCGCCAAGGCCGAGCTTGACCATCAGCACACCGGCGTTGCGGCCGCGGAACAGCGCGAGCGCGCGGTGCGACGGCACGGTCTTGATGGTCTCGGAATAGTCGTAGTAGTCGCGGAACTTCTCGCCTTCCTCGTTTTCCTTGCCCTCGACCACGCTCGACATCACCACGCCCTGGTTGTGCAGCCAGTCACGCAGCTTGCCCAGCAGCTCGGCCGTTTCGCCGAACTGCTCGGAGAGGATGTCGCGCGCGCCGTCGAGCGCAGCCTTGACGTCGGCGACACCCTTTTCGGCGTCGACGTACTGTGCGGCTTCCGTTTGCGGGTCGAGCAGCGGGTTCGCGAGCAGCGCCTCGGCGAGCGGCTGCAGGCCGGCTTCGCGCGCGATCTGCGCGCGCGTGCGGCGCTTGGGCTTGTAGGGCAGATAGAGGTCTTCGAGCACCTGCTTGCTGTCGGCCGCTTCGATGGCGCTGCGCAATTCGTCGGTGAGCTTGCCTTGTTCCTCGATGCTCGCGAGGATCGCCGCGCGGCGGTCTTCGAGTTCGCGCAGATAAAGCAGGCGCTCTTCGAGCGTACGCAGTTGCGTATCGTCGAGATTGCCCGTGACTTCCTTGCGGTAACGGGCGATGAACGGAACGGTCGAGCCTTCGTCGAGAAGCTGCACGGCGGCTGCGACCTGGCGCGGCTGCACGCTCAGTTCAGTGGCGATACGCTGGACGATCTTGAGTGCTACGGTTTCCGTCATAGGGTCTGGATATTCCTGCGAGGATCGGATTGCGGTCCGGGTTTGCGGTCCGGCGGCCGGTGCGGGCTCGAGCGCCCGGGGCGCCCGGTGTGCGAAAAGGCACGTCGCCGGGTGCCTGCGCCGGCCGGTGGAGCGGGGCATTTTGCCATAAATGGCCGAGCGCTCAACCCGGGGGGTGTTAGAATTTCCTCCATGTTCCGCTGCCCACAGAAGACGTTGACGACCTCCCGCTTCTCCCCTGATTTGCCCCTTGCCCGGTTTCGCACGCCTCATGGCGTCATGCGGCGGTTCCCCGCTCTTGGGGCAATTTGTGCCGTCGCGTTGAGCCTCGGTGCGAGCGTTCCGGCCCTCGCGCAGGCGGTCGGGGTGACAGGGCCGCTGCAGCAGCAAGGTGCGGCAACGGCGCCGGTGCAGCCGGCGCCTTCGGGCGACGCGCCGCTCGCAGCGTCCGACGCGGCTGGGGCCGCCGGCGCGCAACAGTCGCAGCAGAGCGACTTCGACGCGCGGCAGCAGGTGCTGGACCGTCGTACCGCGGAGAACGACTATCAGTTTGCAGTCGCGCAGCACAACTGCTACAGCACGTTCTTCGTGAATCATTGCATCGGCAAGGCGCGCGACAAGATGCGTGTCGTGCAGGCCGATATCCGCCGCGAGCAACTGGCGCTCGACGACGAAAAGCGTGCCGCGCATGCGCAGCAGCGCGACCAGCAGGCCGCCTTGCAGCGCGCGCAGGACGCAGCCAATGCGCCGCAGCGCGCCGCCAACGAAGCGGCCAGCGCGCAGGCGTACGAACAGAAGCAGCAGCAACACGCGCTCGATCAGGCGCAGCGCCAGGCCGAAGCGCCGCAGCGTGCGGCGAACGAGCAGGCGTATCAGGAAAAGCAGCGGCAGCATGCGCTGGCCCAGGCACAGCGTCAGGGCGAGCAATCGCAGCGCAACGCGAACCAGGCGGCGTACGACCAGAAGCAGGCGAACTACCAGAACCAGCTTGACGAAGCGCGCCGCCAGGGCGAACAAAAGGCTCAGGAGCGCGCCGACAAGGCCCAGCGCTACCAGCAGAAGCAGGAAGACGCGGCGAAGCACAAGGCCGATGTCGCCGAGCGTCAGAAACAGGCGGCCGAGAAGGCGCAGCAAAAGCAGCAACAAGAAGAACAGCAGAAGCAGCAGGAAAAACAGCAGCAGGAAGAACAGCAGGACCAGTAGCACGAGTAGCACGCTTTTTCAGCCGGACTGCAACCTCAGGCGCGTCGTCCTTCGCAAGCGCGCGCCGCATATGTCGAGGAGGCGAGCATGCGCGAGCATCGTGAAGTCAAGACCGAGGTCCTTCGTGACCGCATTCTGCAACTGGAATCGGAACATGGCGATCTGGACCGCCTGATAGACAGGATGTCCGACACCCCGGACTATGACGATCTCGAACTGCAGAGGCTGAAGAAGCGCAAGCTCAAGGTCAAGGACAACATCCTCCTGCTGCAACTGCAGCTGGACCCCGATTCAACGAAGACTTCGGACGGGCACGCCTGATTCCGGGTCCTGGCAGGCGCCGGGGCGCGGCAGTCGGCGCGTTGCGCCGTTCCGGACCGAGCAGGAACCGCTTGCCTTGAATTCAACGACCGTTTCCCGTTCCCGGCCCGCGCGCGAAGGCGGCGCGCCGGAGGCCGACGCGCGCGCGGCGCAAACAGCCGCTGCACCCATGTTGAGCGCACGCCGCGCCGCCGAGCTCGAGGAGCTCTTCGCGGCCGACGGCTTGCTCGCCCGCGAGATCGACGGCTATCGCCCACGCGCTGCGCAGATCGAAATGGCGCGCGCGGTCGCGGCCGCGATGGAAGCCGCCGCGCAATCCCTGCCCGATCCTGCGGCGTTCGAACTTCAGTCGCGCCCGGCGCGCCGGGTCGAACGTGGTGCGCCGGCGCAGCCCGCCGCCGGGGAAGCGGCGCGCGCCACAGCCGAAAACGGCGACAACACGCTGATCGTCGAGGCGGGCACGGGCACGGGCAAGACCTATGCGTACCTCGTGCCGGCCATGCTGTGGGGCGGCAAGGTGGTCGTCTCGACGGGCACGAAGCATTTGCAGGACCAGCTCTTCGCGCGCGACATCCCCACGGTGCGCGACGCCCTCGCGGTGCCCGTGAGCGTGGCGATGCTCAAGGGCCGCGCCAACTATCTGTGCCACTACTATCTGCAGCGCACGGCCGACAACGGCCGGCTGCCGTCGCGCCAGGAAACCGCGTATCTGCAGGAAATCGTGCGCTTCGCGAAGATCACGCGCTCGGGCGACAAGGCCGAGCTCGCGAGCGTGCCCGAGACGGCGGCCGTCTGGTCGATGGTCACATCGACGCGCGATAACTGTCTTGGCCAGGAGTGCCCGCATTACAAGGACTGCTTCGTGATGCAGGCGCGCCGCGAGGCGCAGCAGGCCGATATCGTGGTGGTCAATCACCATCTGTTCTTCGCCGACATCATGCTGCGTGACACCGGCATGGCCGAACTGCTGCCGAGCGCGAATACGATCATCTTCGACGAAGCGCACCAGCTGCCCGAAACGGCGACGCTCTTTTTCGGCGAAACGCTCTCGACGGCGCAGTTCCTCGAGCTCGCGCGCGATTGCGTAGCCGAAGGCCTGAGCCACGCGCGCGACGCGGTGGAGTGGGTCAAGCTCGGCGCGGCGCTGGAGCGTGCTGCGCGCGACGTGCGGCTCGCGTTCAAGGAAGACTCGCTGCGCCTGTCGATTACGCAGTTGCCCGAGGATCACCCGCTCTTCGATGCGCTCGACGCGCTGCAGACCGAACTGGGCACGCTTGCCACGGCACTCGCCGGGCAGGCCGAGCGCGCCGAATCGATTGGTGCCTGCCTGCGCCGCGCGCGGGAGCTGCAGGGCATCCTCGCGGGCTGGACCGCGCCGCAGGGCGTCCCGCCAGCGCGCGAAACGCACGAGGCCGACGCGGACGGACAAGGCGATAACGCTCACGCGACCGACGACGCGGACGAGAAGGTCCGCTGGGTCGAGGTGTTCTCGCACACGGTGCAGTTGCACGAAACCCCGCTCTCCGTGGCGCCGATCTTCGCGAAGCAGCGCGCCGGTGTGCCGCGCACGTGGGTCTTCACGTCGGCCACGCTTTCGGTGCGTGGCGACTTTACGCACTACGCGGCGCAAATGGGCCTGAGTTCGCGCCGTTCGATGACGCTGCCGAGCCCGTTCGACTATCCCACGCAAGGGCTGCTTTACGTGCCGCGCAACATGCCGCAGCCGTCGTCGCCGCAGTTCACCGACGCCGTGTTCGAGGCGGCGTTGCCTGCGATCGAGGCGTCGGGCGGCGGTGTCTTCATGCTATGCACGACGTTGCGTGCCGTCGACCGTATTGCCCAGAAGCTGCGCGACACGATCGAGGCGCGTGGATGGAATACGCCGCTGCTCGTGCAGGGCGACGCGAGCCGCACGGAGCTGCTCGAGCGCTTCCGCGCCTATGGCAATGCGATCCTCGTGGGCAGCCAGAGCTTCTGGGAAGGGGTCGACGTGCGCGGCGACGCGCTCTCGCTCGTGGTCATCGACAAGCTGCCGTTCGCGCCGCCCGACGATCCGGTGCTGGCGGCGCGCCTTGACGCGCTGGCGAAGAAAGGTCTGAGCCCGTTCGCGGTCCACCAGCTCCCGCAGGCGGTGATCACGCTCAAGCAGGGTGCGGGGCGATTGATTCGCGCGGAAACTGACCGCGGTGTGTTGATGATTTGCGACACCCGTCTCGTCGACAAGCCGTATGGGCGACGTATCTGGCAAAGTCTGCCGCCGTTCAAGCGGACCCGGGAGATCGAAGTCGTGCAGGCGTTCTTCGAAGAGAAGAACGAGCAGGCAGGGGAGCCTGGCGAAGCGCATTGAGCTTCATGCGCGCCGCATAACAAAAAGCCACGAACGTGAGTTCGTGGCTTTTTTGCTTGCCCGCCGTATGTCTGAAGCGCGTTTGACGCAAGCAGCAGACCGTACGGCGATTCGCTGCGGTGCCCACTGGGACCGAGGTCCCGGGTGAGCGTCGCGCGAACGCAACTTACTGGCTTGCGCCCGAAGCAGCAGCCGGAGCCGAAGCGCCTGCGTCCGAAGCAGCAGCGCCAGCGTCCGAAGCAGCGGCGGTAGCCGAAGCAGCAGCGTCGCTCGCAGCAGCAGCAGCGCCCGAAGCAGCAGCTGCCGAATCCGAAGCAGCAGCAGCCGGTGCCGAAGCAGCAGCAGCATCGCTAGCCGGCGCAGCAGCTTGGTCGCTGCTCTTGTTGCACGCAGCGAGTGCAACAGCTGCCAGCAGGGATGCTACGAGGAGGGATTTCTTCATGATCACGTCCTTTTATGGTTAAAGGTAAGCAACAGCGCAAAATAATACCGGTAAATGTGCCCCAACACCGACCTGAGCCGCTGGTGGAGACGCACTGCAAGAGCGTGAATCTTCCCTACGGCCTGGCCGGAAATTATAGGCACTTTCGTATCGACCGTCGACAAATCCGGGGACAATACGTTGTCTTTCTCATACAAGCACTATTTTAGTACGGTATAACAGTCCGAAGCGCTTAGGCAAGCACCCCGGTCCGAATCCAGCCCGCACGATACCACTCGTGTAGCAACGCTGTCACACACGAATCGTGTGAGAGTGTTACAAAGCGTTTCCCGTCCATAGAGCGCCTGTCGGCCAGTGCCGGCAGCCACTTTCTCGCCTCTTTGAGCAAGTACTGTTCCCCATTCAGGTAATACGACCGCGAATCGTAAAGCAGGATTGTCCTGCGGTCGAGTGTTATCCCGTTTTTTGCCGCTTGCGCAACGAAACGGGCTTCGTCGAGCGGTTTTTCGGGGGTGTCGAATACTACATTGGCTTTCGGTTCCGACAGCCACGAGCCCACGAACGAGGAGACGTCGGCGTCGCTCCAGCGCACTTTAGCAAGCACGCCGCCAACTCGCTCTACGAGTGCCGCAGGAAGCTGCGCCGGGTGCGCCACGGCCGGCTGGTCGGGGTCGCGGTACAGCGTGTCCTTGCCGTTGCCGTTATCGGCGCCGCGCTCGGCAAGCCAGTAAAGAAACTGGCTCGTCAATTCGTTCGTGGAAGGAGAACGAAAGCCGATCGAGCAGGTCATGCATTCGCCTTCAGCGATGCCGTCGTGCGCGATGTGCGGCGGCAGGTAGAGCATGTCGCCCGGCTCCAGCACCCACTCCTCTTCAGGCTGGAAGTTCGCGAGAATCTTCAGCGGCAGGCCTTCCTGCAGCGAGAGGTCGCGCTGTGCGCCAATGCGCCAGCGGCGCTTGCCGTGCACCTGCAGCAGGAAGACGTCATACGAATCGAAGTGCGGGCCGACACCGCCGCCGTCCGATGCGTACGAGATCATGAGGTCGTCGAGCCGCGCGTCGGGCGCGAAGCGAAAGCGCTCGAGGAGGGCACGCGCGCGGTCGTCGTGCAGGTCGGCGCCCTGCACGAGGAGCGTCCACTGGCGGGTCTTCGGCGTAGGCAGTTCGTCCGGCGAGAACGGGCCGTGTTCGAGCGCCCAGCGGCGACGAAAATGTGTGATGAGACGCGATTCGACATCGTCGTTGTCTGCCAGCGCGAAGAGGGCTTCGCGCGAGAGCGGCGCTTCGATGTCGGGAATCGCCTGGCGGATCAACAGTGGCTTTTTCTGCCAGTATTTGCGCATGAACTGCGCCGGTGTCAGGCCGCCCAGAAGCGGCGTGGCAACATCGGGCGCGGGGCATGCCGGGGGGAGGGAGGCGCGCCGCTTGCGCGCGTCCACCGGGTGGTCTGGGGACCGCTTCGGCATCGTATAATGTGGTCTGTAATCTGGAGGATCGAATGAAAATTGCAAAGGACACCGTCGTGTCGGTCGCTTACAAGCTATCGGATGCGCAGGGCAATCTGATCGAGGAAAGCGACGAGCCGATGGTCTATCTGCACGGCGGCTATGATGGCACGTTCCCCAAGATCGAGGAAGTGCTGGACGGGCAGGAGCCGGGCTTCGAGACCCAGATCCAGCTTGATCCGCAGGACGCTTTCGGGGAATACGATCCCGAGCTCGTGAAGATCGAGCCGCGCAACCGCTTCCCCGAGCCACTCGAAGTCGGCATGCAGTTCGAAGGTACGCCCGAAGAAGGCGACGAAGATCTCGACACGCTCATCTATACGGTCACGGATGTTGCCGAAGACAAGGTCGTGCTCGACGGCAACCATCCGCTAGCGGGCATGGCGCTGCGTTTCGCGCTGACGGTCAAGGAAGTGCGCACCGCCACCGAAGACGAAATCGAGCATGAGCACGCGCATGGCGCGGACGGCCTCGAAATCATCGACGAAGACGAAGAAGACGACGGCGACGAAGGCGCCTCGAAACCCACCCTGCACTAATCGCCGCTCAATGCGCGAAGCCGCCTGACGCCGGTGCGCCGGGCGGCTGCAGCTGGACTGGCGGCAGGCCATTGCCGCTGCTGTTTTCACCGCTGTTTGCACCACCCAGGCCGTTCTGGCCATTCGCATCATTCCGACCGTTTAAGCCATTCTGGCCACCCTGCGTGGGCCACGCCGGCACCAGCACGCCGTTGCCGGACGGCGGCAAGGCGGGAGGCACGGCAGTTCCCGACGCGCCAGGCGTCGCGGGCGCGACGTCAGGCGACTGCGGCATGCCGGGAATCTCGGTCACATCCGGCATTGACGACACTTCAGGCATTTCCGGCATCGCGGGCGACGAACCCGCGCCTGGCGTGAACGGCGACGGCTGCACGGGCAACAGCGGTAGATGCTTCGGCACATCGTGCACGCTCACCCGCAGCGGCGTGCGGCGCGCCATGTCGGCGTCCACCTGCAGCCATTGCGTAAGCGGATCGCGCAGTGAGAACGCGATGCGCGTGACGTTTTCTATCTTTGCGCCCTTGTCGTTGCGCAGCGGCTGATCGATCGTGAAGCCATGTGCGAGCTTCGAGTCGTCGGTATTCACGACGATGATCTGGCCGCGGAAAATCTCGGCGAGCTTCACGAGGCTGCGGCGCAGCTCGAGATAGCCGTCGCGCGGTGCGCGGTGAAAGCGCAGCCACGCGAAGCGGTCGGGACGCTCGTAATGCTCGGGCATCGCGTTGCCTTGCATGAAGATGACGATCGCGCGCGCGTTGCGGCGCTTCGCATACTCGGCTGCATGTTCGAGCCAGAAGCCGTTGGCGATCACGCGATCTTCGAACTCGCCGTTGCGTCCACCCGCATTGAGATAGTGATTGTTGCCGTCCGGCACGTTCAACCCGATGAACACGGTGTCGCCGAGCTGCCAGCGCACATTTTCCCGGTACGGCCGGAAGCGCGAGACTTCGCTCTCGCGCGTGAGCGTCAAGGGAGTTTGGCCGAGCGCGTTGGGATCGGAGAAGAAGTTCTGGCGCAGGAAGTCGAGCCGCTCAGCGGGATCGTAGGCGCCCGAGCCGTTCATGCCGCAGGTGACCCAGTCGCGTTCGCCGGGTACGAACACGAGCGGCGCACGTGACGCATCGAGCAGGTCGTGACGCTGCTCGTAAAGATGGTCGGCACAGGTTTCGCGTGCGCCTTTGAGATTGCCGTCGTAGACCATGAACGCGATTTGCGGATCGCGTCCGATGGCGTCGATGAGCCGCTGCGCCGACGCTTCCTCGGACTGCGAGGTGAGCGCGTTCGCCACGACCGCGAAGGCATAGCGCGGTGCTTGCGCGAACGCCGCGAGCGATGAACCCAGTGACGCAGCCAGCATCAACGTGCACGACGCACGGCGCATGATTTTCAGATAGCGCGAGCGGCGACTGCCGCGGCCCGCCGGTTGCGGCGGCCGCGGCAGCGTCGCGAGGCGACGCTCAGCGCTTGGCGTCCGGCGCTGTGACCAGCTCATGCAGTTCGTACAACAGGTCGAGCGCGTCACGCGGGCGCAGTTCGTTCGGATCGAGTTCGCGCAGCCGCTGAGCGACGAGCGACGCGCCACGATCCTCTTCGACCGGCACGGCGCGATCCTCCACGAAGGGCGCCTCGTCGTCGTATTCGGCGGCGGGGGCGGCGAACAGGTCGAGTTGCGGCGTGGGCTGCCCCGCCGATTGCTGCTCGAGATGCACGAGATGCTTGCGCGCGGCGCGGATCACGGCGGCAGGCACCCCCGCGAGCTGTGCGACCTGCAGGCCGTAGCTCTGGTTCGCCGGGCCTTCCTGCACCGCGTGCAGGAACACGATGCCGTGGCCATGCTCGACTGCCGAAAGATGCACGTTCGCCGCCTGCGCAAATTCGGCCGGCAGTTGCGTGAGCTCGAAGTAGTGCGTGGCGAAGAGCGTGTGGCAACCGTTGTGCGCGAGCAGATGCCGCGCGATGGCCCACGCGAGCGCGAGGCCGTCGAACGTCGATGTGCCGCGCCCGATCTCGTCCATGAGCACGAGGCTTTGCGGCGTGGCGTCGTTGAGAATGGCCGCGGCTTCGGTCATCTCGACCATGAAGGTCGAGCGGCCGCCCGCGAGGTCGTCGGCGGCGCCGATGCGCGTGAAGATGCGGTCGATCGGCCCGAAGCTCGCGCGCTTTGCCGGCACGTAGCTGCCCACGTAAGCGAGCAGGGCGATGAGCGCGGTCTGTCGCATGAAAGTCGATTTACCGCCCATGTTCGGGCCGGTGATGAGCAGCAGCTTGCGCTCGGCCGAAAGCAGGCAGTCGTTGGCGATGAACTGCTCGACCTGCGCTTCGACCACGGGATGGCGGCCTTGCTCGATCTCGATGCCGGGCGCCTGCGCAAACGTGGGCGCATTCCAGTCGAGCGCGCGGGCGCGTTCCGCGAATGCAGCAAGCAGGTCGAGTTCCGCGAGTGCGGCAGCCACACGCTGGCAATCGGGAATGAATGGCAGCAGCGACTGCAGCAGCGCGTCGTAGAGCGCCTTTTCGCGCGAAAGCGCGCGTTCCTGCGCCGACAGCGCCTTGTCTTCGAACGTCTTCAGTTCCGGCGTGATATAGCGCTCGGCGTTCTTGAGCGTCTGGCGACGGCGATAGTCGTCGGGAACCTTGTCGGTCTGGCCGCGTGTGACTTCGATATAGAAGCCGTGCACCTTGTTGTACTCGACGCGCAGATTGCCGATGCCGGTGCGCGTACGCTCGCGCGTTTCGAGGTCGAGCAGGAACTGACCGCAGTTCTCGGAGATGTCGCGCAGTTCGTCGAGATCCGCATCGTAGCCGCGTGCGATCACGCCGCCGTCGCGCACCATCGCCGCCGGTTCCGGCGCGACCGCGCGCTGCAGGAGCGCCGCGCACTCGGCGGGCGGTTCGAGCGCCTCGGCAATATGCGCGAGCGACGTGGCCGCGCCGCTTGCGGCTGCGACCTGTTCGCGCAGCGCGGGCAGTGCGGCAAAGGTGTCGCGCAGGCTGGACAGATCGCGCGGGCGCGCGGAAAGCAGCGCAAGGCGCCCGGTAATGCGCTCGACGTCGGCGATCTGGCGCATGACGCTGCGCAAGATATCGACGCTCGCGTGTGGCGGCGCCTCGAGCAAGGCGCCGATGGCCTGCTGGCGCATTTGCGCAATCGCGGCTTCGCGCGGCGGGTGATGCAACCAGTGACGCAGCAAGCGGCTGCCCATGGCCGTGCTGCACGTGTCGAGCAGCGAGCAGAGCGTGGGCGATTCGGTGCCGCGCAGCGTTTCCGTGAGTTCGAGGTTGCGGCGCGTGGCCGGATCGAGTCCGATGTATTCCGATTCGGCTTCGACCTTCAGGCTGCGCACGTGGCGCAGTTGCTGGCCTTGTGTGGCCGCCGCGTAGAGCAGCAGCGCGCCCGCCGCGCCGCATGCGCTCGTGAGCGTCTGCGCGCCGAAGCCGTCGAGGCTTGCCACGTCGAGCTGGTCGCACAGGCGTTGCTTGCCCGAGCCGACGTCGAAGTGCCAGGCCGGCACGCGTGTGAGCGCGCCCGAACCGGCGGGCGGCGCCCAGGCAGCGGTTTCCGCCGGCATTTCCGCGACGAGGATTTCGGCAGGCCGAATGCGCTCGAACGCCGTGGCGACCTGTTCCGGCGCGACTTCCGCGAGACGCAAGGCGCCGCTGGCGAGATTGAGCCACGCGAGGCCCACGTTGACGGTCACGCCGCGCCGGTTGTGGCCGGGGCACACGGCCATCAGGTAGACGTCGTTCTTGTCGGAAAGGAGGGCGGCGTCGGTCAGCGTGCCGGGCGTCACCACGCGCACGACCTTGCGCTCGACCGGACCCTTGGAGGTGGCGGGGTCGCCGATCTGTTCGCAGATCGCCACCGACTCGCCCAGCTTCACGAGCTTCGCGAGATATTGCTCGACCGCGTGATGCGGCACGCCCGCCATCTTGATCGGATTGCCCGCAGATGCCCCGCGCTGCGTGAGCGTGAGGTCGAGCAGGCGCGCGGCCTTCTCGGCGTCTTCGAAGAAGAGCTCGTAGAAGTCGCCCATGCGGTAGAACACGAGCGTGCCCGGATGGTCGGCCTTGATGCGCAGATACTGCTGCATCATGGGGGTATGTTGCGCGATGTCGGCTGCGCCTGCGGTGTGTGTAGCCATCCTCGGTGTCTTGCTAGGGGTTCAGGGCGTGAGTTTAACGCGCGCCGATTGCATGTAAAGCCAGCCTTTCGGCTAACGCCGTCACAGTGGCTCCCGTCATTCGTCGACCAGCGCCTGCATGTCCACGGTGCGCGCGTTTGCCGCACTGTGCCGCATGGCGAGCCAGATCATCGTGGAAACGAACAGGCCGAACACGACGATGATCCACTGCACGGGGACCTTCGCGGTGAGCAGCAGCGCATACGCGCCGAGCATGAGCAGCACCGCGAGATTCTGGTTGAAATTCTGCACCGCGATCGAGTGGCCCGCCGAAAGCAGCGTCGCGCCGCGATGCTGGAGCAGGGCGTTCATCGGCACGATGAAGAAACCGGCGAGCACGCCGAGCAGCACCATCAGCGGGTAGGCGAAAAGCAGGTAGAAGGGCACGATGAACGTGCCGAAGCGCACGCCAACGCCTTGCGGAAAGAGGCCTTTGCTGTAGAACGCCATGCCGATCGCCACCGCGCCGCACAGTACGCCTACGGGCAGCACGCGCAACGAGGCGCGCAGCGACACCCATGCGGCTGCCGCGCCCGCGCCGAGCGCGATGCCGAGTCCGGTCACGCCCTGCATCACGGCGGCTTTCGAGAGCGAGAGTCCGAGATTCACGTCGGCCCACTTGAGCACGAGCAGTTGCAGCGTGACCGCCGCGCCCCACATCAGGGTCGTGACCCAGAGTGCGATCTGCGCGAGCTTGTCGGTCCAGAGCACGTTGAAGCTATGCGTGAAATCGCCCATGAGACGAGCCGGTTCCCTGAGCCGGTTCTCGTAGCGCGCGCCCGTGTCGGGAATGCCGATGTTGATGATCGCGGCGATCACATACGTGACCATGACGGCGAGCATCGCGAGGTCGGCGGCCGAATGGATCGCCGGCCACGGATGGCGCGTGACGAAACGGTCGGCGTAAGTGGAAACGAGTGCGCCGCCCATCATCGTGCCGACGATGGTGGAAAGCACCGTGGCCGATTCGAGCCACGCATTGGCGGCGATGAGCTTTTCGGCCGGCAGCAATTCCGTCAGGATTCCGTACTTTGCAGGCGAGTAAGCCGCCGCGCCGAAGCCGACCACGCCATACGCGATCATCGGATGCACGCCCGCGATCATCAGCAGACAGCCGCACGCCTTGAGCGCGTTCGAGACGAACATGACGTGGCGCTTTTGCAGGGCGTCGGCAAACGCACCCACGAAAGGCGCGAGCAGTACGTACGAGATCGTGAAAAAGATCTGCAGCAGTGGCGTCACCCAGGCGGGCGAAGCAATCACCGTGAGCAGCGCAATCGCCGCGATGAGGAGCGCGTTGTCGGCGAGCGACGACACGAACTGCGCGGCGATGATCGTGTAGAAGCCTTTTTTCATCGGATGCGTGCGTGGTCCTCTTGCAGCAGGGCGGCGGGCGAAACAAAAAAGCGGCCGAAGCCGCTCGATGCGCATGCGTGGGTCAGGCGTGACCTGGCGTGCGCTTTGCACGCATCGCGGCGGAGCCAGGCGTGCACCGCGACGCGCACGGGCGCTTACGCCGCCTTGGGCACGCGCGTGTACTTCGAGAGGATCGGCACCATCTGCGCGTAGATCTTCGGGTTGCCCGCGACGACTTCGCCCATGTGCAGGAAGTCCGAGTCGCCCGTGTAGTTGCCGATCAGGCCGCCGGCTTCCGTCACGAGCAGGCCGCCTGCGGCGACATCCCACGGGTTGAGGCCCTGCTCGAAGAAGCCGTCCATGCGGCCGGCGGCGACGTTGGCCAGATCGAGCGCGGCCGCGCCCGGGCGGCGCAGGCCCGCGCACGCGTTGGTCATTTCGGCGAACAGTTCGCAGTAGCTGTCGAGGCCGTCCTTTTCGCGGAACGGGAAGCCGGTGCCGATCAGGCCGTCGGCGAGACGGTCGCGGCGGCCCACGCGGATGCGGCGGTCGTTCAGGAACGCGCCGCGGCCGCGCGATGCGGTGAAGAGATCGTTGCGCGTCGGGTCATAGACCACGGCCTGCGTGACGAGGCCCTTGTGTGCGAGCGCGATCGAGACGCAGTAGTACTGGAAGCCGTGGATGAAGTTGGTGGTGCCGTCGAGCGGATCGATGATCCACTGGTATTCGGACTCGTTCTCCGACTGGCCCGATTCCTCGGCAAGGATGGCGTGGTCGGGGTAGGCGGTCTTGAGCGTTTCGATGATGGCGGCTTCAGCCGCCTTGTCGACTTCCGTGACGAAATCGTTGTGCTGCTTCTTCGCGACCTGCACGAGGTCGAGGTCGAGCGACGCGCGGTTGATGATCTGTCCGGCGCGGCGCGCGGCCTTGACAGCGATGTTGAGCATGGGATGCATGAGCCAGGATCCTTGTTGTCCGGCGCTCGCGAAGGCTGGACGCGCGCCGGTGGTGCAAAAGATAAAAGCGTCTAACGATTGGACAGGGCGCGGGCCTCGAATGGACCTGCGGAACCTGTCCCGTCAACGGAGACGAATTGGATAAGAGCGGGGCGCGGCGGCGCTGTTGGCCAGCGACTTGCCGGGCGCCTGGCGGTCAGCAACACGGCTGCACGATTCGCCCGACGCGCGCGAAACCGCCATTTTACCCGAGTATCGGCGATTCCATGGCTTCTCTCGGGCGGGATATCGGGATTTCTATGGATATGACGTTCGCGGCAGGAAGCGCATGAGCCCACATCGCCGCGGCGCCGGGCGCGCTAACATAGACATTTCAATCTCCTTTTCGCGGTTAGAGAACCATCTTGGCGCACCCCGATTCACCCGATTCCCACGCAACTCCCCACGCTGCGGCGCCGGCTTGCGGCGACGCCCACGAGCCGCTGCGCGGTGGCTTCACGTCTACCCGCTTCGTGCTCGTCGAGCCGAGCCACCCCGGCAACGTCGGCGCGGCCGCGCGCGCGCTGAAGACCATGGGATTCTCGCGCCTCGTGCTGGTGGCGCCGCGCGTGCCGCAGGTCCACTGCGACCCGGAAGCCATTGCCATGGCGAGCGGCGCCGACGACGTGCTCGCGGCCGCCCACATCGTGCCGACGCTTGCCGATGCGCTGGCGGGCGTGCAATGGTCGCTCGCGCTCACAGCGCGCACGCGCGAGTACGGGCCGCCGCCCGCAGCGCCGCGCGAGGCGGTGCAGGACGCCTGCCGCCAGGCGGTGCACGGCGGCGACATCGCGCTCGTGTTCGGCAACGAACGCACGGGCCTGTCGAACGACGACGTCGAGCGCTGCAGCGCGCTTGCGCATATTCCGGCCAATCCCGCCTATAGCTCGCTCAATCTTGCCCAGGCGGTTCAGGTGCTCGCCTACGAGCTGCGCCTCGCGTACCTCGGGGAGAGCGCACCCGCCGCCGCGCTGCCGGCGGCTGGCGGTGCGGGCGGCGCCGCCCCGCTTCCGGCCGGGTCGCCGCTCGCGACGAGCGACGACATCGAGCGCATGTACGTGCACCTCGAGAACGCGCTCATCGCGCTCGAGTTTCTCGACCCCGCCAATCCGAAGAAGCTGATGTCGCGGCTGCGGCGGCTCTTCGCCCGCTCGGGGCTCGAGCGCGAGGAGGTCAATATCGTGCGTGGCATCGCCAAGCACATCCTCCTGCTCAAGGGCAAAGGCGACGGCAAGGGCGAGATCCGCTGATCCTCTGTGTCGGCGCGGCTGCGCGCGCCGGCGCAAACCTTGCCGCCGACGGGGGCTTCCGACCTCGAATCGGCTTTGCGCCTACAATCGGCTGAAAACCGGCGAAAAAATCATAAGCAAATGCGCGCGGCTGCAATAGCCGTTGCGTCGCTTGCACGCACGCTGCGGCGTCGCGCGGCCGCCATTCCCATGTTTCATCCGTTTTTAGCGTGACAGCCATGTTCAAGAGACTTCGGGAAGACATTGCCACGATCCGCGAGCGCGATCCCGCCGCCCGCAGCGCGTGGGAGGTCCTGACCTGTTATCCGGGTCTGCACGCGCTCGTGCTGCATCGCTTCGCGCATGCGTGCTGGCTCGCCAGGCGCCGCTGGCTCGCGCGCTACATTTCGCAGATCGCGCGTTTTCTGACGGGCATCGAGATCCATCCGGGCGCGACCGTCGGCAGGCGCGTGTTCATCGATCACGGCATGGGCGTGGTGATCGGCGAGACGGCCGAGGTCGGCGACGACTGCACGATCTACCAGGGCGTGACGCTCGGCGGCACGTCGCTCACGCGCGGCGCGAAGCGCCACCCGACGCTGGGGCCGGGCGTGATCGTCGGTGCTGGCGCAAAGGTGCTCGGCGGCTTCACGGTGGGCGCCGGGGCGAAAATCGGCTCGAACGCCGTGGTCGTGAAGCCGGTGCCGGAAGGGGCTACGGCGGTAGGCAACCCCGCACGCGTCGTCGCGCCCGCGAAGACCGCGCCGGTGCAGGCCAAACCGGCCTCGGCGCGAGAGGGCTTTTGCGCCTATGGCATCACGCCCAATGCCGACGACCCGGTTTCGCTCGCGATCCACGGCCTGATCGACCACGCGGCTACGCAGACGCAGCGCGTCGATGCGATCGTCGTCGCGCTCGAGCGTCTCGGCGCGCGACTCGAGGCGCTCCATGGCGCCGATGCGGCGCTCGCCGAATTGCGGCGTCTATCCGAGGGGCTCGAATGCGTCGGCCCGCAAACCGAAGCGTCGAGCCGCGAGGAGGAGAAGGCGCCTGCGCGCGTTTGAGACGTGGCGCCAGGAGGGCGCTAAGAGCAAGCGCTAAAAGTAAAGGCGGCGCACCTCAGTCCAGCGGCAAGACCCTGAAGCCTTCGGCATCCACGCGCAGATAGCCGCCACGCGGCTTGCCGTGATCGAGATCCCAGTCGGGCAAGACCCAACGTGTGCCGCCGGGCTCCTGGTGGCGCGCCGGCCGGTGCGTGTGGCCGTGCACGATGGTGTTCGCGCGCGCACGCTTGAAGAGCGCCGCAACGCCTTTGACCGTGACGTCGTACTTCGGCAGGCGCGGGCCGCTGCGTTTGCTTTCGCTCGCGCGACGCGCGCGCTCGGCGATCGCTCGCCGCCAGCGAAACGGCCAGGCAAGAAACAGCAGCTGCACGAGCCGGTTGCGCGCGAGCTTGCGGAAGACCTGATAGCCGTGATCGTCGGTGCACATCGCGTCGCCGTGCGCGAGTGCGAGGCGCGTGCCGAACGCGGTGATCGCGATGGGGTCGGGCAGCCAGATCGCGCCCGCGGCTTTCATGAAGCGCTTGCCCATCAGAAAGTCGCGGTTGCCGTGCATGATGTAGAGCGCGATGCCGCGCTCGGAGAGCGTATGCATCAGCGCAGCCATGCGCGCGGGGAACGGATCGGTGAGCATGTCGTCACCGATCCAGTATTCGAAGAGGTCGCCGAGTATGAATACCGAGTCGGCCTGATCGGCCGTGACCCGGATGAAGCGCTCGAACGCGGCGACCGTACGCGGAATCCCTTCATTCAGATGCACATCGGAAATGAACAGAAACGGACGAGCCGCGTGGGGGCGCTTGCCCTCGCCGGGCACGCCCGCGGCAGCGTGTCGTAAAGCCTTTTCCTGCAGCATCGATGAAGGGTGTGCGTGAGAGTTGTACGAAGCTTATTCGACGACGACAGCCTTCTCGATCACGACGTCGTCGACCGGCACGTCCTGATGGAAGCCCTTCGAGCCCGTCTTGACCTTCTTGATCTTGTCGACCACTTCGAGGCCTTCCACGACCTTGCCGAACACGGCGTAGCCCCAGCCTTGCGGCGTCGGCGACGAGTGGTTCAGGAAGTCGTTGTCGGCGACGTTGATGAAGAACTGCGCCGACGCCGAGTGCGGGTCGTTGGTGCGCGCCATGGCGATGGAGCCGCGCTCGTTCTTCAGGCCGTTGTTCGCTTCGTTTTCGATCGGCGCTTCGGTCGGCTTTTGCTTCATGCCGGCGTCGAAGCCGCCGCCCTGGATCATGAACCCGTCGATGACGCGGTGAAACACCGTGCCGTCATAGTGGCCGCTCTTCACATAGTTGAGGAAGTTGGCGACCGTCTTCGGGGCCTTCTCGGCGTTCAGTTCGAGCTTGATGACGCCGTGGTTCGTGTGCAGTTCGACCATGATGGAATCCTTTGCCTGTGGCGGGGGGAATGAACGTCGCTGCATCGGCAAGAGGCGGGGCGTGTTGCCCAACGCGTGTGCCGGCGCCGCGACGTGCGACGGGTGAGGGCGGCGCTGCCGCCCGGTTAGTCGATGATTAACTGGCGTGTTGCCGGCGTGCTTACTTGCCGACGACGGTCGCCGACTCGATCACGATTTCCTTTTGCGGCACATCGGACATCGGGCCGCGCGAGGTGGTGGGCGCCGCTTCGATCTTCTTCACGACGTCCATGCCTTGCGTG
Source organism: Paraburkholderia sp. BR14312 (assembly GCF_040948675.1). NCBI lineage: Bacteria > Pseudomonadati > Pseudomonadota > Betaproteobacteria > Burkholderiales > Burkholderiaceae > Paraburkholderia > Paraburkholderia sp. BR14312. Next base: position 307,225 of record NZ_JBFPKI010000004.1, read on the forward strand.
ACCTTGCCGAACACGGCATAGCCGTTGCCGTCCGGGTTCGGATAGTCGAGGCCGGCGTTATCCACCGTGTTGATGAAGAACTGGGCGGTGGCCGAATTCGGGTCGCTCGTGCGCGCCATCGCGATCGTGCCCGTGAGGTTCTTCAGGCCATTCCTGCTTTCGAGCGCGATCGGCGCGCGCGTGGGTTTCTCGACGAAGCTTTGCGTGTAGCCGCCGCCCTGGATCATGAAGCCGCGAATGACGCGATGAAAGATCGTGCCGTTGTACTGGCCAGCCTTCACGTACTGCAGGAAATTGTCGACGGTCTTCGGCGCTTTCTCCGGATAGAGCTCGACGCGAATGTCGCCTTCACTGGTCTTGAAGAGCACTTGCGGATGCGCGGCGGCCGGCTGGCCGTTTTGTGCAAAGGCGGGTGCGTTCGCGATCAGGGCGGCGCTGCCGAGCGCCAACATCAACCATTTCATGAGTATCCTCGGAAGTGCGGGAAAAACGTGTCGCGGCGCGCACGCTGCGCGCCAGATGTTAGTTCGACGGCGCCACGAAAGGCGGCATCGCGAGCGATCCCGTCGAGCCGCCGAACTGGTACGCCGGGTTGCTGAGCGCGGGCACGATGGCCGACGGGCTCGCTGCCGATGCGCTTTCTGCCGCTGCCGCGGCCGACTTCTTTTGCGCGGGCGGCGGCGAGATGATCTTCGCGATGTCGGCCTGGCGCTGCTGCGTGGTGCCGCTTGCATGGCCAAGCGTTTGCGCGCGACGGTATGACGCGTCGGCCAGACGCAGGTAAAGGTCGCCGAGATTTTCCCACGCGAGTCCGTACGACGGGTTTGCCTTCACCGCGGTTTCGAGCGCGACGCGCGCCTCGTCGTAGCGGCCATGCTTCGCGTAAAGCGCCGCGAGATTGTTGTAAGGCTCGGGCAATTCGGGGTAGAGCTGCGTGAGTTCGGTGAACGCCTCGATCGCGTCGTCGTCGCGGTTCAGGCGCGCGAGAATGGTCGCGCGCTTGAACTTCGCCTGCACGTCGCGCGGGTTCGTCTTGATGCGCGCGTCGAGCTGGCTGAGCGCGCCAGCCCAGTCGTGCTGGCTGATCGCGGCGTCGGCGCCGGGCGTGGCGTCGGAGGTCGCCGGAGGCGCGGCATGCGCGATGCTGACACTGCACAGCACGATCGCGACGCTCGAGAGAGCCGACGCGGCAAGGGTCGCAGCACGGGGCGCGCGGCCGCTGGAAGGTTTCATAGGGTGAGGTCGCGGTGTTATACTCCGAGCCATTCTAACAAAAGGTCTGTGCGTTTCGTCGCGCGCTTTGTCCCTCGCCCGTTTCATTCGTATTCCGGGCGCGCTGCGCGAGTCGCCGGGCTTTCTAACGCCACTCGTGGTCGTCTCCGCCCCGATAGCAACCTGGTTGCAGTCCGGTCGCCGACAGACAGCAGCCTGAGCAATGCGGGCATCACCCGCTGGCTGCGGTCGGCGCCGCCGCGGATTTCTTTCGACCCACGTATCCATCGCCTTTATGGAATCACTGCGCATCTACAACACGCTCGCGCGTGACAAGCAAAATTTCGTGCCACTCGAGCCCGGCGTCGTGCGTATGTACGTCTGCGGGATGACGGTGTACGACTATTGTCATGTCGGGCATGCGCGTGTGATGGTGGTGTTCGATATCGTGCAACGCTGGCTGCGCGCGCTCGGCTACAACGTGACCTATGTGCGCAACATTACCGATATCGACGACAAGATCATTCGTCGTGCGGTAGAAAACGGCGAGACGATCAAGCAGCTCACCGACCGTTTCATCGCAGCGCTGCACGAAGACGCGGACGCGCTCGGCATCGAGCGTCCCGATCACGAGCCGCGCGCGACGCAGTACATTCCGCAGATGCTCGACATGATCGGCAAGCTCGAGCGCAACGGCTACGCGTACCAGGGCGCGGACGGCGACGTGAACTACGCGGTGCGCAAGTTCGCGAACTATGGCGCGCTCTCCGGCAAGTCGATCGAAGACCTGCGCGCGGGCGAACGTGTGGCGACGAACGATGCCAAGCAGGATCCGCTTGACTTCGTGCTCTGGAAACAGGCAAAACCGCAAGAGCCGGCCGACACGAGCTGGGATTCGAAATATGGACGCGGGCGTCCGGGCTGGCATATCGAATGCTCGGCGATGGGCTGCACGTTGCTCGGCGAGCACTTCGACATTCACGGCGGCGGTCAGGACCTGCAGTTTCCGCACCATGAGAACGAGATTGCGCAGAGCGAAGGCGCGACCGGCAAGACGTTCGTCAATACGTGGATGCATAACGGCTTCGTGAATATCGACAACGAGAAGATGTCGAAGTCGCTCGGCAACTTCTTCACGATCCGCGAAGTGCTGGCGAAGTACGATGCCGAAGTGGTGCGCTTCTTCATGGCGCGCGCGCATTACCGCTCGCCGCTGAATCACAGCGACGCGCATCTCGACGACGCGCGCAACGCGCTCACCCGTCTTTACACGGCGTTGAAAGACGTGACGCCGGACGCGGGCGAGCTTGACTGGAACGAGCCGTACGCGCAACGTTTTCGTGCGGCAATGAACGACGATTTCAACACGCCGGTGGCGATCGCCGTGCTGTTCGAACTCGCGAGCGAGGTGAACCGTACGCGCGACGCCATGCTCGCGCGTCAGTTGCAGCGTCTCGCACGTGTGATCGGGCTGCTCGTGCGCGAGCCGCGCGTGTTCCTGCAACAGGCCGCGGGCGCACAAGATGCAGGCGCGCTCGACGTGGCAGCGATCGAAGCGAAGATCGCGGCGCGCACGGCGGCCAAGCAGGCGAAGCAATATGCGGAGGCGGACCGGATTCGGGCCGAACTGCTCGAAGCCGGTGTCGCGCTCGAAGACAAACCGGGCGGGTTGACCGAGTGGCGCCGCGTGTAAGCGGGCTGTCCAGTTTCCACTGATCGATTCGCGAGGCAGGAGGCAGGATGGCAACGGCCACGAAGACGCAGACCAGGCGGTCTGCGTCGCTAACGGGCGGAACTGCGGGCGCACCCGCAGGTGCAAAGCGTGCGCTCAATGGAGCGGGCGGCAAGGCAGCGACAAGGCCGGCTGCGAAGACGGCGCGCGGGAAAACCAACGGCGCGTCCGGCTCGCACGAAGTGCTCGACGGCGCGGCAATCGAGGCTGCGCTCTCCAATGGTCCGGCGGCACTCGAAGCCGTGGAGCCCGCGGCGAACGCGCTGGGCGATCTCGAATTCGAAGTGCAGCGTCCCGACTATTGGGACAAGGCGTGCGCGGACCTCGTCAAGCGCGACCGCATTCTCAAGAAGCTGATCCCGAAGTTCGGTCCCGTGCATTTGTTGAGCCGCGACGATCCGTTCGTCACGCTCGCACGCTCGGTGGTCGGCCAGCAGATTTCGACGGCGGCGGCGCAGGCGCTGTGGCAGCGTGTGGAAGCCGCATGCCCGAAGCTCATGCCGCAGCAGTTCCTGAAACTCGGTCACGAGAAGCTCGCCGCGTGTGGCCTCTCGAAACGCAAGACGGAATACATCCTCGATCTCGCGCAGCATTTCGTCTCGGGTGCGCTGCACGTCGGCAAGTGGACGTCGATGGAGGACGAAGACGTGATCGCGGAGCTCACGGCGATTCGCGGCATTGGCCGCTGGACCGCCGAGATGTTCCTGATCTTCAATCTCGCACGCCCGAATGTGCTGCCGCTCGACGATCTGGGCCTGATCCGCGCGATCAGCGTCAACTATTTCAGTGGCGAGCCGGTCACGCGCAGCGAAGCGCGCGAAGTCGCGGCCAACTGGGAGCCGTGGCGTACCGTCGCGACCTGGTATATGTGGCGCAGCCTCGAGCCGTCGTGAGGCCCGGGGCTGTCGTCAGCGTCTGAGAAAAATGCTATCGATCGAAGAAATCGATAGTTCTGAGCCGATTTCGGCGCGGGCTGGCGCGGTTAGAATACGCGCTGCCGCAAAGTGAAGGATTCCCACACATGAAGACCACGTTTCTGGATTTCGAACAGCCGATCGCTGAACTGGAAGCGAAGATCGAAGAACTGCGCTTCGTTCAGGACGATTCGGCCGTCGATATTTCGGAAGAAATCGAGCGGCTGTCGAAGAAGAGCCAGCAACTCACGAAGGACCTCTATGCGAACCTGAGCCCGTGGCAGGTTTCGCAGATCGCGCGTCATCCGCAGCGTCCGTACACGCTCGATTACGTGCACGAGCTTTTTACCGATTTTCACGAACTCCATGGCGACCGCTCGTTCGCGGACGACCTTTCCGTCGTCGGCGGCCTCGCGCGCTTCAATGGCCAGGCCTGCATGGTGATCGGCCACCAGAAGGGCCGTGACACGAAGGAGCGCGCCGCGCGCAACTTCGGCATGCCGCGCCCGGAAGGCTATCGCAAGGCCGAACGCCTGATGCGTCTCGCCGAAAAATTTGGCCTGCCCATCTTCACGTTCGTCGACACGCCGGGCGCGTACCCGGGCATCGGCGCGGAAGAGCGCGGCCAGTCGGAAGCCATTGGCCGCAATCTCTATGTGATGGCCGAACTCAAGACGCCGATCATCACGACGATCATCGGCGAAGGCGGTTCGGGCGGCGCGCTCGCTGTGGCCGTGGCCGATACCGTCATGATGCTGCAGTTCTCGACCTACTCGGTGATTTCGCCGGAAGGCTGCGCGTCGATTCTCTGGAAGAGCGCTGCGAAGGCGCCGGAAGCTGCGGAAGCGCTGGGCCTCACGGCGCACCGTCTCAAGGCGCTGGGCCTCATCGACAAGATCGTGAACGAGCCGCTCGGCGGCGCGCATCGGGACCCGAAGGGCATGGCCGCGCTGCTGCGCCGCGCGCTCGCCGACTCGCTGCGCCAGTTCCAGGGCATGAGCATCGCCGATCTGAAGCAGCGCCGTTTCGAGCGCCTGATGGCCTACGGCAAGTTCAAGGAAACGACGCCGGGCGCATAAGGCGCGCGACGTCAACGTTCCTCGACGTCTGCGGTCGTGCTGTGACCGACCATCCCGAATCCGACGCCGGGCGCATCGTTCTCGATGCGCTCGGCGTTGTGCTTTCCACGCTTGCCGACGACGCACGCATCGCGATCGCGTATAGCGGCGGGCTCGACTCGTCCGTGCTGCTGGACGCCGCGGTGCGGGCGGCGGGCGCACAGCGTCTCGTCGCACTGCATGTGCATCACGGCCTGAGCCCGAACGCCGACGCATGGCTTGCCCATTGCGAGGTAACCGCGCGCGCGTACGGCGTGACGTTCGACGCGAGGCGCGTAGAGTTGGCGCGCGACGACGCGGCCGGCGTCGAGGCGGCTGCCCGCGACGCGCGCTACCGCGCGCTCGACGCGATGTGCGCGGCGCACGGCGTGCAGGCGCTCTGGCTCGCGCAGCATGCGGACGATCAGGCGGAGACGGTGCTGCTGCAGTTGCTGCGCGGCGCCGGGCTCGCGGGGCTCGCAGCGATGGCGCCGGCACGTGCGAGCGCGAATGGCGTGGCGCGCATGCGGCCGCTGCTCGCGCTGTTGCGCATGCAACTGGAGCGCTATGCGCGCGCGCACGGCCTGCACTGGATCGACGACGAATCGAACGACGACACGCGCTACGCGCGCAACGCCTTGCGTCACGACGTGATGCCGGCGCTCTCGGCTCATTTTCCTGGCTATCGCGATGCGCTCGCGCGCACGGCGGCGCATGCAGCTGCTTCGCAGCGTCTGCTCGACGATCTCGCGCGCATCGATTTGCGCGACGTCGGACGCGAGGGCGACCGCGCGCTTTCACATGCCGCGCTGCTCGCGCTCGACGATACACGCGCCCTCAATGTGCTGCGTTACTGGATGCGCTCGCTTGGCCTGCCGGCGGCGTCGACCGCGCGGCTTGCGGATCTGTTGCGGCAGTTGCGCGAGGTTGCGCGCGATGACCCGAATGGCCATGCGTTGCGCGTCGATCACGCCGGACATCGCTTGCGCGCATATCGCGGCATCGTTTCGTGGGAAGCCATGCGGGCGCGCGACGAACGCGCAGGCGAGGGCGCCGCTCATGCACGCGCGCCCATGTCGTTGAACTGGCGCGGCGAGGAAGTCTGGCGGCTGCCGTCATGGCGCGGGACCTACGTTTTCGCGCCCGCCGCTCCCGACGATGCCGATGCCGTTCCCGAGCACGTGCTCGCGAGCGCGCCGCTTGTCGCGCGCGAGCGCAGCGGCGGCGAGCGCTTGCGCGACGAAGCCGCGCACGTGAGCCGCACGCTCAAGAACCTGTTCCAGACGCGCGGCGTGCCGGCATGGGAGCGCGACGTGCCGTTGCTCTATGTGGGCGAGACGCTGCTGTTCGTGCCCCGTATCGGCGTGAACCGGTCGGCGTTCGGCGCGACGCCCGGCGAGCCTGACGCGGCCTGGCGACGCATCGAATGGCGCAAGGATGTGCTGATCGCCTGAAGTCGCGTCCGACGTCATCGATTAATTCGCCGACGGGCGTGGCGATCGTTCCCCCGCAAATCCTTGCCACACAGGCCTCTTTCGGCCTCTGCGAGCGTGTCCTGTCTTGTAATTTCGGCGTCAATCGGGTAGTGTAAGTCGTTTGTCCAGCCCGCTTTTTCGCGTTCGCGGACGCCGTCAAAAGCGGCGTGTCTCGTGAAGGCGCGATTTTTCCTTCGAGCGGTATCCGACGGTTGCAGGGACGTCGTAGCGGCATGCGGGCAGGGCGCGAGTGCAAGGCACCAGCGCGCGTCGACACGATGCGCCGGCCTTCGCGCCCCTGAGGCAAAACCCCGCGCGTGCTGCACGCGCTGAAGCCGCCGCCGTGGCCCCAAGGCGTCCGGGCGGCCCGGTTCTTCAGTGCGCCAGCGCGGTAACATCTCCAGTTCAGAACGACAATGGCACTCATCGTACACAAATACGGCGGCACCTCGATGGGCTCGGTCGAGCGCATCAAGAACGTCGCCAAGCGCGTCGCCAAATGGCACAAGGCCGGCCACAAGATGGTCGTCGTGCCTTCGGCGATGTCCGGCGAAACCAATCGTCTGCTCGGTCTCGCGAAAGAAATTTCGCCGCAGCCCAGCCCGCGCGAGCTCGACATGATTGCGTCGACCGGTGAGCAGGTGAGCGTCGGTCTTTTGTCGATCGCCCTGCAGGAAGCAGGCGTCGACGCCATCAGCTACACCGGCTGGCAAGTGCCGGTCAAAACCGACAGCTCGTTCACCAAGGCCCGCATCAACGACATCGACGGCGAGCGCGTGCTGGCCGATCTCGACGAAGGCAAGGTGGTCGTGATCACGGGCTTCCAGGGCATCGACCCGGAAGGCCACATCACCACGCTCGGGCGCGGCGGCTCGGACACGTCGGCAGTTGCAGTCGCAGCGGCGCTGAAGGCCGACGAATGCCTGATCTATACGGACGTCGACGGCGTCTACACGACCGACCCGCGTGTGGTCGACGACGCACGCCGTCTCGACCGCATTACGTTCGAAGAGATGCTGGAAATGGCCAGCCTCGGCTCGAAAGTGCTGCAGATCCGCTCGGTGGAATTCGCGGGCAAGTATCAGGTGAAGACGCGTGTGCTCTCCAGCCTGACCGACCCGATGATGAACCTCGACGAGGAGATGTCCTCGGGCACCCTGATTACTTTTGAAGAAGACGAGACCATGGAAAAAGCAGTCATCTCGGGTATCGCGTTCCAGCGCGACGAGGCCCGCATCATCGTGATGGGCGTGCCCGACAAGCCCGGTATCGCGTATCAGATCCTCGGCCCGGTGGCGGACGCTAACATCGACGTCGACATGATCATCCAGAACCAGAGCGTGGCCGGCAAGACCGACTTCACGTTCACGGTGCCGCGCGGCGACTATCAGCGCGCCATCGATGTGCTGAACAACCAGGTGAAGGGTCACGTGAGCGCGGAGCAGGTGCTCGGCGACGCGAAGGTGTCGAAGGTTTCGGTGGTCGGCGTGGGCATGCGTTCGCACGTGGGCGTGGCGAGCAAGATGTTCCGCACGCTTTCGGAAGAGGGCATCAACATCCAGATGATCTCGACCTCGGAGATCAAGATTTCGGTACTGATCGACGAGAAGTACATGGAGCTGGCAGTGCGCGCGCTGCACAAGGCGTTCGACCTCGAGCACGCGTAAACCGTGCCGTGTTTGCGCGGCCATTGCGCCGCGTTTGTGTTGTGTGACGAGGATGTGACGCGGTTTTTCCGCTCGATTCCGATGCACGATGCCGCGCCCGAGGTTCGTTGTGCGCTTGCAGAAAAAACTTTGCAAAAAAGCGTCATATGAATTGACCGGAAGGCGCTAACCCGCTATTATCTTGGCTTCGTTGCGCTGCCTCCCTGGCGCGAACGAAGTTTTTGGGAGACGTGGCCGAGAGGTCGAAGGCACTCCCCTGCTAAGGGAGCATCTGGGCCAAAACCTGGATCGAGGGTTCGAATCCCTCCGTCTCCGCCAGTAATGGCGGTGGAAACCCCGCAAGTCTCGGCTTGCGGGGTTTTTGTTTTTTGGGTCGCAAATTGCTCGATGTGAGGAGGCAATAAGTCGTCGCTCGAAGGCAGTGGAAGAAGCACTGCAAGAATCGTCAGGAATGCCAGGCAAATTGCGATGGCGCCCTGGAGTGCAAAGGTTTTGCATTGAGGCGCCGATAAATGGACTGGGGTTCGCGAGTCGTGCGAAGTCTTCTGCACACCGGCGCAAGCGATGCTATTCTGCCCGGCGCTGTTGGCCATCCGCCGCCCAGTGTAACGAGACGTAACGACATCGAACGCAGGCCAGGTTCGTGCATCAGTTATTACAAGTTTGAAATACGCGGGCGAAAGCCGTGCGTTATATTGGCTTGAACAAAACATCAAATCCGAAAGGTGAGTCCATGAAGTTCCCACGTGTTGTTGCAATGCTGCTCGGGGGCGTGGCTATCGGCGCATCGAGCGTTGCTATGGCTGGCGTGAGCGTTGGTGTCAACATCGGTATTCCGGCCCCGGTTTATGTCGCTCCGCAACCGGTCTACGCGCCGCCTCCGCCGCCGGTCGTCTATCAGCCGGCTCCTGTTTATGCCGCGCCACCGGCCATCGTCATCGGCTGGCACGGTGACCGTTACTGGGACGGCCGCCGCTACTGGGGGCGCGACGACTGGTATCGTCATCACGGCGGCTATGACGGCCCGGGCCGCGGACACTACGACCGCGGCCACTACGACCGCGACCACTACGACCGCGACCACGGCGGTCCTCCGGGACACTGGCACTAAGCCGCGAGGCTCTTTGCCGGCGTGGTGCGCGTGACACGGCGCGCATCGCGCATCGAACGCCACGCCAAAAGAAAAGCCGCCCAGTGGGCGGCTTTTGCATTCTTGCCGTTGCGCGCGCAACGATGCGCGCGCAACGCGAAGAGAGGCTTACTCGAGGCCGGCCATGCCGCCAACCACCGCGTTGAAGCCGGAGTCGACGTGCATGATCTCGGCGGTCACGCCCGCTGCCAGATCGGAGAGCAGGAACGCGGCGGAATTGCCGACCTGCTCGATGGTCACGTTACGCTGCAGCGGGGCGTTCTGTGCGACGAAGTCGAGAATCTTGCCAAAGCCCTTGATACCGCTTGCCGCGAGCGTCTTGATCGGGCCGGCGGAGATGCCGTTCACGCGCACGCCTTGCGCACCGAGCGCCACCGCGAGATAACGCACGCTCGCTTCGAGTGCGGCTTTCGCGACGCCCATGGTGTTGTAGTTCGGGATCGCGCGCTCTGCGCCGAGATAGGTCAGCGTCAGCAGCGAAGCGTTCTGGGCGAGCATCGGCTTGGCGGCCTTGGCAAGCGCGGGGAAGCTGTATGCCGAAATGTCGTGCGCAATGCGGAAGTTCTCGCGCGTCATGCCGTCGAGGAAGTCACCCGCAATCGCCTCGCGCGGCGCGAAGCCGATCGAGTGGACGAGGCCGTCGAGCGTATCCCAGTGTTGCTTGAGGTCCGTGAAGAGCGCTTCGATTTGCGCGTCGTCGGCCACATCGCAGGGGAACACGAGGTCGCTGCCGAACTCCTGCGCGAACTCGGTGATACGGTCCTTGAAGCGGTCGCCGACGTATGTGAACGCCAGTTCCGCGCCTTCGCGCTTGCACGCCTGCGCGATGCCGTACGCGATCGAACGGTTCGACAGCAGGCCGGTCAACAGGATACGTTTGCCAGCGAGGAAGCCCATGAATTCTCCTAAATCAGGTCAATGCGCCAGCGCCTGTGGGGGCGGCGCCGCGTGGTTTGGGTAGAATTCTCTCACAACTGACAAGGCAGCCTGGACAATTACCGATCTATGACGACAGGAACGCGAGGCAGGACGGCGCTCGGCGCGCTTGGGGCAACCGTTCCTGCGGTTCGGTTCGCACTTGCCAAAAGGCTGGCGGCGATGTGTCTTGCGCTCGGATGCGGGCTGCTGGCCATGCCGAGCGCGCACGCGGTCTACGCCATTGCGCAGTACGGCGAGCCCAAATATCCGCAAGGATTCCCGCACTTCGACTACGTGAATCCGGATGCGCCCAAGGGCGGCACGCTCGTCCTCGCCAATCCCGACCGCCTCACGAGTTTCGACAAGTTCAACCCGTTCACGCTACGCGGCAACGCGGCCCCGGGGCTCGGCATGCTGTTGGAGAGCCTCACGACGGGGAGCCTCGACGAAGTGGCCTCGGCCTATGGTTTGCTCGCCGACGACATCCGCATCGCGCCCGACGCGCTTTCGGTGACCTTCCACATCAACCCGAAGGCGCGCTTCTCGAACGGCGACCCGGTGACTGCCGAAGACGTGAAGTTCTCGCTCGACACGCTCAAGAGCCGCCAGGCCGCGCCCTCCATGCAGGCGTATTTCAGCGAGATCACGCGCGCGGTGGTGGTCGATCCCGCGACGATCCGCTTCGAGTTCCGCAGTAACAACCGCGAGCTGCCGCTCATCGCGGGCGGCATGCCGGTGTTCTCGCACAAGTGGGGCTTGCGCCCGGACGGCAGCCGCGTCGCCTTCGATCAGCTCGCGTTCGAGCAGCCGATCGGCAGCGGCCCGTATGTGATCGACCGCTACTCGAACGGTCGCACGATCACCTACAAGCTCGACCCCAACTACTGGGGCAAGGACCTGCCGGTGCGCGTGGGCACCAACAACTTCGAGCGTGTTACCTACAAGCTCTATTCGGATGACGTGGCACGCCTCGAGGCCTTCAAGGCAGGCGAGTACGACGCGCTCGTCGAATACGTCGCGCGCAACTGGGTGCGGCGCGATGTCGGCAAGCGCTTCGACAGCGGCGAGCTCATCAAGCGCGAGTTCCCGCAGCACAACGGCACCGGCATGCAGGGCTTCGTCATGAATCTGCGCAGGCCCGTGTTCCAGGACGTGCGCGTGCGCCGCGCCCTCGATCTCGCGCTCGACTTCCCGTGGCTCAACCGCATGCTGTTCTATAGCCAGTACCGTCGCATCGACAGCTGGTTCGCGAACACGCAACTGCAGGCAAAGGGGCTGCCATCGCCTGGCGAACTTGCCTTGCTCGAGCCGTGGCGCAAGTCGCTCGATCCCGCCGTGTTCGGGCCGCCGCCCTCGCAGCCCGATACGACCCCGCCGGGCTCGCTGCGAGCAAATCTGCTCAAGGCGCGTGCGCTGCTCGCCGAAGCCGGCTGGACCTATCGCGACGGCGCGCTGCGCAACGCGAAGGGCGAGCCGTTCACGTTCGAGGTGCTCGACGACACGAGCGCTTCGGCGCAGTGGGCGCCGATCATGGCGCAGTACACGCAGGCGCTCAGGCGCCTTGGCATCCAGGTGAACTATCGCTCGGTCGATTTCGCGCTCTACCAGAAGCGGCTCGACGCCTTCGACTTCGACATGACGACCATCAAGTTCCCCGACGTCCAGGTGCCGGGCGCGGAGCAGGTCGATCGCTTCGGCAGCAAGGCCGCCGACGAGCCGGGCTCGGGCAATCTGCTGGGCCTGAAGTCGCCGGCCGTCGACGCGATCCTCAAGGCGCTCACGCGGGCGCAGACGCTCCAGCAACTGCTCGACGCCACGCATGCGCTCGACCGGGTGCTGATGCACGGCTACTATGTGGTGCCGCAGTGGTACAGCGCGACGCACCGGGTGGCGTTCAAGAACACGCTGGCCTATCCGGCGAAGTTGCCGCTGTACTATGGCGCGAACGACTGGATCATCTCGACGTGGTGGTTCAAGCCGCAGTCCGCGCCACAGGCGACGGGTCATTAACGACGGACACGACGGAAAGCATCGAAATCATGTGGAGCTACATCGTCAAACGCCTGCTGCTGATGATCCCGACGCTGCTCGGCGTGCTTACGCTGACCTTCGGCGTGATCCAGTTCGTGCCGGGCGGTCCCGTCGAACAGGCGGTGCGCGAATTGCGGCGGGGCGCGGAGCAGGGCATGCCGTTCGGCATGCGCGCGCATTCGGGCGTGGACGCGCAGCAGATCGCGCAGCTCAAGCAGCTTTACGGCTTCGACAAGCCGCCGCTGCAACGCTATTTCCTGATGCTCGGGCGCTTTGCGCGCTTCGATCTCGGACAGAGCTATTTCCATCACCAGAGCGTGTGGTCGCTGATCATTTCCAAGCTGCCGGTGTCGATCAGCATCGGCCTCTGGACCTTCTTTCTCACTTATCTGATATCGGTGCCGTTGGGCATCGCGAAGGCGGTGCGCAACGGCTCGCGGTTCGACCTCGTGACGAGTCTCGTCGTGCTCGTCGGTTACGCCATTCCGGGCTTCGTGCTGGGCGTGCTGTTGCTCGTGCTGTTCGGCGGCGGCTCGTTCCTGCAGCTTTTCCCGCTGCGCAATCTCACGTCTGACAACTGGGACACGCTCTCGCTCGGCGGCAAGATTCTCGACTATCTCTGGCACATCACGCTGCCCGTGACGGCGTCGGTCGTGGGCAGTTTCGCCGTCACGACCATGCTGACCAAGAACGCCTTTCTCGAAGAGATTCGCCGCCAATACGTGCTGACCGCGCGCGCGAAAGGGCTCTCGGAGCGCACCGTGCTCTGGAAGCACGTCTTTCGCAACGCGCTGCTGCCGCTCGTGGTGGGGTTCCCGGCGGCGTTCATCGGCGCGTTCTTCACCGGCAGCCTGCTGATCGAAACGCTTTTCTCGCTCGACGGGCTCGGCCTGCTTTCGTACGAATCCGTCGTGCGGCGCGACTATCCGGTCGTGCTCGGCACGCTGTACCTCTTCACGTTGATCGGACTGCTAACCAAACTGATTTCCGATCTGTGCTACGTGTGGGTCGATCCCCGCATCCAATTCGAACAACTGGAGCGCTGAGTTGAACCGAGTCCGCGCTGGCGCTGAACCCGAACTGCGTACCGAGAGCGTGCGCGCCTTCAAGTCGCCCACGCCCGCCCGTCGCGTGTGGCTGCGCTTCAAGCAGCAGCGCCTGGGCTACTGGAGCCTGATCGTGTTTCTTGTCGCGTTTGCGGCGAGTCTCGCGGGTCCGCTCTGGTGCAACGACAAGCCGCTTGTCGTGCGCTACGACGGGCACCTGTATTTCCCGCTGTTCAAGGACCATCCGGAAACCGCGTTCGGCGGCGATTTCCCGACGCCTGCCGACTACCTCGATCCGTACATTCGCCACCGCTTCGACGCGCCGGGCAACTTCGCGATCTATCCGCCGAATCCGTACTACTACGACACACTCAACTACTTCGCGAAAGTGCCGAACCCCGCGCCGCCGTCGCGCCAGAACTGGCTCGGCACCGACGAGAGCGGCCGCGACCTGTTCGCCCGCTTGCTGTACGGCTTTCGCGTGTCGGTGGAGTTCGCGCTCGTGCTGACTGCCATCGGCACGCTGCTCGGCGTGCTGGCGGGCGCGGTGCAAGGGTACTTCGGCGGCAAGGTCGATATCTTCGGACAGCGTCTCATCGAGATCTGGAGTTCGCTACCCGAGCTTTATCTGCTGATCATTTTCGCGGCGATCTTCGAGCCGGGCTTCGTGCTGCTGATCGTGCTGCTTTCGCTGTTCGGCTGGATCGGTTTGTCCGACTATGTGCGCGCGGAATTCCTGCGCAATCGCAACCAGGACTATGTGCTCGCCGCGCGCGCAATGGGCCTGTCGAACTGGCAGATCATCTGGCATCACGTGCTGCCCAACAGCCTCACGCCGGTCATCACGTTCCTGCCGTTTCGCATGAGCGGCGCGATTCTCGCACTCACGAGTCTCGACTTCCTGGGCCTTGGCGTGCCCGCACCCACGCCGAGCCTCGGCGAGTTGCTCGCACAGGGCAAGCGCAATCTCGACGCATGGTGGATCGCGCTCTCGACTTTCGGTGTGCTCGTGGCGACGCTGCTGCTGCTCACGTTCATCGGCGACGCGCTACGCAACGCGCTCGATACGCGTATTTCCGACGCCATGAAGGCCGGAGGCAACCAGTGAGCGCCGTGCCTCAGGACGCCGCCGCGCCGCTCCTCTCGATCGAGCACCTGAGCGTGCGCTTCGACGAGACGCTCGCCGTCGATGATGTCACGCTCGCGATCGGGCGCGGCGAGCGCGTGGCGCTCGTCGGCGAGTCGGGCTCGGGCAAGACCGTCACCGCGCTCGCGGTACTGCGCCTGCTGCAGGACGCGCAGATCAGTGGAAGCATCCGCCTCGACGGCGACGATCTGCTCGCGAAGAGCGAACGCGCGATGCGCGGTCTGCGCGGCAACGACGTCGCGATGATCTTCCAGGAACCGATGACGGCGCTCAATCCGCTCTACACGATCGGCGAACAGATCGCGGAAACCATCGTGCTGCACGACGGCGTCTCGAAGAAAGCGGCCTACGAGCAGGCGGTGGGACTGCTCGAGCGCACGGGCATTACCGAGGCGCGGCGGCGCGTGTCGAGTTATCCGCATCAGCTCTCGGGCGGCCAGCGCCAGCGCGTGATGATCGCGATGGCGCTCGCGTGCCGTCCGCGTCTGTTGCTCGCCGACGAGCCGACCACGGCGCTCGACGTGACGATCCGCGGCCAGATCGTCGATCTGCTGCTCGAGCTGCAGCGCGAGGAGGCGGCACGGCGCGGCATGTCGGTCTTGCTCATCACGCACGACCTGAACCTCGTGCGCCGCTTCGCGCAGCGCGTGGCCGTGATGGAGAAGGGCAGGCTCGTGGAGTCGGGCAGCGTCGAGCAGATTTTCGAGGCGCCGCAACATCCGTACACGCAACGGCTCATCGCGAGCCGTCCCGAGCGCCACGTGCTGCCCGTCCTGCCGATCGCGCCGGTTCTCCTGCAGGCGAAGGACGTGGTCGTCGACTTCGCAACGAAGTTGCCGGGTTTTCGCGGCTGGTGGCAAAAGGGGCGTTATCGCGCCGTGAACGACGCGAACCTTGCGGTGCGCCAGGGTGAGACGCTTGGCATCGTCGGCGAGTCCGGATCGGGAAAAACGACGCTTGCGATGGCGATGTTGGGGCTGCAGCGAACGGCGGGCGGTATCGTCGAGTTCCAGGGGCGGCCCATCGCGAGCTACACGGGCCGCGACAGGCTGTCGTTGCGCTCGCATCTGCAGGTTGTCTTTCAGGACCCGTTCAGTTCGCTTTCTCCGCGTCAAACCATCGAGCGCATCGTGGGGGAGGGGCTCGCGCTGCATCGGCCCGATCTTTCTATCGAGGAGCGGCGCAAGCGCGTTGTCGGCGTGCTGCGCGAAGTGGGCCTCGATCGCACCGCTTTGCACCGATACCCGCACGAGTTTTCGGGTGGCCAACGCCAGCGTATCGCCATCGCGCGCACGCTGGTGCTGGAGCCTCGCGTGATCGTGCTCGACGAACCGACCAGCGCGCTCGACGTGTCAATCCAGCAACAGGTGTTGAGATTGTTGACGGATTTGCAACGCAAGTACAACCTGGGCTACGTGTTCATCAGCCACGACCTGGCGGTGATCGGCGCAATGGCGCACCGGGTGGTGGTGATGCAGGACGGGGCGATCGTCGAGTCGGGAGAGGTCGCGAATCTCTTCGACAGACCCGCCCATCCTTACACCCGAAAATTGTTGAAAGCTGCATTCGATCGCTAGGCTTTGGCGGAACTTTAGAGCGAATTTCGGTGAAATTCACCAATGAGGTGAATGTCGCGATTGAATTTTTCTATTTGTTTTGACACACAAATACTTACTGGCTAGTATCGTCCAAACTTTTCCACTAACTCCCTGATTTACGGGCAATTTCTACCGACCAATGCAGCACCGATACTTGACCCAGGCTTGCACGCGCGTCGTCGCCGGGATGTTCATCGGCGTACTGATGGCCGCAGCTCCCGGCGCGTTCGCCGACGAAGTAAGCAGCTTTAGCCAGAATGCCTCATTTTCGCCGAGCAATTCGGCGAATCCGCAGTCCATCCCAGCAGTTCAGAACGCCCTCCAGAATGCCAACCAGGCGACCCCGGCGGCGGCTCCGGCCCCGACCGAAGGCGGCGCCAAGGCGTTCCTGTCCGGCATGGCCGGCAAAGCCGGCGACGTCGTTGTCGGCGCACTTAACATGATTGGTGTGCGTTACCGCTGGGGCGGCAACACGCCCGACTCCGGCCTCGACTGCAGCGGCTTCGTGCGCTACGTGTTCCAGGACACGCTCGGCATGTCGCTGCCGCGCCGCGCCGAGGAAATGAGCCGCGTGGGCGAGAAGGTCAGCATGAGCAACCTGAAGCCGGGCGACCTCGTGTTCTTCAACACGATGCGCCGCACGTTCTCCCACGTCGGCATCTACATCGGCGACAACAAGTTCGTGCATTCGCCGTCTACCGGCAGCACGATCCGCGTCGACGACCTCGACGACGGATACTGGGAAAAGCGCTTCACCGGTGCACGCCGCATCGAAACGTCGTTCACGGCGGATCAGCAGCAAAACCTCAAGCGCGTGAGCGCGCAGTTCGAGGGCAACGGCGGCAACTGATCGGGGTTTTGTAGCGAACAAAAAGCCTGCTTCTTGCGAAGCAGGCTTTTGCGTTTTTTGCGCCCGTGCGCCCGCTGAAGGGGCGCTCAGGTCAAGCGATCAGGCCGTCAGGCGCGCTGCAGCGAGCTTGCGCTCGAGTTCCGGCATAATGCGCGCCGCCGCTTCCTCGCCCGCGAGAATCGCCGCGTTGCGCTGAGTGAAGTCGCTGGACGACATCGCGTTGAGATTCGGGCGGATCACGATGTCGGCATACTTGTCGAGTTCGTAGGACTTGATCGTCTGGCCCATGATCGTGAAGGTCTGCATCAGCACGTCGAACTGGCTCAGCGTCGAGGCCGTTTCAGGGCGCGCCGAGATGTCCACGGCGATCACGAAGTCGGCGCCCATCTTGCGTGCGAACGAGGCCGGCACCGGGCTCACGAGGCCGCCGTCCACGTATTCGTGGCCCGCAATCTTCACCGGCTCGAAAATCGACGGAATGCTGCACGATGCGCGCACGGCAATGCCCGTGTTGCCGCGCTGGAACAGGATAGGCTGGCCCGTGCGCAGGTCGGTCGAGACGACGCCGAGCGGCTTCGCCATCTTCTCGATGGGCCGGTCGTGCAGCGTGGTGTTCAGATAGTTCTGGAGCGCCACGCCCTGCAGGAGGCCGCGCGTGCGAAACGGCATCGCCCAGTCGCTGATCGAGGCTTCGTCCATCGTCAGCGCGAGCTTGTTGAGCGCGAAACCGTTCATGCCCGAGGCGTAGAGCGCCGCGACGACTGAGCCCGCGCTCGTGCCGACCACGAAGTCGACTTGCACGTTGCGCGCCTCGAGCGCCTTGATCACGCCGATATGCGCAAAGCCACGCGCCGCGCCGCCGCCGAGCGCGAGGCCCACGCGAACCGGGCGCTGCGGCCTGGCGACGGGCGGCGGGGGCACGGTGGTGACGGGCGGCGGGACACTGGCGGTTTGCGTGCCCGCGGTCGTGCAGGCGGCCAGGACGGAGGAGGCGGCCGCAAGCGAAAAGTGCCGGCGGCTCAATGAGGGCGATGACTGCTTCAAGAAGGTTCTCCATGCGGTCCGCGTGCGTGTCCGGCAAGGAACGACGCGGTACCCCGGTCTGCTCGCGCGGGCGGCCGAGTAGCTGTGTTTGCGCGCGCGACGCCGCATCGTGGTGGCGGCGCGCCGACATCATAAGGCAAAGCGCGGC
Source organism: Paraburkholderia sp. BR14312 (assembly GCF_040948675.1). Lineage (NCBI taxonomy): Bacteria > Pseudomonadati > Pseudomonadota > Betaproteobacteria > Burkholderiales > Burkholderiaceae > Paraburkholderia > Paraburkholderia sp. BR14312. The sequence goes on from NZ_JBFPKI010000004.1 coordinate 325,254, forward strand.
CGGTTTAGCAGGCGTGCATGTAACGCGATGTGACGCCAGATGACAACGCGCTCGACGGTTTGCGAGCGCATGCACGTTTGCATGAGAGAAACGGGCGCCCGCACGCGCACCCCGGGCCTCGCCCCCCAGGCCGAAGCGGTGCATGGCGGGTATAATCCCGTCTCTAATTTTCCGGATTCCCGTTCGTGTGCGCGAGGCTGCGCGCGCCCCCGGCGCTCCCGCGCTAGCCGCGCGGGCCGAACGCGCCGCGAACCCCGGCCGTCCGCCGCCGTCGCTGCTTTTGTTGCCAGCGCCGCGCTCCGGATGGCATCGTCTTCGAGTAATCGCCCATGACTACCTCTGTCGTCCGTACCCGCTTCGCGCCGAGCCCGACCGGCTTCATCCATCTCGGCAATATCCGTTCCGCGCTCTACCCGTGGGCGTTCGCGCGCCACAACAAGGGCGTCTTCGTGCTGCGGATCGAAGATACCGATCTCGAGCGTTCGACGTCGGAATCGGTCGATGCGATCCTCGAAGGCATGGAATGGCTCGGCCTGAATTTCGACGAAGGTCCGTTCTACCAGATGCAGCGCATGGACCGTTATCGCGAAGTGCTCAGGCAGATGCAGGAGCAGGGCCTCGTGTACCCGTGCTACATGTCGACCGAAGAGCTCGACGCGCTGCGCGAGCGTCAGCGCGCGGCCGGCGAGAAGCCGCGCTACGACGGCACGTGGCGCCCGGAGCCGGGCAAGGTGCTGCCCACGCCGCCGGCGGGGGTGCAGCCGGTGCTGCGCTTTCGCAACCCGCTCACGGGCGTGGTGGCATGGGACGACGCCGTCAAGGGCCGCGTGGAGATCTCGAACGAAGAGCTCGACGACCTCGTGATCGCGCGCCCGGACGGCACGCCGACCTACAACTTCTGCGTGGTCGTGGACGATCTCGACATGAAGATCACGCACGTGATTCGCGGCGACGATCACGTGAATAACACGCCGCGCCAGATCAACATCCTGCGCGCGCTCGGCGGCGAGCCGCCGGTCTACGCGCACCTGCCTACCGTGCTCAACGAGCAGGGCGAAAAGATGAGCAAGCGCCACGGCGCGATGAGCGTGATGGGTTATCGCGATGCGGGCTATCTGCCGGAAGCGGTCCTCAACTATCTCGCACGTCTGGGTTGGTCGCACGGCGACGCCGAAGTGTTCACGTGCGAGCAGTTCGTGGAGTGGTTCGATCTCGAGCATCTCGGCAAGTCGCCCGCGCAATACGACCACAACAAGCTCAACTGGCTCAACAACCACTACCTGAAGGAAGTGGACAACGCGCGCCTCGCCGCGCTCTCGAAGCCGTTCTTCGCTGCCCTCGGCGTGGACGAGGCGGCGCTCGCCAAGGGGCCGTCGCTCGAAGGCGTGGTCGCGCTTTTCAAGGACCGTGCGAACACGATCAAGGAGATCGCCGAGAGCGCGATGATGTTCTACCGCGAGCCGCAGCCGGAAGCCGAAGCGCTCGCACAGCACATCACGGAAGCCGTACGCCCCGCGCTCGCCGATCTCGTCGTCGCGCTCAAGGGCGCGGAGTGGACGAAGGAGGGCGTCTCGGCAGCGCTGAAGGCGACGCTTGCCACACACAAGCTCAAGATGCCCCAGCTCGCGATGCCGGCCCGCCTGCTCGTGGCAGGGACGACGCATACGCCTTCGGTCGAAGCGGTGCTCGTGCTGTTCGGCCGCGATGCGGTGGTGAGCCGCCTCGAGAAGGGCATTTCGGCTGCAAACTAAAAATTTTGAAGAATATTCGCCCGGACCCTAGCGCCCGGGCGGCAGTTCTTGTAGTATTCGGGCTCCGTTGAATACGGAGCGCGAGAGAGTCGCAAACAAGCGGCAAATAAGCAGCAAATCTCACGCAAAGAGCCGCAGAATCGGGCAACGATGTTTCAAGGAAACCTCGAAGCGCTTCAAAAAACGATTCAAAAGCTCTTGACGAAAGCGAAATTGATGTTTAAAATCTCGCTTCTGTTCTGCAAGGGGGTATAGCTCAGCTGGGAGAGCGCTTGCATGGCATGCAAGAGGTCAGCGGTTCGATCCCGCTTACCTCCACCAACAGAACATGCAGTAAGCAGTAGAGTGCGGTAAAGGCATTATCTGAAAAGATCATGTCCCCTTCGTCTAGAGGCCTAGGACATCACCCTTTCACGGTGAGTACAGGGGTTCGAATCCCCTAGGGGACGCCAGACATGAGCGTCGTCAATGAGATTGGCGTAGCATCAGGTGGAAATCAACCGACATCCATCTGACTGTGTCGAACTGGAGCGGTAGTTCAGTCGGTTAGAATACCGGCCTGTCACGCCGGGGGTCGCGGGTTCGAGTCCCGTCCGCTCCGCCAGATCGAGCCCGTTCAGAAACTGTGAGCGGGCTTTTTAGTTAAAGTGACGATTACAGGCGAAAGCCCGTGTTGTCCCCTTCGTCTAGAGGCCTAGGACATCACCCTTTCACGGTGAGTACAGGGGTTCGAATCCCCTAGGGGACGCCAAATCAAAATGCGGCGCCAAAGAAGTAGCACTGCGAGCGAGCAGTGTGGCGACGCCGCCAGCGGGAATCGACCGACGCCCGCCGGTGTGAGCAGTAAGCTGGAGCGGTAGTTCAGTCGGTTAGAATACCGGCCTGTCACGCCGGGGGTCGCGGGTTCGAGTCCCGTCCGCTCCGCCAGTTTCAAAGCTGTTCCGTCGTTGCTTCGGCAATGGCGAACCGCTGCAGTTCAAAGGTGTAAGCCTGCGCTTATACCCGTGTTGTCCCCTTCGTCTAGAGGCCTAGGACATCACCCTTTCACGGTGAGTACAGGGGTTCGAATCCCCTAGGGGACGCCAAATCAAAATGCGGCGCCAAAGAGTCATGCGGCGACGCCGCCAGCGGGAATCGACCGACGCCCGCCGGTGAGCAGCAAGCTGGAGCGGTAGTTCAGTCGGTTAGAATACCGGCCTGTCACGCCGGGGGTCGCGGGTTCGAGTCCCGTCCGCTCCGCCAGAACGAAGCCCGTTGGATACGTCCAACGGGCTTTTTCTTTTTCCACAGACGTTTCTCGCGCTTCCATCCCCATCCTTCATTTCGTTTGCCGTACGGACAATCTGCGATTGCCGGCGGCCGCGCGTTATCGTAGCGTTGTCGAAACCTGGTTTCCTCGCTTGCCGACATGTTCGCACCGAACGACATCCCGTCGCCGTTTCAGCTGCGCCGCGCCACCATGGACGATTTCGAGTTCGCGGAGACGCTCACGCGCAATAACATGGGTGGCTACTATCTGCGGCATCACCTCGTCTGGCGCGGCGATCTCTTTCTGGCGAGCTATCGCGAGTCGGAGAACTTCATTCTCGAACTCGATGGCGAGGCGATTGGCGTGCTGCGCGTGACGCAGGAGGGCGACTCGCTGCACATTCGCGATGTGCAGATCGCCCAGGGGTATCGCGGCAATGGCGCCGGCACGTTCCTGCTCGATATCTCGCACCAGTGGGCCCGCGAGCGCGGCCTGCGCGAGCTGCAACTGCGCGTGTTCGTCGACAATCCGGCCGCGCGACTTTACTTGCGCATGGGTTATCGCGTGGCGGGTCCGAGGCTTGCGCGCCTGGGCTCGATTCGCCATATGACGCGGCTCGTCTGAGCCTGGCCGCTTTCCCACTTAACGCGTGTCGTCGTCGCGCCCGGCGGCCACGGAATCTTCCGGTTCGTCCGCATCGCGGTCACCCGTGCCGCGCGCGATGAAGGCGCGCGGGCTCTCGCCGAAGGCACGGCGAAACATCGCCGAAAACGCACTCTGGCTCCGGTAGCCGAGTTCCTGCGCCACGACGGCCATCGGGCGTCCCTGATTGAGCAGCGGGATCGCGCGCGCGAGAATCGCCTGCTGGCGCCACTGCGAAAAGCTCACCCCCAGTTCCTGCCGGAAGAGCCGCGCGATCGTGCGCGTGCTCGCGCCCACGTGTGCGGCCCAGTATTCGAGCGAGCCGGGTCCCGCCGGATCGGCGATCAGCGCTTCGCATAACGCGCGCAGGCGCTTTTCGTCGGGCATCGGCACGTCGAGCGGCAGCGGCGCCGAGCGCGTGATCTCGTCGAGCGCCAGCGCGCCGAGCAGGCGCTCACGCGCGGTGGGAATGCCGCGCTCGTCGAGTGCTGCGATCGTCTCGCGCAGCAGGCCTGAGACTTCGACCACGCGACACGCGTCGAGGCCGGGCGGAATCACCGATTCGTCTACGTAGAGCGTGCGCAGGAACGCGTCCTCGACGATCGCCACTTCGTGTGTGATGTGAGGCGGCACCCAGATCGCGCGCGAGGGCGGCACCATCCACGTCGTGCCGGGCGTCGCCATACGCAGCACGCCGCGCGACGAGTAGGCAAGCTGCGCCCACGCATGCGTGTGCTGCGCGATGCACACACCCGACGGCATGGGACGCGAGCGTACGCGGATCGGATGCGTGGGCGTCGGCGCGAACTCGGGCGGGATATCGACGAGTTCGGCGCGCGGCAGCGAATCGTTGCGTGCATCGCTGGATGCGAAGCGGGGCAGATCCTCGGGCATGACGGGCAGGGCGACGGGTTTGGCAACTGTGCGCCCATTGTAGACGTCTCGCGCTCGAGGGCCTTGACCGCACGCCATTCGCGGCCGGGCATAATGTGGACGAATCGACAGCGTGCTCGTGTGGCGCGAGCCGCCCTGAAGGAGAGAAAAGCCATGAAATACGTGTTCGTCTACGGCACGCTGCGCGCGGGCGAGATCAACGACATCAACCTCGCGGCCGATCGCAACGCGATCGCGCGCCCGCGTCACCTCGGTCTCGCCACGCTCGCCGGCCGGCTCTTCGACTTCGGCAGTTATCCCGGGATGGTGGCCGGGTCGGCGAATGCGCAATCGACGGTCGTCGGCGACGTCTACGAGATTGACGACGCGCTCCTCGCCGTGCTCGACGAAATCGAGCAGGTGTATCCGGGCGTCGACAACTTGTTCGTTTCGCAGGAAGTGGATATCGAGGTGCAGGGCGAACGCATCGCTTGCCTCTACTATCCGGTCGCGTCGGCCGCCATTGCCGGACGCCCCGAGATCGCAGGCGGCGACTGGGTCGCGCATCGGCGCGGGCGCTGACAACTCAAGACGCGGCGCGTGAAAACACCAAGGCCCGGCGGGCTCACACCCGCCGGGCCTTATTCGTCGGCGATTCGTTAGACGTACCGAACGATTAGATCTCTTCGTACAGCGGCAGCGTCAGGAACTCGACGAAGCTTTCCGACGTCGACATCTGTTCGAAGATCTGCGCTGCGCGCTCATACGGCTTCGTGTCGCCGCCGACCGACGCCTTCACCTTGTCCAGCTCCTGCGGGATCAGTTCGCGCACGAGTTCGGCCGTGACCTTGCGGCCGTCTTCGAGCTTGCCCTTGGGCGAGCGGATCCACTGCCACACCTGCGAGCGCGAGATTTCGGCGGTCGCGGCGTCTTCCATCAGGTTGTGGATCGGCACGCAGCCATTGCCCGCGAGCCACGAGCCGAGGTAGTGGATGCCCACGTTGATGTTGTTGCGCAGGCCCGTCTCGGTGATCGGCGCTTCCGGACGGAAGTCGAGCAGATCCTTGCCCGTGACGTTCACGTCCGCGCGCTGCTTGCCGATCTGGTTCGGCTTGTCGCCGAGCACCTTCACGAACTCTTCCATCGCGATGGGCACGAGGCCCGGGTGCGCAACCCAGCCGCCGTCGTAGCCATCGGTCGCGTCACGCGCCTTGTCCGAACGCACGCCGCCCATGGCCTTGTCGTTGGCGGCCGCGTCGTTCTTGATCGGGATGAGTGCGCTCATGCCGCCGATCGCCGGTGCGTTGCGCTTATGGCAGGTCTTGAGCAGTTCGAGCGCGTAGGCGCGCATGAACGGCACAGTCATCGTGATCTGCGCGCGGTCGGCAAGACAGAAGTCCTTGTCGTTCTTGAACTTCTTGATCGCCGAGAAGATGTAGTCCCAGCGGCCGGCGTTCAGGCCCGAGCTGTGCTCGCGCAGTTCATAGAGGATTTCGTCCATCTCGAACGCGGCGAGGATCGTCTCGACCAGCACCGTCGCCCGGATCGTGCCGCGCGGGATGCCCACACCTTCCTGCGCCGCGACGAAGATGTCGTTCCACAGACGCGCTTCGAGGTGGCTTTCCATCTTCGGCAGATAGAAGTACGGGCCGCTGCCGCGCGAAATCAGTTCCTTCGCGTTGTGGAAGAGATAGAGCGCGAAGTCGAAGATGCCGCCCGACACACGCTGACCGTCCACCGTCACGTGCTTCTCGTCGAGGTGCCAGCCGCGCGGACGCACGATCAGCGTGGCGGTCTTGTCGTTGAGCTGGTAGGTCTTGCCGTTCTGTTCGAGCGAAATCGTGCGGCGCACTGCGTCCTTCAGGTTGAGCTGGCCGACGATCTGGTTTTCCCAGTTCGGCGCGTTCGAGTCCTCGAAGTCAGTCATGTACGAGTCGGCGCCCGAGTTCAGCGCGTTGATGATCATCTTGCGCTCGACCGGGCCCGTGATTTCCACGCGGCGGCATTCGAGATCCTTCGGCAGCGCCGCGATCTTCCAGTCGCCTTCGCGGATCGATTTCGTGTCGGCAAGAAAGTCGGGGCGCTCGCCGGCGTCGAGGCGCTTGGTGCGCTCGACGCGTGCCTTCAGCAGTTCCTGGCGGCGCGGCTCGAATGCGCGGTGCAGCTTCGCGACGAGTTCGAGCGCTTCGGGCGTGAGGATCGTTTCGAAGCCGGGCCGGATGTCAGCCGTGATCTGCATGCCTTGCGGCAGTTGCAACGTGTTCGCCATTTGCTTGCTCCTTGGTCGGTCAGATTGTGAATGTGTGGTTGTTGTGGCTGCGGCGAGCGGCGTGTCTGTCACGCGCCCGGGCTGGGGCGAGGGCGGCTTTGCGGCTCGGGCGCAGCGGTTTCGAGAAAGGCGGCGAGTTCTGTCATGCCGCTGCCGGTGCCATGCGGCGCCACGCCGAGCTCTTCGGCGGGCAAGCGCTGGCGATTGATCCAGAACGTGGTGTAGCCGAACCAGCCGGCGCCCGCGGCGTCCCAGCCGTTCGACGACACGAACACGAGGTCGCGTGGCGCGGCGTCGAAGGCGGCCGAGCCGAGCGCATACGCGGCGGCGGCCGGCTTGTAGGCGCGCACGGCATCGACCGACAGCACGTGGTCGAAGAGGCCGCTCATGCCGGCGCTCTTCACCGCGATGTCGAGCATCTGCGGGTTGCCATTCGAGAGGATCGCCAGGCCCATGCGCGTGCCGTCTTCGCGTGGCTCACGCAGGCGGCGCAGCACGGGCAGCACGTCGGGGAAAGCCGACAGGCAGGCGTATTCGTCCATGAGACGCTTTTCGCCCGCGCCCGTGAGCGACAGGTTCAGGCGGCGCGCGGCGTAGCGCAGGGCGTCGAGCGTGATGTCCCAGAACGGGCGATAGCGCGCGCCGGCCGGGTCGGAGAGCGTGCGCAACTGCGTGTACTCGATCTGCTTCAGGCGCCACAGCTGCGAGAGCGCCTCGCCCTGGCCGGGGAACATCTGCTCGGCGGCAGCGACGACCGAATGCACGTCGAAAAGCGTGCCGTACGCGTCGAAAACAACTGCCTTGGGAAATCGTGTCGTTGAGGGTGTCGTTGTGGCCGACATAGCCTTGCACTCCATCTTCAGAGGTCGAGGTCGATTGTATTCATGAGTCGTATCACTGAAAAAGACGGGATTGATCACTTGATCTTTTACTTTTACCCACCTAATCTGTCGACCTGCCTTCTCTTTTCCACTGTTTCTGTCGCCCAGTGCGCGCAGCCTCCACCGATGGACCGCTTCAAACAGATCGAGACTTTCGTCACCGTGGCCGCCAAGGGTAGCCTGTCCGCCGCCGCCCAGGCCGAGGGCGTGGCGCCCGCCATCATCGGCCGGCGCATCGATGCGCTGGAAGAGCGCCTCGGCGTGAAACTGCTCGTGCGCACCACGCGGCGCATTACGCTCACGTTCGAAGGATCGGCGTTTCTCGAGGACTGCCAGCGCATCATTCACGACATGCAGAACGCCGAGGCGAGTGTGTCCGAGGGCGGCGTGAAGGCGAGCGGGCACCTGCGCGTGTCCGCGCCGGCTGGTTTTGGGCGTCGCCATGTCGCGCCGCTCGTGCCCGATTTCACGGTTGCGCATCCGGACGTGAGCATCGCGCTCGATCTTTCGGACCGGCTCGTCGATCTCGTCAACGAAGGTTTCGACTGCGCCGTGCGCCTCGGCGAATTGCCCGATTCGTCTCTCGTGTCGCTCAAGCTCGGCGAGAACCGCCGCGTGTGCGTGGCGGCGCCCGCGTATCTGTCGCGCCGCGGCGAGCCCGAAACGCCCGCCGACCTCGCGCGCCATAACTGTCTCGCTTTCGGCGCGAGCCTGAACCAGCAGCGCGGCTGGGCGTTCCAGCAGGACGGCAAAGTGGTGTCGATCCGCGTGGCGGGCACGATGGAATGCTCGGACGGCGCCGTGCTGCATGAGTGGTGTCTCGCGGGCCACGGTCTGGCGTGGCGCTCGTGGTGGGAAGTCGGCGAGGACATCGCGGCGGGCCGGCTCGTGAGCGTGCTCGACGCATTCGCCGCGCCGCCCATCGGCATTCACGCCGTGTTTCCGCAGCGCCGCCATCTGCCGCTGCGCGTGCGCCTCTTTCTCGACTATCTCAAGCATACCTACGGTCAACCCGGTTACTGGGGATAGGGCGCAGTGCGCGTTTCCGATATCCGGGATGACCCGCACGCATGGCTTGCAGCGATTTATCGCGCACTACAATCGACCCTGAGGGCCCAGGCGCTCGCCCGCGCGAGACGCCTGCTGAGTCTTTGCCCCCCGTTTCGAACCTTGACTTTGATTCTAGCCTTGCCCGTAATCCGATAGACCACGGAGGGCGCCATGTTCAAGCACATCCTCGTTCCGACGGACGGCTCGGAACTGTCGAAGAAAGCGATCAACGGCGCGATCGATCTCGCGCGCACAGTGGGCGCGCGCGTCACGGCCTACGCATGCCTGCCGCAATATCCGTACTCGCCTTACGCCGACGTGGTGATCGAACCGCCCGGTGACTTCCAGACGCGCAGTGAGCGAGAGGCGCGAGTGCATCTGGACGAAATCGAGGCGGCGGCGCGTAGCGCGGGCGTGGTCTGCGACAGCCGCACGAGCGTGCATCCCTCGCCGTATCTCGGCATCATCGAAGCCGCCGAAGCGGGCGGCTGCGATGTCATCTTCATGGCCTCGCACGGGCGTCGCGGGCTGGGCAGCCTGCTGATCGGCAGCGAGACGCAGCGCGTGCTTACGCATACGAAGATTCCGGTGATCGTTTATCGCTAGCTGGCGCTTTTCCAGGTTTCGCGATGAAGCACGAGGCCATGCTCGCCCGCTGCGTTGGCTGAGCGAGCCACGGGCCGGATTCTGTCCAGCACGCGCGGCCGGTGTCCTCGACCGCTTCCTCCCTGAACGCCCTGCGGCATGCGCTCGTGCCGCGTCGCCAGGCGGCCGGCGCGCCCCGCCAAGGTACGCGTGCCGGCCGCCTGTTCGAGCGCGGCGGCTCGTGCCGCCGTTGCTGCCGGTGGTCTTACGCCACCTTCTTGTCGAAGAACTGTTCGTCTTCCGTCGAGCCGTGCAGCGCCGTGGTCGACGCTTCGCGCTCGACCGTCTGCGTCACGGCGTCGAAGTAGCCGGTGCCCACTTCGCGCTGATGCTTCACGGCGGTGAAGCCCTTCTCGGCGGCGGCGAACTCCGCCTGCTGGAGTTCCACGAACGCGCTCATGTTCTGGCGTGCGTAGCCGTGCGCAAGGTTGAACATCGAGTAGTTGAGCGAGTGGAAGCCCGCGAGCGTGATGAACTGGAATTTGTAGCCCATGGCGCCCAGCTCGCGCTGGAAGCGGGCGATCGTCGCGTCGTCGAGGTTCTTCTTCCAGTTGAACGACGGCGAGCAGTTGTACGAGAGCAGCTTGCCCGGGAACTGCTTGTGGATCGCTTCCGCGAACTTCTTCGCGAACTCCAGATCCGGCTTGCCCGTTTCGCACCAGATCATGTCGGCGTACGGCGCGTAGGCGAGACCGCGCGAGATGGCCTGCTCGAGGCCGTTCTTCGTGCGGAAGAAGCCTTCGACGGTGCGCTCGCCGGTGAGGAACGGGCGGTCGTTATCGTCGATGTCCGAGGTCACGAGGTCGGCGGCTTCCGCGTCGGTGCGGGCGAGCAGCACGGTCGGCACGCCGCAGACGTCGGCGGCCAGACGCGCGGCCGTGAGCTTCGCGACGTTCTCGCGCGTCGGCACGAGCACCTTGCCGCCCATGTGGCCGCACTTCTTCACCGAGGCGAGCTGGTCTTCGAAGTGCACGCCCGCGGCGCCCGCTTCGATCATCGCCTTCATCAGTTCGAACGCGTTGAGCACGCCGCCGAAGCCGGCTTCTGCGTCGGCCACGATCGGCTGGAAGTAATCCACGTAGCCTTCGTCGCCGGGATTCTTGCCTTCGGACCACTGGATCTGGTCGGCGCGCGTGAGCGTGTTGTTGATGCGCTTGACCACCTGCGGCACCGAGTTGGCCGGGTAGAGCGACTGGTCCGGGTACATTTCGCCGGCGAGGTTGGCGTCGCCCGCGACCTGCCAGCCCGAGAGATAGATCGCCTTGAGACCGGCCTTCACTTGCTGCATGGCCTGGTTGCCCGTGAGCGCGCCCAGTGCGTTGATGAACGGCTCGGTGTTCACGCCTTTCCAGAGCTTTTCGGCGCCGTGCTTCGCGAGCGTGTGCTCCGGCTGGAGCGAGCCGCGCAGGCGCACCACGTCTTCCGCCGTGTAGTTGCGCTTGATGCCCTTCCAGCGCGGATCGGTTTCCCATTGCTGTTGGAGTTGCTGAGCTTGCTGTTGACGAGTCGACATGGTGGGCTCCTTCGTTTGCCTGATAAGGGGATCGCTGAAACGAAACTGCTGAACCGCTGAATCGCGAAACGCAAGCGCCGGTGTTCTGGTGTTTCGTTTCGCGAACTCTTATATAAGAGTCTAGGCAAATCGATTGACGGGCAACAGGCGGGCAATGGGCTTTTTGAAGGTTTTTTATTTAAACAAAATCAATGTGTTATGCAATTCGTTTTGTGATGTGAAACATAATTTTCCATCTTGCAATGGGTCCCTTTGTGCCACGCAGCACGATTTTTTACGAAGCAAAAAAATTTTTCACATCATGAAATCTACGCGAAGATAAAAAAAGACCGGTGCCTAAGCACCGGTCCTGGGTATTTCGCTGTGGCGGCGGGGCGGCTCGAAGGCCGCGCCACGCCGTTTCAGGCGATTTAGCTGTCGCGACGCGCGCCACGCGGGCCGTCGTTACGGCGCGCGCCGTAACCGCCACCGCCTTCGCGCGAGCGGCCGTAGCCTTCGCGTTGCTGGCCGTAGCCGCCTCGGTTACCTTCGCCGCGCGAGCCGCCGCCGAAGCCGCCTTCACGCGAACCCGAGTTGTAGCCGCCTTCGCGGGCACCGTAGCCGCCGCGCGAGCCTTCCGGCTTGTTGCCCCAGCTGTTGCCGTTGCGCTCGCCGCCGTTGCCGCCATTGCCGGCACGGGCGCCGTAGCCACCCGGCTTGCCGTTACCGTTGCCGAAGCGACGGCCACCGCCATTGCCGCCACCCGGGCGACCGCGGCCGCCAAAGCCACGGTTGGCCGGCGGCGCCTTGCGCGGCTCGAAGCCTTCCACGACGTTCACCGGCAGCGGCGAACGCACGAAGCGCTCGATACGCTTGAGGGCGCCTTGCTCGGCGTGATGCACGAGGCTCACCGCGGTGCCCGAGCGGCCGGCACGGCCGGTACGGCCGATACGGTGCACGTAGTCTTCGGCGAACTTCGGCAGGTCGTAGTTGAACACGTGCGTGATGCCGGGGATGTCGATACCGCGCGCCGCGACGTCGGTCGCGACGAGCACGCGCACGCGACGCTCGCGCAGCGCGCGGATCGTGCGGTTACGCGCGCCTTGCGGCAGGTCGCCGTGCAGCGCGGCGCTTTCGAAGCCAGCGTCGGCGAGCTTGCCGGCGAGCTGGTCAGCGTCCATCTTGGTCGCCGTGAACACGACAGCCTGGTCGAGGCTCTCGTCGCGCAGCAGATGGTCGAGCAGACGATCCTTGTGATCGCGGTCGTCCACGTAGTGCACGGTTTGCGCGATGTTCGAGGCTGCCTCGACCTTGCGCACGATCTCGATGCGCTCCGGGTCCTTCAGCAGGCGGCCGGTGATCGAAGCGATCTTGCCGTCGAGCGTGGCCGAGAACAGCATCGTCTGACGCGTTTCGGGCGTTGCGGCGACGATCGTGTCGATGTCGTCGATGAAGCCCATGTCGAGCATGCGGTCGGCTTCGTCGAGCACGAGCATCTTGAGTTCGGACAAGTCGATGCGGCCGCGCTCGAGGTGATCGAGCAGACGGCCCGGGGTCGCCACGAGAATCTCGGGGTTCTTTGCGAGCAGCATCAGCTGCTGGCCGTAAGCCACGCCGCCGAGAATGCTGACCGTGCGCAGGCGGCGCAGGTGCTTGCCGTACGTCGAAGCAGCCGTGGTCACCTGCATCGCGAGTTCACGCGTGGGCGTGAGGACGAGGAGACCGGGGCGTGCCACCGGTTGCGGACGGCGCTGGCGGCGATCGCCTTGCGGGCCGTTCGCGCCTTGCGGGCGCGGCTCGCGCGGCTGGGCGGCCAGGGCCTTCTGGATCTGCGCGAAGCGCTCGATGGCGGGCAGCATGAAGGCTGCGGTCTTGCCCGAACCGGTCGGGCTCGAGACCAGCAGGTCGCGTCCGGCGATGGCGACAGGAATGGCGCGTTCCTGCACCGGCGTCGGAGCCTTGTAGCCCGCTGCGATCAGCGCGGAGACGATCTCCGGCGACAGACCGAGTGCCGCGAACGCCGCACCGTCGGTCACATCGGCGGCCTGCGCGGGGGCTTCAACGGAAGCGTCGGCGGCGGCGGAAAGACCGAGGGCCTGATCGGCGATTGCGTCCAGGGGGCTTTGGGTATTGCTCGAAGTCATGAAAATCCTTGTTACACAGGAAATAGAACGTCGGCGCCAATCGGCATACCCAAGTCGTCGGATTTTGCGAACAAATCGAAAAACGGGGGCAATCCGCACACAATGGCGGATTTTTCGTTAGAAGCTGTTTTGGGTGCGGCTCAGGCCGGGATTGGCCAGCCGCCAGCCTGATATTGACGGCCCCAAAAAAAGGGCCATGGCAGGGGGGGACAGGTTCTAAACTGGATTGGAGCTTAACGCTACGAGGCGTTGTGCTGATCGAACGAGCGACCGGAGCACAACGCAGCGCGCAGTATATCTCGTTTTGTTGCGACGCGCCAGAGCGACGCACCGCGAGGGCACGGGTGCGGCGGTGTGACGCAGTGGGCGGGGCGCCTCAACTCGTCACGCGCGCCTTGTCAGTTGCGCGCGTTCAGCTCGTGGCGCCGCTCTTGAGCGATTCAACCAATTCTACGTATTGCTGCCTGGCCGTTTCCTGCGCGGTGCCTTGCAGCGCGGCCCACGCTTCGTACTTGTACTTGCCGACGATATCGGTGAAGCCGGGCTTGTCGCCGTGCACGTCGCCTTCGGTGGCCTGCTTGAAGAGTGCATAGAGGCGCAGCAGCGTCAGATTGCCGGGGCGCTCCGGCAGTTGCTGCACGTCTTGCTGGGCTTGGGCGAACTGAGTGTTCACGTCGCTCATGATTGTTTCCTCCGCATAGTGGTTCAGGTCAGCGCGCCGATGGTAGCAGCGCAAACCCCGGAAAAGCTGGAGCGATTCCTCCACTCGTGCCGGGCACGGGTGGGCCAGAGGAGGCCATGACGCCTGATGCTTGTGCATCCGCCGGTTGGCGAGAGCCCTGGGCCAGCGCGGAGGGCGGGGCATTACAATAGCGCTCATGACCGAAACCGTGCTGCTTGCCCTCGATACTTCGACCGAATATTGCTCGGTCGCGCTGCTTCGCGTCGCCCCTGGCGGCGCAGATCTTTCTCCCTCTACCGGCGGCGAGGCTGCTACCGCGTCGCGCTCGGAAGTCAGCGTCTGGGTGCGCCACGAAGCCACCGGTGCCGTCTCCAGCACGCGGCTCCTGCCGGCCATTGGCGAATTGTTCGACGAAGCCGGCCTCACGCTCGCCGACTGCGACGCGATCGCGTTCGGCGCGGGCCCGGGCTCCTTCACGGGGCTGCGCACGGCGACGGGCGTGGCACAAGGGCTTGCGTTCGGCCTCGATATCCCGGTGGTGCCCGTGGGCACGCTGCTCGTGTGTGCGGAGAGCGCGAGGCTGCGCGATCCTGCCGCGACCCGCGTGCTGGCCGCGCTCGACGCGCGCATGGACGAAGCCTACTGGGCCGACTACGCGTGGGATGCCGCAGCCGGCGACTGGCGCACGCTGCAGGCCGCATCGCTCGACTCGCCGGAGCATATCGCCGCGCCCGAGGCGCCGTTCACGCTGGCGGGCAACGCCGCCGCAGCGTTCGGCGCGCGCCTGACGGCCGCCGCCGCAGCGCGCACGATCGACGCCGAGGCGCTCCCGCACGCGCTGCCGCTGGCGCACGCGGCGTTGCGCGCGTATCGCGCGGGCCGCACGCAACCCGCCGACCAGGCTGCGCCCGAATACGTGCGCAACAAGGTCGCGCAGACCACGGCCGAGCGCCTGGCCGCGAAGGCTGCCGCTCACGGTGGCGCAGGCGGAGAGGGCGCGCAATGAGCGGCGTGCTCATGACCGACCGCTACCTGTCGCCGATGACCGAAAGCGACCTGGACGAAGTCGCGATCGTCGAGCGTTCCGCCTATGAGTTTCCGTGGTCGCGCGGCAACTTCGAGGATTCGCTGCGCAATGGCTACTACGGGCTGTGCATGCGCCACGTCACCGGCACGCTGATCGGTTATTGCGTGCTGATGCCCGTGGTCGACGAGATGCATCTGCTGAATCTGTGTGTCGCGCCTCAGGCGCAGGGCGCGGGCGCGGGGCTCGCCATGCTGCGCGAGGCGGTGCGCATTGCGCGCACGCAGGGGCTCGAAGGCCTGCTGCTCGAAGTCCGGCCTTCGAATCACCGGGCAATCCGGCTGTACGAACAGTTCGGCTTCGTCACGATCGGCCGCCGCAAGAACTACTATCCGGCCCGGCATCACAGCCGCGAGGACGCACTCGTGATGCGTTTTTCTTTTGCAGGGGAGGGCGCGGATGTCGCTCGATGAGATCGCGCTGGAGGAGCTTGGGCTCGCGCCGCGCTGGGTGCGCAAAGGGGCGCGGGGTGCCGCGCCGCTCGAAGCAGTGCGCGAAGATGAGGCCGCTGCGCCGTCGTCCGCGGTGACACGCGCGCAAGCCGAGGCGCCGGCGGCGCCGGTGGTGCCGGTCGTGCATCGTCCGGTCGCTGCGGCGGAGCCGTCCGAAATACACCCGGCCGCCGCGGAGCGCTCGCAAGCACCGCAGCCCGTTGCGCGCGCTGCTTCGCCATCGACGCCCGCACCGCGTTCATCGGACGAACCGCCGCCCCTCACCGACGAAGATTTCGCCTGGTTCGACACAGTGGCCCAGCCGGTTCTGCCTCACGACGCCGAGCCGGCGCAGGCTGACGGCGCACCGCGCAACGATGTCGCGACGCTCGACTGGGACGCGCTCGCCGAATGCGTGGCCTCGTGCACGCGCTGCCGCCTGTGCGAGAAGCGCACCAACACCGTGTTCGGCGTAGGCGATCGCGAGGCCGACTGGATGCTGATCGGCGAGGCGCCCGGCGAGAACGAAGACCGCCAGGGCGAGCCCTTCGTCGGCCAGGCCGGCAAGCTGCTCGACAACATGCTGCGCGCGCTCTCGCTCGCCCGTGGCGAGAACGTCTATATCGCGAACGTCATCAAGTGCCGCCCGCCTGGCAACCGCAATCCGGAACCCGACGAGGTCGCGCGCTGCGAGCCGTATCTGCAGCGGCAGGTGGCGCTCGTGAAGCCGAAGATCATCGTCGCGCTCGGGCGTTTCGCGGCGCAAAGCCTGCTCAAGACCGATGGCAGCATCGCGTCGCTGCGCGGACGCGTCCACGAATACGAGGGCGTGCCCGTCATCGTCACCTATCACCCCGCTTATTTGCTGCGCAGCCTGCACGACAAGGCGAAGGCCTGGACCGACCTCTGTCTCGCCCGCGACACCTGGCGTGCGGCGTCCGGCGGCGAGCAATGAACGCTGCGCGGCCCGCGAACGTATCCGGCGCCCAATGTGCCGGGGGCGACGGCGGGCCGCAAGACGATGCTGGGTCTCAGCGTGTGCCTGGTAGCGGCGCGAACCGCGACATACTCGATCGCCTCGCCGATCCGGCCGTGCGCGATCTCGCGTGGCTGCTTTTCAGCGCGGATCTGTTGCGTGCGCAACCACCGCTAGCTCCATTGGCGCAATGGTGCGCCGATGCCGATGAAGCGCGCGCCACACGCGACTGGCTCGCGCAACTCGATCGCGATCCGGCGCGGCTGCATGAAGCGCTCATGGCCGCGCCGACGCACCGCCTCGGCCGCTATGCCGAAAATCTGCTGGGATGGTTTCTCGCGCATGGACCGGCGGCGCAGCTCGTCGCGCAGAACGTGCCGCTGCGCCGTGCGGGGCTCACGCTCGGCGAGTGCGATTTTCTCGTGCGCACGCGGGCCGGCGAACGTCTGCATTGGGAGCTGGCGGTGAAGTGCTACCTGCACGCAGGACCGGGCGATGACGCACGTGCGTCGCTCGCCGAATTCGTCGGGCCGAATCTGCGCGATCGCTTTGATCTGAAACTGACGCATCTGCGCGACCGTCAACTGCGTTTGAGCGCACACGAAGAATTCGCTTCGCTGGGCTACGAAGGCCATTGGCTCGCGCAGATGTTCGTGAAAGGCTGGCTCTTCTACCGGGCGGGAGAGGGGGCGCCGTCACGGGTGGAGGACGCCCCCGAGCTGACCGCAGATCATGGGCGTGGCTGGTGGGTGACGTGCTCGGACTGGCCGGCGTTCGCCGGGCAACAGGCCGCCGATGGCTGGAGCGTCCTGCCGAGGCTCGCATGGCTCGCGCCGCGCAGGCTGGCGGACGCGCCCTGCGTCGACCCCAACGCGTTACTCGATGCGTTAGCCCGGCCAGACGAGCCCGCGCTGATTGCGGCATTCACGCCCGACAGCGCAGGCGGCTACCGCGAACAGTCGCGCGGCTTCATCGTTCCCGACGACTGGCCTGCGCGCGCCGCGGCATTTGCACGTCAATAAGCGCGCGCAAGCACGCTCACCACCAGCGCCAGAAGTGATGCACGGGTCCGACGCCATGACCGACGTCGAGCCGCTCACTGGCCTCGAGCGCCGCCGTCAGATACTGCTTGGCTTCGCCAATGGCCGTTGCGAGCGTCCCGCGCTGCGGCCACAGTGCGGCAATCGCAGACGAGAGCGTGCAGCCCGTGCCGTGCGTATTCGTGACCGGCACGCGCGGGCCGCCCAGGCGCAGCGTGCCGCCGGCTTCGATGAGCCAATCGGGGCTGTCCGCGCTGCCCAGATGCCCGCCTTTCATGAGCACCGCCTGCGCCCCGAGCGCGCGCAGCGCTTCGCCTTGCTCGACCATCGCGGCTTCGTCTGCGGCGGGCGGCACGCCGAGCAGCGCCGCGGCCTCCGGCAGATTCGGCGTGACGACGCCCGCTAGTGGCAGCAGCTCCTCGCGCAGCGCAGCGACGGCTTCGGGCGCGAGCAGGGCGTGATTGCTCTTCGAGATCATCACGGTGTCGAGCACGACGCGCGGCGGCTGATGGCGGCGCAGCGCGTCGGCGACGGCGCGCACGATCTGCGCGTTGGCGAGCATGCCGATCTTCACGGCGTCGATGCGGATGTCGTCGAACACGGCGTCGAGCTGCGCGGTGACGAAGCCCGCGTCGGGCGCGTGGATCGCGGTGACGCCACGCGTGTTCTGCGCGGTGAGCGCCGTGATGACGCTCGCGCCGTACGCGCCGAGCGCGGAGAACGCCTTGAGGTCGGCCTGAATGCCCGCACCGCCGCCCGAGTCGGAGCCGGCGATCGTGAGAACGTTGGAAATCGGTGAAGTCATGGCAGCGTCAGGTGCGCGTCGCGCGCGGCCGGGTCGACAAGACGTGCCGCGCGTGCGCAGGGAAGGATCGATTCAGCAGAGGTGCTGGCCGGACGGTGTGCGGTCAGGCGCGCCCATCAATGCCTGTGATTTTCGCCGATCAGCGCGACCGAGTCGAACGAGCGTTGATTCGCCTGGTGGCGGCGCATCACGAGCCACATCATCAGACAGACGAACGTGCCGAACAGCACGATCACGATCGTCACCGGCACGTCGAGCCAGACGAGCACGGCGTAGAGGCACAGCAT
The DNA here is from genome assembly GCF_040948675.1 of Paraburkholderia sp. BR14312. Classification (NCBI taxonomy): domain Bacteria; kingdom Pseudomonadati; phylum Pseudomonadota; class Betaproteobacteria; order Burkholderiales; family Burkholderiaceae; genus Paraburkholderia; species Paraburkholderia sp. BR14312. The sequence goes on from NZ_JBFPKI010000004.1 coordinate 343,555, forward strand.
CACGAGCACCGAGAGGTTCTCGTTGAAGTTCTGCACGGCGATGGAGTGGCCCGCGGAGAGCAGCACGTGGCCGCGGTGCTGGAGCAGCGCGTTCATCGGCACGACGAAGAAGCCCGAAAGGCCGCCTACGACCATGAGGAAGATGTACGCAAAAATCAGGTAGCCGGGAATGCGCATGTGGCCGATATGCAGGCCCCAATGCGGCGGAAAGAGATGGCGCGTGTAGAACGCCATGAGCATGACCGCAAGACCCATGATGATGCCGACCGGCAGCACCGAGAGCGACTTCTTGAGCGGCACGCGCGCGGCCGCGATCATGGCGCCGGCCGCCACGCCCACGGCCACCACGGCCTGCAGCACAGCGCCTTCGGAGAGCGACATGCCGAGTGAGACTTCGGCCCACTTGAGCACGATGAATTGCAACGTCGCGCCCGCGCCCCAGAAGAGCGTCGTGACCGCGAGCGAGATCTGCCCGAGCTTGTCGCGCCAGAGCGTGTTGAAGCAGTCGGCGAAGTCGCTGATGAGGCGGATGACACCGTGCTGCTGGCGCGGGTAGCGTGCGCCGGTGTCGGGAATACGCAGATTGAAGAGGGCGGCGATTACGTAAATCACCATGATGACGACCATCGCGGCTTCGGCGGGCGTGCTGATCGCGGCGGGCGTATGGCGCAGCACATGCGACGCGATGTGGGGGCTGATCAACGCGCCGCCGAGCACGGTGCCGAGAATGATCGAGCCGACTGTCGTGCCCTCGATCCAGCCGTTGGCGGCGACGAGGCGCTCAGGCGGCAGCAGCTCGGTCAGGATGCCGTACTTGGCGGGAGAATAAGCCGCAGCCCCGAAACCCACAACGCCATAGGCGAACAAGGGATGGGTGCCTGCCAGCATCATGGCGCAGCCCACGACCTTGATCGTGTTCGTGATGAACATCACGCGGCCCTTAGGGCGGGAATCTGCGAAGGCGCCGACGAAGGCGGCAAGAACGACGTAGGAGAGGACGAAGAACAGCTTGAGCAGCGGCGTCATCCAGTTCGGGGCGTGGAGGTCTTTCAGCAGTGCAATTGCAGCGATGAGGAGCGCATTGTCGGCCAACGACGAAAAAAACTGCGCGGCCATGATGGTGTAAAAGCCTTTTTTCATCTGATGCGATGCTTTCCTCGCTGCGGTCCGTCCGCCCCGGACGGGTGGGAGGCATCCGGGCTTATTACGTTCGAAATGGGTTGTGCGCAGGGCTTTATATCACGAAAATAGGTGTATTCGGACTAGCACATTCCTTGAGCGCCCGTCAGGCGGGCCTGCGGGGCGCTGAAAACACCCTGTAAGCTCCTGATTCGAAAGCGTCTTTGCGAAAAAATCTCCCATGCCGCGCCCCCTCTCAGCAACGATTCACACCGCCGCTCTCGCCAATAACCTCGCCGTCGTCCGCCAGTACGCGCCAAAGTCGAAAATCTGGGCCGTGGTGAAGGCCAACGCCTACGGGCACGGGCTTGCGCGCGCGTTCCCCGGCCTGCGCGCAACCGACGGTTTCGGCCTGCTCGACCTCGAGGAGGCCGTGAAGCTGCGCGAACTCGGCTGGGCGGGGCCGATCCTGCTGCTCGAAGGTTTCTTCCGGCCGACCGACATCGACGTGATCGACCGCTACAGCCTCACAACCGTCGTGCACAGCGACGAGCAGATGCGCATGCTCGAAATGGCGCGTCTGTCGAAGCCGGTCAACGTCCAGCTCAAAATGAACAGCGGTATGAACCGGCTCGGCTACACGCCGGAGAAGTACCGCGCCGCATGGGAGCGTGCGCGTGCCTGTGCAGGCATCGGCCAGATCACGCTGATGACGCACTTCGCCGACGCCGACACGCCGCGCGGCGTCGGCGAGCAAATGGAAACGTTCGAGCGCGGCGCGCAAGGCATTGCCGGCGCGCGCAGCCTCGCCAATTCGGCCGCCACGCTGTGGCATCCTTCGACGCACTTCGACTGGGTGCGCCCCGGCATCATTCTGTATGGCGCTTCGCCATCGGGTTTCGCCTCGGCGCTCGAAGGCACAGGCCTGCAGCCGGCCATGACGCTCGCGTCGGAACTCATCGCCACGCAGCATGTGGCTGAAGGACAGACCGTCGGCTACGGCTCGATCTTCACGGCGCGCAAGCCCATGCGCATCGGCGTGGTGGCGTGCGGTTACGCCGACGGCTATCCGCGCGTCGCGCCCGAAGGCACGCCCGTGATCGTCGACGGCGTGCTCACGCATGTGGTGGGCCGCGTCTCGATGGACATGCTTACCGTCGACCTCACGCCGGTGCACACCGCGGGCGTGGGCGCGCGCGTGGAGCTGTGGGGCAACAATCTGCCCATCGACGACGTCGCGAAAGCCTGCGGCACGATCGGCTACGAGCTGATGTGCGCCGTTGCGCCGCGTGTTCCCGTGCGGGCCGAATAACGCCATGGCAAAGAGCATGGCGAAGGTCAAGACACTGTATACATGTACCGAATGCGGCGGGCAGGCTCCCAAGTGGCAAGGCCAGTGCCCCGCGTGCGGCGCGTGGAACACGCTCGTGGAGGGCGTTGCGGAAACGGCGAGCAGCCACCGTTTCCAGTCGCTCGCGAAGAGCGCCCCGGTGCGGCGTCTCGCCGATATCGAGGCGTCCGACGTGCCGCGCTTTACGACCGGCGTGGGCGAGTTCGACCGCGTGCTGGGCGGCGGCCTCGTTGCAGGCGGCGTGGTGCTGATCGGCGGCGACCCCGGGATCGGCAAATCGACGCTGCTCTTGCAGTCGCTCGCGCAAATCGCGGCTGAGCGTCGTGCGCTCTATGTAAGCGGCGAAGAATCGGCGGCGCAGATCGCGTTGCGCGCGCAACGACTGGCGCTGCTCGACCCAGGCTCCATGGCGAGCGAGCTGCAACTGCTCGCCGAGATCCAGCTCGAAAAGATTCAGGCGACGATCGAGGCCGAGAAGCCCGACGTCGCGGTCATCGACTCGATCCAGACGATCTACTCCGAAGCGCTGACTTCCGCGCCCGGCTCGGTCGCGCAGGTGCGCGAGTGCGCGGCGCAGCTCACGCGCATCGCGAAGCAGTCGGGCACGGCGATCATCATGGTCGGCCACGTGACGAAGGAGGGCAACCTGGCGGGTCCGCGGGTGCTCGAGCACATCGTCGACACCGTGCTGTATTTCGAAGGCGACACGCATTCGTCGTTCCGGCTCGTGCGCGCGTTCAAGAACCGCTTCGGCGCGGTCAACGAGCTGGGTGTGTTCGCGATGACGGAGAAGGGCCTGCGCGGCGTGGCGAATCCCTCGGCGCTCTTTCTCTCACAGCACGAGCAGAGCGTGCCGGGCTCCTGCGTGCTCGTGACCCAGGAAGGCTCGCGTCCGTTGCTCGTCGAAGTGCAGGCGCTCGTCGACACGGCGCACGTGCCGAATCCACGACGCCTCGCCGTCGGCCTCGAACAAAACCGGCTCGCCATGCTGCTGGCGGTGCTGCATCGCCATGCCGGCATCGCGTGCTTCGATCAGGACGTGTTCCTCAACGCCGTGGGCGGCGTGAAGATCACGGAGCCGGCCGCCGATCTCGCCGTGCTGCTCGCCATTCATTCTTCGATGCGTAACAAGGCGTTGCCCAAGGGTCTGATCGTTTTTGGCGAAGTGGGCCTCGCGGGCGAGATCCGACCCTCGCCGCGCGGGCAGGATCGTCTGAAGGAAGCGGCGAAGCTCGGTTTTTCATGCGCCCTGATTCCCCGCGCCAATGCGCCGAAACAGCCGATCGAAGGTTTACAGGTGATTGCGGTGGAGCGCCTCGAGGAAGCGATCGACCGGATACGCGAACTGGATTGAGCGCGCCGCGCACGTGCAGATGGCCTGTACTGGCGCGTAATGATTAGTAACAACCCTGGTTCCGGCTGTAACCATTTCAGACTGCGATTTCCCTATCCTTGGCGCGGTGTTCAACCCGTGTCGAGCGGAAAGGATAGCGACTTGAAACAGACTGATACGTCCTTCGGCGGTCGTTCGATCGTCGTGCGCGGCTGCCGGGTGTCCGAGCCGCTCATGCAACCTTGGGGCAGCACGTGCCGCATCGTCGAGTGGATCGATGGCGACGGGCGCATTTCGCGCCGCGTGGTAGCAGAAGACGTGACGGCGGCCGAAGTGCGCAGCACCATTGCGCACCACGTGGAAGGCCGCAAGTACGTCATGTACGACGACGAGCGGTCGCCGCGGCAAACGCTGCCGCGACGCTAAACAAATATGGGCGCTGCGATGCGCCCATTTTTCATTATGCCAAGGGTGATGCGGGTTACGGCGAGGACTAGCCCCAAGGGCCGTAAGTGAAGGGCTTCTTGCCGCCAGGCGCGCCCGGCGTGTCGGTGCCTTGGCCTGGCTGGGCGGGTTGGACCGGTCGGGCAGGTTGGGCGGCATGCGTAGGAACACCTGGCTGAGAAGGCGCCGCCTGCATAGCGGGGTCGGCCTGCTGGGTTTGCCTCGCGGCCATTTCGTCCATCATGGCTTGCAGCACGTCGGCGTTGAAGAGGGGATGGCGCGACGCCTCGCCTGGCGTGAGGACGGGCGATACACAGGTGTCGATCGCCTCCAGACGGTCGATCCAGGTCTGCAGCGACTCCGACTCGATGATGGCCGCCAACTCGCGCGTGAGCGCCGCGGCATCCGCGCCGCCGATCGCCTGACCGAGACTCCAGTGCCGCTCCGCCCAGTCGTCGCGGCCAAGGGCCTGGCACAGCGTCTGCCAGAACTTCAACTCGAGCGCGCCGACGGCGAGCCACCGCCCGTCTTGCGTGCGATAGAGGTTGTAGCAGGGCACGCCGCCGTTGAGCAGACCGCCGCCCGGCTGCAGCGCCGCGGCGTCGTCGTTGGCGAGCGCGACCTGGGCGACCACGTTGTGCGCGTAGCTCGCGTGCGCCATCGAAACATCGACGAAACGACCCTCGCCGCCGCGCGCCACCTGCCAGAGCGCCGCGAGAATCTGGGTGACCGCACTGAGTGCGCCGCCAAGCAGGTCGGCAATCTGGAAGTTGGGCAGCACCGGCACGCCGTCGCGCGCGGCCAACTGGTCGAGCACGCCCGAATAGGCGACATAGTTGATGTCGTGGCCAGGATGGCCGGCGAACGGGCCGGTAGTGCCGTAGCCCGTGATCGCGCAGTAGACGAGTTTCGGATTGACCTTGCGCAATGCCTCGTAGCCTACGCCGAGGCGGTCCATCACACCGGGCCGGAAGCTTTCGACGAGCACGTCGGCGTCGCGGGCAAGCGCAAACAACACCGAACGGCCGCTCTCGGTCTTCAGATCGACTCGCGTTTCGCGCTTGCCGCGGTTGACGAGGCGATAGAACGCGCCGGGGCGCGCGGCCACTTCGTCCACTGCGCTTTGCATCATCACGCGCGCCGCGTCGCCTGCACCGGGCGGCTCGATTTTCAGGACATCGGCGCCCATTTCCGCGAGCCGCAACGTGGCCACGGGCCCAGGCAAGAGGCGGGTCAGATCCAGTACGCGAAGGCCCTGCAATGCGGCGGGTGACGACACTCGTGGCTCCCTGGCGAAAATACCTGGCGAAAGCGCCTGGTGGCGCGATGGTGAAGCAGCGTTGCGCTAGCCGATCTGCTCGAGTTCCTCGTGCGCATCGAGCCATTCGGCTTCGAGCGTTTCGAGGCGCGAGGCGACTTCGGCCTGGCGGCGAATCGCGTCGGTCAGGCGGCTCTTCTGCTGAGGCTCGTAGCTCGCCGGGTCGGCGACGAAGGTGTCGAGCGTGCTCTTTTCGCTGTTGAGCGCATCCATTTCCTTTTCGATCTTGCCGATTTTCGCCTGTAACGGCTTCTTCAGGTGCGCAACCTTCTGGCGCTGCCCGGCTTCCTGGCGGCGCTGTTCCTTGCGATTGACGCCATCGGCGGCACCTGCGCCATTTGCCGCATCCGCCGTGCCGGAAGCGGCCTCCTTGAGCGCCGCGCGTTGCTCGGCCGCGTGTTGCAGCAGCCAGTCGCGGTAGTCGTCGAGGTCGCCGTCGAACGGCTGCAGACGGTGCTTCGCCACCAGCATGAACTGATCGGTCGTGGCGCGCAGCAAATGCCGGTCGTGCGACACGAGGATCAGCGTGCCTTCGAACTGCGCGAGCGCCATGGTGAGCGCATGCCGCGTTTCGAGGTCGAGGTGGTTGGTCGGCTCGTCGAGCAGCAGCAGGTTGGGCTTTTGCCAGATGATCAGCGCGAGCGCGAGGCGCGCCTTCTCGCCGCCCGAGAACGGCGCGATGGGCGCCGTGGCCATTTCGCCGGGGAAGTTGAAGCCGCCGAGGAAGTCGCGCAGCTCCTGCTCACGCGTGTCGGGTGCGAGACGGGCGAGATGCTGGAGCGGCGAGTCGTCCGGGCGCAGCGTTTCGAGCTGGTGCTGCGCGAAATAGCCGATTTGCAGGCCCTTGCCCGTGCTCAGCTCGCCGGAGAGCGCCGCGAGCGTGCCCGCGAGCGTCTTGATGAGCGTGGACTTGCCCTGGCCGTTCGCACCGAGCAGGCCGATACGCTGGCCGTTCTGGATCGAGAGCGTGACGCGCTCGACGATGGGCGTTTCGCTGCCATCTTCAGCCCGATAGCCGCAGCGCACGTCTTCCATCACGAGCATGGGGTTGGGCGCGGAGTCGGGCGTGCGGAATTCGAACGTGAACGGCGAACTGGCGTGCGCCGGTGCGATCAACTCCATCTTTTCCAGCGCCTTCACGCGGCTTTGCGCCTGGCGCGCCTTGGTGGCCTTGGCCTTGAAGCGGTCGATGAAGTTTTGCAGATGGGCGACGGTGCGCTGCTGCTTTTCATAGGCGCTTTGCTGGAGCGCCAGTCGTTGCGCGCGCAGGATCTCGAACTGCGAGTAATTGCCGCCGTAACGCTTGATCTGCTGGTTCTCCAGATGCAGCGTGACGTTGCAGATCGAGTCGAGGAATTCGCGGTCGTGCGAGATTACGACGAGCGTGCCGGGATAGCGGTGCAGCCAGTCTTCGAGCCAGACGATCGCGTCCAGATCCAGGTGGTTCGTGGGCTCGTCGAGCAGCAGCAGGTCGGAGCGGCACATGAGCGCCTGCGCGAGGTTCAGACGCATGCGCCAGCCGCCCGAGAAGCTCGAGACGCTCTGGCGCGTTTGCTCGAGCGTGAAGCCGAGGCCGAGGAGCAGCGCTTCGGCTCGCGCGGGAGCCGTGTAGCCGTCGGCGTCGGCGAAGGCACCGTGCGCTTCGGCTTCCGCCGCGCCGTCGTGCGCCGCCGAGGCCGCGGCGATGCGGGCCTCGATTTCGCGCAGCGCGGCGTCGCCGTCCAGCGCGTAGTCGAGCGCGGTGCGCTCGACCGCCGGCGTTTCCTGCGCGACGTGCGCGATGCGCCAGGACGGCGGCAGCGAGAAGTCGCCGGCGTCGGCGTGCAGTTCGCCGCGCAGCACGGCGAACAGGGTCGATTTGCCCGCGCCGTTCGCGCCGATGAGACCGACCTTTTCGCCGGGGTTCAGCGTGAACGAGGTCTGTTCGAAAAGCGGCTTGGTGCCGCGGGCAAGACTGAATTGGTTGAAGCGGATCACGACGGCGCCGGCAGGAAGAAAACGAAAGAAAGCGCTATTTTAAACCGGGGCGCGCAGCCTGGGCGCGCTCAGGCCGGCATTGGCCGAACGGCTAGCCGCCTGGTCGAGTGCTAATTGCGCGTTTTCTCACGTAGACTGGCGCTTTTCCACGGGAGAGCCAGATGACATCGATCTATTCGTTTTCGGCGCAACCGCTCGGCGGCGGCGAGCCGGTGAGCCTCGAGCGCTATACGGGCAAGGTGCTCCTGATCGTCAATACCGCGAGCGAATGCGGATTCACGCCGCAGTACGCGGGCCTGCAAACGCTGTATGACCAGTACGCCGCGCGCGGGCTCGCGGTGCTCGGCTTTCCGTGCAACCAGTTCGGCAAGCAGGAACCCGGCGACGCCGCGCAGATCGGCAGCTTCTGCGAGAAGAACTACGGCGTCACGTTCCCTATGTTCGAAAAGATCGACGTGAAAGGGGCGAACGCGCATCCGCTGTATCGCTGGCTCACGGGCGAGGCGCCGGGGCTGCTCGGGCTCGGCGGCATCAAATGGAATTTCACGAAGTTTCTGGTCGACCGCAACGGCGATGTGGTGAAGCGCTATGCGCCGATGACGAAACCCGAGGCGATTGCGGCGGACATCGAGAAGCAGCTCTGAGCGCAGCCTGGCGGCGCAGGCGCGCTAGAGAATCGGCGCGAAGAGCCGCGCGAGATGCATCGTGATCTTGCGCCACGCGGGCGCGTCGCGGTATTCGCTGCGATCGATCTCGAACGCCTCGTCGAAATCGCGCAGCAGCATCGCTTCGACTTCGGCCGCGAAGCCGCGATGCACGGTCAGCACCATGATCTCGAAGTTCAGGCGAAACGACCGGTTATCCAGATTCGCGCTGCCGATCGCCGCAGCCACGTCGTCGATCAGCACGACCTTCTGGTGCAGAAAGCCCGGCTTGTAGCGAAAGATGCGGATGCCCGCGCGTACCGCATCGAAGGCGTACAGCATCGACGCCTCGAAGACCACGTAATGGTCGCGCCGGCTCGGGATCATGATGCGCACGTCCACGCCGCGCAGGGCCGCGAGGCGCAGGGCCGAAAATACGGCTTCGTCGGGCACGAGGTAGGGCGTCGTGATCCACAGGCGTTTTTTTGCGGCGTTGATCGCCTCGACGAAGAAGAGCGAGCAGGTCTCCTGGCGGTCGGCCGGCCCCGTGGGCAGAACGAGGCAGTACATGTCATCGCCGTCCCGCGGCACGACCGTGGGCGGCTCGCAGCCGGGCAACTGCTGGGTGGCCCAGTACCAGTCCTCGGTGAAGGCGAACTGCACGTTGGCGACCGCCGGTCCGCGCAGTTCGATATGCGTGTCGCGCCACGGAGAAAGGCGCGTGTTCGCGCCCAGGTATTCGATGCCCACGTTGTGGCCGCCCACGAATGCGTGCTGGCCGTCCACCACGACGATCTTGCGGTGGTTGCGGAAATTGAGCTGGAAGCGATTCACGAAGTGACGCTTCGTCGAGAACGGGTGCACTTCCACGCCGCCGTCCTGCAACTCGTGCACGTAACTGGCGGGCAGGTCGAACGAGCCGATGCTGTCGTAGAGGAAGTACACGCGTACGCCGCGTTTCGTGCAGTCGAGCAGCACGTCCTTGAGCATGTCGCCGAGCGCGTCGGCGCGCACGATGAAGAACTGCACGATCACGTAGTGCCGGGCTTGCTCGATCGCATCGAAGATGGCGGAGAAGGTCGCTTCGCCATTCACGAGCGTGCGCACGGCGTTGCCCGGCACGAGCGGCATCCCGCCCAGGCGCGCGAATGTGCGGATCACGCGTACGCCCAGCTCGTCGGCAGGCCATTCGCCCGCGCGGACGAGCTTGTCCCAGTCGGGCGCGTGAGCGCGTGAGCGCAAGGTTTCGTTGCGCAGCCGCCGCGCGTCCGCATAGCCCGCGAACTTGCTGCGGCCAAGAAAGAGATACGGGACGAGCGTGAGGTAGGGCATCGTCGCGAGAGAGACGGCCCAGGCAATCGCGCCTTGCGAGGTGCGCGTGTTGAGGATGGCGTGGCACGCTGCGATCAGTCCGAGCAAATGGATGATCGCGAGCAGCGTGCCGAGATGTGACCAGTCGAATCGCATAGATGCGTGGGACGCTCCTTCAGCCGGACGCAGGACCGGCCCGCGCCGGGAAGCGCACGGCCGGAGGGCTCAATCTTACCGAACCCGCTGCGATGACGGCGAGCGCCCCGGTCCTGCACGCGGCGAGACACGGCGCACAGGCGCCGCGGCTCTTTCGCACAGGACGATCAGACCGGCAGGTCGCAGGCCTGGATCAGGAAGACCTGGTCGTCGCCGGCGCTCGTCGAGAGCCAGACGAGATCGAGGCCGCCGAACGCCGCTTCCACGTTCTCGCGCTCGTTGCCAATTTCGATCACCAGCACACCGTCGTCGGTGAGCCAGTTGCGTGCGTCCTTGACGATGCGGCGCACGATGTCCATGCCGTCCGCGCCGCCCGCGAGCGCCAGTTCCGGCTCGTGGCGGTATTCGGGCGGCAGCGCCTGCATCGAGTCGGCGTTCACGTACGGCGGGTTCGTGATGATCACGTCGTAGCGGCGCTCGGGCAGCGGCGCGTACAGGTCGCCTTCGAAGAGGGCGATGCGCTCGTCGAGATCGTGTTCATGCACGTTGCGCCGCGCCACTTCGAGGGCGGGTGCGGACAGATCGACGGCATCGATGTCGGCGTTCGGAAACGCGTGCGCCGCGAGAATCGCAAGGCTCGCCGAGCCGGTGCATAGCTCCAGCACCGCCGTGACCTGTTCGGGATCTTCCACGTAGGGCTGCAGGCCGTCTGCGAGCAGCTCGCCAATGAACGAGCGCGGCACGATGACGCGCTCATCGACGTAGAAGCGCAGGCCGTGCATCCACGCTTCCTGCGTGATGTAGGCCGCGGGGACGCGGTCGGTCGCGCGGCGCTCGATCACGCCGAGCACCTTGTCGATTTCCTCGCTCGTGAGGCGCGCGTCGAGAAACGGGTCGAGCAGGTCGAGCGGCAAATGCAGCGTGTGCAGGATCAGGTACGCGGCTTCGTCGTAGGCGTTGTTCGAGCCGTGGCCGAACGCGAGTTGCGCGGCCGAAAAGCGCGAGACACCGTAGCGCAGCAGGTCGCGAACGGTGGCAAAGGTAGCGGCGAGCGGATGGGTCATGTTCTGGACTCCAGAGCGTGTTCGGTGGGCCGGTCAGGCGATCAGCTGTTCGAGCACGCGGCGATAGACGTTCTTGAGCGGATCGATGAATTTCACTTCGATATGCTCATCGATCTTGTGGATGCTGGCGTTCGGCGGCCCGAACTCCACGACTTGCTCGCACATGCGGGCGATGAAGCGGCCATCGGATGTGCCACCTGTGGTCGAAAGCTCGGTCGTGACGCCGGTTTCGTCGTGGATCGCTTTTTCGAGCGCATTCGAGAGCGCGCCGCGCGGCGTGAGGAAGGGCAGCCCGCTCACGCTCCAGTGCAGGTCGTATTCGAGGCCGTGCTTGTCGAGGATCGCGTGGACGCGCTTTTGCAGGCCTTCCACCGTGCTCGCGGTCGAGAAGCGGAAGTTGAACATCACATCGGCGTGGCCCGGAATCACGTTGCTCGCGCCGGTGCCGCTGTGCATGTTCGACACCTGCCACGTGGTGGGCGGGAAGTACTCGTTGCCGTCGTCCCACTTTTCGGCGACGAGTTCGGCGAGCGCGGGCGCCAGGAGATGCACCGGGTTCTTCGCGAGATGCGGATAGGCGATATGCCCCTGCACACCCTTCACGACGAGCTTGCCCGACATCGAGCCGCGGCGGCCGTTCTTCACGCAGTCGCCGAGCGTATGCGTCGAAGTCGGCTCGCCCACGATGCAGTAATCCATCTTCTCGCCGCGCGCCTCCAGCGCCTCGACGACCTTCACGGTCCCGTCGGTGGCCGGGCCTTCTTCATCGCTCGTGATGAGGAACGCGATGCCGCCGCGATGCTGCGGATGCGCCGCCACGAACTCTTCGCTCGCCACCACGAAGGCCGCGAGCGAGGTTTTCATGTCGGCGGCGCCGCGGCCATAGAGGATGCCGTCGCGATGCGAGGGCTGGAACGGCGGCGAACTCCATTGCTCGATGGGGCCGGTGGGCACGACGTCGGTGTGGCCCGCGAAGGCGAGCAGCGGGCCTTGCGCGCCCGCAGTGCCGCGCTTGACGGCCCACAGGTTGGTCACGCCGTTGGATTCGATCGTTTCGCACGCGAAGCCGAGCGCACCAAGGCGTTCGGTCATGATGCGCTGGCAGTGCTGGTCGTCGGGCGTGACGGACGCGCGCGCGATCAGGGCTTCGGTAAGGGCGAGGGTGGCGGACATAAAAAGACCACTTTCAATAAAAATGCCGGCGCCGCTGATGGAGCAGGGGCCGGCAACAACGTGTCATGACCATGTGCGCCCAAGCTGCCATCAAGCAGTTCAGACGCACCGGTCTCATGCGGCGCTCAAGCGAACAGCTCCGCATACTGGTCGGCGGAAAAGCCGAGCGTCTTTACGCGGCCGTTCACCACGACGACGGGCCGCTTGATGATCGACGGCTTGTGGATCATCAGCGCGATCGCGCCGGCGGTCGTGTCGGCTTCGGCCTTGTGCACGTCCGACAGGCCGCGCCAGGTCGTGCCGCGCTTGTTGATCAGCTGATCGAGCGACACGTCCTTGAGCCAGTCCTGGACGAGCGCATTCGAGACGCCCGCTTTCTTGAAGTCGTGAAACTCGAACTCGACGCCGTGCTCTTCGAGCCACACACGGGCCTTCTTCACGGTGTCGCAGTTCGGAATGCCGTAGACGACGGTCTTGGCGGACTTCGCCATCAGTCGCCTCGCAGCAGCTCGTTCAGGCCGACCTTGGCGCGCGTCTTGGCGTCGACCTTCTTGACGATCACGGCGCAGTACAGGCTGTGCGAGCCGTCCTTCGAGGGCAGGTTGCCCGCGACCACGACCGAGCCTGCCGGGATGCGGCCGTACGAGACTTCGCCGGTTTCGCGGTCGTAAATCTTGGTCGACTGGCCAAGGTAGACGCCCATCGAGATGACCGAGTTCTCTTCGACGATCACGCCTTCCACGACTTCCGAGCGCGCGCCGATGAAGCAGTTGTCTTCGATGATGACCGGGTTGGCCTGCAGCGGCTCCAGCACGCCGCCGATGCCGACGCCGCCCGAAAGGTGCACGTTCTTGCCGATCTGCGCGCACGAACCGACCGTGGCCCACGTATCGACCATCGTGCCTTCGTCGACATAGGCGCCGATGTTGGTGTACGACGGCATCAGCACGACGTTCTTCGCGATGAACGAGCCGCGACGCGCGATGGCCGGCGGCACGACGCGAAAGCCGCCGGCGGCGAAGTCTTCGGCCGTGTAGTTGGCGAACTTCGAGGGCACCTTGTCGTAGAACTGGCTGTAGCCGCCCGCGGGCATCGGTGCGTTGTCTTCCAGGCGGAACGACAGCAGCACGGCCTTCTTCACCCATTGGTTGACGACCCAGTCGCCGTCCTTCTTCTCGGCGCAGCGCAGCGCGCCTTTGTCCAGCTCGGCGATGACATGGGCGACGGCTTCGCGCACGTCGTTCGGAGCCGACCTGGGCGAGAAGTCGGCGCGGTTTTCCCAGGCGGTGTCGATGATCTGCTGAAGTTGTTGCGACATGGTGGTGATTTCGTGAGATTGATGGTTGAAAGCGGTGTTGCGCGCCGTAAGGGGCGGGACCCCGGCGCGCACGAAAAAGGCTTTACGGTTTGAGCGAGCGGCAGAACTCGACGATGCGCTGCGCGCCTTCGATGCACTCCTCGACGTCGGCGACGAGCGCCATGCGCACGAAGTCTTTACCCGGATTCGTGCCATGCGCCTCGCGCGCGAGGAACGAGCCGGGCAGAACCGTCACATTATAGTCGGCGTAGAGACGCTGGGCGAACGCGGTGTCCGCGAGGCCGGTGCGCGCGACGTTGGCCCAGAGATAGAACGCGGCGTCCGGCAATTTCACGTCGAGCACGTCGGCGAGCATGGGTGTGACGGTCGAGAACTTCTTCACGTATTTCGCGCGGTTTTCGCGCACGTGCGCCTCGTCGCCCCATGCCGCGATGCTGGCGGATTGCCAGACCGGCGACAGTGCCGCGCCGTGATAGGTGCGGTACAGCAGGAACTGCTTGAGGATGGCGGCGTCCCCGGCGACGAACCCCGAGCGCATGCCCGGCGCGTTCGAGCGCTTCGAAAGGCTCGACAGCATGACGAGGCGCTCGAAGCCGCGGCCCAGCTTGTGCGCCGCTTCGAGACCGCCGAGCGGCGGCGTGGCCTCGTCGAAGTAGATCTCCGAGTAGCACTCGTCCGAGGCGATCACGAAGCCGTAGCGGTCGGAGAGCGCGAACAGCTCGCGCCAGTCGTCGAGCGTGATCACGGCACCCGTGGGATTGCCCGGCGAGCACACGTACAGCAGCTGCGTGCGCGCCCAGACTTCTTCGGGAACCTGCGAATAGTCGCAGGCGAAGTTGCGGGCCGGATCGCTATTTACGAAGTACGGCTCGCCGCCTCCGAGCAGCGCGGCGCCTTCGTAGATCTGGTAGAAAGGGTTCGGGCAGAGTACGATCGCCCGCTTTGCCGGGTCTTTCACGCCCGCTGTCGGGTCGACCACGGCCTGCGCGAGCGCGAACAGCGCCTCGCGCGAGCCGGACACAGGCAGGATTTCCGTGTTCGCATCGATGGCCGGCAGCCCGTAGCGCGCCTTCACCCAGTTCGCAATCGACTCGCGCAGCGCCGGGGTGCCCGCCGTGGCCGGGTACGACGAGAGGCCGTCGAGCGAAGCGACGATGGCGTCGCGGATCAGCGCCGGCGTGGGGTGTTTCGGCTCGCCGATCCCGAAGCTGATGTGGCGCAGGCCGGCGTTCGGCGTGATGTCCTTGAAGAGCACGCGCAGCTTTTCGAAGGGATAGGACTGAAGGGTGTCGAGTAGCGGATTCACTTGGGGCTGGACGGGCGTGGGCGAAAGACGGATGGCATGGCGCGCAGGATTCGGGTGGCCACCGCGGGCCGGCGAGCCGGTTGCACCGCGCTCGGCGTAGAAACACCGATGCACGGCGCGGCCTTGCGGCTGCAAGCGGTCGATTATAGCGTGGCGCTGCTGCTGCTGCGGGCGCCGGCCGGATCCCGCCCTGGCGCGGCCGGTGCTTGCCGGGCGACGAAATAAAGGAAAAGCATGAAATCTTCGAACGACGTTTCGAACCAAGGCGCAGGCGCTGCGAACGCGCGGCCGGGCCAAGGGCAGCGCAAGCCATGAGCCAGAGCACGGGCTTGCGCGCCGCCTGGCCGACGCTCGCCATCATGATTGGCGCGTCCGTCTGGGGTTTTGTCTGGTATCCGCTGCGCATGCTGGCGGCCGCCGGGCTCACCGGTACGGCCTCGAGCGCGGCAACGAGCGCGGCCGGCTGTCTCTTCGTGCTGGTGCTGCGCTGGCGCTCGCTCGCGAGCGTGCGCTGGCACTGGGTGCTGCCGATGCTCGGACTCGCCGCGGGCGTGACCAACGTCGGGTTCGTGTGGGGCGCAATCCACGGCGAAGTGATGCGCGTGCTGCTGCTCTTTTATCTGACCCCGGCGTGGACGGCGATCTTCGCGCACTTCATCCTGCACGAGCGCCTGAACTGGGCGGGCGGCGCGCTGGCGGCGCTCTCGCTGCTGGGTGCGGTGCTGATGCTCTGGTCGCCGCGGCTCGGCGTGCCGCTGCCCGCCAACGCGGCCGAATGGGCCGGTCTCATCGGCGGCATGGGTTTCGCGATGAGCAACGTGCTCGTCGTAAAGACGAGCCGCGTGCTGCCGCACATGAAGCCCGAGATGCGCACGGCCGTGATCTTCGCGGGCGCGGCGCTGTTCGGCTTGCTGACCTCCTGTTTCGAGCCGATGTCGGCCGCACCGGCGGGCGAGCATCTCGCACGCGTCGTGCTGCTCGTGCTCGCGCTCGGCATCGTGCTCGGCAGCAACAACATGCTCGTCCAGTACGGGCTCGCCCGCGTGCCGGCAAACCGCGCCTCGATCATCATGCTGTTCGAGATCGTCGTGACGGCGCTCACGTCGTGGCTCTTCGCCGGCGAGACGCCGGGCCCGCGCGAATGGGCGGGCGGCGCCTGCATCGTGCTGGCTTCCCTGTTGTCGAGCTGGGTGCACCGGGCGCAGGATGCGCGCAAGGGCGGCGCGCACGCGAGCGCCGATGCGAGCGTCATGACCCACGCCGACGCCAGCCGCACCGATGACGCGGACGACGCCGACGGCAGCGGCCCCGGCGGCGATGATGGCAACGGCGGCGGCAATGGCGATGGCAGCGCAGGCGGCGGAACGGGCCCAGGGCCTTCCCGCGCGCGGAATGGCGCGCGTGCGATGGTATGATTGCCGCTGATTCCCGCCGGCCGCACGCGTGCATGCGCGTTCGTACGGCGAGCCGTGGCGGCTGCCCAGTGCGCACTCCGCCGTCGCGCGATCGATACCGGATGCGCGGCGGCAAGCGACGTACGGCACGGGCGGTCCCGTTCACCACTATTCAAACAGCGATATCGCCGTGCGTCTGACCTCGATTAAACTCGCTGGCTTCAAATCATTCGTCGATCCCACGCATTTCCAGGTTCCGGGCCAACTCGTCGGGGTGGTCGGGCCAAACGGCTGTGGGAAATCCAACATCATCGACGCGGTGCGCTGGGTGCTGGGTGAATCCCGGGCGTCCGAGCTGCGCGGCGAGTCGATGCAGGACGTCATCTTCAACGGTTCCACCGCGCGCAAGCCGGGCAGCCGCGCGAGCGTCGAACTGGTGTTCGACAATGCGGACGGCCGCGCCGCGGGGCAGTGGGGCCAGTATGCCGAGATTGCCGTGAAGCGCGTGCTCACGCGCGACGGCACGTCGAGCTACTACATCAACAACCTGCCGGCGCGCCGGCGCGACATTCAGGATATTTTCCTGGGTACTGGCCTCGGCCCGCGCGCCTACGCGATCATCGGGCAGGGCATGATCGCGCGGATCATCGAGGCAAAGCCCGAAGAGCTTCGCGTGTTCCTCGAAGAAGCCGCTGGCGTGTCGAAATACAAGGAACGACGCCGCGAGACCGAGAACCGCCTGCACGACACGCGCGAGAACCTGACGCGTGTCGAGGACATCGTGCGCGAGCTGTCCAGCAACCTGGAAAAGCTCGAGGGCCAGGCGGTCGTTGCCACGAAATATCGCGAGCTGCAGGCCGAGGGCGAGGAAAAGCAGCGCCTTCTGTGGCTCTTGCGCAAGAACGAGGCAGCGGGCGAGCAGCAACGCCAGCAGCGCGCGATCGAGCAGGCGCAGATCGACCTGGAGCGCCATACCGCGCAGCTGCGCGAAGTGGAAGCGCAGCTCGAAACGCTGCGCGTGGCCCACTACTCGGCAAGCGACGCCATGCAGGGCGCGCAGGGCGCGCTTTACGAAGCGAACGCCGAGGTGAGCCGTCTCGAGGCCGAGATCAAGTTCATCGTCGAGTCGCGCAACCGCGTGCAGGCGCAGATCGCCGCGCTCACCGCGCAGCGCGAGCAATGGCAGGTCCAGGCGCAGAAGGCGCAGGACGATATCGAGGACGCCGAAGAACAACTGGCGATCGCCGAGGAAAAGGCTGCGCTGGCCGAGGAAGATGCGGCGGCGAAGCAGGAAGCGCTGCCCGCGCTCGAAAACCGCTGGCGCGACGCGCAGGCGCAACTGAACGACGAGCGCGCGGGCATCGCGCGCACCGAGCAGGCCATCAAGCTCGAAGCCGCGCATCAACGCAACGCCGACCAGATGCTTCAGCAGCTTCAGCAGCGCCACGAGCGTCTGAAGTCGGAGGAAGGCGGCCTCGACGCGCCGGACGAAGCCCAGCTCGAAGAGCTGCGCATGCAGCTGGCCGAGCAGGAGGAAGTCCTTCACGAAGCGCAGGCGCGTCTCGCCGACGCGCAGGAAACGGTGCCGCGCCTCGACGCGGAACGCCGCGCCGCACACGAGCGCGTGCAGGCGGAAAACGCACAGATCCACCAGTTCGAAGCCCGTCTCGCTGCACTCAAGCAACTGCAGGAAAACGTGCAGACGGAAGGCAAGATCCAGCCGTGGCTCGAACGTCACGAACTGGGCGCGTTGCCGCGGCTATGGAAGAAGCTGCACGTCGAAGCCGGTTGGGAAACGGCGCTCGAATCGGTGTTGCGCGAGCGGCTCGCCGCGCTCGAGGTGTCGAACCTCGACTGGGTGAAGGCATTCGCGAGCGACGCTCCGCCTGCGAAGCTCGCGTTCTATTCGCCGCCGGCCGCGGGTCAGGCAAGCGCTGCGGCCGCGGGGCTCACGCCGCTGCTCTCGCTCGTGCGTATCGACGATGCAGGCTTGCGCGCGGTGCTCACCGAATGGCTCGGCTCGACCTACGTTGCGAACGATCTCGCCGAAGCGCTCGCCCAGCGTGCGCAGCTGCCAGGCAGCGGCGCGTTCGTCGTGAAGGCTGGCCATACGGTGACGCGCGTAGGCGTGCAGCTGTACGCCGCCGACACCGAGCAGGCCGGCATGCTCGCGCGTCAGCAGGAAATCGAGAATCTCGAGCGCCAGGTGCGCGCCCAGACGCTGCTCGCCGACGATGCACGCACGGCTGTCGTACGCGCGGAAGCGGCGCACACGCAGGCCGCCCAGGTGCTCACGGATGTGCGCCAGCAGGCCGAGCGCGCGACCCAGCGCGTGCACGCGCTGCAGATGGATGTGCTCAAGCTGACGCAGGCGCATGAACGCTACACGGCGCGCAGCACGCAGATCCGCGAAGAGCTCGACGAGATCCGCACGCAGATCGAAGAGCAGCGCGCATTGCGGGCAGAATCGGAAGCGAACTTCGAGCGCCACGATGTGGAACTCGCCGAACTGCAGGCGCGCTTCGAGGACAACCAGCTCGCCTTCGAGTCGCTCGACGAGGAACTCGGCGCGGCGCGCAATGAGGCGCGCGACCTCGAACGTGCGGCGGCCGACGCGCGCTTTGCCGCGCGCAACATGGCGAACCGCATCGAAGAGTTGAAGCGCAACATTCAGGTCGCGCACGATCAGAGCGAACGCGTGGCCGCGTCGCTCGAAGACGCGCGCGCCGAGCTGGAAACGATCAACGAGCAGACCGCGCACACGGGCCTGCAGGACGCGCTGGAAATTCGCGCCCAGAAGGAAGATACGCTGCGTGCCGCGCGCGCCGAACTCGACGATCTGAGCGCGAAGCTGCGGGCCGCCGACGAAACCCGCCTCGCCGCGGAGCGCGCGCTGCAGCCGTTGCGCGACCGCATCACCGAGCTTCAGCTCAAGGAACAGGCCGCGCGCCTGAACGGCGAGCAGTTCGTCGAGCAGCTACAGGCCGCGGGCGTCGACGAGGCCGCGCTGCAGGAAAAGCTCACGGCCGATATGAAGCCGTCGTATCTGCAAGGCGAGGTTACACGCATCAACAACGCGATCACGGCGCTTGGGCCCGTGAACATGGCCGCGCTCGACGAACTGGCCGCGGCGAAGGAGCGCAAGACCTTCCTCGACGCGCAGTCGGCCGACCTCACGAGCGCAATCGAAACGCTCGAAGACGCGATCCGCAAGATCGACCAGGAAACGCGCACGCTGCTGCAGGGCACCTTCGACGAGGTGAACCGTCATTTCGGCGAGCTGTTCCCGCGCCTGTTCGGCGGCGGTCAGGCGAAGCTCATCATGACCGGCGACGAGATTCTCGACGCCGGCGTGCAGGTGATGGCGCAACCGCCCGGCAAGAAGAATTCGACGATTCACCTGCTCTCCGGCGGCGAGAAAGCGCTCACGGCCACGGCCCTCGTGTTCGCGATGTTCCAGCTCAACCCGGCGCCGTTCTGCTTGCTAGACGAAGTGGACGCACCGCTCGACGACGCGAACACCGAGCGCTTCGCGAACCTTGTTCGCGCGATGTCGGACAAAACACAGTTCCTGTTCATTTCGCACAACAAGATCGCCATGGAGATGGCGCAGCAGCTCATTGGCGTGACGATGCAGGAGCAGGGCGTTTCGCGCATCGTCGCGGTCGACATGGAAACGGCAGCGGGTTTCGCCCAAAATACGGTCTAATCGATTTATACGGCCTAACGGACGGCGCGCGATGCGCGGCCGGCGGCGCCATCAGTGAGGCAGCCGCCGCGCGCAATGCGCGCGCCAGAGCAACGGCGCATGCAATGAGCACGCCGTCGAAAAAGAATTGCTGATGGAGCATGCATGGATGAATTGACTCTCGGGTTGATCGGCGCGGGCGCCGTGGTCGTCGGGGGCGTGGTGGTGTACAACGCGTGGCAGGGCGCGAGAGTGCGCCGGCGCATGCCGCGCCCGATGCCCGAAGAGGCAGTCGAAGCGCCGCAGCGCGACGAGTTCCAGGAGCCGAGCCCGTTCATCGAACCGGCCCATGCTCCGTCGCGCCGCGAGCCGTCGCTCGCGGGTAGCACGCAAGCCGGGCGCGTGGAGCCGGGTTTCGGCACTGCTGCGCCGCTCGACACGCCAGCCGACATCCAGGCGGAAACGACGACACCCAACGGCTTTCCGGAAGCTGAATCCGACGCGCACGAAGTTGCCGAGAAGGCTGCCGACAAGGCGCCGGCTGCAACTGCGGCTGCCCCGCAATCCGCAAAGGACGATGGCGACGAAGCGGAGCGCATCGAGCCGGTCATGCCGGCGGCCACGACGATCTCTTCGGCGCCGCCCGCCGTGGTCGACCGTCGCATCGACTGCATCGTGCCGATCCGGCTTGGTGCGCCGGTGGCAGGCGAGCGGGTGATTCCGTTTGCGCAGCGATTGCGCCGCGCGGGCAGCAAGCCGGTTCATATCGAAGGCAAACCCGAAGGGGGCGACGGCTGGGAGTTGCTCCAGAGCGGCGTGCGCTACGAGGAACTGCGCGCGGCTGCGCAACTCGCGAATCGCAACGGCCCGCTCAACGAACTCGAGTTCTCGGAATTCGTGACCGGCGTGCAGCAATTCGCCGACGCGCTCGACGCCGCGCCCGAGTTTCCGGACATGATGGAGACGGTCGCCATGGCGCGCGAACTGGACGGCTTCGCGGCGCAATGCGACGCCCAGCTTTCCGTGAACGTGATGTCGGACGGCGCGCCGTGGTCGGCAAACTACGTGCAGGCGGTGGCGGCGCAGGACGGCTTGCTGCTTTCGCGCGACGGCACGCGCTTCGTCAAGCTCGATGCGAAGCAGAGCCCCGTTTTCATGCTGCAGTTCGGCGACACCAACTTCCTGCGCGACGACCTCACGTACAAGGGCGGTGAACTGATTACGCTGATCCTCGACGTGCCCGTGGCCGACGAAGACATCCTGCCGTTCCGCCTGATGTGCGACTACGCGAAATCGCTTGCCGAGCGCATTGGCGGGCGCGTGGTCGACGACCAGCGCCGGCCGCTGCCGGAATCGGTGCTGCAGTCGATCGACAAGCAGCTGATGACGCTCTACGCGAAGCTGGAGCAGGCCGGTATTCCGGCGGGCTCGCCGGCCACGCGGCGACTGTTCAGCCAGTAGCGCCGAAGGCGTGCAGCGGGCCTGCAGACAAGGCGCGACGCCGTAAAGGCGCCGCGCCTTTTTTGCGCGCAGGCGGTACAGCGCAGAGGGCATCGGCACGCGTGTTGCAGTGCATTCAAGGTCGCCCTGCGGGCCCTGGGTGTCAGTGCGACGCACGCAGCGTTGGCCATTCGGCCAGGACGCTGGCGAGACCCGTTCGGCGGCGCACGCAGATAGCCGCTCGTCCGATGCGACACGCGCGGCTTCCTGAGATAATCTGACGTCCGAAATCATTTTCAACAGCGAGTTGCCCAAGGCATGGTCCGTACTTCCGCCCGTCCCCCCGAAGAAGCCACCGCTGCACAGCGCGCGGTGTGGTTGCGCGCCGAACTCGAGCGTGCGAACCACGCCTACTACGTGCTCGACCAGCCGGAGCTGCCTGACGCGGAATACGACAAGCTGTTCGGCGAACTTCAGCAAATCGAAGCCGATCATCCCGACCTCATCACGCCCGATTCGCCCACGCAGCGTGTGGGTGGCGAAGTCGCCGGGGGCTTCGAGCCCGTGGTCCACGACGTGCCGATGCTGTCGCTCAACAACGGCTTTGCCGCCGAAGACATCGTCGCGTTCGACAAGCGCGTGGCCGATGCGCTCGGCAAGATCGAAGGCGCCGGAGTCGTCGAGGTCGAATACGCCGCCGAACTCAAGTTCGACGGCCTCGCCATCTCGCTGCGCTACGTCGACGGCGTGTTCGTCCAGGCCTCCACGCGCGGCGATGGCGCGACCGGCGAGAACGTCACGGAGAACGTGCGCACGATCCGCTCGCTGCCCTTGCGCCTGAAGGGCAAGCGCGTGCCGAAGGTGCTCGACGTGCGCGGCGAGGTGCTGATGTTCCGCCGCGACTTCGAGCGCATGAACCAGCGTCAGCGCGATGCCGGCCACAAGGAATTCGCGAACCCGCGCAACGCGGCGGCGGGCAGCCTGCGCCAGCTCGATCCGAAAATCACGGCGCAGCGGCCGCTCTCGTTTTTCGCTTACGGCATTGGCGTGCTCGAGGGCGAGCCGATGCCGGCCACCCATAGCGAACTGCTCGACTGGTACGCGGAAATGGGCCTGCCGGTCAATGCCGAGCGAGCGGTCGTGAAGGGCGCGCACGGTCTGCTGGAATTTTTCCGCACGGTGGGCGAGAAGCGCGACGGCCTGCCGTACGACATCGACGGCGTGGTCTACAAGGTGAACCGCCGCGACGAGCAGGATGCGCTCGGCTTCGTCTCGCGCGCGCCGCGCTTCGCGCTCGCGCACAAGTTCCCGGCCCAGGAAGCGCTCACGAAGCTGCTGGCGATCGACGTGCAGGTGGGCCGCACGGGCGCGATTACGCCGGTGGCGCGGCTCGAGCCGGTGTTCGTCGGCGGCGCGACGGTGACCAACGCCACGCTGCACAACGAAGACGAAGTGCGGCGCAAGGACATCCGCATCGGCGACACGGTGATCGTGCGGCGTGCCGGCGACGTGATTCCCGAGGTGGTCAGTGCGCTCACGGACCGCCGTCCGGCCGACGCCCACGAGTTCGTCATGCCGACCGCATGCCCGGTCTGTGGGTCGCGCATCGAGCGGCTGCCCGACGAGGCAATCGCGCGTTGCACGGGCGGCCTGTTCTGTCCGGCCCAGCGCAAGCAGGCGCTCTGGCACTTCGCCCAGCGCCGCGCGCTCGATATCGACGGCCTGGGCGAGAAGATCATCGACCAGTTGGTCGACCAGAACCTCGTGCGCACGCCCGCCGATCTGTTCAATCTCGGCTTCGGCACGCTCGCGCAACTCGAGCGCATGGCGGACAAGTCGGCGCAGAACCTGCTCGACTCGCTCGAGAAGGCCAAAAACACGACGCTTGCGCGCTTCGTTTACGCGCTCGGCATCCGGCACGTGGGCGAATCGACGGCGAAGGATCTTGCGAAGCACTTCGGCTCGCTCGATCCGATCATGAACGCGACGGTCGAGGAATTGCTCGAAGTCAACGATGTGGGCCCTATCGTCGCGCTTGCGATCCACGAGTTTTTTGCGGAAGAGCATAACCGCACAGTGATCGAGCAACTGCGCGCGCCGGGCAAAGTGACATGGGCGGAAGGGCCGCCCGCGCCCAAGGCGCCGGTGGGCGTGCTGGCCGGCAAGACGGTGGTGCTCACGGGTACGCTGCCCACGCTCTCGCGCGACGAGGCAAAGGAGATGCTCGAAGCAGCCGGTGCGAAGGTCGCCGGCTCGGTATCGAAGAAGACCGATTACGTGGTGGCGGGCGCCGACGCGGGCAGCAAGCTCGCAAAAGCCGAGGAACTCGGCGTGCCGGTGCTCGACGAAGAAGGAATGCGCAAGCTCCTGGAGGGGCAAACGACATGATTCGCGAAATTCTCAGAATGGGCGATCCGCGCCTGCTTGGCATTGCGAGGCCGGTCGATCACTTCGATACGCCCGAGTTGCACGAACTCATTGCCGATATGTTCGACACCATGCACGCGGCGAACGGCGCCGGACTCGCCGCCCCGCAGATCGGCGTCGATTTGCAGGTGGTGATCTTCGGTTTCGAGCAGAACGAGCGCTATCCCGAGGCGCCGGCCGTGCCGCAGACGGTGCTCATCAACCCGGTCATCCATCCGCTGTCGCACGACATGGAAGAGGGCTGGGAGGGCTGTCTCTCGGTGCCGGGCCTGCGCGGCGCCGTGAGCCGCTATTCGATGATCCGCTACGACGGCTTCGATCAGTACGGTACGCCCATCGAACGTGTGGCCGAGGGCTTTCACGCACGGGTCGTCCAGCACGAATGCGATCACCTGATCGGCAAGCTGTATCCCATGCGCATTACCGACTTCTCGAAGTTCGGCTTTACGGAGGTCCTGTTTCCGGAACTCGACCCGAACCGCGACGACTGAAAGTCGAAGCATCAAGAAAAACGGGAGCCATCTGGCTCCCGTTTTTCATACAGTGCGGCGTTCGACGCCGATGTGGCGCTAGAACGCTTCGTTGGCGGCCAGATAGCGCCATTGGCCCTGCGGCAGCGCGCCGAGCAGCACGCGGCCCATGCGCACACGCTTGAGGCCCACGACCTTGAGGCCGACCAGTTCGCACATGCGACGGATCTGGCGCTTCTTGCCTTCGCGCAGCACGAAACGCAACTGCTCGCCGTTTTGCCAGCTCACCTGCGCGGGCTTGAGCGGCACGTCGTCGAGCGACAGGCCGTGGCGCAGCTGAGCGAGCAACTCGGCCGGGAAGTGCTGATCGATTTCGGTCTCGATGTCGTTGTAGGTGACGCGCACGAGGTACTCCTTGTCGATGTCCGAGCTCTCGCCGATCAACTGCTTGGCCACGCGACCGTCCTGGGTCAGCACGAGCAGGCCGGTCGAGTCGATGTCGAGGCGGCCGGCCGGCGCGAGCGTGCGCAGATGCTTCGCCGAGAAGCGGATGCCTGAGTGGTCGCCGTCCCAATGATTCTCGCCGGTGATGAGCGTGGCGGCGGGTTCATAGCCGTCCTCGGCCTGGCCCGACACGTAGCCCACCGGCTTGTGCAGCAGGATCGTCACCTGGCGCGCCTGCGCGGCGAGCGCGGCCGGATCGACTTCGATGCGCTGATTCGGCGTGACCTTGGCGCCGAGCGTGTCGACGACTTCGCCGTCCACATAAACCCAGCCTTTTTCGATCCATTCGTCGGCTTCACGGCGCGAGCACAGGCCCAGTTCGGACATGCGCTTGGAAAGGCGCAGGGTGTTGTCGCCATCGACTTCTTCGCGCGGTGTGCGGCGCGGTGCGGTTTCGGCGTCGTCGGTGCGGCGCGGGGGCTTCCCAACCGGTTTGACAGGGCTGGCGGTCTTGCGGCTGCCACCGCCTTCTTCGGTACTGCGGCGAGCGCGCGGCGCAGCGCCGCCGCGGTCATCGCTCCAGGCGGATTTCACCGGGCGCGCGGAACGACGCTCCGTGCCCTCGTCGCGGGTGCGTGCGGGGCGGCGGTCGTCGCTGTCACTGCGCCGTTCGAAGCGTCCCTCGCTGCCTTCGCCGCGGCTACGCGGCGGGCGGCGATCATCGCCTTCGCTGCGCCGTTCGAAGCGACGCTCGCTGCCTTCCTCGCGGCTGCGCGGCGGGCGGCGGTCATCGCCTTCGGTACGACGCGTGAAGCGCCGGTCGCCACCGTCTTCGCGGCTGCGTGGCGGGCGGCGGTCGTCACCCTCAGCACGGCGCGCGAAGGGGCGTGCACCGCCTTCGTCGCGGCCGCGTGCGGGGCGACGGTCATCGCCTTCGGTGCGTCGTTCGAAACGACGTTCGCCACCGTCTTCGCGGCTGCGCGGCGGGCGGCGGTCATCGCCCTCGGGGCGGCGTGCGAAGGGGCGCGCACCGCCGTCTTCACGGCTGCGCGGCGGGCGGCGGTCATCGCCTTCGGTGCGTCGTTCGAAACGACGTTCGCCACCATCTTCGCGGCTGCGCGGCGGGCGGCGGTCGTCGCCCTCGGCACGCCGCGCGAAGGGGCGTGCGCCGCCTTCATCGCGGCCACGTGCGGTGCGGCGATCATCGCCTTCGGTGCGTCGTTCGAAGCGACGCTCGCCACCTTCTTCACGGCTGCGTGGCGGACGACGATCATCACCCTCGGCACGGCGCGCGAAGGAGCGTGCGCCACCTTCTTCACGGCTGCGCGGCGGACGTCGGTCATCACCCTCGGGGCGTCGTGCAAAGGGGCGTGCGCCACCTTCTTCACGGCTGCGCGGCGGGCGGCGGTCGTCGCCCTCGGCGCGGCGCGCGAAGGGGCGTGCACCACCTTCGTCACGGCCGCGTGCAAATCCACGCGCCTCATCGCCGGAGCGACGGGCTGGGCGGCGCTCGTCGCCGAATCCGCCTTCGCGAGCCGGCCGCGCCGGGCGCTCGCCCGGGCGCGTATCGCCAGTGCGAGGCGCGGTGCGTCCGGTTGAGGCGCGCACGGGCTTCCCGGCGGAAGTCTTCGCGGCCGATGTCGGCCGAGCGTCCGTCGCCCGCACCTCCGCCGGCCGCACCGGCTTACGCGCGGTCGTACTGCCGCGGCGGACGGGGGCGCGTTCCGGAGTGGTCGGGCGCGGATGTTTGGCTGTCAGTTTGGCTCGCATGGATCTGGTATTTCGCTTGGGTCATTCACACTGCGATCGCGCGCAGCAATTCGGTTTCGACATGAATCTGCTGGCGGTTGTCGGAGAGCCCCGAGCCGTCGAGCAGAAACACGTCTTCCACGCGTTCGCCGAGCGTATTGATCCGCGCCGCATGGACGCCGACCTGATGCTCCGCGAGCACGCGCGCGATGGAATAGAGAAGGCCCGGCCGGTCGTTCGCCGACACGGACAGGATGTAGTATTGGCCGCGCTCGTCGGCCCGCAGGTCGACGCGCGGCGTCACCGGGAAGGTGCGTGACAGGCGCGAGAGACGGCCCTTCGACGGCTCGGGCAGGGCATTGCCCGTCGCCTTCAGGCGCGCCGCGAGTTCCTGCTCGACGAGGTTCGCGATATCGCGGTAATGCACGTCGCCCTCGGTGTGGGCGACGATGAAGTTGTCGAGCGCGTAGCCGTGGCGCGTGGTGCTCACGCGCGCGTCGAGCACGGAAAGACCGCTGCGGTCGAAGTACGCGCACATCGTCGCGAACAGGTCGGGGCGGTCCTGCGCGTAGACGAGCACCTGCAGCGCCTCGCCGATCGGCGACGGGCGCGCGCGCACGACCGGCTCCGGCGCCTCGACGTGGCGGTAGAGCACGCGCGTTTGCCAGGCGATATCGGCGGCGTCGTGGCGCAGGAAGTAGCCGACGTCGAGCTTGTCCCAGAGCGCGCGGTGCGCGTGCTCCGGCACGGTCTCGAGACGCAGCAGCGCAAGCGCCAGCTCCTGACGCGTCTTGAGCTCCGAGTGCGCGTCGGGCTTGGCGCCGCCGAGCACGGCGAGCGTCGAGCGGTAGAGGTCTTCGAGCAGCTTGCCTTTCCAGTTGTTCCAGACCTTTGGGCTCGTGCCGCGAATGTCGGCGACCGTCAGCAGGTAGAGCGCCGAAAGACGCCGCTCCGTACCGACGAGCTCCGCGAAGCGCTTCACGACCTCAGGGTCGGTGATGTCCTGCTTCTGGGCGACCTGGCTCATCGTCAGGTGCTGCTGGACGAGCCAGACGACCAGGTCCGCGTCGTCGCCCGTGATGTCGTGCTCGCGGCAAAAGCGCCGCGCGTCGGCCATGCCGAGCTGCGAGTGGTCGCCGCCGCGGCCCTTGGCGATGTCGTGGAACAGCGCCGCGACGTAGAGCACCCACGGACGCTCGAAGTTGGCGATGAGCTGGCTGCAGAACGGATACTCGTGCGCATGCTCGGCCACGGCGAAGCGGCGCATATTGCGCAGCACCATCAGGATGTGCTGATCGACCGTATAGACGTGATAGAGGTCGTGCTGCATCTGCCCGACGATGCGGCGGAAATTCAGCAGATAGCGCCCGAGCACGCTCGTCTGGTTCATGAGGCGCATGGCGTGCGTAATCCCGGCCGGCTGCTTGAGGATCTCCATGAAGAGCCGGCGGTTTTCCGGGTCGCGGCGCCAGTTCTGGTCCATGGTCTCGCGCGCGTTGTAGAGCGCGCGCAGCGTGCGCGCCGACAGGCCCTTCACGCCGGGCACCTGCTCGTAGAGCAGGAACGCCTCGAGGATCGCGTGCGGCTCGCGCTCGAACACGTCGTCGCTGACGATCTCCAGCATCCCCTGCTTCTCGACGAAGTGCTCCGAGAGCGTGCGCGTGATGCCGCTCGTGCTCGGGAAGAGCTGCGCCTCGATGTTCTGGATCAGGATGGTAGAAAGCTGAGTGACCGCCTTCGCGGCCCAGTAGTAGCGGCGCATGAGCTGTTCGCTCGCGCGCCGCGCGCTGCTCGCCTTGTAGCCGAAGCTTTCGGCCACGGCCGTCTGCAGGTCGAACACGAGGATGTCCTGGCGGCGGCCCGCGATCACATGCAGGCGCGCGCGCAGCGCCTTGAGAAATGCCTCGTTGCGGCGCAGTTCGCGCGCCTCGCGCCCGGTGATGAGGCCGCGCTGGTCCAGCTCCTTCCAGCTGCTGCCGAAGGCGGCGGCCTCGGTGATCCAGAGGATCAGCTGCAGGTCGCGCAGGCCGCCGGGGCTTTCCTTGATGTTGGGTTCGAGCGAATAGGGCGTGTCCTGGAAGCGCGCATGGCGCTGGCGCATTTCGAGCACCTTCGCCTGGAAGAATGCGCGCGGGTCCATGGCGTCGCGATAGCGCTGCGCGAAGTCGCCGAACAGCGTCGCGCTGCCCGTGATGCGGCGCGCCTCGAGGAGCGACGTGCGCACGGTGACGTCGTTGGCGGCTTCTTCGAGGCATTGCGAGACGCTGCGCACGCTGCTGCCGATATCGAGTCCGAGATCCCATGCAAGGCCGATAAAACGCTCGATGCGTTCTTCGAGCGGCGCGAGCGGCTCGTCGTCCGGCAGCAGCACGAGGATGTCGACGTCGGACCAGGGCGCAAGCTCGCCGCGCCCGAAGCCGCCCACCGCCACGAGCGCCAGCGTGGCCGGCAGCTCGCACCAGTCCCAGGCGCTGCGCAAGGTGTCGTCGGTGATGCGGGCGAGGGCGCGCATCAGCGAGTCGACATTGGTCGCGGTCTTGAAACGCTCGAGCAACTGGGCCTTGGCGGCCTTGTAGTCGGACTTCAGCGACGACGTATCGGGAACGGCGACAGCGGGAACACTCATGGGCTCGGGTCGTGTCTGGCGTGGTTGGGCGGGCGGCTGGTCGTGCGCGCGGCGCGCCTCGCGATGGCGGCTGGCCGCGTTGGTTCGTCGGTTAATGCGTCGGCTGCTTTGCGGGCTGCCTCATCGTGCTGCGGGCGCCGGGCGGCGTCCGCATTGGGTGCATCGCTCGCGCTGGACGTACTGCCTCGAGGCCGCAGGCCGATGTTCTACGAGCCTATCCATTCTGCGCCGGATCGCGCCAGGAAGCGCTTTCCGGCACTCTTTCGGACGCTCAGGCCGCGGTGCCCGCCATCTGCGCGACGATGGCAGGCTTAGCGGGCGTACCCGCCGAGACCGTCAGGACTTCGTAGCCGGTTTCCGTCACGAGTACCGTGTGTTCCCACTGTGCCGAGAGGCTGCGGTCCTTCGTCTTGACGGTCCACTGGTCCGGCATGGTGCGAATGTCGCGGCGGCCGGCGTTGATCATCGGCTCGACGGTGAAGATCATGCCGGGCACGAGCTCGATGCCGGTGCCGGGGCGGCCGTAGTGCAGGACCTGCGGGTCTTCGTGGAACACCGTGCCGATGCCGTGGCCGCAGTATTCGCGCACCACGCTGTAGCCCTGGCTTTCGGCGTAGCGCTGAATGGCGTGGCCGATGTCGCCCAGATGGCCGCCGGGACGCACCTGGTCGATGCCGAGCCACATGCATTCATAGGTGGTCTGCACGAGGCGCTTCGCGAGGATCGAGCCTTCGCCGACGATGAACATGCGGCTCGTGTCGCCGAAATAGCCTTCCTTGATGACGGTGATGTCGATATTGAGCGCGTCGCCGTTCTTCAGCGCCTTGTCGCCGGGAATACCGTGACAGATCACGTCGTTCACAGAGGTGCAGATTGCCTTTGGGTAGGGCGGATAGCCCGGCGGCTGATAGTTCAGCGGCGCGGGCACCGTGCCCTGCACGTTGGTCATGTACTCGTGGCAAAGGCGGTCGAGCTCACCCGTCGTCACACCCGCGGTGACGAACGGCGTGATGTAGTCGAGCACCTCGCTCGCCAGCCGGCAGGCGACGCGCATTTGCGCGATGTCTTGTTCGTTCTTGATCGAAATGGCCATGGTATGCGCCCGGAAATGCAGTCGAATATGGAATTATCGCACCTAATGCCAGGGGTCGCTGACTTTTGAGAAGGCGGGGCGCCATCAATGGCAAATGCGCCGCGCGCCGCATTGCCATTGATGGCGCCGTATTCCGCGGGTAATAGCTGTCTTGAGTAAGGGGCAGTTTGCGTGCTATACTCTTCGGCTAAGTCGCTTCCCATATCTTTCGGATTCGCGTTCGGAGTTCGTGGAAGTGGCTGAATCCGCCGTTGCCGCGGAGCGCTTTGCCAAAAACGCATTTTGGCGGGTGCGCGAAGAACATTCGGAAGCATCTTCTTCAGGCAGCACACTCGCAAGCCGGCGCACCCAGGGTGTCGGGCGCGTCGATCTCCGGAAATGGGAGGGCGCACCGATACGGCAGCCGGCTTCAGACCCAAACCCTAGCGGAGAATTTCTCATGGCAGTTACCATGCGCCAAATGCTGGAAGCCGGTGTCCACTTCGGTCACCAAACGCGCTTCTGGAACCCGAAGATGGCCCCCTTCATCTTCGGTCATCGCAACAAGATTCACATCATCAACCTCGAAAAGACGCTGCCGATGTACAACGACGCGCTGAAGTACGTGCGTCAACTGGCAGCGAACCGCGGCACGATCCTGTTCGTCGGCACGAAGCGTCAATCGCGCGACACGATCGCCGAAGAGGCACAACGCGCTGGTATGCCGTTCGTGAACGCACGCTGGCTCGGCGGCATGCTGACCAACTTCAAGACGCTGAAGGTTTCGATCAAGCGCCTGAAGGACATGGAAGCAGCCGTGGAAGCGGGCGAGCTCGAGAAGATGAGCAAGAAGGAAGCGCTCCTGTTCGAACGCGAAATCGCCAAGCTGCAGAAGTCGATCGGCGGCGTGAAGGACATGGGCGGCATTCCGGACGCGATCTTCGTGGTCGACGTCGGCTACCACAAGATTGCCGTGACGGAAGCGAACAAGCTGGGCATCCCCGTGATCGCCGTGGTCGATACGAACCACTCGCCGGAAGGCATCGATTACGTGATCCCGGGCAACGACGACGCGAGCAAGGCCGTTGCGCTCTACACGCAAGGCGTGGCTGACGCGATCCTCGAAGGCCGTGCGAACGCGGTCAACGACGTGGTTGTCGCTGCGCGCGGCAACGACGGCGACGACGAGTTCGTCGAGGTCAACCCGGAGGCGTAAGCTGCCCCGTGTCCGGCAAGAAAAGGGGGCTTTCCATAGGCCCCTTTTTTTTAAGCCGCGACTTTCGTCGCCGCGTCATATGAGCGGCACCGTAGCCCTGTAGAAGCAGCTGTAAAAAAGCGTTTCACCGCAGGCGGAAACGGAAACGAATTTCTGCCGGCCGCGTCGAAAGGCGGGCGGCGTGTACCAGACAGACTCAAGGAGCGAATGATGGCGGCAATTACCGCAAGCATGGTGGCAGAACTGCGCGCGAAGACCGACGCGCCGATGATGGAATGCAAGAAGGCGCTGACGGAAGCCGACGGCGACCTCGCGCGTGCCGAAGAACTGCTGCGCGTGAAGCTCGGCAACAAGGCCAGCAAGGCCGCTTCGCGCGTCACGGCTGAAGGCGTGATCTCGTCGTTCATCGGCGGCGGCGCTGGCGCGATCGTCGAACTGAACTGCGAAACCGACTTCGTTTCGAAGAACGATGACTTCATCGGCTTCTCGAAGAAGATCGCCGAACTCGTCGCCACGCAAAACCCGGCTGACGTCGCCGCTCTGTCGGCGCTGGCGCTGGACGGCTCGACGGTCGACGCAGTGCGCCTCGCACTGGTCGGCAAGATCGGCGAAAACCTCTCGATCCGCCGTTTCGCGCGTTTCGAAACCGCCAACCAGCTGGCTGCGTACCTGCACGGCACGCGCATCGGCGTGCTGGTCGAGTACACGGGTGCCGACGAGCAAGTGGGCAAGGACGTCGCGATGCACATCGCCGCGATGAAGCCGGTCTCGCTGTCGTCGGACGACGTGCCTGCCGACCTGATCGCCAAGGAGCGCAGCATCGCCGAGCAGAAGGCTGCGGAATCGGGCAAGCCGGCTGAGATCGTCGCGAAGATGGTCGAAGGTTCGGTCCAGAAGTACCTGAAGGAAGTCTCGCTGCTGAACCAGCCGTTCGTTAAGAACGACAAGCAGACGATCGAGCAGATGCTCAAGGCTGCTGGCACGACGGTGCAGAAGTTCGCCCTCTTCGTGGTCGGCGAAGGCATCGAGAAGCGCCAGGACGACTTCGCTGCCGAAGTGGCCGCGCAAGTCGCTGCTGCAAAGCAGCAATAAAGATCGGTCAGCCCGTCTCGCCGCGCCCAGCGCGGCAGGCGGCGACTGCAGTTGTTGCAGCACCGCAGTTTGTTCAGTGGTAAGCCGTGGCGGAGCAATCCGCCGTGGCGGGCAGCGTAGCGGCGACGCGCATGGTAGTCCCCCGCCGTGCGCGGCGTCGGAAATCTTCGCTATTTCTGGCGGCGCTTGCCCGAAGCCGTATTTCACCCCTACAGTTTCAAGTTATTGCCCTTTGCGCG
Organism: Paraburkholderia sp. BR14312; assembly: GCF_040948675.1. Lineage (NCBI taxonomy): Bacteria > Pseudomonadati > Pseudomonadota > Betaproteobacteria > Burkholderiales > Burkholderiaceae > Paraburkholderia > Paraburkholderia sp. BR14312. The sequence goes on from NZ_JBFPKI010000004.1 coordinate 375,926, forward strand.
CGATCCTGGATACCTCCATGCCCACACCCGCCTATAAACGCGTCCTGCTCAAACTTTCCGGCGAAGCCCTGATGGGCGATGATGCCTTCGGCATCAATCGCGCCACGATCGAACGTATGGTGGCAGACGTGGCCGAGGTGGTGCGTCTGGGCACCCAGCTCGCAGTCGTGATCGGCGGCGGCAACATTTTCCGCGGTGTCGCGGGCGGCGCAGCCGGTATGGACCGCGCCACGGCCGACTATATGGGCATGCTGGCCACGATGATGAACGCGCTCGCGCTGCAGGACGCCATGCGTCACGCAGGCATCGAGGCGCGCGTGCAGTCGGCGCTGCGCATGGACCAGGTCGTCGAGCCGTACATCCGCCCCCGCGCGATTCGCCAGCTCGAAGAAGGCAAGGTCGTGATCTTTGCCGCCGGCACGGGTAACCCGTTCTTCACCACCGACACGGCTGCTGCGCTGCGCGGCTCGGAAGTCGGCGCCGAAGTCGTGCTGAAGGCCACCAAGGTCGACGGCGTCTATTCGGCCGACCCGAAGAAGGACCCGACCGCCACGCGCTACTCGACGATCAGCTTCGATGAGGCAATTGGCCGCAATCTGCAGGTGATGGACGCCACCGCGTTCGCGCTGTGCCGCGACCAGAAGCTGCCGATCCGGGTTTTTTCCATCGTCAAGCCGGGTGCGCTCAAGCGCATCGTTCTGGGCGAAGACGAAGGTACGCTCGTCCACGTGTAAACTCTCGTTTCACGAGAGGTTCGAACACGGGCCGCGCCGCCCATCAGCGCGCCGGCGGGCCCGTTCCGTTATGAAGGTTCGGAGGTATCAAAATGGCTGTGGCTGACATCAAGAAGGGCGCCGAGCAGAAAATGCAGCGCTCGATCGAAGCGTTCAAGAGCGATCTGGCGAAAATCCGCACGGGCCGCGCCCATACCGGTTTGCTCGACCACATCCAGGTCGACTACTACGGCTCGCCCGTGCCCATCTCGCAGGTCGCGAACCTCACGCTCGTCGACGCGCGCACGATCGGCGTGCAGGCGTGGGAAAAGAAGATGGTGCCGGTCATCGAAAAGGCGATCCGCGAGTCGGATCTCGGCCTGAACCCGGCCACGCACGGCGACCTGATCCGCGTGCCGATGCCCGCGCTGACCGAAGAACGCCGCAAGGAGCTCACGAAGGTCGTCAAGAACGAAGGCGAAACGGCGAAGGTCGCCGTGCGCAACCTGCGTCGCGATGCCAACGAGCAGCTCAAGAAGCTCGTCAAGGACAAGGAAATTTCCGAAGACGACGAGCGCCGCGGCGGCGACGAAGTCCAGAAGCTGACCGACCGCTTCGTGACCGAAATCGAAAAGCTCGTCCAGACGAAGGAAGCCGAGATCATGACGGTCTGAGGCCTCAGGCCTCCAGATTCGCCAGATTCCAGGCGGTTTCCCTTTCTTATCGCAGTTACAGTCCGACGGCCATGACCTATACCAGCTCAACCGTTCGCGTGCCCGACGTGGCGGCCGTGCCGCGCCACATCGCGATCATCATGGACGGCAATGGCCGTTGGGCAACCCAGCGGCGCCTGCCGCGCGTCGCGGGCCACACGCGCGGCGTCGACGCCGTGCGCTCGGTCGTCGAATCGTGCGTGCAGCGCGGCGTCGAATACGTGACGCTCTTCGCGTTCAGCTCCGAGAACTGGCGCCGCCCGACCGACGAAGTGTCGTTCCTCATGCGCCTCTTCGTCACTGCGCTCGAGCGCGAGGTGGCGCGCCTGCACGCGAACGGCATCCGCCTGCGCGTGGTCGGCGACCTGTCGATGTTCAATGAGCGCATCCAGGACCTGATTCGCCGCGCGGAAACCAAAACCGCGCGCAACACCCGTCTCACCCTCACGATCGCCGCGAACTACGGCGGCCGCTGGGATATCCTGCAGGCCACGCGCAAGCTTGTCGAGGAAGCCGCGGCCACGGGCCAGCCGGTTCCCGTCACCGAAGACACGCTGTCCCAGCATCTGGCCATGGCCTACGCGCCCGAACCGGATCTCTTCATTCGCACGGGCGGCGAGCAGCGGGTGAGCAACTTCCTGCTCTGGCAACTCGCCTACGCGGAGTTCTATTTCACCGATACGTTCTGGCCGGATTTCGACGCCGAAGCGCTCAGCCGCGCCATTGCCTCGTATGCGGAGCGCGAGCGCCGCTTCGGCCGCACGAGCGCGCAGGTCGTCGCCCAGAACGCCGATTCGCTTTCATGCTGAAGACCCGCGTCATTACGGCGCTCGTCCTGCTGGCAGTCTTCCTGCCGATCACGCTGTTCGCGCCTGTGGCGGCGTTCGGTGCGCTGATCGGCGTCGTGGTCGTCTTCGCCGCATGGGAGTGGGCGCGTCTGCTGAAGGCGGGCGCGACCGGCTCGATCGTCTACGCCGTGATCGCGGCGGCCGCCGTGGCGCTCAGTACGCGCCTGCCGGCGCCCCGGCCGCTCTTTCAGGCGGCGGGCGTGTTCTGGATCATTGCCGGCCCTTACGTGCTGCTGCGCAAGCCGGTGCTCGCCGCCGGCGCCTGGCGCGCCTTCCTGCTGGCCGCCGGGCTCGTCGTTTTCGCGGCCTGCTGGCACGCCCTGGTGGCCGCGCGCACGGCCGGCGTGGCGTTTGTTCTGTCCCTGTTGCTCGTGGTCTGGCTGGCCGATATCGGCGCATACTTTGCAGGTAAGGCATTCGGAAGGCATAAGCTTGCGCCTGCGATCAGCCCCGGCAAGACCTGGGAGGGCGCCGTGGGCGGCTGGGCGGCCGTGATGGTGGTGTCCGGAGCGGCAATCGCGCTGCACGCGTTCGAACCCACGCTGTATTCCGCGCTCGCCGCCCAGATCGGGCTCGGCCGTGCGCTTTTCGTACTTACCGTGCTGGTCGCGTTCAGCGTGATCGGCGATCTGTTCGAGTCGATGATGAAGCGCCAGGCCGGCGTGAAGGATTCGAGCGGGCTTCTGCCGGGCCACGGCGGAGTCCTCGACCGCATCGACGCACTGCTGCCCGTGCTGCCGCTCGCCATGCTGCTGCTCGGCTAAAGGCGTCTGGCCGGGACGCCAGGTTAGAGATTTGAATATGCAAAAACGACTCACACTGCTCGGTTCCACGGGCTCGATTGGAGACAGCACGCTCGACGTCGTCGCGCGTCATCCGCAACGCTTCTCGGTCTATGCGCTCACTGCGCATCGCAACGGCGAGAAGCTCGTCGAACAATGCCTGCGCTTCGCCCCCGAAGTGGCCGTGGTCGGCGACGCCGACACCGCCGCACAGGTCGAGCGCAAGCTGCGCGCGACCGGCTCGAAGACCGTCGTGACCTACGGGCCGCAGGCGCTCGTCGAAGTCTCGAAGAGCGACGGCTGCGACACCGTGGTCGCGGCCATCGTCGGTGCGGCGGGTCTCGCGCCCACGCTCGCAGCGGCGAAGGCCGGCAAGCAGATCCTGCTCGCCAACAAGGAAGCGCTCGTGATGTCGGGCGACATCTTCATCGATGCCGTGTGCGACAGCGGCGCCGTTCTGCTGCCGCTCGACAGCGAGCACAACGCCGTGTTCCAGTGCTTCCCGCGCGAAAACGCCGAGCGCGACGGCGTCACGAAGATCATCCTGACCGCCTCCGGCGGCCCGTTCCGCACCCGCGAGCCCTCGACGCTCGTGAACGTGACGCCCGACGAGGCCTGCAAGCACCCGAACTGGTCGATGGGCCGCAAGATCTCCGTCGATTCGGCCACGATGATGAACAAGGGCCTCGAAGTGATCGAGGCGCACTACCTGTTCGACCTGCCGGGCGAGCGCATCGACGTGCTGATTCACCCGCAGAGCGTGATCCACTCGATGGTTTCGTACGCCGATGGTTCGGTGCTCGCGCAACTAGGCAACCCCGACATGCGCACGCCGATCGCGCACGCGCTGGCGTATCCGGACCGTGTCGATTCCGGCGTCGCGCAGCTGGATCTCGCGCAAATCGCGACGCTCACGTTCGAAAAACCCGACTACGCGCGCTTCCCGTGTCTCGCACTCGCGATGCAGGCATTGGCCGCCGGCGGCGTGGCGAGCGCGGCACTGAACGCCGCGAACGAAGTGGCAGTGGAGGCATTTTTGAACCGGCGCATCGGCTTCATGGCCATCGCCCAGACGGTGGATGCCGTACTGAACGCGCTCGAGAACCGCAATGCGTCGAGTCTCGAAGTCGTGCTCGAAGCCGACGCGGCGGCTCGCCGCGCGGCTCACACCATCATCGACAGCCTGCCGGTGCCGGCCTGACAGGTCAGCGAGGGGCTTGCGGAAGGGCCCTGGCGGCCCCTCTGGCACGCGAGCCTGACCTCGGGGCCGCTCCCGCACCGGTGCGCTGCTTCCAGCCCAGGAGGCGCTCATGAACCTGCTTACCGAACTGGTCGCATTCGTCGTGGCGATCGGCGTTCTGGTCGTCGTGCACGAATACGGGCACTACAGCGTCGCGCGTCTGTGCGGCGTGAAGGTCCTGCGTTTCTCGATCGGCTTTGGCCGGCCGCTCGTCCAGTGGGTCAGCAAAAAGAGCGGCACCGAGTGGACCATCGCAGCGCTGCCGCTCGGCGGCTACGTGAAGATGCTCGACGAGCGCGAATCGGCCGATCAGATTCCCGCAAGCGATTTGCCACATGCATTCAACCGCCAGTCGGTTGGCAAGCGCATTGCGATCGTCGCGGCGGGGCCGATCGCCAATTTCGTGCTGGCCATTGCGCTCTTTTCCGTGGTCTACGCGAGCGGGGTGACCGAGCAGAAGGCGATTGTCGCGGCGCCGCCCGCGCAAACGGCAGCGGCGCGTGCCGGCTTCCAGGGCGGCGAAACGATTCTTTCGGTGAGCGATGCAAACGGCAGCCGCACCGAGCCCGTGCGATCGTGGTCGGACCTGCGCTGGAAACTGCTCGCCACGGCGTTCGACCAGGGCCATGTCGTCCTTGCCGCCCGCGATGGCGAGGGCACCTACGATTTTCCGCTCGATCTCTCGCAACTGACCGGCAAGGATATCGACGACGACTTCATGGCGAAGCTCGGCCTCGAGGCGGGCGGTAACACGCTCAAGGTGGCGGCGGTGGAGGCGGGTAGTGCGGCGCAACATGCCGGGCTGCAGGCGGGCGATCAGCTGCGCGCCGTCGATGGCCGGCCCGTGGACAGCGCAAGCACTTTCATCGCCTGGGTGAAGGCGCGTGCGGGCAAGCCCGTGCGGCTCACGGTCGCGCGCGGCGACGCTTCCCAGCACGCGCAGCAGACGCTCATGCTCACGGTCACTCCGGCCCTGCAGCGCGACGCGCAGACCGGTGAGGAAGTGGGCCGAATCGGCGCGGCGCTCTCGGCGCAGGCGCCTTCCGTGGACGTGCGTTACGGGCCGCTCGAGAGCGTGCGGCTCGGTGCGTATCGCACGTGGGACATTGCCGTGTATTCGCTGAGGATGTTCGGCCGCATGATCACGGGCGAAGCCTCGCTGAAGAATCTGTCAGGCCCGGTGACGATTGCCGACTATGCCGGCAAGAGCGCGAGACTCGGTCCCTCGGCGTTCCTGTCGTTCCTCGCTCTCGTGAGCATCAGCCTCGGCGTATTGAATCTGCTCCCAATTCCGGTATTGGACGGGGGGCATCTGTTATATTATGCGGTTGAAGCCGTAACGGGCAAAGCCGTCTCGGACCGCTGGCAGCTCGTACTGCAGCGCGCGGGACTTGCCTGCATCGTCGCACTGTCGGCGATCGCGTTGTTCAACGATCTGGCTCGGTTAATCCATTTTTAAAGATGTCTGGCGGCGTCCGTGGGCGGGCCGCCTGACCTGATGCAGCTATACATAATTGGGGAAGCACGTTGTTTAGACCTCATCGCTTGGTTCCAAAAACGGTTGCGGCCGCGGCGATCGCCGCACATGGACTCGTTGCCCACGCAGCAACGACGCCTTTCGTGGTTCAGGACATCCGCATCGAAGGGCTGCAACGCGTCGAGCCGGGCACGGTGTTCGCCTACCTGCCGATCAAGCAGGGCGACACGTTCACCGACGACAAGGCGTCCGAGGCCATCCGCGCACTGTATGCGACGGGCTTCTTCAACGACGTGAAGATCGCCACCGAAGGCGGCGTAGTGGTGGTGCAGGTGCAGGAGCGCCCGGCCATCGGCACGATCGACTTCGCGGGCATCAAGGAATTCGACAAGGACAACCTCACGAAGGCGCTGCGCGCCGTGGGTCTCTCGCAAGGCCGCTACTACGACAAGGCACTCGTCGACAAGGCCGAGCAGGAGCTCAAGCGCCAGTACCTCACGCGCGGCTTCTACGCCGCCGAGGTCACGACCACGGTCACGCCGATCGACCGCAATCGCGTCGGTCTGCTGTTTTCGGTGGTCGAAGGTCCGAGCGCGAAGATCCGCCAGATCAACTTCATCGGCAACAAGACGTACAGCAGCGGCACGCTTCTCTCGGAGATGCAGCTGTCCACGCCGAACTGGTTCTCGTGGTACACGAAGAACGACCTGTACTCGAAGGAAAAGCTCACGGGCGACCTCGAGAACGTGCGCTCGTACTACCTGAACCACGGATACCTCGAGTTCAACATCGACTCGACGCAGGTCTCGATCTCGCCCGACAAGAAGGACATGTACCTCACCATCGGCATTCACGAAGGTGAGCCGTACAAGGTGTCGGGCATCCAGCTGTCGGGCAATCTGCTCGACCGTGAGGCCGAGCTCAAGAAGCTCATCAAGATCAAGCCGGGCGACACCTTCTCGGCCGAGAAGCTGCAGGCCACGACCAAGGCCATCGTCGACAAGCTCGGCGAATACGGTTACGCGTTCGCGACCGTCAATGCGCTGCCGCAGATCGATCAGGCGAACCACACGGTCAACCTCACGCTGCAGGTCGATCCGAGCCGCCGCGTGTACGTGCGCCGCATCAACGTGGTGGGCAACACGCGCACACGCGACGAAGTCGTGCGCCGCGAAATGCGCCAGCTCGAAAGCTCTTGGTTCGATTCGAACCGCCTCGCGCTCTCGAAGGACCGTATCAACCGTCTGGGCTACTTCACCGACGTCGACGTGACCACGGTGCCCGTGGAAGGCACGGCCGACCAGGTGGACGTGAACGTGAAGGTCGCTGAAAAGCCGACCGGCGCGATCACGCTGGGTGCGGGCTTCTCGTCGACCGACAAGGTGGTGCTGTCGGCGGGCGTGTCGCAGGACAACGTGTTCGGTTCGGGCACCTCGCTCTCGCTGAACGTGAACACCGCGAAGACGTACCGCACGCTGGCTCTCACGCAGGTGGACCCGTACTTCACGGTGGACGGCATCAAGCGCATTACCGACGTCTACTACCGCACGTACCAGCCGCTGTACTACTCGACCGATTCGAGCTTCCGCATCATCACGATGGGCGGCGACCTCAAGTTCGGCATCCCGTTCTCGGAAGTCGACACGGTCTACTTCGGCGCCGGCTTCGAGCAGGACACGCTCGACATCGACTCGAACACGCCGCAGAGCTATATCGACTACGTGAACCAGTTTGGCCGCGTGTCGAACAACGTGCCGCTCACGGTGGGCTGGTCGCGCGACGCGCGTGACAGCGCGCTCGTACCGAGCAAGGGCTACTTCACGCAGGCGAACGCCGAGTACGGCACGCCGGTCGGCGGTACGCAGTACTACAAGGCCGATATTCAGGCGCAGTACTACTACTCGTTCGCGCGCGGCTTCGTGCTGGGCCTGAACTTCCAGGGCGGCTACGGTAACGGCCTCAGCGGCAAGCCGTACCCGATCTTCAAGAACTACTACGCCGGTGGTATCGGTTCGGTGCGTGGCTACGAGCCGAGCTCGCTGGGTCCGCGCGACAAGACGACGAACGACCCGATCGGCGGCTCGAAGATGCTGGTCGGCAACATCGAGCTGACCTTCCCGCTGCCGGGTACGGGCTATGACCGCACGCTGCGCGTCTTCACGTTCGTCGATGGTGGTAACGTCTGGGGCACGGAAGGCAACAGCATTGGCGCCAACGGCCTGCGTTACAGCTACGGTTTCGGTCTCGCGTGGATTTCGCCGATCGGCCCGCTGAAGTTGAGCCTGGGCTTCCCGGTGACCAAGCACACGGGCGACCAGTACCAGAAGTTCCAGTTCCAGATCGGGACGGCGTTCTGACGTATGTTTTGCCCGGCGATGGTTGCGCGCGCAGCGCACAGCGCCGGAATCCAGGAAACGAGAGGATGACTTTGCTAACGGGTATGTTTTCCAGACGGACGATCGGGGCGATGACCGTGTCGCTGGCGCTCCTCGGTTTTGGCATGGGCGTGGCGCAGGCGCAGGAAGCCAGGATCGCGGCGGTGAACTCCGATCGCATCCTGCGTGAATCCGCTCCCGCGAAGGCCGCGCAGACCAAGCTCGAAGCCGAGTTCGCCAAGCGCGACAAGGATCTGCAGGACATGGCGCAGCGCCTGAAGTCGATGTCGGATTCGCTCGACAAGAACGGTCCGTCGATGGCGCCGACCGATCGCGCGTCGAAGCAGCGCGACCTGTCCGCGCTCGACAGCGACTTCCAGCGCAAGCAGCGCGAATTCCGCGAAGACCTGAACCAGCGCCGCAATGAGGAACTGGCTGCGGTGCTCGATCGCGCGAACAAGGTGATCAAGCAGATCGCTGAGCAGCAGCATTACGACCTGATCGTGCAGGAAGCGGTGTACGTGAGCCCGCGCATCGACATCACCGACCAGGTGCTGAAGGCGCTCGCAGCGAATAGCGCGGGCGGTAGCAGCAGCAACTAAGGCAACGAAAAGCAACTAGGCAGGAGCAGCACGCGCATGGCATTTACGCTTGAGGACATCGTCGGGCGGTTCGGCGGCGAGGTGGTGGGCGATGCGACGCAACGCGTCAGTTCGCTGGCGCCGCTCGACCAGGCTGGTCCGCAACAGCTCGCGTTCCTCGCCAATCCGAAGTATCTCGCGCAGGTCGAGACGACCCGGGCGGGCGCGGTGCTCATCAGCCCCGGCGACCTCGAGAAGCTCGCATCGCGCGAAGGACGCAACTTCATCGTCACACCGAATCCGTATGCTTACTTCGCGCGTGTCGCGCAGGCGTATATCGACCTCGCCGCGCCGAAGGCGCAGCCAGGCATCCACGCCAGCGCCCACGTCGACGCGAAGGCCCAGGTTGCCGCGAGCGCGGTGATCGGCCCGAACGTCACGGTCGAAGCGGGCGCCGTGATCGGGGAAAACGTACGGCTCGACGCGAACGTCTTCATCGGCCGCGGCACCCAGGTGGACGAGGGCTCGCACCTGTATCCGGGCGTGACCGTCTACCACAGCTGCAAGCTTGGCCCGCGCGCCATCGTGCATGCCGGCGCCGTGATCGGTTCGGACGGCTTTGGTTTCGCCCCCGATTTCACGGGCGAGGGCGCCGCGCGCACGGGTAGCTGGGTCAAGATTCCGCAGGTGGGCGGCGTGGCCATCGGGCCGGACGTCGAGATCGGCGCGAACACCACGATCGACCGTGGCGCGATGGCCGATACGATCATCGAAGAATGCGTGAAGATCGATAACCTCGTGCAGATCGGCCACAACTGCCGGATCGGCGCGTACACGGTCATCGCGGGCTGCGCCGGCATTGCGGGCAGCACGACGATCGGGCGTCATTGCATGATTGGCGGCGCGGTGGGCATCGCGGGGCACGTCACGTTGGGCGACTACGTGATCGTCACCGCGAAGTCGGGTGTCTCGAAGTCGTTGCCGAAGGCTGGCATCTACACGAGCGCTTTCCCGGCGGTCGATCATGCCGACTGGAACAAGAGCGCCGCGCTGTTGCGTAACATCGACAAGCTGCGCGACCGTATCAAGGCGCTCGAGGCGGCGGTAGCCCAGAAGCCGCAGGGCGAATAAGAAAGCAGTATCGAGGTAGCGGGCGGCGTGTCGCGGGAGCGGCGCGCCGCTTTGCGTCGCGGACGGCCAGACTGGCCGCCCCGGGGCTGCCCGCCCGGGGCAATACGCATGCACGGGAGCGCGGGCGTGGCGCATACTTCGCGTCAGCGCGGGCGTGTTTGGTCCGGCGCCTCGAATATCGAAATCGAAAGTCACACGCGCAATTCCTGCGTGAGCAGAACCACCATGAACATCGAAAAACTCAACTTCGACATCCACAAGATTCTCACGCTGCTGCCGCACCGCTATCCGTTCCTGATGGTGGACCGGGTCATCGAGCTCGAGCCGCACAAGAGCATCAAGGCGTTGAAGAACGTGACGGTCAACGAGCCCTTTTTCACGGGACACTTCCCGCAGCGTCCGGTCATGCCCGGCGTGATGATTCTCGAGGCGCTGGCGCAAACCGCCGCGCTGCTCACGTTCTCGGAGGAAGAGCAGGACTTCGAGAATACGCTGTACTACTTCGTGGGCATCGACGGCGCGCGCTTCAAGCGCGTGGTCGAGCCGGGCGACCAGCTCATCCTCAACGTGACGTTCGAGCGCTACATGCGCGGCATCTGGAAGTTCAAGGCGGTGGCCGAAGTGGAAGGCTCCGTGGCCTGCGAGGCGGAACTCATGTGCACCGTCAAGAAAATGGACGCGGCGCAATAAGCAGCGCCGCCGCATGCCGCAGCGCGCCTTGACCTCGAGGCGCCGGCGCACGGAAACAGAATCGGAGAGCGAGGACGAATGAGCAGGATCCATCCCACTGCGGTCGTCGAGTCGGGCGCGCAGATCGACGAATCGGTCGAAATCGGACCGTTCGCGGTCATCGGTGCGAACGTCACCATCGGTGCACGCACGAAGGTCGGTTCGCATAGCGTGCTGGAAGGCCACACGACGATTGGCGAAGACAACACGATCGGCCACTACGCGTCGATCGGCGGCCGTCCGCAGGACATGAAGTACAAGGGCGAGCCCACCAAGCTCGTGATCGGCAGCCGCAACACCATCCGCGAGTTCACGACGCTGCATACGGGCACGGTGCAGGACACCGGCGTCACGATCATCGGCGACGACAACTGGATCATGGCCTACGTTCACGTCGGCCACGACTGCCGTCTTGGCAACAACGTCATCATGTCGAGCAACGCGCAGCTCGCGGGCCACGTGTTCGTCGAAGACCACGCGATCGTCGGCGGCATGACCGGCGTGCACCAGTTCGTGCGCATCGGCGCGCATTCGATGGTCGGCGGCGCCTCGGCGCTCGTGCAGGACGTGCCGCCGTTCGTGATCGCCGCCGGCAACAAGGCGGTGCCGCACGGCATCAACGTCGAAGGTCTGCGCCGTCGCGGCTTTTCGGCTGACGCGATTTCCGCGCTGCGCTCGGCGTATCGCACGCTCTACAAGAACGGGCTCTCGCTCGAAGAGGCGAAGGTGCAGCTCGCCGACCTCGCGCAGGCGGGCGGCGACGGCGACGTGCACGTGAAGGCGCTGCTCGACTTCGTCGAGCAGTCGCAACGCGGCATCATTCGCTGATCGATGGCGCTGCAAACGCGTCCGCTGCGCCTCGCAATGGTCGCCGGCGAGCCGTCCGGCGACCTGCTTGCGTCGTCGCTGCTTGCAGGTCTCAAAGCCCGCTTGCCCGACACTACGCAGTACTACGGAATCGGCGGCCCGCGCATGATGGCCGCCGGCTTCGATGCGCACTGGCCGATGGAAAAACTTTCGGTGCGCGGCTACGTCGAGGCGTTGCGGCACATTCCCGAGATTCTGCGCATCCGCAACGAGCTCAAGCATCAGCTGCTGGCCGAGCCGCCTGACGCCTTCATCGGCGTGGACGCGCCTGACTTCAACTTCGGTCTCGAGCACGCGCTGCGCGACGCGGGTATTCCGACCATCCACTTCGTCTGCCCGTCGATCTGGGCGTGGCGCGGCGGTCGCATCAAGAAGATCCAGAAGGCTGTGGATCACATGCTCTGCGTGTTTCCGTTCGAAACGGCGCTCCTCGAGAAGGCCGGGGTGGCGGCATCGTACGTGGGCCATCCGCTCGCCGACGAGATTCCGCTCGAACCGGATATGCCCGGTGCGCGCCGCACGCTGGGCCTGCCGGAAAGCGGCCCGGTGATCGCGGTGCTGCCGGGCAGCCGCCGCTCGGAAATCAACCTGATCGGGCCGACCTTCTTCGACGCGATGCAGATCATGCAGCGGCGCGAGCCGGCGCTGCGTTTCGTGATGCCGGCGGCAACGCCGGCCATCCACGCGCAGCTGCAGGAACTCGCGAACGCGCATCAGGGTCTCGCGCTCACGATCATCGACGGCCAGTCGCAACTCGCCATGACGGCCGCCGACGCAATCCTCGTGAAGAGCGGCACGGTCACGCTCGAAGCGGCGCTGCTCAAGAAGCCGATGGTCATCTCCTATAAGGTGCCCTGGCTCACGGGGCAGATCATGCGCCGTCAGGCTTACCTGCCGTATGTCGGCCTGCCGAACATTCTCGCGGGGCGCTTCGTCGTGCCGGAAATTCTGCAGCACTTCGCGACGCCAGACGCGCTTGCCGACGCGACGCTCACGCAGTTGCAGGACGAGGCAAACCGGCGCACGCTGACCGAGGTGTTCACGCAGATGCATCTGACCCTGCGCCAGAACACAGCGGAGCGCGCGGCCGAGGTGGTCGCGAGCATCGTCGAAGGCCGAAAGGGGCGGGCATGAGCGAGGGCACGATCAAGCGCACGGCCAGGCGCACGACAGCGCCGGCGGAGAAAAAACCGCCGTCGCAGGCGGCGCTCAAGCTCGCCGCGCGTCGCAAGGCGGCGCGCCAGGCCGGACTGCTGTTCGAATCGCCGGACGACGTGATCTGCGGCGTGGACGAGGCCGGCCGCGGGCCGCTCGCCGGGCCCGTGGTTGCCGCGGCCGTGATTCTCGATCCGGCCCGGCCGATTCGCGGGCTCAACGATTCGAAGGTGCTGACGGCACAGGCGCGGGAAACGCTCTACGAGCGCATCGTCGAACGCTCGCTCGCGTGGTGCGTCGCATCGGCGAGCGTCGAGGAAATCGACACGCTCAACATCCTGCACGCGACGATGCTGGCGATGCGGCGCGCGGTCGAGGGCTTGAGCCTCGTGCCGACGCTCGCGAAGATCGACGGCAATCGCTGCCCGGTGATGCCGGTGCGCAGCGAGGCAGTGATCGGCGGCGACGCGCTCGTGCCGAGCATTTCGGCGGCGTCGATCGTCGCCAAGGTTACGCGCGACCGCATGCTGATCGATCTGCACCAACGCCATCCGTATTACGGTTTCGACGCCCATGTGGGCTACGGCACGCCGCAGCACCTCGAAGCGTTGCGCGTACATGGTCCGTGCGAGCATCACCGGCGCTCGTTCGCTCCCGTGCGCGACGCCTACGTGCTGCACGGCATCGTCCTGCCCGACGCTTCGACCGTGGTCAGCGACGCCGCCGGCCTCGAAGAAGACGACGCCTTCGCGCCGCTGCCTTGAGCCGCCGCTGACGGCGTCTCGCGCGAGCCGGCGCCGTCTCGCACGGTGCCGGCGCAGCCGTTTTTCTTACTCCCGATTCTCATTTGACACGCCTGAGCCGCCCGTGAAAGCCATTACCTCGCGCGACAATCCGCTCTACAAGCGTCTGAAGGCGCTCGCCGGCTCGACGCATCAACAGCGGCGCAGCCATCAGGCCTTGCTCGAAGGCTTCCATCTCGCGAGCGCGTGGCTCGACGGCGGCACACAGCCCGAGTACTGCGTCGTGACCGAAGGCGCGCTCGCGCACGAAGAAGCGCAGGCGATCGTTGCCCGCGTCGACGAGCGCCGCGTCATCACACTGCCCGATGCACTCTTCGGGCAGCTCTCGAACGTCGTGCACGGCGTAGGGCTGCTACTGCTCGTCGATATGCCTGAAGCGCCGTTGCCCGAACGCGTTGCATCGACCTGCCTCGTGCTCGACGGATTGCAGGACGCCGGCAACGTCGGCTCGATCCTGCGCAGCGCGGCGGCCGCCGGCATCGACAGGGTATTCTGCACGCCGGGTACGGCCTATGTGTGGTCGTCGAAGGTGCTGCGCTCGGCAATGGGCGCGCATTTCCTCTTGCAGGTGTTCGAGAACGTGGAGGCCGAAGCGCTCGTCGAGATGCTCGGCGTGCCGGTCGTCATCACCGATTCGCATGGCGCGCAGGCGATCGACGAGGCCGATCTGACGGGCCAGGTCGCGTGGGTGTTCGGCAACGAAGGAGCGGGCGTCTCGCAGGTTTGGCGCGACGCGGCCGCGCTGCGCGTGACCATCCCGCAGCCGGGCGGCATGGAGTCGCTCAACGTCGCGGCGGCGGCGGCGGTGTGCGTGTTCGAGCAATGCCGGCAGCAGCGTCACGCACGTTGACACTCGCGCCGGAGAGCAATAAAAAAGCCCGCTCAGATGCGGGCCTTTTCGTTTCTGGCCGGGCGTTTCAATACGACGGCTTGTCGATGCGGATTTCCTGCAGGATTGTGGTGGCGATTTCCTCGATCGACTTGTGCGTCGACGAGAGCCACTTGATGCCTTCGCGCCGCATCATCGCCTCGGCTTCGTTGACCTCGTAGCGGCAATTTTCCAGCGCGGCGTACTTGCTGCCCGGGCGCCGCTCGTTGCGGATCTCGGTCAGGCGCTGCGGATCGATCGAGAGGCCGAAAATCTTCGTGCGATGCGAAAGCAGCGCATTCGGCAGCTTGCCGCGCTCGAAATCGTCGGGGATGAGCGGGTAGTTCGCGGCCTTCACACCGTACTGCATCGCGAGATACAGGCTCGTCGGCGTCTTGCCGCTGCGCGACACGCCAACGAGGATCACGTCGGCGTCGGCGAGATTGCGGTCGGACTGCCCGTCGTCGTGCGCGAGGGAGAAGTTGATCGCCTCGATACGGTTCTTGTATTCGTCGGTGTCGGCGTTCTGGTGGCCGCGGCCCATGGCGTGGCTCGACTTGAGCTCCAGCTCCTGCTCGAGCGGTTCCACGAAGGTCTGGAACATGTCCATCACGAGCGCATTCGCGCGCTTGACGATCTCGTTCGAGTTGCTGTCCACGAGCGTCGTGAACACGATCGGACGGCGGCCTTCCTGCACGGCGGCTTCGTTGATCTTCTCGGCGGTCGAGTAGGCCTTTTCGGACGAATCGACGAAGGGCACGCGCACGAGGCGGAATTTCTGGTCGAACTGCGACAGGATCGAATGCGCGAAAGTTTCGGCAGTGATCCCGGTACCGTCGGAGACGATGAATACGGTAGGCGGCATCGGTTGAGGCTGGGTACGTGAGCTGCAGGGCCGCTCGGGACAGGCTTGGGCGCCCGGAAAGCCCCGTCCGGCGGGACCGAGGGGCAATTCTCGCCGACTGGCACAAATTCGAGAGTCGGCACGGTAGAATAGCGGCAACCTGTTGGATAAGCAATTGCAGTGCAACCGCGCCAAACCGCCGCCTAACGCGGTGCATTCTGGTGTCAATTTGCAGCGATTCCGTCTAACTCCATGTAATCGCGCGCATCTTCGTGCTTTTCCATTGAATGGAAATTCGCTCGGCTCTTGAGCGATTGCTTCTCCAACAGGTTGCGCAAGACGTGAATCCGCCCCCAATGGGCGGACCGCGTTCGAGCCCACTTGCGCAATCGTGAATTTTTTTCACACTTAGGGGCTTGTATGACTAACACCGTTGCCAAGGATCAGGCGTATGTAGTGCCTTTCGAGCAGTTGCGGATGACCGATGTCGAGATCGTGGGCGGCAAGAACGCCTCGCTCGGCGAAATGATCAGCCAGTTGGCTGAGGCAGGCGTGCGAGTGCCCACGGGTTTCGCGACGACGGCGCTCGCCTTCCGCGACTTCCTGAAACATAACAACCTGACCGAACGGATCGCGGCTCGTCTGGAGACGTTCGACGTCGACGACGTGAAGGCGCTGGCCGAAGCTGGCAAGGAGATCCGTCAGTGGATCATCGACGCGCCGCTGCAGCCGAAACTCGAAGCGGACATCCGCGCCGGTTTCGAGACGCTGCAAAACGGTTCGCCGTCCGAGCTCTCGTTCGCCGTACGTTCGTCGGCAACGGCGGAAGACCTGCCCGACGCATCGTTTGCCGGTCAGCAGGAAAGCTACCTCAACGTGGTCGGCATCGAAGACGTGCTCGATCGCCTCAAGCACGTGTTCGCGTCGCTCTACAACGACCGCGCCATTTCCTATCGCGTCCACAAGGGCTTCACCCACGCCGAAGTCGCGCTGTCGGCTGGCGTGCAGCGCATGGTCCGCTCGGACCGCGGCGCCGCAGGCGTGATGTTCACGCTGGACACGGAATCGGGCTTCAAGGACGCCGTCTTCATCACGTCGAGCTACGGCCTCGGTGAAACGGTCGTGCAGGGCGCCGTGAATCCGGACGAGTTCTACGTCTTCAAGACCACGCTCGCGCAGGGCAAGGCTCCGATCATCCGCCGCTCGATCGGCTCGAAGCTCATCAAGATGGAATTCACGCAGCCGGGCGAGCCGGGTCGCGTGAAGACGGTCGACGTCTCGCACGAACAGCGCAACCGCTTCTCGATCACCGACGAAGACGTGATCGAGCTGGCGAAGTACGCCGTCATCATCGAGAAGCACTACCAGCGTCCGATGGACATCGAGTGGGGCAAGGACGGCCTCGACGGCAAGATCTTCATTCTCCAGGCGCGTCCGGAGACCGTGAAGAGCCAGGCCGCCGGCAAGGTCGAGCAGCGCTTCAAGCTCAAGGGCCAGTCGCAGGTGCTCGCAACGGGCCGCGCGATCGGCCAGAAGATCGGCGCGGGCCGCGTGAAGGTGATTCACGACCCGTCCGAAATGGAACGCGTGCAGCCGGGCGACGTGCTCGTCGCCGACATGACCGACCCGAACTGGGAGCCGGTGATGAAGCGCGCTTCGGCGATCGTCACGAACCGTGGCGGCCGTACCTGCCACGCGGCGATCATCGCGCGCGAGCTGGGCGTGCCGGCCGTGGTGGGCTGCGGCGACGCGACCGACGTGCTGAAGGACGGCGCGCTCGTGACGGTTTCGTGCGCGGAAGGCGACGAAGGCCGCATCTACGACGGTTTGCTGGAAACCGAAGTCAGCGAAGTCCAGCGTGGCGATCTGCCGGCCATTCCGGTCAAGATCATGATGAACGTCGGCAACCCGCAGCTCGCGTTCGACTTCTCGCAGCTGCCGAACGCGGGTGTTGGCCTCGCGCGTCTCGAGTTCATCATCAACAACAACATCGGCGTGCACCCGAAGGCGATTCTCGAGTACCCGAATGTCGACGCGGACCTGAAGAAGGCCGTGGAAAGCGTGGCCCGCGGCCACGCCTCGCCGCGCGCGTTCTACGTCGACAAGCTCACGGAAGGCATCGCCACGATCGCGGCGGCGTTCTATCCGAAGCCCGTGATCGTTCGTCTGTCGGACTTCAAGTCGAACGAGTACAAGAAGCTGATCGGCGGTTCGCGCTACGAGCCGGACGAAGAAAACCCGATGCTGGGTTTCCGCGGCGCGTCGCGTTACATCGCCGAGGACTTCGCGCAGGCGTTCGAAATGGAGTGCCTGGCGCTCAAGCGCGTGCGTGAAGAAATGGGTCTCGCGAACGTCGAGATCATGGTGCCGTTCGTGCGCACGCTCAAGCAGGCCGAGCGCGTGGTCGGTCTGCTCGAGAAGTTCGGCCTCAAGCGCGGCGTGAACGACCTCAAGCTGATCATGATGTGCGAAGTGCCGTCGAACGCGATTCTCGCCGAAGAGTTCCTGCAGTACTTCGACGGCTTCTCGATCGGCTCGAACGACCTTACGCAGCTCACGCTCGGCCTCGACCGGGACTCGGGCATGGAACTGCTGGCCGTCGACTTCGACGAGCGCGATCCGGCCGTGAAGTTCATGCTCAAGCGCGCGATCGAAACCTGCCGCCGTCTGAACAAGTACGTCGGCATCTGCGGTCAGGGCCCGTCCGATCACCCGGATTTCGCCCAGTGGCTCGCGGAAGAGGGCATCGCTTCGATCTCGCTGAACCCGGACTCGGTTGTCGAGACGTGGCAGCAGCTGGCGAAGTCGCAGTCGAAGTAAGCGCGGTGCCGAGGGCGTCACTCCTCGGCACATACGGAGCTTGATGCAGCTTCCCGTGCGTCACCGCACGCTGCGGAAAAAAGTGTCAGCTTCGTGCTATAACACCCCGGTCTATCCGGGGTGTTTTACTTTGGGAGGTCGTCGTGGGTCCGCATGGTTTGTTCTGGTGGATTGCCGCTGGCGTGCTCATCGTCGCCGAGCTGATGACCGGCACCTTCTACTTGTTGATGATCGCGCTCGGCTTTCTCGCCGGCGCGCTCAGCTATGAGCTTGGCTGGCCGCTCGACGGGCAACTGCTCGTCGCGGCGGCGGTCGGGCTCGCGGCCGTGGTCACGCTGCGGCGCTCGCGTTTTGGCCGCCGCCGGCGCATGACCGACGCCTCGACGGATCCGGGCGTGAACCTCGATATTGGCGCGACGCTTGCTGTCGCCGCATGGCGCGACGGCCGCGCGCGCACGATGTATCGCGGCGCCGAATGGGACGTCGAACTCGCGCCCGGCGAGCCCGAAGACGCGCCGCTCTATGAAATCAAGGCAGTGCGCGGCAGTTGCCTCGTCGTGGCGGCGAAGCGCGAACGGCGCGATGCCAATGCGCCCGGCGCCGCTCGCGACGACGCGCGCCACGCGTGACCGGCCGAATTCACCTCACACCAACACACCACACAGAAGCGAACGGAGGTCCCGTATGCAAGTCCCAGTCGTCGGCCTGATTCTGCTCGTGATCGTCGTCGTGCTGATCGCGCAGACGATCAAGATCGTGCCGCAACAGCATGCCTGGGTGCTCGAACGGCTTGGGCGCTACCACGCCACGCTTACGCCGGGGCTGACGATCGTGCTGCCGTTCGTGGATCGCGTGGCGTACAAGCACGTGCTCAAGGAGATTCCGCTCGACGTGCCGAGCCAGGTCTGCATCACGCGAGACAACACGCAGCTTCAGGTGGATGGCGTGCTGTACTTCCAGGTGACCGATCCGATGAAGGCGTCGTACGGCTCGAGCAATTTCGTGTTCGCGATTACGCAGCTTTCGCAGACCACGCTGCGCTCGGTGATCGGCAAGCTCGAACTCGACAAGACCTTCGAGGAACGCGACTTCATTAACCATAGCGTCGTGTCGGCGCTCGATGAAGCTGCATCGAACTGGGGCGTGAAGGTGCTGCGTTACGAAATCAAGGATCTCACGCCGCCGAAGGAAATCCTCCACGCCATGCAGGCGCAGATCACCGCCGAGCGCGAAAAGCGCGCGCTCATCGCGGCCTCGGAAGGCCGCAAGCAGGAGCAGATCAACCTGGCAGCCGGCGCGCGCGAGGCAGCGATCCAGAAGTCGGAAGGCGAGCGTCAGGCGGCGATCAACCAGGCGCAGGGTCAGGCGGCCGCCATTCTCGCAGTGGCCGAGGCCAACGCGCAGGCCATCCAGAAGATCGGCAACTCGATCCAGGCGCAGGGCGGAATGGACGCCGTCAACCTCAAGGTGGCCGAACAGTACGTGAATGCTTTCGCCAATCTGGCGAAGCAGGGCAATACGCTGATCGTGCCGGGCAACATGGGCGACTTGAGCTCGATGATCGCTTCAGCGCTGACGATCGTGAACCGGGCAGGCCTGCGCGAGGGGCAGATCAGTGGGGCCGGGGCGGCGAAGGGCGCATAAGCGCTCAGGCCGCTGCAAATGACAACGGGCCGCATGAGCGGCCCGTTGTCCATCTGAACTTCCGGAAGAATCAGGTGGGCGAGCGCATCAGGCGCGCCTTTTCGCGCTCCCAATCGCGTTTCTTCTCGGTTTCTCGCTTGTCGTGCAGCTTCTTGCCCTTGGCGAGGCCGATCTCGCACTTCACGCGGCCGCCCTTGTAGTGAAAGTTCAGCGGCACGAGCGTGAAGCCGCGCTGCTCGACCTTGCCGATCAGCTTGTCGATTTCCTCGCGATGGAGCAGCAGCTTGCGGGTGCGCGTGGGGTCCGGCTGGATGTGCGTCGAGGCCTCGGGCAGCGGGCTGATGTGCGTGCCGATCAGGTAGAGCTCGCCGTCCTTGATCACGACGTAGCTTTCCTTGATGTTGGCTCGCCCGGCGCGCATGGCCTTGACTTCCCATCCTTCCAGCACGAGCCCGGCCTCGTGGCGCTCTTCGATGAAGTAATCGAAGAACGCTTTTCTGTTGTCGATGATGCTCATAGGAAAATGGGATTGGCCCAACTCGTTTAAAATTACGATTTTAGCAAAGCGGGCTCCCGAAAGCCCGTGGCGCTTTCACCCTAGCCACGCATTGCGCAATTTATGGCGGATGTCCAGAAAACCGTGTTGATTCGCCATTCGGCGGAACAAATGTTCGACCTCGTCACCGACGTCGCCGACTACCCCAACTTCCTGCCGTGGTGCGGCGGCGTCGAGATTCGCCGTCAGGACGAGAGCGGCATGGAGGCGAAGATCGACATCAACTTCAAGGGCATCAAGCAACACTTCGCCACGCGCAACTCGCAAAAGCGGCCCGAGCGCATCGACATGGAATTCGCCGATGGCCCGTTCCGCAAGTTCACGGGCTACTGGCGTTTCACGCCGCTGCGCGCCGACGCCTGCAAGATCGAGTTTGCGCTGCATTACGAGTTTTCAAACATCATTCTCGAGAAGCTCATCGGGCCAGTGTTCCATCACATCGCGAACACCTTCGTCGACTCCTTCGTGAAGCGCGCCGACCAGCGCTACGGCAAGCCATGAGCGCGAATCTTTCCATCGACGTCTGCTACGCGCTGCCGGACACGCAGACGCTCATCAGCATCGAGTTGCCGACGGGCGCGACCGTCCAGCAGGCCATCGAAGCAAGCGGCATTCTCGCGCGCCATCCCGAGATCGATCTGGCGAAGCTCAAGGTGGGCGTGTACGGCAAGCTCAAGCCGCTCGACACCGTGCTCGCCGACCACGACCGCGTGGAGATCTACCGGCCGCTGATCGTCGACCCCAAGATGGCGCGCCAGCGTCGCGTCGACAAGACCCGCAAGGAAGGCTCGATCGAAGGGCGCAAGTGGTTGCCCAAGGACTCGCGCTAGAGGTTCGAGCCGGGTTGCCACGGATTTAACGCACGAACGTAATGGGCGGGACAGCTTGCGCTGTCTCGCCCATTCGGCATTTTGCGGCCCGGCGCGCTCAGGCGATGGTTGTGCGGCCGTTTTGCTTCGCGTCGACGTTGGGTTGCGCAAGGCGGCTTTCGTTGCCGATGCCCGGCAGATCGCCGTCCGGCACGATGCCGTCGCCGTGCGCGGTGTCTTCCGGACCGCCCGAATGCTGGCGCACCGACCAGCTTACGCCCGCCACGAGCAGCATGATCGCCGCGATTTCCAGCCCGCGCGGCAGCCGGTGATCGTAAATAAAGCCATAGAGCAGGGCGAACAGCGTCTCGAACACGATCATCTGACCCGAGAGCGTGAGCGGCAAGCGCTTGGCGGCGGCGTTCCAGAGTCCGTTGCCGAGCCACGAGGCGCCGATCGCGAGCACCAGATTCAGCTGCCAGAACGTGGTCCAGCGGCCGGCGGCCACGGTTTCCTGCACCCAGTGCGACGGCACGACGAGAATGCCGAGCCAGAGCAGGCCGCCGAGCGCGCCCGTGACCACGCCCCAGAGCACCGACCATTCGTTGCCGCTGAAGTGCGCATTGCGCTGCAGATAACGCGCGTTCTCGACCGCGAACCAGGTCCAGCACACGAGCGAGCCGACTGCGCAGCCAATGCCTGCGATGCGTGTGAGGATACTCGCGCCGCCCGCGTCGCCGGCTGCGCTGAACACGTCCACGTTGATGCAGACGATGCCGGCCGCGATCATCGCAAGCGGCCAGACCAGACGCGAAAGCGGCACGGCGCCATGGTCACGGCGGCCGAGCAGCGTGACCGTGACGGGCAGCACGCCGACGATCAGCGAGGCCGGCGCGATGCCCACCAGATGGATGGCACTCGCGAGTAAGAGGTAATAGAGCACGTTGCCCACCAGCGCGAGTTTCACGAGCGCGACGAGATCGGCGCGCGTCATGCGCGGCCAGACACGGCGCAGCATGGGCAAAAGCGCGGCGAGCGAAACGAGCCCATACATCGCATAGCGGCCCGCGCTCAGGAGCAGTGGCGAGAACTCCGCCAGTTGCCGGGGCACGACGAACACCGTTCCCCATAATGCGCCGGCGAGCACGCCGTACAACACACCACGCTGCATTTGTATTGCCTCCGGATACTTCGGGTGGCCCAAGGCAGGCCGTTATGACAGAACGGCCCGAAGCATAACTGGAGGTGCGCGCACCCGTCTTGTTCAATCCTGCAGCGTGCGCCCGATATTCGGGTCGGAGGCGGGCCATGCCCGCACGGCTCGCACCGGCAGGGTCGGAGCATGGAAATAATCCCGAAAACGGCGCTAAGCTACTGTTAGCGCTGATGATTTCCAGGGCGCTATCGCGTATAATCTGCTTTTGCGCCTATAGGATTTGCCATGCGTCTGATCCAGAAAGCACTCACGTTCGATGACGTGCTCCTCGTCCCCGCCTTTTCCGACGTTCTCCCGCGCGACACCAGCCTGAAGACCCGGCTGACCCGCAATATCTCCCTGAACATTCCGCTCGTGTCGGCCGCTATGGATACCGTCACGGAGGGCCGTCTGGCAATCGCCATGGCGCAGCAGGGGGGTGTCGGCATCGTTCACAAGAACCTCACGCCGGCCGAGCAGGCGCGCGAGGTCGCGAAGGTGAAGCGCTTCGAGTCGGGCGTCGTGCGCGATCCGATCACGGTTCCGCCGCAAATGAAGGTCGCCGACGTCATCGCGCTCTCGCAGCAGCATGGCATTTCTGGCTTCCCGGTCGTCGAAGGCGCGCAACTCGTCGGTATCGTCACGAACCGCGACCTGCGTTTCGAAACGCGCCTGGATGAGCCGGTGCGCTCGATCATGACGCCGCGCGAGCGCCTCGTCACCGTCAAGGAAGGCACGCCGCTCGTCGAAGCCAAGGCGCTCATGCACAGCCACCGCCTCGAGCGCGTGCTGGTCATCAACGACGCATTCGAGCTGCGCGGTCTCATGACCGTCAAGGACATCACCAAGCAGACCGAGCACCCGGCCGCCTGTAAGGACGAGCACGGCAAGCTGCGCGCGGGCGCGGCAGTCGGCGTCGGTCCGGACAACGAAGAGCGTGTCGAGTTGCTGGTGCAAGCCGGCGTGGACGTGATCGTCGTGGATACGGCGCATGGTCACAGCAAGGGCGTGCTCGAGCGCGTTCGCTGGGTCAAGAAGAACTTCCCGCACGTCGAAGTGATCGGCGGCAACATCGCGACGGCCGACGCTGCGCGCGCGCTCGTCGAGTACGGCGCGGACGGCGTGAAGGTCGGCATCGGCCCGGGCTCCATCTGCACGACGCGTATCGTGGCCGGTGTGGGCGTGCCGCAGATCAGCGCGATCTCCAATGTCTCGGAGGCGCTCAAGGGCACGGGCGTGCCGTGCATCGCCGACGGCGGCGTGCGCTACTCGGGCGACGTTTCGAAGGCGCTGGCCGCCGGCGCGAACGCCGTGATGATGGGCAGCATGTTCGCGGGCACCGAAGAGTCGCCGGGCGACGTGTTCCTGTACCAGGGCCGCCAGTACAAGTCGTATCGCGGCATGGGCTCGGTCGGCGCGATGAAGGACGGCGCCGCGGACCGCTACTTCCAGGACAACTCGGCGAACATCGACAAGCTCGTGCCGGAAGGCATCGAAGGCCGTGTCGCCTACAAGGGTCCCATCAACGCCATCCTGTTCCAGCTGATCGGTGGCGTGCGCGCCTCGATGGGTTACTGCGGCTGCCGTACGATCGAAGACCTGCACGCGAAGGCGGAGTTCGTGCAGATTACCGGCGCCGGCCTGCACGAGTCGCACGTGCACGACGTGCAGATCACGAAGGAAGCGCCCAACTATCACGTGGACTAAACCCCGATGAAGCCGCTGCTGCGCGTGCTACTGATTGTCGATGCGTTGACGTTGCTGGGGTTCGGCGTGCTGTTCGTTCTCACGCCCTGGACTCTCGTCTACGACGCGTTGCAACTGGTGCAAACGCAGCCGGCGCTCGTTGGGCAGGCGTTTGGCGTGGTGCTGCTGGGTTTCGCGTGGCTCGCGCTGCGCGCGGCCTTCCACGGGGAGATGACACTGCCTGTGGGCCGCACCGTGGGGCACGTCAACTGGATTGCCGGCGTGCTGATGCTGGTCTGGCTGATCGGACTGCGTGCGCCGCGGCTCACGGGTTTTGGCCAGTTGGTGGCAGGTGCGGTTGGGGTGTGGCTGATCGTCCTCGGCCTCGGCGGCGTCCGGCTCGCGGGCGCGGTGCGCAAGCGCCAGAAGGGGCAGGCGAGCGGCAGTTCCGCGCAGCAGCGCAAGGTGGAGAAGGCCCAGCCCGAACGGCGCGAAGAGCCGGTGTCGTACGCGAAGCCGGGCTTTATGCGAACGATGGCGTGGGGCGGTGCACAAGGGGCAAAACGGCCCGCAGCGCCGGTCGAACCCGTTGTGGAAGTCCCGACCGTGACGCCCGCGGCCGTTCCGCCGGTTGCGCCCCGTCCATCGCCGGTTACGCCGCCGCCCGCGAGTCCCGCGCAAGCTCGAGAGGCTCGCCAGGCGGCTCGCGACGAGGCGGCCGACGCACCGAGGCCGCCGCTGCGTGGCTGAAGCCACGCGCAAACCCGGCCTCCCAAACAGCAGACGCAGTGCGCCCGAAGCACACCCGAGCTTGCGCCACCCGGTGCCGCCGTAGCGCGGCGCTTGGGTCCTGATGAATTCACGCTGCGCGCATTTGAAGTGTCGCGCGGCTTTCCGTATCCGTTCTTTTTTAGGTCTCGTCCGCAGCCATGCACGACAAAATCCTGATCCTCGACTTCGGCTCGCAAGTCACCCAGCTCATCGCGCGCCGCGTGCGCGAAGCCCACGTTTATTCGGAAATCCATCCGTACGATGTGGATGACGCATTCGTCCGCGAATTCGCGCCAAAGGGCATCATCCTCTCCGGCGGCCCGAACTCGGTCACCGACACCGACACGCCGCGCGCGCCGCAAGCTGTGTTCGAACTGGGCGTGCCGGTTCTCGGCATTTGCTACGGCATGCAGACAATGGCCGAACAGCTCGGTGGCAAGGTCGACGGCGGCCACCTGCGCGAATTCGGCTACGCCGAAGTGCGCGCGCGCAACCACACGAGCTTCCTCGAGGGCATCGAAGACTTCCGCACGAGCGAAGGCCACGGCATGCTCAAGGTGTGGATGAGCCACGGCGACAAGGTCACGGAAATGCCGGCAGGCTTTCAGCTGATGGCGTCGACGGAATCGTGCCCGATCGCGGCCATGGCCGATGAAGCGCGCCACTTCTACGGCCTGCAATGGCACCCGGAAGTCACGCACACGGTGCAGGGCCGCGCGATGCTCGAGCGCTTCGTGCTCGGCATCTGCGGCGCGAAGGCCGACTGGGAGATGGGCCACTACATCGACGAAGCCGTCGAGACGATCCGCAGGCAGGTGGGCAACGAGCACGTGATTCTCGGCCTCTCGGGCGGCGTGGATTCGTCGGTCGCGGCGGCGCTGCTGCATCGTGCGATTGGCGACCAGCTGACCTGCGTGTTCGTCGATCACGGCCTGCTGCGTCTGAACGAAGCCGAGCAGGTGATGTCGATGTTCGCCGACAACCTCGGCGTGAAGGTGATCCATGTCGACGCGAGCGAAGCGTTCATGTCGAAGCTCGCCGGCGTGACCGATCCGGAAGCGAAGCGCAAGATCATCGGCGCGGAGTTCGTCGAAGTGTTCCAGACGGAAGCTGGCAAGCTCACCGACGCCAAATGGCTCGCGCAAGGCACGATCTATCCGGACGTCATCGAGTCGGCCGGCAAGGGCAAGAAGGCCGCGCACACGATCAAGAGCCACCACAACGTGGGCGGCCTGCCGGAAACGCTCAACCTCAAGCTGCTCGAACCGCTGCGTGAACTCTTCAAGGACGAAGTGCGCGAACTGGGTGTGAAGCTCGGCCTGCCGCACGAAATGGTCTATCGCCATCCGTTCCCGGGCCCTGGCCTCGGCGTGCGTATTCTCGGCGAAGTGAAGCGCGATTTTGCGGATCTGCTGCGCCGCGCGGATGCGATCTTCATCGAGACGCTGCGTAACACGATCGACAGGGAAACCGGCAAGTCGTGGTACGAGCTCACGAGCCAGGCGTTCGCCGTGTTTCTGCCGGTGAAGAGCGTGGGCGTGATGGGCGATGGCCGCACGTACGAGTATGTCGTTGCGCTGCGCGCGGTGCAGACGCTCGACTTCATGACGGCGCACTGGGCGCACCTGCCGCACGAGTTGCTGGGCCACGTGTCGAACCGCATCATCAATGAAGTGCGCGGCATCAACCGTGTGGTGTACGACATCTCGGGCAAGCCGCCCGCGACGATCGAGTGGGAGTGACGTTCTCCCGCTAGCCTGCAGGCGAAGCAAAGAACCCGCGTTCGGCACGTTGTGCCGGCGCGGGTTTTTTGCTTCCGGCGCTCAATGCTTCAGGCACGTATCCGCGTTCTTCCAGGTGCAAACGTCGAGACCCGTGTGAACGATCGGCTTCACCGTCTTTCCTTCGGCGAGGTCGCGCATCACCATCGCCGCCTGATAGCCCATTTCCTCAGGCCGCTGCCCGACCAGCGCATTGACCTTGTGGTCCTTGAGGGCCTGCAGCTCCGGCCCGAGCGTATCGGCTGAAACGATCACGAACTGGCCGCTGTTGATCTTGTCCATGATCGGCGCGACGACCTGCGAATACGCCTCGGGTGCGAAGAGCGGCCAGCCGCCCTCGAACACGAACGCCTGGAGCGTGCTGGCGTTCGCGGTGAGCGTGTCCTGCATCATCTGATTCGCTTTCGCGGCATCGTCGTTCACGTAGAGCGGGCAGGCGCTGATCTCGTGCCAGTTGTTTTCGCCCGCCAGCTTCTTGATGCCTTTCTTGCCCGAGAGCACGTCGCGTGTGCCCTGGGCGCGCTGGTTGATGTTCTCGGCCGCGGGGTTGCCCATCACGAGGCAGATGTTGCCGCCCTTGGGCATCAGCGACTTCAGTTGCTCGCCGAGCTTCACGCCCAGCTCGTAGTTGTCGGTGCCCACATACGCCTTGCGCAAAGACTGGTCCTTCGGCAGCAGATCGGCGTCCGCGGTGATGATCGGGATCTTGGCGTTGCGGCGGCGGATCACCTCGGCAATGGCCGGCGCGTTCGACGGCGAAATGGCAATCGCCGCGACGCCCTTGGTCAGCAGGTCGTCGACGATCTGCACTTCGGCGCTTTCATCCGCCGCTGTCGCGGGGCCCGTGTAGTAGCAGTTATAGCCCTGTTTGCTGAGCTCCTTGTTGGCCCGGTCGCAGCCCTGGTGCATGAGGTCGAAGTACGGATTGTCGAGGCCCTTCACGACCAGCGCGAGGGTCTTGTCGGCTGCGTAGGCGGAAGAGGCCAGCATCGCGAGCCCTCCGATCGCAGCGAGATACTTCCACGCTTTCTTCATGGTTTCCTCCTGTTCGGCGCCGGTTGTACGGCGCGCGTGTCTCGTACAGTTTTCGTCATCGGAAGGGAAAGCCCGCGCCCGTGCCTTGGGCTTTCTGCGGAACCGCGCGCAACGAGTCGCGCTTCTTGTGATGGCTGACGGCCGGCGGTTCCGCGTGCAGTCCGGCCGCGCCTCCCTGAATTCCGTTCAGTCGTTTTGCCGCTCGCCGCCCAGCCGGTTGAACAGCACGGCGATGATGATGAAGCCGCCCACGACGGTACCCTGCCAGAACGAATCGACGCCGAGCAGGATCAGGCTGTTGCGGATCACTTCGATGAGCGCGGCGCCGACGATCGTGCCGAACGCGCTGCCCACGCCGCCCGCGAGATTGGTGCCGCCGATCACGGTGG
Organism: Paraburkholderia sp. BR14312; assembly: GCF_040948675.1. Lineage (NCBI taxonomy): Bacteria > Pseudomonadati > Pseudomonadota > Betaproteobacteria > Burkholderiales > Burkholderiaceae > Paraburkholderia > Paraburkholderia sp. BR14312. Next base: position 403,738 of record NZ_JBFPKI010000004.1, read on the forward strand.
CGGCGATCACGCGTAGTTCGTCGCCGGTGCCGAGGCCTGTGGTCACCGCGCCGAGCCAGCCGACTTCGAGAATGGCGGCGACGCCTGCCATCAGGCCGCCCAGCACATAGACCGAGCAGATGACGCGCCGTACCGGCACGCCTGTGAGATTGGCCGCATGACGGTTGCCGCCGACCGCGAAAACATAGCGGCCCCAGCGCGTGAAGGCGAAGGCGAACCAGAACAGCAGGCCGAGGACGATCAGAAACCACACGGGATTGGCCACGCCGAGCGTTTTGCCGCCGCCGAGCAGGAGTAACTTGTGCCCGTCGGGTCCGAATTCGAAGATAGTCCGGCTTCCGGAGATCACGAGCGCGAGGCTGCGGCCCACGCTCAGCATGCCGAGCGTCACGACGAACGGCTGCATGTTGAGATAGGCGATGAGCAGGCCGTTCACGAGGCCGACCACTCCCGCGGTGAGCAGGCCGAGGCCGATGCCGGCCCAGATCGGGTAGCCCGCGTTCATCGTGACGGAAAGCACGATGCCGCTCAGGCCGATCGTCGAGCCGACCGAAATGTCGATCCCGCCTGTAATGATGATGGCCATCATCCCCAGCGCGACGATGGCGACAAAGGCGAAGTTGCGCGTGACGTTGAAGAGGTTTTGCTGCGTGGCGAACGTCGAGGTGACGAACGAGAGCAGGAGGCAGGCTGCGAGCGTCGCGAGCACCACCCAGAACACCTGGCTCGCGAGCAGTCCGCTCCAGCGGGTGTGGGTCTTCGCGGATTGGGGATCGTCAAGCAGTGTCGGCATCGGATTCGGCCTTTGCGGCGCATCGTTCAATTCCGGGTCTCCTGTCGGCCGCACTTAGCGCTTCAGCGCTTAGTGCGGCCCCATGCAAAGCGGTCGGCACGCACTTAGCGCTTCAGCGCTTAGTGCGGCCCCATGCAAAGCGGTCGGCGCGCACTTAGCGCTTCAGCGCTTAGTGCGGCCCCATGCAACACAATCGCGCGCGGGCCGCTTCAGGCGGCGGCGATGGCTCCGGTGATCAGGCCGGTGACTTCCTCCGGCGAAGAGGCTTCGGTCTGCTTGTCCGCAACCTTGCGCCCGCGCCGCATGACGACCACGCGGTGGGCGACTTCGAAAACGTCAGGCATGCGGTGACTGATGAGAATGACGGCAATGCCGTGTTCGGACAGGCGTTTGATGAGGTCGAGCACCTGCGCGACCTGCCGCACGCTGATCGCGGCGGTGGGTTCGTCCATGAGCACGAGCCGCGCCTCGGACAGTCGCGTGCGCGCAATCGCCACGGCCTGGCGCTGGCCGCCCGACATCTGCCGGACGAGATCGCGCGGGCGCGTTTCGGACTTCAGTTCCTTGAACAGCTCGGCAGCGCGCCGGTACATGGCCGCGTGATCGAGTACGCGAAAGGGCCATATGCCGAGGCGCGGCTCGCGCCCGAGAAAGACGTTGGCCGCCGCGGTGAGGTTGTCGCAGAGCGCGAGGTCCTGATACACGACCTCGATGCCCTTGGCGCGGGCATCCACGGGGCGGCTGAAATGAACGGGCTTGCCGTCGATGAGGACTTCGCCGTGAGAGGGCGGGAAGTTGCCGGCGATGACCTTCACCAGAGTCGATTTTCCGGCCCCGTTGTCGCCCATGAGTCCGACCACCTGGCCGGGTTCCAGGCTCAACGTCACGTCGGTCAGCGCCTGGATGGCGCCGAAGTGCCTGGAAACGCCTCTGAGCTCAAGAAGACTCATGGACTGTCGCGCTCGCGCTTGTGAAGCCGCCCGTCGCCGTGTCCAGGGTGGCCAGGAGACAGGCTAATTAGCATGTTTTTTAGAGCACGATGGGGCTTTTAGCAAGACTATTTCATCAGGCGCTCTTGCGACGCCGCGAGCAGGCCGCTGATGAGATAAAATTGCGTTTTCGCCGAAAACCCCCGCCAGACGGACCTGGCGCGCGCTTGTCTCAGGCTTCCAGCGGCATCGCGCTCGTCCCCTTGAGTTCATCGAGGCAGACGATCGACTGCACGCTGTTCACGCCGGGCGCGCGCATCAGCGTATCGAGCAGGAACTCGGAAAGCGCCTTGAGATCGCGCGCCACCACCTTCAGAACGTAGTCGATATCGCCAGTCACGGAGTAGCACTCCTGCACCTGCGGCAACGTCGCGACGAGTTCCTTGAACTTGACGAGCTCGCGCATGTGCCCGCGCTCCATCGTTACCTGAATGAAGGCGACCACGCCGAAGCCGAGCGCCTGCGCGTCGAGGCGCGTCTCGTAGCGCCGGATCACGCCGAGCTCCTCGAGCCGCCGGTGACGCCTGAGTGTCTGCGCGGGCGAGAGCTTGATCGCGGCCGCGAGTTCGAGGTTCGAAGCGCGTCCGCGCTCCTGCAGTGCGGCGAGAAGCCGCATGTCGATCGTATCGAGCGCGAGATTTTGCATTTATCTTGCGTGAGATGGGTTTGAGGCGAGAGGGAATTGTATCAATCAGGGTTTGCCTGCGTACGAGATGAAATCATATTTTTCCGCGTCAACTATACACTGGGCGCACCCGATCGGGCTGGCGGCCAATACCACCAAGCCCGGCAGCGCGCCGATGCAGAAGGTTGTGTGCGCAATTTTATTTCGTGGAGCGGAGCCGGCGTCCTACCCGGATGCTTCGGCCCTGCGCACATAAGTCGGAGACAGGACGAGACATGGTTTCAAACGACACGCGTGAAAATCGCGGCCAGCTAAAACGCGGCCTCAAGAATCGCCACATCCAGCTCATTGCGCTGGGCGGGGCGATCGGCACGGGCCTGTTCCTCGGCATTGCGCAGACGATTCAGACCGCCGGCCCCTCGGTGCTGCTCGGCTACGGCGTCGCCGGCATCATTGCGTTCTTCATCATGCGGCAACTGGGCGAGATGGTCGTGGACGAGCCCGTCGCCGGTTCGTTCAGCTATTTCGCAGACAAGTATTTCGGCCCGTTCGCGGGCTTTCTCTCCGGCTGGAACTACTGGGTGCTCTACGTGCTCGTGAGCATGGCCGAGCTTTCGGCGGTCGGCATCTACATGCATTACTGGTGGCCGACGCTGCCCACGTGGGTCTCGGCGCTGGTGTTCTTCGTCGTGATCAACGGCATCAACCTCACGAGCGTCAAGTCGTATGGCGAACTCGAGTTCTGGTTCGCCATCATCAAGGTGCTCGCGATCGTCGGCATGATCGCCTTCGGCGGCTGGCTGCTGTTCTCGGGCTCGGCCGGTCCCGAGGCAAGCGTGTCGAACCTCTGGCGCAACGGCGGTTTCTTCCCGCACGGCGTCTCGGGTCTCGTCATGGCCATGGCGGTCGTGATGTTCTCGTTCGGCGGGCTGGAGCTGGTCGGCATCACCGCGGCAGAGGCCGATGATCCCTCGCACAGCATTCCGCGCGCGACGAATCAGGTGATCTACCGCATCCTGATTTTCTACATCGGCGCGCTCGGCGTGCTGCTCTCGCTCTACCCCTGGCAAAAGGTCGTGGCCGGCGGCAGCCCCTTCGTGCTGATCTTCCACGCGATGAACAGCGACCTCGTGGCCAACGTGCTGAACCTCGTCGTGCTGACGGCGGCGCTCTCGGTCTACAACAGCGGCGTGTACTGCAACAGCCGCATGCTCTACGGTCTCGCGCAGCAAGGCAATGCGCCGAAGGCGCTGCTCAAGGTGAGCCGGCGCGGCATTCCGCTGGCGGCGCTCGGCGTGTCGGCGTTCGTCACGGCCGCCTGCGTGATCATCAACTACTTCATGCCGGGCAAGGCGTTCGAACTGCTGATGGGGCTCGTCGTGTCCGCGCTCATCATCAACTGGGCGATGATCAGCCTGATTCACCTGAAGTTCCGCCGCGAGAAGGCGCGTACCGGTCAGACGACCACGTTCCGCAGCCTCGGTTATCCGCTGACGAATTACGTGTGTCTCGCGTTCCTCGGCGGCATTCTCGTTGTAATGTATCTGATCCCGGATCTGCGCATTTCCGTGTACCTGATTCCGGTCTGGCTGGGCGTGCTTGGGCTCGCCTACCGCCTGTGGTGCCGCAAGTCGGTGCCGGCGCTGCAACGCGGCGTGCCGGCTCCGTAAGCGCTGATATTCGTCCCGAATTTCGTCCAGAGAGTTAAACAGCATGTTCGAACACATCGATGCCTATCCCGGCGACCCGATCCTCTCGCTCAACGAGAATTTCCAGAAGGACCCGCGTCAGAACAAGGTCAATCTGAGCATTGGCATCTACTTCGATGACGAAGGCCGTCTGCCCGTCATGAAGGCCGTTCACGCGGCCGAGGCGGCGATTCTCGAGGAGCCGGGTCCGAAGCCGTATCTGCCGATGGCCGGTTTCGCGCAGTATCGCGACGCTGTGCAGGCACTGGTGTTCGGCGCCGACTGCCCGTCGCGCGCGGCCGGCCGCATCGCGACCGTGCAGACGCTGGGCGGCTCGGGCGCGCTCAAGGTGGGCGCCGATTTCATCAAGCGCTACTTTGCGACCAGCCAGGTGTGGGTGAGCGATCCGACGTGGGAGAACCACCGTTTCATCTTCGAGCGCGCGGGCTTCACGGTGAACACGTACCCGTACTACGACGAGGTGACGGGCGGCCTGAAGTTCGAGGCGATGCTCTCGGCCATCGACGCGCTGCCGGCGAAGAGCGTCGTGCTGCTGCACGCGTGCTGCCATAACCCGACGGGCGTCGACCTGGATCGCGCGCAATGGGAGCAAGTGATCGACGTGCTGCAAAAGCGCGACCTGCTGCCGTTCGTCGATATGGCGTATCAGGGCTTCGGCGCGGGCCTCGAGGACGACGCGTTCGCCGTGCGCGAGCTTGCGCGCCGTGGCGTGCCGGCGCTCGTGGCGAATTCGTTCTCGAAGAACTTCTCGCTTTACGGCGAGCGTTGCGGCGGGCTGCACGTGATCTGCGAAGACGCGGCGGCCGCCGACCGCGTGCTCGGCCAGCTCACGGGCTCGGTGCGCGCGAACTACAGCAATCCGCCGACGCACGGCGCGAAGATCGTCACGCGCGTGCTGGGCACGCCGGAGCTGAAGGCGTCGTGGGAGCAGGAGCTGGCGGCGATGTGCGAGCGCATTGCGCGCATGCGCGTGGCGATCCACGACGGCCTGCGCTCGCATGCGAGCGAAGCGGCGCTCGCTCGCTACGTGAAGCAGCGCGGCATGTTCACGTACACGGGCTTGAGCGAGAAGCAGGTCGAGCGCCTGAAAGAAGAATTCGCCGTGTACATCCTGCGCTCGGGCCGTATGTGCGTGGCAGGCCTGAACGAGAAGAACGTGAGCGTGGTGGTCGACGCGGTCGGCAAGGTGATGAAGGATTAAGGGCAGGGCGGGGCGGAATGCCCCGATATCTTTTTTGCGCCGCTGGCGTGCCGGTATGTGCCGGACGCTCCAGCGGCGTTTTTGCATCCAGCCCTTGGAACGGCTGCCTCAGCCGGCTGCCATCAGGCGATTCCAGATTGCGTCGCCCGCGTCTTTTCATTCGCATCAAACCGTCGGTCTGTCAAGCTGCAGGGGGTAGATGGCACACATGCCGGCCGCGCACGGTCTTCCAGGTCTCACCCTGATAGAATGCGTGAGCCGCAACGTAGTGGATTGCTGATGAAATTGCTTGATGCCCTCGTCGAACAACGGATTGCCGCCGCGGCCGCGCGCGGTGACTTCGACGACCTGCCCGGCGCCGGTGCGCCGCAGACGCTCGACGACGACCTGCTCGTGCCCGAAGAAGTGCGCATAGCCCACCGCATCCTGAAGAACGCGGGCTTCGTGCCGCCCGCAGTCGAACAGCTGCGGGCCTTGCGCGACCTCGAGGACGAGCTCGCCACGGTGGGCGACAAGGCCGTGCAGTGTCGTCTGCGCGCGCGCATGCTGGCGCTCGACATGGCGCTCGAATCGTTGCGCGGCGGACCGATGGTCGTGCCGCACGAATATCGCCGCCGCATCGCGGAGCGTTTGTCCGAACGCGCAGCGGGCGAGCCCGGCCTCCCGGGGCTCCCGGCGGGGGCGGCGTGACGGGCAGTCCCGTCCAGCCAGACGCCCCCGGCGGCGAACGCGAAGAGGCGCACCCGGTGGTCACTTCGCCCGCTGGATCGGTTCCCGCCGATCCGCTCGTGACGGCGTCCACACCCGCGCCTCAATCCGACGTCCAGCTCAATCCCGTCTCCGAGCGCGACCGGCATTTCATGCGCCTCGCACAGGCCGCCGCCGAAGAGGCGCGCGCCGCCGGCGAAGTGCCCGTGGGCGCGGTGCTCGTGCGTGGCGACGAAGTGATCGCCTCGGGCTTCAACCACCCGATCGGCGCGCACGATCCCTCCGCGCACGCCGAAATGGCGGCCTTGCGCGCGGGCGCGCACGCGCTGGGTAACTACCGCTTGCCGGGCTGCGAACTCTATGTGACCCTTGAACCGTGCCTGATGTGTGCCGGCGCGATCATGCACGCGCGCATCGCACGTGTGGTGTTCGGCGCACATGATCCGAAAACCGGCGCGTGCGGCAGCGTGGTCGACGCCTTCGCCAACGAGCAGCTCAATCATCACACGAGCGTGTCCGCAGGCGTGCTGGCGGACGAGTGCGGCGAGGCGCTGCGCGCGTTCTTCGCCGATCGGCGCCGCGCGAGCCGGGAAGCGCGCCGCAAGGCTCGGGAACAGGCTGAGCAGGCGCAGGGAGGGACTGGCGTAGCCGGTCCGGACGGACCCGCGGGTTGAATCTCACGGTTGAAGCGAATTCGACATGACCATTCATCGCACCATCGAGCTGGTGGCTCCGTCCGGTTATCCGCATGATGCGGAAGCGGTGCACCGAGCGCTTGTCCGGTTGCGGGCGCAGGGCCATCACGTCAACGGCGTGCAGGCGACCGAGCGGCGCTATCAGCGTTTTGCCGGCACGGATGGCCAGCGCGCGGCCGAACTGAATCGCCTCGCCGACCCATCGCGCGACCTGCCGGACATCGTACTCGCCGTACGTGGCGGCTATGGCGCGGTGCGCATCCTGCACGGTCTCGATTACGACGGTCTGCAGCGGCGTTTGACGGATCAGCCCATTGCGTTCGTGGGGCATAGCGATTTCACCGCCATCCAGCTCGCGCTGCTCGCGCGCGCCGGGCTCACGACGTTCGGCGGCCCGATGCTCTGCAGCGACTTCGGCGCCGAGAGTCTCAGCAGCTTCACGATGCATCACTTCTGGGGCGCGCTCTCGAAACCGAACTACACGCTCAAGGTGAACGCGCCGCAGGCCCAGTCGACGAGTGTTTCGGGCACGCTCTGGGGCGGCAATCTGGCCGTGCTGACTTCGCTGATCGGCACGCCTTATCTGCCGCCGGTCGAGGGCGGCATCCTGTTCGTCGAAGACGTGAACGAGCAGCCGTTCCGCATCGAGCGCATGATTTATCAGTTGCATCTGACCGGCATCCTTGCTCGCCAGCAAGCCCTGGTGCTGGGCGACTTCACGGGCCACAAGCAGTTCGATTACGACAATGGCTACGATCTGCGCGAAATGGTTGAGCAGGTGCGCGCCGTGGTTGGCATTCCGGTGGTCACGGGCCTGCCGTTCGGCCATATTCCGGATATGGTCACGTTGCCGATGGGCGCACCTGCGCAGTTGACCACCACCGCGCACGGTTTCGAACTGACCGTGAGCGGGTATCCGCACCTGAGTTGATTTCGCACCGACATGGAAGCGCTTTCGGGCGCTTTTTTTCAGGGGGTCTTATGCAACTAACGGTCAGTCACAAGCGGCATCTGACAATGTTCACGCCAACGCTTCGTCTCTAAATTGTTGACAAAAAATACGCCCGGATTGGGGCAACAAATCACCATGCGGGTGCTGAATTCCCCGCAGTGGAGCGCCTTTCACCGATACGAGGCACGTTGCAGTCGGTGCGCACGTGGGGATCTTCCCCAGGTTCGCCAACATAATTGTTGACAATATTTATGTCCAACCTAGGATACCCAGCATAGAGACACGAGCCATGCGAAAGACCGATATCGACGCCGAAGCAACCGGCATGAAGCCCGAGGCGATCGCCGCGCGAATCCGCGCAGCGATTCTCGAGCACCGGCTGCCGCCCGGCGCGAAGTTGACCGAAGCACAGTTGTGCGAAGTATTCGGCGTGAAGCGCGGCCCGATCCGCCAGGCGCTCGCGCTGCTCGCGAAGGACCACCTCGTGGATCTGGAGCCCAATCGTGGCGCGTTCGTCGCAAGCCCGTCGCTCCAGGAAGTGCACGAGGTGTTCGAGATGCGACGGATCATCGAACTGGCAGTAGTGGGGCGCATTTGCAGCGCGCAGCACGGCAACCGCCGGTTGAAGACCATCGGCGAGACGATCCGGCGCGAGCGCAAGGCCTTCGAAGGGCGCGACTTCCCGACGTGGATCCGGCTTTCGGGCGAGTTCCATACGTCGCTGGCCACGCTCACCGGCAATACGGTGCTGTGTGACTGTCTTAACGGGCTCGTGGCGCGCTCCACGCTGATTTCGGCGCTCTACGAATCGCCGGGACGCAGTCCGTGTTCGTTCGACGATCACGAGGCGATTCTCGCGGCACTCGAGGCCGGAGACGAGAAAGCGGCCGTCGAGCTCATGGTCCGCCATTTACAGGGTGTCGAGCTCAGGATGCTCGACCGGCCGGGAGGCGCCTCGGTCGACTTGCAGGAAGTGTTCAGTGCGCGCGAGGCGACCACGCTTGCACGCTGATACGCATGCGAAGCGGCACTAAAACGGATTGCAGTAAAGGATTGCAGTAAAGCGCGACAGCCCGCTTCGACAGGTGGCTGCCGCGGCTGAAAAGGATGGAGTGGGGCGCATGCAATGCATGCGTACGGCAAGAACAGGCACAGCGTTACAGGGCGCCACCAGACGGCGACCGGCGCAGTGCCCGAGAAGGCCAGACCATTCGGGGATATCGCGGCGGCCGCGTCCAGCGGCGGTACGCACGCGTTTCGAGGCGTTCAGGCGTCTTTTTTCCGTCGGCATATCCATCCAAGGAGCGGATCATGGCTCAATTCAGCGCGTCACCTGGCAGTCCGGCAGTGCCCAACTTCGAATCTGGCGAAAGCAGCGAGTCCGCAGACAATCTGCGCTTGCCGGCCGGCTACAGCGAGCGGCTCTACAACCACGACCTGGCTCCCCTCAAGGAGCAGACCTGGGGCGCGTACAACATCTTCGCGTTCTGGATGTCCGACGTGCATAGCGTCGGCGGCTATGTGTTCGCGGGGAGCCTCTTCGCGCTCGGCCTCACGAGCTGGCAAGTGCTCGTCGCGCTGATCGTCGGCATCTCCATCGTCAATGTGCTCTGCAACTTGATCGCGCGGCCGAGCCAGCGTCACGGCGTGCCGTACCCGGTGGCATGTCGCGGCACCTTCGGCGTGCTCGGCGCCAACATTCCCGCCGTGATTCGCGGCCTCATCGCCGTGGCGTGGTACGGCATCCAGACCTATCTCGCTTCGAGCGCGCTCGTGATCGTCGTGCTCAAGTTCGTACCGCAACTCATGCCTTATGCCGACGTGCACAAGCACGGCTTGCTCGGGCTTTCCGCGATCGGCTGGGCCGGTTTCATGACGCTCTGGGTGCTGCAGGCCCTCGTATTCTGGAACGGCATGGAGACCATCAAGAAGTTCATCGACTTCGCGGGGCCGGCTGTTTATGTCGTGATGTTCGCGCTCGCGGGCTACATGGTGTATCGCGCGGGTTGGCACAACATCGGTTTGAATCTCGGCGGCGTGAAGTATCACGGTACCGAAGTGATTCCCGTGATGATCACGGCGATCTCGCTCGTGGTGTCGTATTTCTCGGGGCCGATGCTCAATTTCGGCGACTTCTCGCGCTACGGCAAGTCGCTCAAGAGCGTGCACAAGGGCAACTTCTGGGGGCTGCCGGTCAACTTCCTCGCCTTCTCTCTCGTCACGGTCATCACGACGTCGGCAACGCTGCCTGTGTTCGGAGAACTGATTACCGATCCCGTCGAAACGGTCGGCCGCATCGATCATCCGACCGCGGTGATTCTCGGCGCGCTCACGTTCACGATCGCGACTATCGGCATCAACATCGTCGCGAACTTCGTTTCGCCCGCGTTCGATTTTTCCAACGTCGCGCCGCGGCTCATCAGCTGGCGTGCGGGTGGCATGCTCGCCGCCGTGGCCTCGATCTTCATCACGCCGTGGAATCTCTTCAACAACCCGGCCGTGATTCACTACACGCTCGACATACTCGGCGCCTTCATCGGGCCTTTGTATGGTGTGCTGATCATCGACTTTTATCTCGTGAAGCGCGGTCGTCTTGCCGTGGATGATCTCTACACGGTGTCGCCGAACGGGGCGTACTGGTATCGCAACGGCGTGAACTGGCGCGCGGTGTCGGCCTTGCTGCCCGCCGCCGTGATCGCGATTCTCTGCGTGATGGTGCCTTCGCTCGGCGGCGCGGCGAACTTCTCGTGGTTCATCGGTGCCGCACTCGGCGCGTTGTTCTACCGTGCGCTCACGATGGGCGAACGTGCTCGCGCGAACGCATGAGCTGCGCGTAAAACCAGGCATCGACGAAGGAATCGAAATGCGCATCAAACTGATCAATCCGAACACTACGCAGCGTATGACCGCCGCGATGGAGCAGTGCGCGCGCGCCGTGATCGCACCGGGCACGGAGGTGGTGGCGGTGAGCCCGACGATGGGCCCGCCGTCGATCGAAGGCTATTACGACGAGGCGCTCGCCACCCCTGGCCTGCTCGCCGAAGTGGAGGCGGGCGAGCGCGAAGGCTTCGACGGCTACGTGATCGCGTGCTTTGGCGACCCGGGCTTGTACGCGGCGCGCGAGTTGGCGCGCGGGCCCGTCGTGGGCATCGCGGAAGCCGCGATGCATGCGGCGAGCGTGCTCGCGCCGGGCTTCTCGGTCGTGACGACGCTCTCGCGCACGCGCGCCATGGCCTGGCATCTCGCCGAGCGTTACGGCATGACGCGTTTTTGCCGCAACGTGCGCGCGATCGACGTGGCTGTGCTCGAACTCGATGAACCGGGGTCGGCCGCGCGCCGCGCGATCGTCGACGAGTGCCGCCGTGCGCTCGAAGAAGACGGTGCGGACGCGATCGTGCTCGGTTGCGCGGGCATGACGAGCCTGTGCGCGCAGGTGGAAGACGCGCTCGGCGTGCCGGTGGTCGACGGCGTGACGGCCGCCGTGAAGTGGGTCGAGGCGCTCGTCGCACTGCGCCTCACGACCGCCAAGCGCGGCGACTTCGCGCGCCCGCTAGCCAAGCGCTATGACGGCGAATTCGCGCGTTTCAGCCCGGCCAACCCCGCCCCGGCCACGGAAACGCCGCCGCCCGTGCGGCCGCTGCGTTACGGGTAAACGCGCAGCGCGCGCAAGCGGAGGTGGCCACCCGGATCACGTCGTATCGGGCGGCCACATACACCTCGCTTGACCCGTACTATCTGAGCGTGCGTATGGGCGCGTCCAGGTGATTTCGCTACACTGGTCCGGTCCTGTGAGCAGGTTGCGCGGACCGTCCGCGAGGCCCTGCAATGCAGCGCCAGCGGCCGCTTCACGGTGCCTCGCCGTCGTGCGGATATTGCGTTTCATTCTCTCTATTCGATTGATTCGACCAGCATGCCACTCGATCCCCAATATCCCCGCGATCTGATCGGTTATGGCCGGTATCCGGTGCAGGCCAACTGGCCCGGCCAGGCGCGCGTCGCGGTGCAGTTCGTGCTCAACTACGAAGAGGGCGGCGAAAACTGCGTGCTGCACGGCGACCCCGGCTCCGAGCAGTTCCTCTCCGAAATCGTGGGCGCCGCGGCCTATCCCGCGCGCCATATGAGCATGGAGTCGATCTACGAATATGGCTCGCGCGCGGGCGTGTGGCGCATCCTGCGCGAATTCGAAAAGCGCGGCCTGCCGCTCACCGTGTTCGGTGTGGGCATGGCGATCGAGCGTCATCCCGAAGTCGCGCGTGCGTTCGTCGAGTTGGGCCACGAGATCGCGTGCCATGGGTATCGCTGGATTCACTACCAGGACGTCTCGCCCGCCAAGGAAGCCGAGCATATGAAGCTCGGCATGGAAGCGATCGAGCGTGTGACGGGTGTGCGCCCGCTCGGCTGGTACACGGGACGCGACAGCCCGAACACGCATCGCCTCGTGGCCGAGTATGGCGGCTTCCTCTACGACTCCGATTACTACGGCGACGACCTGCCGTTCTGGATGGACGTGGAGGTCACGGGCGGCACGTCGGTGCCGCAACTGATCGTGCCTTACACGCTCGACACCAACGACATGCGCTTCGCGTCGCCCCAGGGCTTCAACACGGCGGACCACTTCTTCACCTATTTGCGCGACGCATTCGACGTGCTCTACGAAGAAGGCGACGAAGCGCCGAAGATGCTCTCGATCGGCATGCACTGCCGGCTGCTCGGGCGCCCCGGGCGTTTTCGCGCGCTGCAGCGCTTTCTCGATCACATCGAGAAACACGAGCGCGTGTGGGTCACGCGCCGCGTGGACATCGCGCGCCACTGGCGCGAGCATCATCCCTATCAACCGCAGCAGAACGACCACCGCGGGGCCGCCGCATGAAGGCAATGCACTACACCCTCGAACAGCTGAATCAAGCCTCGGTCGACGCCTTCGTGGCGGCACTTTCGGGCATCTTCGAGCACTCGCCCTGGGTCGCCGCTGCGGCCGCGCAGCAACGCCCGTTTGCGAGCATCGACGCGCTGCATAGCGCCATGTCGCAGGCCGTGGAAACCTCGGGCGAGACGCAGCAGCTCGCGCTCATCAACGCCCACCCGGAACTTGCGGGCAAGGCCGCCGTGCGTGGCGAGCTGACCGCCGAATCCACGCGCGAGCAAAGCGGCGCGGGTCTGAACCAGTGCACGCAGGAAGAGTTCGACAAGCTGCTGGCGCTCAACGGCGCGTATCGCGAGAAGTTCGGATTCCCATTCATTCTCGCGGTGCGCGGCTATGACCGCCACGGCATCATCGCGAATTTCGAGGCGCGCGTGAACAACAGCCGCGCCGATGAAATGCGCGCGAGCCTCGACCAGATTTACCGCATTGCGCGCTTCAGGCTGGACGAACTGATCGACGCGTAACGTGGCGACGCGCCCCCCGGCTTCTCGCGGAAGGGGTGCAGCGCCGTTTTGATCTACAGAAAAGACAAGAAGGAAGACAACGATGGCACTCCCGACTCTCGATCCCAACGCCCCCGATTTCACGCGCCGCTTCGTGAATCTCGCGGACCCGCGCCTGGGCGCGCAGGCGCTCGAGGCGAGCGACGACTTCTTCGCGCCGAAGGATCGCATGCTCAATCCGGAGCCGGCCGTCTTTATTCCGGGCAAGTACGACGAACACGGCAAGTGGATGGACGGCTGGGAAACGCGCCGCAAGCGCACGAGCGGCTATGACTGGTGCATCGTGAAGCTCGCACGCCCCGGCGTCATCAAGGGCCTCGATATCGACACGAGCCACTTCACGGGCAACTACCCGCCGGCGGCATCGGTGGAGGGCGCGTACGTGGCCGATGGCGCACCCACGGCCACGACACAATGGACGGAGATCGTTCCTTCGACCTCGTTGAACGGCAATAGCCACCATTACGTGGAAGTGTCGAGCGACAAGCCGTACACGCACCTGCGCGTGAATATCTATCCCGATGGCGGCATCGCGCGTCTGCGCGTGTACGGCCAGCCGCAGGTGGACTGGGCGGGCGCGAGCCGTACCGAACTGTTCGACCTGGCCGCGATGGAAAACGGTGCGTACCTCGTTAGCGCGAACAACCAGCACTTTGGCATGGCCTCTACGCTGCTCATGCCGGGCCGCGGCGTGAACATGGGCGACGGCTGGGAAACGCGCCGCCGCCGGGAGCCGGGCAACGACTGGGCGATCATTGCGCTCGCACAGCCGGGCATCATCAGGAAGATCGAAGTCGATACGGCGCACTTCAAGGGCAACTATCCCGATCGCTGCTCGTTCCAGGCCGCGCGCGTGGTGGGCGGCACGGACAGCTCGCTCGTGACCCAGGCCATGTTCTGGCCGGTGCTGCTCGGCGAGCAGAAGCTGCAGATGGACAAGCAGCACTACTACGAAAGCGAACTCGCGGCGCTTGGCGCGGTTACGCACGTGCGCTTCAACATCATCCCGGACGGCGGCGTGTCGCGTGTACGCCTCTGGGGCACGCTCGCCTGATACGCTGACGAGGCCATCATGAGTGAAACAAGGACGACGCTGACTATCGAGCCGCTCACGCCCGAGGCGTTCGCGCCCTTCGGCGACGTGATCGAACTCGCGGGTGCGAAGCAGATTCCGATCAATCTAGGGACGACCATCCGCTTTCACGATCTCGCGAAAGTGGATGTGACCGACGAGGGCGGCCGCACGCTCGTGAATCTCTTTCGCGGGCAGCCGCGCGAGTTGCCGTTCGAAGTGAAGATGCTCGAACGGCATCCGCTGGGCAGTCAGGCATTCGTGCCGCTCAACGACAAGCCGTATCTCGTGGTGGTCGCACCGGCGGGCGATCTGGATGTCACCCGGGTTCGCGCGTTCGTTTCGCGCGGCTGGCAGGGCGTGAATTATGCGAAGGGCGTTTGGCATCACCCGCTGATTGCGTTGGGCGAGGTGAGCGATTTCATCGTCGTCGACCGCGGTGGAGACGGGCTCAATCTCAACGAGCAGGATCTGCCTGAGTCGTTCTGGTTGACGGAAGAAGCGATGAAGGCGGCGATGCGCTAATTCGCGGAATTACCAGGCAGTCCGTATCAGCAGGAGAAAGCCACGTCCGAGACGTGGCTTTTTTTCGTTTTGCGGATGAAGGCGCGGTGAAACGTGGCGAGTCATGCATGGCTGTGTGAGACGCTTCAATACGTCGATTGGATCAGGTGGCGAGGGTCGTTGGCATACTCGCTCTGTATGCTCAGCGGCGCCCGACTGCGTGATGCGCCTGCCGTCGCCAGCCCGAATGGTTCGCAGCCCAACGCGCAACCCCCTCAGCAACGACCGTACCAAAGGCAAAAGGACCCGAAGCGCGTCGCGCCTCGGGTCCTTCCAGTCACATCTCACGTAGCGCGAGGCAAACCACTCGCGCTGCCAACTACATCATTGCTTCGCACCGCCCTGGAACCAGGTGGCGATCTTCTGCCGCTCGTCGTCGGTCATGTGAGTGACGTTGCCAAGCGGCATCGCCTTGAGCGTCACAGCCTGCTGATAGAGCCGCTGCGCGTTCTGCGAAATCTCGTCGGGCGTATCGAGCATCACGCCGGCCGGCGCTGCGCCCATCAACGTCGGGTGCGCCGAGTGACAGGCCGCACAACGTTGCTGCAGGATAGGCTGAATGTCGGAAACCTTCAGCGACGGTGCGTTCGCGGCTTCGGCCTGAGGCACGACCGGGCGCGGCAGCGTCCACACCAGCGCGACGAACATCAGGGCCACGCCGCCGATCGGCAGATACCAGAGCTGCTGGCCACGGTGACGCATCACGAAGAACTGGCGAATCAGTGCGCCGGCCAGCATGATCACCACGAGCACGGCCCAGTTATAGGCGTGGGCGTAGGTCATGGCGTAGTGGTTCGACAGCATCGCGAACACCACGGGCAGCGTGAAATACGTGTTGTGCACCGAGCGCTGCTTGCCGCGCTTGCCGTAGATCGGGTTCGGCACTTCGCCCTTGAGCATCGCGGCAACCATCTTGCGCTGGCCCGGAATGATGACGAAGAACACGTTGGCCGACATGATCGTCGCTAGCATCGCGCCCATGATGAGGTACGCGGCACGGCCCGAGAAGATGTGGCAGGCGAGGTAGGCGGCGATCACGACATAGAGGCCTACGCATACGCCCAGCAGCTTGTCCTTTGTGCCAAGCACGCGGCACAGCGAGTCATAGACGATCCAGCCGGCGGCGAGGAAGCCGAGCGCGGAGAAGATCGCGACGACAGGACCCATGTCGAGCACGTTCTTGTCGATCAGATACGTGTTCGGCGCCATGAGATACAGCACCGTGAAGAGCGACGCGCCCGAGAGCCACGTGGTGTACGACGGCCACTTCGACCAGTGAAGGTCATCGGGCATTTCGGGCGGCGCCACGGTGTACTTCTGCATGTTGTAGAAGCCGCCGCCGTGCACGTGCCACAGCTCGCCGAACACGCCGCGACGGCGCTGGTTCGGGTCCGTGGGCGGTTTGAGGCTGTTGTCGAGCGCGACGAAATAGAACGACTCGCCAATCCAGGCGATCGCCGCGATGACGTGGAACCAGCGCAGTGCGAGGTTCAGCCAATCGGTAATAAAGCCTTCCATGAAACGTCTCCAGTCCTGATGCATTGCGCGCGCGTCTGAACGCACGTGCTAACTGCGGGGTATGAGCGCGCCGCGTAGCGTTGGGGCCGCAGAGTGACCCATGCGCGCTGCCGCGCTGCCATTGTTTTTTGTATGTCCTCGGGCTTGATGAGTCGGGCTGGAAGATCGCCCGGAATGCCCTACGAGTTCGTGTTGCGGTGGCCGCCCAATTGATGCTCAGCTGCCCCGATAGGTGCTGTACGACCACGGCGAAACGAGTAGCGGCACGTGGTAGTGCGAGCCCGCGTCGGCGATGCCGAAGCGCAGCACCACGCGGTCGACGAAGCGCGGCTCGGGCACTTTCGTGCCGAGAGCGGCGAAATAGTCGCCGGCGTGGAACACGAGTTCGTATTCGCCTTTGGTGAGCGCAACGCCCTCGAGCAGCGGCGCGTCGCAGCGGCCGTCGTCATTGGTGGTCACGGTCTTGAGCGCGCGGCGCGCGTCGCCCGAGAGCGCAAAGAGCTCGACCTTGATGCCCGCGCCGGGACGGCCGTTCGCGGTGTCGAGCACGTGGGTAGTCAGCTTGCCCATTCGCAGTTTTCCTTGTGAGTGCCTGGTGCGATTGCGAGGTTTCAGCGGCAGCTCTCGATCCCATGCATGATGCATTGCGGCGGATCGAGGCTCCACATCAGTGGCTACATACCCGTCGGCGGATCGAAGCGAGCGCCGTGAACGCATTTTAAGAACGATCGCACCCGGCGCGCGCGCGCGATAGGAAAGATAAAGCGACACGCATGAGGGTGAGCCCTGGGACTGCCTGGATGCTGTCGCTCATTGCGCCCCGGATTCGCGCGTCCCTTGTTAGCATCGTAGCGACGCCAAAAATCGACCTTTATATGCGTGGCGTAAATTTGGGTATCGCAGCGGCGCGAATTGCCACGACTATTTTGGTTGCGGATCGTATAGGCCATGCGCAGCGCGTGCTGCGCGTCCCGAAGACGGCGGTGGACGCCGGGTAACCGGGCCAGCGGCGTCCTCGTCGGGACGCGTCGGCACCGGGCGCCTGGGCGACCGGCGAGGTCGGCGGGTGAGGCGAGGGCGTCTGGTTCACGTGCCGTGCGCGAGTCCGAACGAAAAGCCAGGGCTCGTGGCGGCACGACAACGGAGCGAACAAGGACGATGGAACCCACTCTCGCACAGCGGCAAAACCCGCAAGACCCGCAAAAGCCCGGCAAGACATTGCTGGTGAAAAACGCCGACATGCTGGTGACGATGGACGGCGCGCGTCGCGAGATTCGCGGCGGCGGGCTCTACGTCGAAGGCAACCGCATCGTCGCGGTCGGCCCGACGGCCGACCTGCCCGCCACGGCCGACGAGGTGATCGACGCCAGCGGCCACCTCGTGACGCCGGGGCTCGTCAACACACACCACCACATGTACCAGAGCCTCACGCGCGCCGTGCCCGCCGCGCAGGACGCCGAACTGTTCGGCTGGCTCACCAGCCTCTACAAGGTATGGGCGAACCTCACGCCCGAGATGATCGAGGTCTCGACGCTCACCGCGATGGCGGAGCTGCTGCTCTCGGGTTGCACGACGTCCAGCGATCATCTGTACATCTATCCGAACGGCAGCAGCCTCGACGACAGCATCCGCGCGGCGCAGCGCATCGGCATGCGCTTTCATGCAAGTCGCGGCAGCATGAGCGTCGGCCAGAAGGACGGCGGCTTGCCGCCCGATTCCGTGGTCGAGCGCGAGGACGCGATTCTCGCCGACACGCAGCGCCTCATCGAGACGTATCACGACGAGGGCCGGTACGCGATGCTGCGCGTCGTCGTGGCGCCGTGCTCGCCGTTTTCGGTGAGCCGCGACCTGATGCGCGAATCGGCGGTGCTCGCACGGCACTACGGCGTGTCGATGCACACGCATCTCGCCGAGAACGCCAACGACATTGCTTACAGCCGCGAAAAGTTCGGTATGACGCCCGCCGAATATGCGGAGGACCTGGGCTGGGTGGGCCGCGACGTCTGGCATGCGCACTGCGTACAGCTCGACGATCATGGCATCGGTTTGTTCGGCCGGACCGGCACCGGCGTCGCGCATTGCCCGTGCTCGAACATGCGGCTCGCCTCCGGCATCGCTCCCGTGAAGAAGATGCGGCTCGCCGGCGTACCGGTCGGGCTCGGCGTGGATGGTTCGGCGTCGAACGACGGCGCGCAGATGGTGGCCGAGGCGCGGCAGGCCATGCTGCTCGCGCGCGTGGGCTTCGGGCCGGATGCCATGACGGCGCGCGAAGCGCTCGAAATCGCGACGCTGGGCGGCGCGCAGGTGCTGGGCCGCGACGACATCGGCGCGCTTGCACCCGGCATGGCGGCGGACTTCGTGGCGTTCGACCTGCGCCAGCCGCTTTTCGCGGGTGCGCTGCACGATCCTGTTGCTGCGCTCGTCTTCTGCGCACCCTCGCAGGTCGCGCTGAGCGTGATCGGCGGGCGCGTGGTCGTGAAGGACGGCGTGTTGCAGACGGTGGAGCTTGGGCCGGTCATCGAGCGGCATAACCGGCTCGCGGCGCAACTCGTGCAGATGGCGCGCTGAGGCAAGCGCGCCACGCATGGACGTATTGAAAGTTCAGGCGGCCGCAGCAGCGTGCGGCCGTGCTGCTCAAGGCTTGTCGATCAGCGTCTTCGTCGCTTCGGCGATGAGGCTGCGTAACCAGCGTACTTCGTCCGAGTAATGACAGCGTTCGTGCCACAACTGGTAGTACTGCATCGGCGGGAAGTCGAGCGGCGCGGGTACGACCGTGAGCGGCAGGAAGCGCGCATAGTGGTCGGCGAACAGGCGCGTGGTCGTGAAGACCAGGTCCGACTTCACGAGCACGTAGGGCGCGAGATTGAAGTACGGCAGCGTGACGACCACGTGGCGCTTGAGGCGCTCGCGCGCGAGGTGCACGTCGATGGCGCCGCGCTGGCCCACGGAGTAGGGCGTGGGCGCGAGATGCGGCGCGTTCAGATACTGGTCGAGCGTGAGCCCGCCGCGCTTGGCGAACGGGTGCGAGTTGCTCATCAGGCAGACGATCTGGTCGACGAACAGGTTCGACAGGTGCAGTTGTTCGGGCGGCTCGGGCCAGTTGCCGATGACGATATCGAGCTTGCCTTCCTCGAGCGCGAGCTCGTAGTCGAACGCAGGCCCGAGCGAGTGAAACTCGAGCGTGGCGTTGGGCGCGGCCAGGCGGAAGCGCTCGACCACGGTCGGCACGAACAGGACGTTCAAATAGTCAGGACAGCCAATCCGATAGCAACGGATAGAGGTGGCCGGATCGAAATTGTGCTGCTGGAAGCGGATGCGCTCGATCTCGCGCAGTGCGTTCTGCACGGGCTCGAGCAGGCGCAGGCCGTACTCGGTCGGCACCATGCCGGACTTGCCGCGCACGAGCAGCGGGTCGCCGGTGATGTCGCGCAGGCGCCGAAGCGCCGCGCTGATTGCGGGCTGGGACTGATTGAGCTTGACGGCTGCGCGTGTCACGCTGCGCTCCATCAGAAGCGTGTGCAAGACGCGCAAGAGGTACGTGTCGATCGCCTCGCGTTGCTGACTCATGAATTCTCCGAATTATATGTTCTGGCTGATCGATGAGGCTTGGGGGTATATCGTTTTTAATATGGACAAAAAGTGGCGTCAAGCGAGGCTTACCCCGAGGCTCGCGCCGGGGTTATGCCGGCCAGCCTCATGCAGCGAGGCAACAGCGAATTTTGACGGCTCGACCTTCGCAGGGCTAACAGGTATCGTCACCCCCGCACGGCGGCCAGCGTCAATCGGGTTAACGAACAGCAATTACGTACAACGGCGGAACCTCCATGGGTGATTCTTCTTCTCGTCAGGCAACGCTTGGGCAAAACGGCAGCGATGTGCCGCGCCTCGCGCTTGCCGGCATCACGAAGCAGTACCCGGCGGTGCGCGCGAACGACGATGTCACGCTCTCGGTCGCGCCGGGCGAAATCCACGCCTTGCTCGGCGAGAACGGCGCGGGCAAGAGCACGCTCATGAAGATCGTCTACGGCGCGGTGCGGCCCGACGCGGGCGAGATCCGCTGGGAAGGCCACGCCGTCGAAATCGCGAGTCCGGCTGCGGCGCGCAAACTCGGCATCGGCATGGTGTTCCAGCATTTTTCGTTGTTCGAAACGCTTACCGTCGGCGAGAACATCGCGCTCTCGCTCGACGAACCGTTCGACCTGAAAACGCTCGGCAAACGCATTCGCGAGGTGTCGGCGCAATACGGCCTCGATGTCGATCCGCAGCGCCACGTGCATAGCCTCACGGTGGGCGAGCGTCAGCGCGTGGAGATCGTGCGCTGCCTGCTGCAGAATCCGCGTTTGTTGATCATGGACGAACCGACTTCGGTGCTCACGCCGCAAGCGGTGCGCAAGTTGTTCGGCACGCTGCGGCGTCTCGCTTCCGAAGGCTGCAGCATTCTCTATATCAGCCACAAGCTCGACGAAATCCAGGAGCTTTGCGACACGGCCACCGTGCTGCGCGGCGGCAAGGTCACGGGCCGCGTCATTCCGCGCGAAGAAACGCATGCGTCGCTCGCGCGGCTGATGGTCGGGCGCGAACTGCCCGACTACACGCGGCGCGCACACGCGCCCGGCGACGTGCTGCTCGAAGCACGGCATCTGTCGATGCCGAGCGACGATCCGTTCGGCACCTCGCTCAACGACGTTTCGTTCGGCGTGCATGCGGGCGAGATACTCGGTATCGCCGGCGTTTCGGGCAACGGCCAGGCGGAACTGCTCGCCGCGCTCTCGGGCGAGGCGCAAGCGGCCCGTCACGGGGTGAGCGCCGATGCCGTCAGGATTTGCGGCAAGGCCTCGGGACGCCTTTCGGCTGGGGCGCGCCGAAAGCTCGGCTTCGCTTTCGTGCCGGAGGAACGCCTTGGGCGCGGCGCGGTCCCGGCCATGTCGCTTGCCGAAAACGCCTTGCTCACGGCACACCGCGAAGGCATGGTGCGCTCGGGTTGGCTCAGGACGGGCGCGATGCGCGCGTTCGCCGAGCGCTGCATCGGCGCGTTCGATGTGCGCTGCGGCGGCCCGGATGCGCTCGCGCAAAGCCTCTCGGGCGGCAACTTGCAGAAGTACATCGTGGGGCGCGAGATTCTCCAGGCGCCGAAGGTGCTCGTGGTCGCGCAACCCACCTGGGGCGTGGACGTGGGCGCGGCCGCATTCATTCGCCAGCAGTTGCTCGATCTTTCGGCGCGCGGTGTGGCGATACTCGTGATCTCGGAAGAACTGGAAGAGCTTTTCGACATCTGCGACCGCATTGCCGTGCTCGCTGGCGGACGCCTTTCGCCCGCGCGTTTGACCGGCGAGACGAACGCCGAGGAAATCGGCCGCTGGATGGCGGGGCTCTTCGGCGAGCGCGCGGATCGCGGAGACGGCGGCCGGCCCAACGGCGAGCCGCCCGCGCAGACCGTGGCGAACGCGTGACCTGCGACACATAACAACGCGCTAAAGCACATCGATCACCCGAGACCGACCACCGACTTCACGACCATGATCTTCCCGTACCGACTCGAAGCCCGCACGACGCCGTCGCGCACGGTGCGCATCGCCGTGCCGCTCATCGCGGCGCTGCTCACGCTCGCCATCGGCTTCCTGATCTTCGGCCTCGTGGGCCGTGATCCCTTGCAGGCGATGCACGCGTTCTTCATCGAACCGCTGTCGAGCATCAACGGCTGGTCCGAGCTCCTGCTCAAGGCCTCGCCGCTATGCCTGATCGCGCTCGGTCTCGCGGCGGGGTATCGCGCCAACGTGTGGAACATCGGCGCGGAAGGGCAGATGGTGCTGGGCGGCATCGCGGCGAGCGGCGTGGCGATCTATTTCGACCAATCGACGGGCTGGTGGATCCTGTTCCTGATGATGTTCGCGGGCGTGCTGGGCGGCATGGCGTGGGCGGCAATTCCCGCGTGGCTCAAGAGCCGCTTCAACACCAACGAGATCCTCACGAGCCTGATGCTCACCTACGTCGCCACGCAGCTACTGATCTGGCTCGTGAGCGGTCCGTGGCGCGACCCGCAGGGCATGAACTTTCCGCTCTCCGAAATGTTCAGCGGCGACGCGCTCTATCCGACCTTCGGCGGCGACTGGCGCATCCACTGGCTGCGCGGCACGCGCCTGAACGCATCGATCTTCCTGACGCTCGCGGCCATTCCGCTCGTGTGGCTCTTCATGCGCCGCAGCTTTGCGGGCTATCGCATGAGCGTGGGCGGCCTCGCGCCGCTCGCTGCGCGCTATGCGGGCTTTTCCGAGAAGAAGACGATCTGGACCTCGCTGCTGCTTTCCGGCGGCCTCGCCGGCCTCGCGGGCATGGGCGAGATTGCCGGTCCCATCGGTCAGCTGCAGGCGACCTGGTCGCCGGGCTACGGCTTCACGGCGATCATCGTCGTGTTCGTGGGGCGTCTGCATCCGGTCGGCATCGTGCTCGCGAGCCTCTTGATGGCGCTGCTCTACCTGGGCGGCGAAGCCGTGCAGACATCGCTGCAATTGCCGCAGGCGCTTTCCGGCGTGTTCCAGGGGCTGCTGCTGTTCTGCCTGCTCGGCGCGGACCTCTTCGTGAACTATCGCGTGCGCCGCCGTCATCCGGTCGCGGTTGCGAACTGACCAGCGCAAGCCAGAGAACAATCAAAAGGGCCACACGACATGGATATCCAGCAAGCCAGCTCGCTCGCCTCGAGCGCCGTCACCGCCGCCATCCCGCTCATGTTCGCGGGCGTGGGCGAGCTCGTCACCGAGAAGTCGGGCGTGCTCAACCTCGGCGTGGAAGGCATGATGCTGATGGGCGCCGTCACAGGCTACGCGGTCGCGACCATTACCGGCAGCCCATGGCTCGGCCTCGTTGCGGGTATGGCCGCCGGCATTGCGATGTCGTTGCTGTTCGGCTTTCTCGTGCTCACCATGCTCGCCAACCAGGTCGCCACGGGCCTCTCGCTCACGATCTTCGGCGTCGGGCTCTCGGCGTATGTCGGCAAGCCGTACACCTCGGCCGCGACCTCGGCGACCATCGCGGCCTGGCCGATTCCGGGGCTCTCGCAACTGCCCGTGGTCGGGCAGGCGCTCTTCAGCCTCACGCCTGTCGACTACCTTGCGTTCATCATGTTCGCCGTAGTCGGCTGGTTTCTCTATCGCACGCGCGCCGGGCTCGTGCTGCGCTCGGTCGGGGAGTCGCCGCAGGTCGCGCATTCGGTGGGCTTTCCCGTGATCGGCGTGCGCTATGGCGCGACCGCCTTCGGCGGCGCGATGGCGGGCCTCGCGGGCAGCTACTACTCCGTGGTGCAGCTGCATCTGTGGCAGGAGCAGATCACCGCAGGGCGCGGCTGGATCGCGCTCGCGCTCGTCGTGTTCGCGACGTGGCGCCCGGGCCGCCTCCTGATCGGCGCGCTGCTCTTCGGCGCGGTCACGGGCGCGCAGTTCTATGCGCAGGCCGTGGGCGTGCCGGTGCCCACGCAGTTCCTCGCCATGCTGCCGTACGTCGCGACGATCGTCGTGCTCGTGCTCATTTCGCGCAACCCGAACACGATCCGCCTGAACGCGCCGGCTTCGCTCGGCAAGCCGTTCTTTGGGGCCGCATAGGTGCGGTTGCTTAAGACGGGCAATCTATCGGGAATACTAACCAAAACGCCTTGAACGCTCGCAGTTCCCCATTCACGACAGGAGATCCACGATGAAAAAAACCATCCTGACCGCTTTCGCCGTCGCCGCCACGTGCGGCACGGCGGCCCTCGCGCCCATGGCCCACGCCGCCGACGCGCCGGGCGTCGCGTTCGTCTATCTCGGCAATCCGGGCGATGCCGGCTGGACCTTCGCGCACGATCAGGGCTCGAAGGTCGCCGAGCAGAAGTTCGGCAACAAGATCAAGATCACGCGCGTGGAAAACGTGCCGGAGTCGGCGGACTCGGAGCGCGTGTTCCGCGATCTCGCGAACAAGGGCAACAAGATCATCTTCGGCACGAGCTTCGGTTATCAGGACTTCCAGCTCAAGGTGGCGAAGGATTTCCCGGACACCGTGTTCCTGCACGCGACGGGCTACAAGAAGGCGCCGAACTTCGGCACCTATGACGTGCGCATGTATCAGGGCGCGTATCTCGCGGGCGTCGCCGCGGGTTACGCGACGAAGACCAACACGCTCGGTTTCGTCGCCTCGGTGCCGATTCCCGAAGTCGTGCGCAACATCAACGCGTACACGCTCGGCGCGCGCTCGGTGAATCCGAAGGTGCATACCAAGGTCATCTGGATCAACAGCTGGTTCGATCCGGGCAAGGAGAAGCAGGCCGCCGAAACGTTGATCGGCCAGGGCGCCGACGTGCTGCTGCAAAACACCGATTCGAGCGCGACGCTCGCCACCGCCGAAGAGAAGAAGGTCCACGCGTTCGGCTGGGATTCGAACATGAAGAAGTTCGGCCCGCACGCGCACCTGGGCTCGGTCGAGGCGAACTGGGGCGTGTACTACGTCGCGGCGATCCAGCAGGTGCTCGATGGCAAGTGGAAGAACGACCCCGTGTGGTGGGGCATTCCGCAAAAGGCCGTCGATCTCGGCGACGTCAACACGTCCGAGCTCCCGGCAGACGCGCAAAAGGCGGTCGCCGCGAAGCGCGAACAGATCGCGAGCGGCAAGTGGGACGTCTTCACGGGCCCGATCAAGGATCAGACGGGCGCAGTCAAGATTCCGGCCGGCAAGACGCTGACCGACCCGGAACTGCAACGCCTGAACTGGTACGTCGAAGGCGTGGACGGCTCGCTGCCGAAATAGGCGTATGCCGGGCGCGCTCGCCCGTCCTGCACGGCGCGGGTGCGAGTTGCATTCTTCGTACGATTTCGACGTGCGTACGCGAAGCGGCTGCGTGTAGCGCTGAGAGGCGCGCGCAGCCGTTTGACGTTCTAGCAGCGCAACGCAGCGCCGCGTCAGTCGTCGATGCGTATGCCGACCTTGATCGTGACCTGCCAGTGCGAGACCTGATCGTTTTCGATCAGGCCGCGCGTTTCCACGACCTCGAACCAGTGCAGGTAGCGCAACGTCTTCGATGCCCGCGCGATGGCGCAACGAATGGCGTCGTCGCTGGACACCTTCGACGAGCCGGTAAGTTCGATCTGCTTGTAGACGTGGTCGTTCATGGCAGAGTCTCCTCGTGGGTCGCGCGGCGTCGGCGCGTCAATCGTGTATAGGTAACGGACCGGGGCGCAAGGGCAAAGATGAGAGAAGCCCGGCGCCAGTTATCATGACGCCTCGCGCGAAAACGAGCATTCGACGTGCCCGTTTTGCAGGCGTGAATGCGCAACGGCGATCGACAGGAGACGGAGAAAATGGACGGGCAGGTGTTGGGTTTTTGCGGACCGGGGCTGATGGGCGCGCCGATGATCCGTCACTTGCTGCGCGCCGGGCATGCAGTGCGCGTGTGGAACCGCTCGCCGGCGAAGGCGCAGGCGCTGATCGCCGACGGCGCGCAGGTGGCCGCGACGCCTGGCGAGCTCGCGCGCGAGGCTGACGTGGTGTTGCTGTGCGTCGCCGACGCAGCGGCGGTCGAGCAGGTGGTGTTCGGCGAACACGGGCTTTTGGCCGGTACGCCCGGCGCGAGCGGGCGCGTGCGCGTGCGCGTGCGTCGCATCGTCGATCATTCGAGCATTCCTCCCGACGCGACGCGCAGGCTCGCGGAGCGCGCGGCGGCGTTCGGCGTGGGTTGGATCGACGCGCCGGTGTCGGGCGGCGTGGCGGGCGCGCAAAACGGCACGCTGGCGATCATGGCGGGCGGCGCAGCGGTCGACGTCGAAGCCGTTACGCCGATCCTCGGCGCCTACGCGGCGCGCGTGACCCATATGGGTGGCGTGGGCGCGGGTCAGACCACCAAGCTGTGCAACCAGGCCATCGTCACGGCTACGGTCGCCGCAATTGCCGAAGCGGTGAGCCTCGCGCGGCGCAGCGGTATCGAGGCGGCGAAGCTGCCCGAGGCGCTTGCAGGCGGCTGGGCCGATTCGACGTTGCTGCGCACGTTCGTGCCGCGTATGACGCAAGACGGGTTCGAATCCATCGGCGCGCTCAAAACGTTCCAGAAAGACGTGGACACGATCGCCGCCGCGGCCGCTCAGACCGGCACGCCTATGCCCGTCTCGGGCACGGTCCAGCAATTGCTGCGTCTCGCGGCAGCCATGGGCCTCGAGCAGGCCGATTTTTCGGGCTTCATCGACGTGCTGCAGACACCGCGCAGCGGCGAAGCGTGACCTGATCAGGCACCCGCAGGGCCTCGCGAGCGATGCGGCCCCGTTGTAACCGGCGTGCATGGCGGCCTTCACATTGTTCACTTCCTGCCGTGTCATGCTGCGCGGAGCAAGGCTGTCCGCGCGGCTGGAACTCGCGCGCGAAGTGGCATAACCTGCTAAAATTACAGGTTTTTCGTCGATCTACTTTCCGGGACGCGCTGTGCTCTCTACCGCCAACATCACCATGCAATTCGGGCCGAAGCCCTTGTTCGAGAACATCTCGGTCAAATTCGGCGAAGGCAACCGCTATGGCCTGATCGGCGCGAACGGTTGCGGCAAATCCACGTTCATGAAGATCCTCGGTGGGGATCTCGAGCAGAGTTCGGGCAACGTCATCCTCGAGCCGAACGTGCGTCTGGGCAAGCTGCGTCAGGACCAGTTCGCGTACGAAGACGTGCGCGTGCTCGACGTCGTCATGATGGGCCACACCGAAATGTGGGCCGCGATGAGCGAGCGCGACGCGATCTACGCGAACCCCGAAGCCACCGACGACGACTACATGCATGCCGCCGAACTCGAAGCGAAGTTCGCCGAGTACGACGGTTACACGGCCGAAGCGCGCGCGGGCGAACTGCTGCTCGGCATCGGCATCGGCACGGAATTCCACAACGGCCCGATGAGCGGCGTGGCGCCGGGCTGGAAGCTGCGCGTGCTGCTCGCGCAGGCGCTGTTCTCGAAGCCGGACGTGCTGCTGCTCGACGAACCGACCAACAACCTCGACATCAATTCGATCCGCTGGCTGGAAGATGTTCTGAACGAGTACAACTCGACCATGATCATCATCTCCCACGATCGACACTTCCTGAACCAGGTCTGCACGCACATGGCGGACATGGACTACGGCACGCTGAAGGTCTGGCCGGGCAATTACGACGACTACATGCTGGCGTCGACGCAGGCGCGCGAGCGTCAGCAGGCCGCGAACCAGAAGGCGAAGGAGCGCGTGGCCGACCTGCAGGACTTCGTGCGCCGCTTCTCGGCGAACAAGTCGAAGGCACGCCAGGCCACCAGCCGCCTGAAGATGATCGACAAGATCAAGATCGAGGACTTCAAGCCCTCGTCGCGCCAGAACCCGTTCATCCGCTTCGAATTCGAGAAGAAGCTGCACAACATCGTCGTGGTCGCGGAAGAGATCACGAAGACGTACGAGCGCCGCATCTTCAACAAGCTCAGCATCAGCGTGCAGCCGGGCGAGCGCATCGCGATCATCGGCGAGAACGGCGCGGGCAAGACCACGCTGCTGCGTTCGCTGCTCGGCAATCTGGCCGTCGACAACGGCTCGGTAAAGTGGGCGGAGAATGCGAACGTGGGCTACATGCCGCAGGACACGTACGAAGAGTTTCCGGCCGACGTGACGCTGATGGACTGGATCGACCAGTACCGCCAGGAAGGCGACGACGAGCAGTCGGTGCGCGGCACGCTGGGCCGTCTGCTCTTCAATGCGGACGACATCAGGAAGTCGGTGAAGGTGCTGTCGGGTGGCGAGAAGGGCCGCATGATCTGGGGCAAGCTGATGCTCGGCCGCCACAACGTGCTGCTCATGGACGAGCCGACCAACCACATGGACATGGAATCGA
The DNA here is from genome assembly GCF_040948675.1 of Paraburkholderia sp. BR14312. Taxonomy (NCBI): domain Bacteria; kingdom Pseudomonadati; phylum Pseudomonadota; class Betaproteobacteria; order Burkholderiales; family Burkholderiaceae; genus Paraburkholderia; species Paraburkholderia sp. BR14312. The sequence continues at coordinate 431,839 of NZ_JBFPKI010000004.1, forward strand.
TCGAGTCGCTGCAGATCGCGCTCGAAAAGTTCGAAGGCACGCTTATTTTCGTGTCGCACGACCGCGAGTTCGTGAACGGCCTGGCCAATCGCATCATCGAGGTGAAAACCGATGGCACGGTCAAGGACTACAGCGGCAACTACGAAGACTTCCTGGTGAGCCAGGGGCTGCAATGAGTTTCGATCGCTGATCGAGGCGTGAAATGAAAACGGGCGGCGCGTGAGCGTCGCCCGTTTTGTTTTTGGCCTGCGTGCCTTAGCCTACGGCGCGCGCGCTTTACGTATGCGTCAACCACGCTAGAATGCACTGTCGCCGCGGCGAGCGCCGCGATGAAATCGCGAACGAACACAGAGCTTTGCATGGGATGGCAGTAAGCGCTAAAGCGCAAGCCGCCATCGACAGACAGGAGACAAGTAGATGAACGACTACACGCAGTTCTACATCAACGGCCAATGGGTCGCCCCGCACGGCAAGGGCACGATCGACGTGATCGATTCGGGCACCGAGGCGGTGATGGGCCGCATCCCCGAGGGGATCGAAGCGGATGCCGAAGCGGCCGTCGCCGCCGCGCGCGCCGCCTTCGACGGCTGGGCCGCTACGCCCGCCGCCGAGCGCGGGGCGTATCTGCAGAAAATCGCCGACAATCTCAAGGCCCGCACCGACGAACTCGCGCAGCTGATCGCAGGCGAAGTGGGTATGCCGCTCAAGCTCGCGCGTGCCATTCAGGTGGGCGGCCCGGTGTACAACTGGGGCGCTTACGCGCAGCTCGCAAGCGAGTTCCAGTACGAGGAGCGCGTGGGCAACTCGCTCGTCGTGCGCGAACCGGTGGGCGTCGTCGCGGCTATCACGCCGTGGAACTATCCGCTCAACCAGATCACGCTCAAGGTCGCCGCCGCGCTCGCCGCCGGCTGCACCGTCGTGCTCAAGCCCTCCGAGATCGCGCCGCTGAACGCATTCGTGCTCGCCGAGGCCATCCACGACGCCGGCCTGCCCGCGGGTGTGTTCAATCTCGTGACGGGCTACGGTCCCGTGGTGGGCGAGCTGCTCGCGCGCCATCCGGACGTCGACATGGTGTCGTTCACCGGTTCGACGCGTGCGGGCAAACGTGTGTCGGAAGTCGCGTCGGCCACGGTCAAGCGCGTCGCGCTGGAGCTGGGCGGAAAATCGGCCTCCGTCGTGCTCGATGACGCCGACTTCGCGGCTGCCGTGAAAGGCACGGTGGGCGCGTGCTTCCTCAACTCGGGGCAGACCTGTTCGGCCCACACGCGCATGATCGTGCCGGAGTCGCGCTACGAAGAAGCGCGAGACCTCGCGAAGCAGGCCGCCGAGGCGTTCAAGGTGGGCGACCCGCGCGACGACAAAGCGAAGCTCGGCCCGCTCGCCTCGAAGGTGCAGCAGGAACGCGTGCTGCACTACATCGAGCGCGGCATGGCCGACGGCGCCGAACTCGTGACGGGCGGCCCCGGCATGCCGGAAGGCGTGACGCAGGGCTTCTTCGTGAAACCGACCGTGTTCGGCCGCGTGCCGCGCGACGCGGCCATCGCGCAGGAAGAGATCTTCGGCCCGGTGCTGACGATTCTCACGGCGAAGGACGAAGACGACGCCGTCGCGATCGCCAACGACTCGCTCTATGGCCTCGGCGGCGCGGTCTGGGCCGGCAGCGACGAGCGCGCGATGCGCGTGGCACGCCGTATCCGTACGGGCCAGATCGACATCAACGGCGGCGCCTGGAACATGGCCGCACCCTTCGGCGGCTTCAAACAGTCGGGACACGGCCGCGAAAACGGCGCGTATGGCCTCGAGGAATACCTCGAATACAAGTCGATGCAGTTCAAGGTGCCGAAGGGCTGATGAGGCATCTCGTCGCGCGCTATCGCAAATCTTTTAATACGACGTGTTGATGCAAGTCATGAACCCGGACTTCTTTGCTGAAGTCCGCGTTTTTGTTTGATGTACGTCAATGTCATATGTGGGGTACGCGCGACCATAAGCGCTTTGTCATCGACAGAGCACAACATGTTTCCTGGCCACTCCTTCGCTCCCCTCCAGATTCGCGGTCGTCAACTCCTGCCCGTCGTGCAGGGCGGCATGGGTGTCGGCATTTCGGCACACCGGCTGGCCGGCAGTGTGGCGCGTGAAGGCGCGCTCGGCACGATTGCGAGCATCGACCTGCGCCATCATCACAGCGACCTCATGGACATGTGCCGCGCGGACCCGCGGCACGAAACGCTCGCACGCGCGAACCTCGTCGCGCTCGGCCGCGAAATCGCGGCGGCACGCAAGCTTGCGGGCGGCAACGGCATGATCGCCGTGAACGTCATGAAGGCGGTGAACGCCCATGCCGACTACGTGCGCGCCGCGTGCGAGCACGGCGCCGACGCCATCGTCATGGGCGCGGGCCTGCCGCTGGATCTGCCCGACCTCACGGCGGGCGTGGAAATCGCGCTCGTGCCGATCCTGTCGGACGCACGCGGCGTCGCGCTCGTGCTCAAGAAGTGGATGAAGAAGGGTCGCCTGCCCGACGCCATCGTGATCGAGCATCCGGCCTACGCGGGCGGCCACCTCGGCGTGACCGACATCGCCGACATGGGCAACGAGCGCTTCGCCTTCACGAAGATATTCGAGGAACTCGAAGGCGTCTATGCCACGCTCGGCATTTCGCGGCGTGACGTGCCGCTCGTCGTGGCGGGCGGCGTCAACAGCCACGAGGCCGTGCGCAAATGGCTCGAGGCGGGCGCGAACGGCGTGCAGGTCGGCACGCCGTTCGCCGTGACCGAGGAGGGCGACGCGCACCCCGACTTCAAGCGCGTGCTCGCCGAAGCGAAGCCTGAAGACATCGTCGAGTTCGTGAGTGTGACGGGGCTGCCCGCACGCGCAGTGAAAACGCCGTGGCTCGAACGTTACTTGCGCAACGAGTCGCGCATTCGCGCCAAGATCGGTTCGCTCAAGCTTGCTTGCCCAACCGGTCTCGAATGTCTTTCGGCCTGCGGGCTGCGCGACGGCATCGAGAAGTTCGGCCACTTCTGCATCGACACGCGCCTTGCCGCGGCGTTGCGTGGCGACGTCGCGAACGGCTTGTTCTTCCGCGGGCGTGAAGCGTTGCCGTTCGGCAATGCAATCCGCAGCGTCCGCGACCTGCTGGAGTTGCTGCTGACCGGCGCTGCGCGACCTGCGGTCGCACGGCGCGCAGCCTTCGCACTGGCTTGACACGTATCAAAACGGCGCCAGACCCCGTCTCTGACAATTTGTGGGCCTTCAAGGCTAGACCTACAGACACGGGGATCAACGATGTATAAAGCAATTAGAAAGGCAGCAGCAACTGCCGCGCTCACCATGGGCGCGGTCTTTCTGGCAGTGCCGGCCAGCGCGGCCGGTTCGCCCGACTCGGGCATTTACGCGGGCGACTGGCTGGTGCGCCTGCGCGCGATCGAAATCGCGCCGGACGCGCGCGGCAGCGGTACGCTCGGCGCGCTTGGCGCGGACGTGAACAACGCCATCGTGCCCGAGGTCGACTTCACCTACATGGCGACCAACAACATCGGCGTCGAGCTGATTCTCGGCACGTCGCGCAACCAGGTGACGTCGAATATCGGTGCACTCGGCGGCGTGGGCGTGCTGCCGCCAACGCTGCTCCTGCAGTATCACTTCAACAACGCGGGCAGGGTGCGGCCGTACGTGGGCGCGGGTATCAACTACACGCTGTTCTACAACAACGGTCTGCACGCGGGCGGCCAATCGGTTTCGATCGACAACCACAGCTGGGGCCCGGCGCTGCAGTTCGGTATCGACTTCCAGGTGACGAAGCGCATCTTCGTGAACGCGGATATCAAGAAGATCTGGATGCACACCGACGCGTCGCTGGGCGGCACCTCTCTCGGCACGCTGCATATCGATCCGCTCGTGGTGGGTCTGGGCGTCGGCATGAAGTTCTGATCGGTCGCCTCATCACCGCTTTTTCCAACGCCGGCTTGCCCGGCGTTTTTTTATCCGCGTTCAGGCGCGGTCTTTCTGGAAACGCATGGCGGTGCCGTCGCGCTCGATGCGCTCCCACACGGCGCGCTTTTCCTCGTCGCTCAGAAAAACCCAATTGGAAACTTCCACGGCGGTGCGCCCGCAGCCTTTGCAGACGTCGTCGAAGAGGGTCGAACACACACCGATGCACGGGCTGTCGGGGAGGTCGTGGAGATTGGATGCCATTGAAGAACCTTGGGGCGTGGCCGGGCATCGCGCGCGCCGGCTTCGGTACGGAACGCCGCTATGTTAACCGATACGGCGCGGGGCGGCCGCCCGCACCTCCAGGCGAGCGGCGGCGATGTGCGATGCGTGATGAATCGGCCAGGCCGCTGCAAGGCGATAGCAAGGTGAAGGGCGCCGCCGCGTCCCGCTGGCAGCCGGGCGTCGCGCGCATGCGCCACCGAAGCGGTTTTTTGTGGACACGGCCCGTGAAACGGCTAAAATTGCGCGCGATTTACCGTCCGCGCACGGCTTGCCGGCCTTCCAGGGCTCATGTTCCGTTTGTGCGACACGCCCGCGTTTTATTTCTTGCCGGGCGGGTTTGATGGTAGGTTCTGGGAAAGTCAGGGGAGCCGTGCACAGGTGAAACGAAGCACGGCACGAAGCGAGGCAGGCGGCCGGCCGGAGCCGGTCAGGATCGGAGAACGGGATGAAGAAAGGGGTTGTGGCGCAACTGGCCGCGCTCGCACTGTGCGCGGCGCCGTGGATGACGTCGGTGGCGAAGGACACGCAGCTGAACGTGTACAACTGGTCCGATTACATCGCCAAGGACACGATTCCGAACTTCACCAAGCAGACTGGCGTTCAGGTCAAGTACGACAACTACGACAGCGATGACACGCTCCAGGCCAAGCTGCTCGCTGGCAACTCGGGCTATGACATCGTCGTGCCGACCAGCAATTACGCAGGCAAGCAGATCGCCGCCGGCATTTTCGCGCCGCTCGACAAGTCGAAGATCCCCAACCTCAAGTACCTCGACCCGCAGCTGATGGCGCTCGTCGCCGGCGCGGATCCGGGCAACAAGTATGCGGTGCCCTGGGCGTACGGCACGACGGGTCTCGCCTATAACGTCACGAAGGCGCAGCAGATCCTCGGCAAGAATGTACCGCTCGACAACTGGGACATCCTCTTCAAGCCCGAGAACATCTCGAAGCTGAAGGCCTGCGGCGTGTCCGTACTCGACGCGCCGGACCAGATGTTCGCGGCCGCGCTGCACTACATCGGCAAGGACCCGCTCTCGACGAACCCGGACGATTATCGCGCCGCGCTCGCGATGATGAAAAAGATCCGTCCGTACATCACGCAGTTCAACTCGTCGGGCTATATCAACGACCTCGTGGGCGGCGACATCTGCTTCGCGTACGGCTGGTCGGGCGACGTCGTGATTGCCAAGCACCGCGCCATCGACGCGAAGAAGCCCTACAAGATCGAGTACTACATCCCGAAGGGCGGCGCGCCGATCTGGTTTGACGTGATGACCATCCCGAAGGATGCGCAGCACAAGGAAGCCGCGCACGAGTGGATCAACTACATCGAGACGCCGCAGGTCCACGCAGCGATCACGAATGCGGTCTACTACCCGAGCGCGAACGCGGAAGCACGCAAGTACGTGGACAAGGACATCGCCAACGACCCGGCCGTGTACCCGCCGCCCGAAGTCCTGAAGACGCTGTTCCTGCTCAAGCCGCTGCCGCCTGAGATCCAGCGCCTGCAGACGCGTCTGTGGACCGAGTTCAAGTCGGGCCGCTGACGCGCTCGCAGCCGCGGTTGAAATTCGATCCCGTTTTACCCCGAGCCCTCGGCACGATGCCGGGGGCTTTGTTCGTCAACCCCGTCCAGCATTCACGCAGAAACAGGCAGGGCAGAGAGAATCATGAGTGACCAGTCGAGCGCGCCGGCATCCGCCGGCTCGCTGCCTTCGGGCTTCACCGCGGCAGATTCGGCCGCGGACAACTTCGTGCAGATCGTCGATGTCGTCAAGAAGTTCGGCGAGACGACCGCCGTGAAGGGCGTCAATCTGTCGGTGAAGAAGGGCGAGCTGTTCGCGCTGCTCGGCAGCTCGGGCTGCGGCAAGTCCACCTTGCTGCGCATGCTCGCGGGTCTCGAGACCGTGACCTCGGGCAAGATCATGATCGACGGCGAGGATCTCGCGTCGATGCCGCCGTACCGCCGTCCGGTCAACATGATGTTCCAGTCGTACGCGCTCTTTCCGCACATGACGGTGGAGTCGAACGTGGGCTTCGGGCTGCGCCAGGAAGGCGTGAAGAAGGGCGAGCTCAAGGACCGGGTGGCCAACGCGCTCGAACTCGTGCAGATGACGCGATTCGCCAGGCGCAAGCCGCATCAGCTCTCGGGCGGCCAGCAGCAGCGCGTGGCGCTCGCGCGTTCGCTCGTGAAGCGCCCCAAGCTGCTCCTGCTCGACGAGCCGATGTCGGCGCTAGACAAGCAGATTCGCCAGCGCACGCAAATCGAACTCGTCAACATTCTGGACAAGGTCGGCGTCACCTGCATCATGGTCACGCACGACCAGGAAGAAGCGATGACGATGGCGGGGCGCCTCGCGGTGATGAGCGAAGGCGAGATCGTCCAGCTCGGCACGCCCGACCAGGTCTACGAATTCCCGAACAGCCGCTTCTCGGCGGAGTTCATCGGCTCGACCAATCTTTTCGATGGCAACGTGGTCGAGGACGAGCCCGACCATGTATTCGTCGAGTGCCCCGAACTGCCGGTGCGCCTCTACGTGAACCACGGCATCACCGGGCCGCTCGGCATGCCTGTGACGATCTCGGTGCGCCCGGAGCGTATCTCGCTCACGCGCAAACCGCCCGAGGGCGTGTTCAACTGGGGCAAGGGCGTAGTGAAGAACATCGCCTACATGGGCGGCTACTCGCTCTATCACGTCAAGCTCGACTCGGGCAAAACGGTGATCGCGAACATGTCGAGCCTCGCGCTCTCCGAGATCGATTCGCCCACCTGGGAAGACGAAGTCTACGTGCGCTGGAGCGCTTCGGCCGGTGTGGTGCTGACGTCATGAGCGCGACGACTTTGCGCAGCATCCTGAACTGGCCGGCGAAACGCTTCAACCTGACCGGGCGTACGGCCGTCGTGGCGGGCCCGTTCATCTGGCTGCTGCTGTTCTTCCTCGTGCCGTTCATCCTGGTGGTGAAGATCAGCTTCGCCGACCAGCAACTCGGCATTCCGCCGTACACGGAGCTGACGTCGTTCGCGGATGGCATCTGGCATATCTCGCTCGACCTTTCGCACTACGCGTTCCTGTTCCAGGACAGCCTGTACTTCGCGACCTACGTGAATTCGGTCGTGGTGGCCGCGATTTCGACGCTGCTATGCCTCATCATCGGTTATCCGATGGCGTATTACATTGCGCGCTCGAATCCGGCCTCGCGCAACATCCTCATGATGGCCGTGATGCTGCCGTTCTGGACGTCGTTCCTGATCCGCGTGTACGCATGGATCGGCATCCTGAAGAACAACGGACTGCTGAACAATTTCCTGATGTCGATCGGCATCATCCATTCGCCCATCGAGCTTTATCACACGAACACGGCCGTCTACATCGGCATGGTGTATTCGTATCTGCCGTTTCTCGTGATGCCGCTCTACGCGCACCTCGTGAAGATGGACCTCACGCTGCTCGAAGCCGCCTACGACCTCGGCGCGAAGCCCTGGCGCGCGTTCGTGGAGATCACGCTGCCGCTCTCGAAGAACGGCATCATCGCCGGCTGCCTGCTCGTGTTCATTCCGGCGGTGGGCGAGTACGTGATTCCTGAGCTGCTCGGCGGCGCGAACACGCTGATGATCGGCCGCGTCATGTGGAACGAGTTCTTCGACAACGCCGACTGGCCGATGGCCTCCGCGGTGACCTGCGCGATGGTGCTCCTGCTGCTCGTGCCGATGGCGCTGTTCCAGCACTATCAGGCGAAGGAACTGGAGGGCCGCGGCAAATGAAACCGAATCGCGTTCTGCAGTTCATCGCGCTCGGCCTCGGCTTCGCGTTCCTCTACATTCCGATCCTGAGCCTCGTCGTCTACTCGTTCAACGAGTCGCAACTCGTGACGGTGTGGACGCGCTTTTCCACGCGCTGGTATCAGGCGCTCATCACCGACGACGAGTTGATCACCGCCGCGTGGCTCTCGCTGCGCATTGCGCTGATGACAGCGTTCGCCTCGGTGTTCATCGGCACGTGGGCGGGCTTCGTGCTCGCGCGCATGGGGCGCTTTCGCGGCTTCGCGCTCTTCTCGGGCATGATCAATGCGCCGCTCGTGATTCCCGAAGTGATCCAGGGCATTTCGCTGCTGCTGCTGTTCGTGGAAATGGGCAAGCTGATCGGCTGGCCCGCGGGGCGCGGTGTGTTCACGATCTGGATCGGCCACGTCATGCTGTGCATTTCGTACGTCGCCATCATCGTGCAGTCGCGTGTGCGCGAGTTGAACCCCTCGCTCGAAGAGGCTGCACTTGACCTCGGCGCTACGCCGTTCAAGGTGTTCTTCCAGATCACGCTGCCGCTCATCTCGCAAGCGTTGGCCGCCGGCTGGCTGCTGTCGTTCACGCTGTCGATCGACGATCTGGTGCTCTCGGCGTTCCTCTCGGGCCCGGGCTCGACCACCTTGCCGCTCGTGGTGTTCTCGCGCGTGCGCCTTGGCCTGAACCCGGAGATGAACGCGCTCGCGACGCTCTTCATCGCGGTCGTGACGGTGGGCGTGATTGCCGGCAACTACTTCATGCAGCGCGCGGAGCGCAAGCGGATGGCGATGGCGGTCTGAGCGCCGCCGCGCTTCGAAGCGCCTGCAATAGACGGCGCGCGGGCAGTCATGTCCGCGCGCCGTTTGCTTTATTCGGCGCAGTCCTTACAGCCGATATCCCATACGAAACCCGCCCCAGTGCCGCCCGTTCACGAAGATCGGCGCGGAGGCGTCCTTCATCATCACGAACGTGCCGCCGCCCATGTCGCGACGATAGGTTTGCAGCAGGAAGGGCTTGGTATGCGAGCCGGCCGCGCGGCCCGCGCGGTCGTTGAATATTCGATGATTGCGGCAGTTCGCGGCGTTCCACACCGGGTCGGCGCCCTGCGGATGCGAGAACTTGCGATTGTGGGTCGGTATGTAGCCGCGCGGATCGATCGCGACACAGAAGGCGACGCGTTCGTCGAACGTGAGCAGCGGTTCGAGGACCGGGGGCAGCACGCGGTCCGTGAAGGCCGTAAAGCGTGTCATATGCTGCTGCGGGTTCGTGTTCGGCACCGGCGCGTAGACGCTGTCGAACAGATCCGCTTCGCCGATCTCGCCGCGCGCGAGCGCGCCTTCGAACAGCTTGCTCACCTGGGCGGCGGCGCGCTGCACTGTCTCGATGAAGCGGGTGTCGTCGGTTTCCACGCCGGTTGCGGCGGACAGCTCGATGAGCGTTTCCGAGACCTCGAGCAGCTTGCCGAGCTGATCCTTCGCCTGCACGAAGTTGCGCCCCGAATCTTCGACGCCCGCGACCATTTCGCCCACCTGGCTTTCGAGCCCGTCGCATTTCGTTTCGATCTCGCCCGTGAGCTGGGCGATCTGTCCGGCGTGCTCGTCGAGTTGCATGATCGCCTGGCCGGTGCTGTGCACGGCCTCGCCGATCGTGTGCGTGCCCTCGCGCACGCGATGCGCGCGTTCGGTGTTGGCGGTGCCCTCGGCGATGAGTTGCTCGGTCTGCTGCGTGAGTTGTCCGAGCGTCTGCTCGATCTGGCCGGTGGCCTGCGCCGTCTTGGCGGAGAGGTTCTTCACCTCGGCCGCGACCACGGCGAAGCTCTTGCCGGACTCGCCCGCGCGCGCCGCTTCGATGGCCGCGTTGAGCGCGAGAAGCTGGGTTTGCCGCGCGATCAGGGAGATTTCCTCGGAGACCTTCGAGACATGCGCGAGCGCGCTTTTGAGCGCCCGGATTTGCGTCTCGATGACGGTGACGCTCTCCACGAGACCGTGAATGTCGGCAAGCGACTCCTCGATGGTCTGCTGCGACTGCTGCACGGTGGCGGCGGTGCCGGTGCTCAGCTCGCGCATGGCGCGGGCCGCCGTGGCGATCTGATGGTTGCCGGCGAGGGTGTGGGCCGCCGACTCGCGCAGGGCGTGGCAGACGTCGGTCTGACGCTGCACGCGCGCGGCGACTTCGTCGACATGGCCCGCCACGTCGCAGATCTCGATACCGAGCCTGCCGGCATGTGCGGCAATGTCGCCGACGACGCCGGCGGATTTCCCCGCGCGGCGACCGCGCAGGCCCAACAAACGCAAACGTGCCATCGGGTGTCTCCTTTCCCGGTGCGCCATGAAAGCTGCGGACAACTGCCCAAAGCTGCGGGCCCGGTCGTCGGCAGGTTCGATCGCCGGGCTTTCTGAACTTGTTTACGGCGCGTAATACGGCGACTTGAGCGCAGGGGTGGCGCCTGGCGCTATGATCGGGAACTCGGGCGCTCCGAAAGCCGGAAAAGAGGGGCAAAGGGGCGTCGCGACGGGAGCAAGATGATAGAAGCGATTTTCGGCGGGAGCGCGCCGCTCGCGCTCTGGCAGCAGCTGATCCAGCTCTGGGAGCTGATCGTGATGGTGTTGCGCTTCCTCTGGGAGCTGGTGAAGCTCCTCGGCGGCGGCGGTTGAACGACAAAAGGGCAGACGATGATCGACGATTCCACCCGGCGTTTCACCGACCGGGTCGCAGATTACGTGAAATTCCGGCCGACCTATCCGCGCGAAGTGGCGACTTTCGTGCATGTGGAGTGCGGCATCGCGCCGGGCGCGCCCGTGGCCGACATCGGCGCGGGTACGGGCCTCTCCACGAAGCTCTTTCTCGACGCGGGTCATCCTGTCACGGCAGTCGAGCCGAACGCGGCCATGCGCGCCGCGGCGGACGAACTGCTAGGCGGCTACCAAGGCTATCGCAGCGTGGCGGGCACGGCGGAGGCGACGACGCTCGAAGACGCGAGCGTGGATCTCGCGAGCGCCGCACAGGCGTTTCACTGGTTCCACAAGACCGACACGCAGCGCGAATTCGCGCGCATCCTCAAGCCGCGCGGCAAGATCGTGCTGTTCTGGAACAGCCGCCTGCTCGAGGGCTCGGCGTTTTTGGCAGGCTACGAGGCGCTCCTGCAGCGTTTTTGCCCCGACTACGCGCGCGTGGCCGAGACCTATCCGGACTCGGCCGCGATGGCCGACTGGTTCGGCGATGGCTTCGAGCATCAGACCGTGTTCCCGAACGCGCAACTGCTCGACTTCGATGGCCTGCGCGGACGGCTGATGTCGTCGTCATACGCGCCGCGCGCGGGCGACGAACGCCACGAGCCGATGCTCGCGGCGCTGCGCGAGCTGTTCGAGGCCACGCAAAAGGACGGCACCGTCAACTTCGCCTACGAGACGCGCGTGTACGCGGGGCAGCCGCAGCGCATCTAGCGCTCGAACGCGTAGTCGGCGGTGCGCACGCGGCGCGTTTTGCGGCGGAACATGAACGTGAAGCCAGGCCACAGCGCGGTGTTCTTGCCCGCCTGCGTGAGGTAGTAGCTGCGGCAGCCCGACTGCCACACGGTGCGCGCGAAGCGCGCCTGCACGCGCGCGTTCCAGTTTTGCTGCGCCTCGGCGCGAACCTCCATCGTGCGAGCGCCCGAGCGCTGCAGCGCGCGGATGCAGGCCGCGATATAGGCGATATGCGACTCGATCATGTAGATCATCGAGTTGTGCCCGAGCGCCGTGTTCGGCCCGATCACGAAAAAGAGATTCGGGAAGCCCGCGACGCTCGCGCCGAGGTAGGCCTCGGGGCCGTCGCGCCGCCACGTCTCGCCGAGGTCCTGGCCACCCACGCCCGTCACCTGGAAGGGCGCGTCCACATCGTTGACCTGGAAGCCCGTGCCGCACACGATCGCGTCGTAGGGCCGACGCGTACCGTCGGCGGTGACGATGCCATCGGCGACGACCTCGCGGATCGCGTCGGTCACCAGCTCGACGTTGGGCTGCGCGAGGGCAGCGTAGTAGTCGCTCGACAGCAGCACGCGCTTGCAGCCCAGCCGATAGTCGGGCGTGAGGCGCGCGCGCAGCTCGGGATTTTTCACCTTGTGCGCGAGGTAGCTCAGCGCGAACTTCGTCGGCGTCTTGAGCAGGCGCGGCTCGACCGCGAAGCCGAGCGCGCGCGATTCGTGCTGCCAGTAAATCTTTGCGCGCGCCACACGTTGCGCGAACGGCATGTGCCGATAAATCCAGCGCCAGCGTTCGCTGATGGCGCGGTCGCGCCGCGGCATGATCCACGGTGGCGTGCGCTGAAACACCGTGAGCTGAGCCGCGCGCGGCTGGATATGCGGCACGAACTGGATCGCGCTCGCACCGGTGCCGATCACGGCGATGCGCTTGCCTTCGAGCGCGTAGTCGTGGTCCCAGCGCGCCGAGTGGAAGAGCGTGCCTTCGAAGCGCTCGATGCCCGCGATATGCGGCAGCGCCGGGCGCGAGAGCGGACCGTTCGCGGCGATCACCATATCGGCTTCGATCGTCGTGCTCGCGCCGTCGCGTTCGATCTCCACCTGCCAGACGCCGCGCGCCTCCAGGAAGCGCGCCGCGCGCACGCGCGAACGGTATTCGATGAAGCGCTCGACATCGTACTTGTGCGCGCAATGGCGTAGGTAGTCGAGAATTTCATGCTGCGGCGCGAAGGTGCGCGTCCACGCCGGATTCAGCTCGAACGAAAATGAGTAGAGGTGCGAAGGAATATCGCAAGCGGCCCCCGGATAGGCGTTGTCGCGCCAGGTGCCGCCGAGGCCTTCGGCGGCCTCATAGATCGTGAACGAATCCACCCCCATGCGACGCAGCCGGATCGCCATGCCGATGCCGGAAAAACCGCTGCCGATGATGGCGATGCGCAGCGCGCCCCCGTTGCCGAGCGCTTGATTGGCCATGTGTGCGTCCGCCGTTATGTGTGTGCTGCGTATTTTGCGCCGATGCAAAACGGGCTCCATGAAGGAGCCCGTCGTTGCTTTAGCGGCGTGCGCTGGGCAAGCCTCAGGCGTTCAGGAGTTGTTCCAGTCGTCCGAGCTGTCGTTGCTGCCCATATCGACACCGCCGCCGCCCGAGCTGTCGTCCCAGTCGTTCGAGCCCTGGCCGAAGTCGAGGCCGCCGCCGTTGTTGCCGTCGCGCTGAACCCTGCGGCCCTCGTCGTCGACATACACATCGCGCTCGATCACGCGGTCACGGCCATGATTCAGGGCTTCGCCGAGCAGCACGCCCGTGAGCAGGCCACCCATGCCGCCCATGCCACCGCCGCCTTGCTGCACGATGACCTGCGGCGGTTGCTGCGGCGGCGCAGGCGGATACTGCGGCTGACGTCCGAAGGCGGCGTCGGCTTCGCGCGCGTAGGGGGAGTTGCTGCCGTAGTCGGGCGCGGCAGGCTGCGCATTCGGATCGGCGCGGCCCTCGGCGCGCGCCTTGAGGCTCGCGAACTGGCGTTCGAGATCCTCGATCTCATACGGCGGTCGCGGATTCGCGCTGTTCGAAAGCGTTTCGACGAGGCTGCGCAACTGCGCTTCGAGTCCTTCGACTTCCTTTTCGAGCGCTTCGTGACCGGGCGCGGTCGAGAGCTTCACGTCGAGCTTGAGCGAGCGCACGCCGTTGAGCAACTCGGTGGCGCGCTTGAGCTGGTCGCGGCGGTCGTCGCCGGCCTTCGCGTCTTCGGTGGACTTTGCGCGACGCAGCGTCCAGCGCAGCACGAGCACAATGCCGACCAGCAAGATGGCGATACCAATCCACATGCCCATACCAGGACCTCGCTTCTGTGGCGCGGGCGCGGCCAACTGCTGCTGCGTGAACGGGTTGCCCGTGCTGTTCGTGTTGACACTGCCGACGCGTGAAGCGTCGGAACGAATCTTCGCTTCGACCTGCGCGAAACGTTGCGGCTGGGTGAAGCGGATTTGCGGATCGAGCGACTTCGCCTGCTCGACCTGGGTAAGCGCGTCGCTGTAACGACCTTCGCGGTCGAGGACCTGGGCGTAGAGGTAGTGCGCGCGAGCGTTGTCCGGATGCGCCTGCAGGACTTCGGTCAGGCCGGAATCGGCGCGCTGCCAGTCACCCTGCGACATCGCGGATTCGATCTGCTGCACGCTCGGCAAGGCGAACGCAACGCCGCCCGTAAAGACGAGCGACGCGACGGCGATACTGGCAGCGGCAAGAAACTTTTTCATGTTGCAGGCCGGGCGGATTGACGCCCGTCTCCATGGCATTCGATACGGGGATGCGGCGCTCTCGCGCGCCTGCCGATTGCCATCGGCCGCACGGATCGTGCCGCGCCGCATCCAGCACGCAGGCGCTTACTGTGCCGGCGTGTTCATCTGCTTCTTGAGCGCCTCGAGGCGCTCGTCTACCGACGGACCCTTGTTGAGCGCCGCGAGCTTGTCGTCGAGCGCCTTGCCGCTCGACTGGTCGGACGAATTCAGGCGGGCGTCCGAGCGCGCGTTCGAGAGCGCGACCTTTTCTTCCAGCTTCTGGAAATCGCCGTCGAGATTCTTCCCGCCGATGCCGCCCAGCGCCGTAGCCGCGACATCCTTCGCCTGGGCGATCTGCTGCTTCGCCTGCAGGATGTTCGAGCGCGCGTTCAGGTCGTTGCGGCGCTGGCGCATGTCGTCGATCTGCTGCTTCAGTTGATCGACCGACGGTTCGAGCTTCGCGAGTTCGCCCGCGAGCGCGTCGCGTTCGGCTTCCGCGGTTTGCTGCGCGCCGAGCGCTTCGCGTGCGAGCGCTTCGTCGCCCGATTGCAGCGCGCGCTTCGCGCCGTCTTCGTACTTCTTCGCCTTGTCGGCGGCCACGTCGCGCTTGCTTTGCTGCGTCGCGACCTGCGCCTGGATCTCGACGAGCGAGTTCTCCGCGCGGCCGATGCTGTCGTCGAGCTCACGCACGATCTGGCGCGCGTCGCGCGACGGATCCTGCACCGAGTCTGCGGCGTCGTTGAGCAGGCCCTTGACGGTGCGGGAGATGGAGTCGAAAAGCGACATGAATTCCTCCAGTGAAATGAGATCGGCCGTGGTGGGCCGAGGTGCGTGTTCGCGGTTTGGCCTCACGCGCCAGCCGGCCGGCAGAGGGCTGATCCATCTGCCAGCTTACGCCGCTTTGCGCCTGGCGCGCATGCACGGCGAAAATCGGGGCGAGTGCGGCAATTGCAATAGCGTGAAGCTGTTTTCTTGCACGCGTGTGTTCATCAGAACGGGCCTGGCTGCGCGGCGTGAAGCACCGCTGCAGGCCGGGCGCCGCCATCGACCGCGGATATTACACCACGGCCCGTCTTAAAAGGGACTTAAAGGAATCGGGCCTGCCCAGCGCTCGCGGCGCGTATGTAAGCGGGCGTTAAGCCGATTGTGACTCGTGTGTATGGCGGCGTGGATGCTGCGCGTGTCAGGCGTATTTGCCGCCTTCGGGCGCGGCGTCGTCGCTGCGGGCTTCGTCGCGTGGATCGCTCGCGTCGCGCCGGGAGCGGGCGAAGGGCGCCGAGCTCAGCGGCTGCAGCGGTTCGACGTCCAGCGATTGTGCGGCGGCCGTGTCGAGCGCGGCGCTTTGCGCTGCAGCGGCCGCTTCGGCGCTCAGCCGGGCGACAGCCTGGGCGATTTCGCGCGCGGCATGGCTCACGTCCGCCTCGTCGGTGTGCGCGGCGGGCAGGGGTATGTTTGGCGCTTGAAGCGTTGCCTCGTGAGCGTCGTCGTCGTGAAGAGCCGCGGCCGCTTCGCCAGCCTTTTGCGCGTCCGCGTTCGCGTCGCTCGCACCGATGGCCGCCGCCGCGCCCACCGCTGGCCGGATCGCGCCCGCTCGACCCACACGCAGCGGTCTCGCTGCCTTTTGCAGCACCTGCGCGAGCGCGTCGGGCTGACGCGGCGCGTTCAGCCGGTCGACGATGCTCGCGGCCTTCACCTGATCGCTCGTCGCGCTGAACGCGATCACGGCGCGGCGCATGAGTTCGCTGAGGCTGATGCCGAGCTCGTCGGCGGTGGCGGAGATCGCGCGCTTTTGCGCGGGCGTAACGAAGACGACGATGCGTTCGCTGGGCTTGTTCATGATCGACGGGCCGTTGGGTCGGCTTCGTATGACGTCGGTTTGCCTGCCTGCGCAACAGCTTTTTGTAAGAATGGATGCGTGCTTGCCTGGGCGCGGACAGGGGCGTGTAGCAGATCTTTCATGATAAGACGGGTGCGCCGATGCGCAATGAGAAGGTGCGCGACCAGGAACAACCCTGCCTGCAAAAATCTGCCGTCAACGATCAGTCGATGCCTAATTTATCGCGCTACACAAGGACGGTTACGAAACTTTTCGCGCATAAAACCATGATCGACGCAAGCGAGCGCCCGGACGGCCAGAAATCGGGCAGGAAGTGTTTCCCAAGAAACTCTTACAAAAAAAGCGCGACCCGGCGTGCGCGATTTCTTTAGAATGCGCTGTTACATTTCGCGAATGGCGCCCGAACGGGCGGTATTCGCATGTGGCGTGCCATAGTGCGCGCCGCGCGGCCGGACGGGGGCGTTGCCGGTCGCGCCGCGTCGCCGGGATTGAGCCGGCGACGTCGTATGCCGCATTGGCGCCATGACGCCGTGGTCGAGATCCATGCGCGCGAGTTGCGCGCAGCCGGCGCGCGCGAGACGCGCCCATCATTCCAGTCATGCCTATCATCAAACGACCGCCTTCACCGCAGTACCCGAACGAAGATCGGGAACCCTCCTTCAACCACGGGCGCCAGCCGCCTCGCCGGCCTGAATCGGGCGGCGGGTCCGGCGGCAACGGGCCGCGCGACGGGAGCCCGAAGCGGCGCTCCTTCGGCACCACGCTCGCGCTCTGGTTCGTCGGCCTGATCGGCACGCTCTGCGTGGTCGGTGCGCTGCTCGTGGGCTACGCGCTCGTCGTGATGGAGCCGCAACTGCCGTCGCTCGATGCGCTCACCAACTATCAGCCCAAGGTGCCGCTGCGCATCTATACCGCCGATCACGTGCTGATCGGCGAGTTCGGCGAAGAGCGACGTCAGCTCGTGCGTTTTCAGGATATCCCTGATATTCAGAAGAAGGCCGTGCTCGCCATCGAGGACTACCGGTTCTACGAGCACGGCGGCGTGGACTTCGTCGGCATCCTGCGCGCGGGCGTGGCCGACCTGATGCACGGCGGCGCCTCGCAGGGCGCGAGCACGATCACGATGCAGGTCGCGCGCAACTTCTTCCTGTCGAGCGAGAAGACCTACACGCGTAAGGTCTACGAGATGCTGCTCGCCTACAAGATCGAGCGCGCGCTCACGAAGGACCAGATTCTCGAGTTGTACATGAACCAGATTTATCTGGGTCAGCGCGCCTACGGTTTTTCGGCGGCGGCGCGCGTGTACTTCGGCAAGGACCTGAAGGACATTACGGTGGCCCAGGCGGCGATGCTCGCGGGCCTGCCGAAGGCGCCTTCGGCGTATAACCCGATCGTCAATCCGCACCGCGCGAAGATTCGCCAGGAGTACATCCTCAAGCGCATGCTCGACCTCGGCTACATCACGCAAGCGCAGTACGACGAAGCGATCAAGGAGCCGCTGCAGACGAAGACGGCCGGCACCGAGTACAACGTGCACGCCGAATACGTCGCCGAAATGGTGCGCCAGATGATGTACGCGCAGTACAAGGACGAGACGTACACGCGCGGCCTCACGGTGACGACGACGATCGATTCGGCCGACCAGGATGCCGCGTACGCGGCTGTGCGCAAGGGCGTGATGGACTACGAGCGCCGCCACGGCTATCGCGGACCGGAGGGCTTCGTGCAGTTGCCCGCGGACGGCGACGACCGCGAGCAGGCCATCGAAGACGCGCTCACCGATCACCCGGACAACGGCGACCTCGTTTCGGCAGTCGTGACCGACGCGGGCCCGAAGTCGGTGACGGCGCAACAGCTCGACGGCACCTCGGTGACGGTGACGGGCGAGGGCCTGCGCTTCGTCGCGGCCGCGCTCTCGCCGCGCGCCTCGCAGGCGCTGCGCATTCGCCCGGGCTCGATCGTGCGCCTGATGGAGGACGCGAAGGGCAACTGGCAGATCACGCAGCTGCCGCAGGTCGAAGGCGCGCTCGTCTCGCTCACGCCGCAGGACGGCGCGATCCGCGCGCTGATCGGCGGCTTCGACTTCAACAAGAACAAGTTCAATCACATCACGCAGGCGTGGCGTCAGCCGGGCTCGAGCTTCAAGCCGTTCATCTACTCGGCTTCGCTCGAAAAGGGCCTTGGGCCGGCGACGATCATCAACGACGCGCCGCTGTACTTCCCCCCCAGCACGCCGGGCGGCGACGCGTGGGAGCCGAAGGACGACGACCAGCCCGAAGGGCCGATGTCGATGCGCCTCGCGCTGCAGAAGTCGAAGAACCTCGTGTCGATCCGCATCCTCTCGTACATCGGCACGAAGTACGCGCAGGACTACGTGACGCAGCGCTTCGGCTTCGACGCGGACAAGACCCCGCCGTACCTGCCGATGGCGCTCGGCGCGGGCCTCGTCACGCCGCTGCAGTCGGCGGGCGCGTATAGCGTGTTCGCGAACGGCGGCTATCGCATCAACCCGTATCTGATCGCCGAAGTGGACGACGCGCGCGGCCAGCCGATCCTGCGCGCGCAACCGTCGGTGGCGGGCCAGAATGCGCCGCAAACGCTTTCGCCGCGCAACGCATTCGTGATGAACAGCCTGCTGCACTCGGTGGCGACGGCGGGTACGGGCGCCGGCACCAACGTGCTCCATCGCAACGACCTGCAGGGCAAGACCGGTACGACCAACGACGCCAAGGACGGCTGGTTCGCCGGTTATCAGCGCACACTGGTCGCCGTGGCGTGGATGGGCTATGACCAGCCGAAGAGTCTCGGCAGCCGCGAATTCGGCGCGCAGCTCGCGTTGCCGATCTGGGTGGAGTACATGCAGCGTGCGCTGCGCGGCGTGCCGCAGGAAGAACCGGCGATGCCCGAGGGCCTCACGACGATCAACGACGAACTGTTCTTCTCGGACATGACGCCGGGTAACGGCTTCGTGGCGAGCATCGGTCTGGACTCGGCGAACCCGGCCGGTGCGGCGAGCGACGCGAGCGGCGCGACCGGCAGCATGGGTCCGGGCGGCATGACGCCGCCGAACGTGACGAACACAGAGAAGAAGCAGATCATGGATCTGTTCGAATCGAACAAGCCTTGATGCCGGTTTGATGAGTTCTGCCGGATAAACACGGCGCGTCGGCAACGGCGCGCCGTGTTTTGTTTGGTGAGCGGAATTTCCTTGTGGGCCAAGGAGTTGGGCGAGCTTTCCAGGGCTTTTCCACAGGGCTGTCAACGAAATCTGTGGGTAACTCTCGTGCCGACTTTTCCACAGTTTTTGTTGAAGCCCCTGTTCATAACCCTGGGATATCGAAGCTAACTGGCTGACGCCAAAGGCTTTGTTCACAGGCAGGCCGTATGAGGCATCGCGCCTCAAAACACATCGTCAGAACGCAGTCCGAAGGTTTGGCTGTGCGAACCGCGCGAATACGTGACGGCGTGAACAGGCAGGAATACGAACAGCTCCACGGTAGTGATGCGCAAAGAACAGGACTACGCAGTGTCCCGGTTCTGCGGCGCGCCGAGCGCCGCTTCGATGGCGTCTTCCAGCCGGTCGTTACCCCAGAACATCTCTTCGCCGACGAAAAACGTCGGTGCGCCGAAGATGCCGAGATCGCGAGCCGCCTGGGTGCGCTCGCGCAGGCGCAGCCGGTTCGCCTCGCTGCCGGCTTCCTCGATGAGCCGTTGTGCCGGCAATCCGAGCGTGGTGAGCATCTGTGCGACGGCTTCGGGCGAATCGACTTCGCGGTCGTCGCCATAGTTGCGCGTCATGACGGCGCGGCACCAGTCGGGCAGCCACGGCTCGTCGGCGGCGAGCACGGCGATGCGCGTCGCGAGCACGGTGCGGCGGGGAAACTCGCTGGGTTGTTGCCACGGCAGTGCGTATTTGCGGCACTGCCGGCGCATGTCCTGCCACACATAGGCGCCTTTTTCCTTCTGCACGACGAAGGGCGGACCTTCCCAGCCGAGTGCGTCGAGAATGGGGCCGAGGAGGAAGGGCCGCCAGTAAACATCCACGCCATTTCGTTCGGCGAGCGCAGCGATGCGCATCACGCTGAGATAGCTGTAGTTGCTGGCGAGGTCGAACCAGAAGTCAAGCGATGGACGGGACATGCTGTCGTCTCCATGAAGCGGTTGCACCGAGGTGCGCGGCGCTTGCGATCATGGTACGCCGAGACGCCCGGACAATCGCGAGTGTTACTTGCCTTGTGCGGCGGCTCCAGCGTCCGATGCGGGAGCGGCAGCGGCCGTGTCCGTCCCGCGCCCGCTGCCGAGCGTCGCCGGGTTGACCGGCGGATTGCCCATCGCCTGGAAGAGGGCGGCCGTATCGGCAAGCCGGGTGCCGCGGTAGCGGATTTCGTCGAGCCGCGCGTTACGCCATTGCTGCTCGCTTTGGCGCACCGCGTACCACGGCACCGCGCCCAACCTGTAGCGCGCGTTGGTGTCCTCGTAGACGCCCTGGGCCGTGCGTGCCGAGGTACTGGCTGCGTCGAGCGCCTGGGCGTCGTGATCGAGCGCGGCGAGACGATCGGCGACGTCCTGGAACGCCGTGAGCACCGTTTGCTTGTAGGTGTCGTTGGCTGCCTCATAGGACTGCAACGCCGCACGCCGCTGCGCAACGAGTGCGCCGCCGTGGAAAATCGGCTGCGAAAGCGAAGCGCCGATCGCCCACAGCGCGCCCGCGCCGGAAGTCACCACCGGCCAGCTGAAGCCGCCCTGGCCGAGCGCCGCCGAAAGCGTGATGCTCGGGTACATTTGCGCGGTGGCGGCGCCGACGCCCGCCGCGGCCGCCTTGAGCGTGGCTTCGGCGGCTTCGATGTCGGGTCGGGTTCTCAGGAGTTCTGAAGGGATGACTACCGGTACCTGCGCGGGCAAGGTCAGGCTGGCGAGATCGAGGTCGGGCGGCGCCTGGTCGGGTGTGCGGCCGATCAGCACGGCGAGCGCATGGCGCTGTGCGACCCATTGCTGACGCAGCCCCGGCAGGCTCGCCGCGAGCGACGCCGCGCTCTGCTGCGCGCTGAGCAGATCGGTGCGCGAGGCCGAGCCGAGCGCGTAGCGCTTTTGCACGTCGTCGGCCTGCGCATTGGCGAGCGCGATCAGCTGTTCGGTCGTGTCGATCTGCGCATGCAGCGTTGCCGCGCCGAGCGCACTTGCCACGATGTTCGCCGCGAGCGCGCGCTGCGCGGCCTCGAACTGGAACGCCTGCACGTTCACGCGCGAGGCGAGCGCCGCGTTGTTCAGGCGGGTCGCGCCGAACACGTCGAAGGTGTAGCGAACGTCGATCAAGCCCGCAAAAATCGCGTATTGCAGCCGGTCGATGCCGAACTGTGGGATCGCGGGTTGCTGCTGGCGTTGCGCGATGCCGATGGCGTCGACGGTCGGCAGCAGCGAGCTGCCGATCTGGCCGCGCAACTGCTCGCGCGCCGCTTGCAGGTTGTGGTCGGCGGCGGCGAGGTTCGGGCTGTTGGCGAGGCCCTCGTTCACGAGCGCATCGAGCGCGTCGCAGCCGTAGAGCGTCCACCATTGCGGCACCGGTTCCGCGCCCGTCACGAACTGCTGCGCGACGCCCTGGGCGGCGACCGTCTGTGCCGGTTGCGCCTGCACACCGTAGTGCTCGGGCTGCGGCATGGCGGGCGGCTCACCGGTCGGGCCCATCGCGCAGCCGGCCAGCGCGAGCGCGGCGCATGCGGCGAGCAAGCCGGGCGCGTGCGGAAAACGTGTTGCGGGCGAACGCGCCGTTGCACGCGGGCCCGACGCCAATGTCGAAGAATCCGTCTTCATGATGCCTGTTCCGGCGTCTTGCCGGTCTCGTCAGTCTCGCTGCTGCGCACGCGGAACGCGGCCGCGTAAGCCGCGGGCAGGAAAAACAGCGTGAGCACGGTCGCAATCGTGATGCCGCCCATCAGCGCCGTCGCCATCGGCCCGAAGAAGTTCGAACGCAAGAGCGGGATGAGCGCGAGCACGGCGGCCGCGGCGGTCAGCATGATGGGCCGGAAGCGGCGCACCGTGGCGCCCACCACGGCGTCGAAGCGCTTGTTCCCGGCGCGGATGTCCGTTTCGATCTGGTCCACGAGGATCACCGAGTTGCGCATGATGATCCCGAACATGGCGATCACGCCCAGCATGGCCACGAAGCCGAACGGCTGCCCGAACAGGAGCAGGGCGATCACCACGCCGATCAGGCCGAGCGGCGCGGTCAGCACGACCATCAGCACGCGCGTGAGGCTTTGCAGCTGGATCATGAGCAGCGTGAGCACGGCAATGGCGAGCACCGGCAACTGCGCGAAGATGGACGCCTGGCCCTTCGCGCTTTCCTCGACGGAGCCGCCCACCTCGATGTGGTAGCCGGGCGGCAGCGCGCGCTTGATCGACTCCAGTTTGCCGTCGAGCGCATGCGTGACGTCGATGCCCTGTGCGCCCGCTCGCACGTCGGACTGCACGGTGATCGTCGGCTGCCGGTCGCGCGACCATATCACGCCGTACTCCAGATCGTTGGCGAGATGCCCGAGCGCTCCAAGCGGCACCGGGCCGTTGGGCGTAGGCATGGCGAGCGTGAGCAGGCGGGCCGGATCGACGCGCTCGGCAGCGGGCGAGCGCAGATCGACGCTGATGAGCTTGTCGCGCTCGCGAAACTGCGTGACGGTATAGCCCGAATACGTCATCTGCAGGAAGTTGGCGATGTCCTGCGACGAGACATTGAGCGCGCGCGCCTTTTGCTGGTCGATCTGGAAGTGCAGCGAGCGTCCCGCCGGTTCGTCCCAGTCGAAACTGACGTTGTCGGTGCGCGAATCGGCGCGCATCGTCGCCGCCACCTTGTTCGCGATGTCGCGCACGGTGGGGACGTCGTCGCCGCTCACGCGGAACTGCACGGGGTAGCCGACCGGCGGCCCGTTCTCGAGCCGCGAGAGGCGCGTGCGGATGGCGGGGAACTTGTCGCGCAGCATCGGTTCGAGCCAGCTGGCGAGCTTTTCGCGATCTTCGACCGACTTCGTCGTGATCACGAACTGCGCAAAATTGGGCTGCTGCAACTGCTGATCGAGCGGCAGATAGAAACGCGGCGCGCCGGTGCCGACGAAATCGACGAAATGGTCGATCTCGGGGCGGCCCTTGATCGCCGCTTCGAGGCGCTTCGTCTGGCGCAGCGTCGCATCGATCGAGGCGCTTTCGGGCAGGCGCACGTCCACGAGCAACTCGGGCCGGTCGGAACTCGGGAAGAATTGCTGCGGCACGAGCTTGAAGCACGCGAGCGCGGCCACGAACAGCGCGATGGTCAGCACGAGCACGATGGCATGGCGCTCGATGCACCAGCCGATCCAGCCACGCAGCCGCCGATAGAAACGCGTGTCGTAGATCTCGTGCTCGTGATCGTCGCCATGGGCGGCGTGCGCCGCATCCGGATCGGGCTTGCGCTCCGGCAACAGCCGGTAGCCCAGCAGCGGAATCAACACGACGGCCGCGAACCACGAGGCGATCAGCGCGATGGCGGAGACCTGGAAGATCGAGCGCGTGTACTCGCCGGTGCTCGACCTCGCGAGCACGATGGGCAGGAAGCCCGAAACGGTGACGAGCGTGCCGGTCAGCATCGGGAACGCGGTGCTGGTGTAGGCGAATGCAGCGGCGCGCGTGCGGTTCCAGCCCTGTGCGAGCTTCACCGCCATCATCTCGACGGAAATGATGGCGTCGTCCACGAGCAGGCCGAGCGCGAGCACGAGCGTGCCGAGCGACACCTTGTGCAGACCGATGCCGAAGAGGTACATCGCGAGCGAGGTGACGGCGAGCACGATCGGAATGGTGATGACGACCACCATGCCCGTGCGCACGCCCAGCGAAACGAGGCTCACGAGCAGCACGATGCCCACGGCCTCGGCCACGGCTTCGACGAAGTCGTCCACCGAGCGCGAGACCGCATCGGGCATGCTCGACACCTCCACGAGCCTCAGGCCCGCGGGAAGTTGCGCGCGCAACTTCTCGACGCGCGCATCGAGCGCCTTGCCGAGACGGATCACGTCGCCGCCCGGCTGCATCGTGAGGCCGATACCGAGCACGGCCTGGTTCTGGAAGCGCATCTGCGTGGCGAGCGGCTCGTCGTAGCCGCGCCGGATCGTCGCGATGTCGCCGAGGCGAAACGTGCGGTCGTTCACGCGGATCAGTGTATCGGCGAGCGCCTCGAGGTCCTCGTACTGACCGCTCGGGCGCACGAACAAGCGGTCGTCGGCGGTCGTGAGCGTACCTGCGGCGGAGACGCTGTTCTGCGCGCCGATCACCTGGCCGAGTTGCGTGGGCGAGATGCCCAGGCGTGTGAGCTGCGTGTTCGGAATTTCGATGTAGATGCGCTGCTGCGGATCGCCGAAATAATCGACCTTGCCGACGTCGGGCACGCGCAGCAACTGCTCGCGCAGCTTGTCTGCGTAGTCGTGCAGTTGCGCGGGCGAAAAGCCGTCGCCCTCCAGCGCGTAGATGTTGGTGTAGACGTCGCCGAACTCGTCGTTGAAGAACGGCCCTTGCACGCCCTGGGGCAGCGTGTACGCGATGTCGCCGACCTTCTTGCGTACCTGGTACCAGGTCTCACGCACTTCGCTCACGGGCGCGGAGTCCTTCATCGTGAAGAACACGAGCGATTCGCCGGGCCGCGAATAGCTGCGCAGAAAGTCGATATACGGCGTTTCCTGCAGCTTGCGGCCGATGCGGGTCGTCACCTGATCCTCGACCTGGCGCGCGCTCGCGCCGGGCCAGAAGGTCTGGATGACCATCACGCGGAACGTGAAGGGCGGGTCTTCCGATTGCGCTAGACGCGTGTAGGCGAGCGCGCCAAAGATCGTTGCGAGCGCAACGAGAAAGGTGACGAGTGCCCGATGCCGCAGCGCCCACGCCGACAGGTTGAAGCGGCCCTCTTCGTGATCGGCGCCGGGGCCCGAGTCCGTCGTCTG
This sequence comes from Paraburkholderia sp. BR14312, assembly GCF_040948675.1. Taxonomy (NCBI): domain Bacteria; kingdom Pseudomonadati; phylum Pseudomonadota; class Betaproteobacteria; order Burkholderiales; family Burkholderiaceae; genus Paraburkholderia; species Paraburkholderia sp. BR14312. The sequence continues at coordinate 456,854 of NZ_JBFPKI010000004.1, forward strand.
GCTCATGACGCGAAGTCCTCGGGATGCAGCGGCGCCACCGGCCGTACCTGCTCGCCCGCGTGGACGGTATGGACGCCTTGCAGCACGATGCGTTCGCCGTCCTGCAATCCGCCCGCCACGGTGATCGTGCGCGCGTCGTAGCGCGCGATGTTCACGCGCCGCAATTGCAGCACGTTGTCGGGCGCGTGGACGACCCAGATGGCGGGCGCTGCGCCGTCGTGGAAGAGCGCGGTGGCCGGCACGGTAAACGCGGCCGGCGCGTTGGCCTCGCTCGGTGCCGCGAACGCCACGTTGGCGGTCATGCCGAGACGCACGTCGGCATCGGGACGTTCGAGCGTGAGCCTCGCGCGCCACGTGCGGCTTTGCGGGTCCGCCGCGGCGGCGAGTTCGCGCAGGCGCGCCGTGTAGTGGCGACCGGGCAGGGCGCCGAGCGTGACCTGCGCGGTGTCGCCGGTGTGCAGCGCGGCCACGGCGCGCTCTGGCAGGTCGCATACCACGTCGACGTCGCCGCTCCATGCGAGCTGGTAGACGGCCTGGCCGGCCTGCACGTTCTGGCCGGTGTCGGCGTTTTCGGCGGTGATGACGCCCGCGTGGTCCGCTACGACCTGTGTGTAGCGCAACTGGTTCTTTGCCAGCGCGAGCTGCTGCTGCGCCTGATCGCGCTGGGCCGCGGCCGAGGCGTAGGCATCCTGCGTCTGTTCGAGCTGCGCGCGGGCGATGAGATTGGCCGCCGACTGGGCGGTATCGCGATCGAGCTGCTGCTTCGCGAAGACGAGGCGATGCTGCGCGGCGTCGAACTGGGCCTGCGCGCTGGCCGCGTTCTTTTCGAAGTCTGCAGGATCGAGCCGCGCGAGGGTCTGGCCGGGCTTGACGTTGTCGCCCAGGCGCACGCTGCGCTCGATGATCTTGCCGTTCACGCGAAACGAAAGCGGCGTGGCGTTGCGCGCCTCGATATCGCCTGGATAGACGGGGCTCACGCCGCCGCCGTCGGGGTGCACGGTCATCGAGACGACCGGGCGCGGCTGCGGCGGGGCTTCCTTTTCCTTGCCGCAGGCAGCCAGCGCGGCCACACCGAGCACGAGAAGCACATTCGCGGCATGCCGCCACGGTGCACTGAACTTACCGGTACCACTGCGCATTCTGCTCGATGCGCCACGACCGCGACGATTCACCTGGACCTCGATAGGCTGGGTGCGCACGCAGACCGCAATGCCGCCGGACCGGCTGCGCCGCCGTTGAGTCGCGGGCGCGGCGCGGCTCGCGCACCGACCCGGACTTGGGATGATGAGCCGGATTCTAATACAACCTTGTATCTGAGTGCGAATCTGAATCCGAGGAATGTTTCAGTGCTAGACTCGCGTCCATCCGTGATACATAACGACGCCCCACGCCATGAAGCGCATTCGACTCACCCGCGAACAAAGCCGCGACCAGACGCGCGAGCGCCTGCTCGACGCCGCGCAGGCCGTGTTCATGAAAAAAGGGTTCGTGGGCGCGAGCGTCGAGGACATCGCGCACGCGGCGGGGTACACGCGCGGCGCGTTCTACTCGAACTTTTCGGGCAAGTCGGACCTGCTCGTGGAACTGCTGCGGCGCGATCACGAAGCCATGCAGACCGACCTGCGCGCCATCTTCGAGACCGAGGTCTCGCGCGAGCAGATGGAGGCGCGCGTGCTCGCCTACTACAGCCGCATGCCGCAGGACAACAAGGTCTTCCTGCTGTGGGTGGAAGCCAGGCTGCTGGCTGCGCGCGACGCGCGCTTTCGCACGCGCTACAACGCCTTCATGAAGGAAAAGCGCGAGAGTCTTGCCGTGTACATCGAGGAGTTTGCGGCGCGTGCGGGCATGCCGGTGCCGCTCGATCCCCAATTGCTCGCGCTCGGGCTGATGGGGCTGTGCGACGGGGTGCAGTTTCTCGCCACGGCCGATCCGCAGCATGTCACGCCGCCAGTCGTCGAAGCCGTGCTGGGGACTTTCCTCGCGCGCGTGGTGTTCGGCCGCGACGCGTGAGCCCGGCGTGCAGCCAGCCCACGACGCGCGCGCGTCAGGAGCCGAGGCCAGGGCCGTAGTTGCTGCCGATCAGCCGCGTAACGGACGCGACGTCCTGGTAATCCTGCTCGGGCATGCCGTCGAGGATGCCGAGCACCTCGTTGCTCGCGCCGGCCTCGCGCGCGGCGTCCACGAGTTCGTCCTTGTTGGCGGGCCAGCGCACCTCGCGCAGCACGTCGGCGAATTGCAGATCGATGGGTTCGTCGGGAATGCGAGAGGCTGACATGCGTGGCGTCCTTTGCGCGGGCGGCCGGCGTTGGCGGTCCGCGTCGTCGTCTCGTTTGTTGTGCGGTTTGTTTTTCAGATTCTGTTCGCGCCCGGTCTGCTTTGCGGCGCGCAGCGCTAGCGCCGCGCCTCAAGCATACACAATCCGCCTCGCACGCCCTCGCCGCGTGCGCACGCGCTGCTCATTTGCCGCTCATGCGCCACTTTGGTTTGCCGCTTGTTCGCAAACGGGGGTACCGGTCAGGCTCAGGTCTGCTCGTGCAGGTCCGGGCTGAGCGTCTTGTCCAGCCGATGCGACCTGGGCAGCGTGAGGTACTCCCAGTGTTGCGGACCGTTTGCGGTCACGGGCACGTTGGGGGCAGGGGGCGCGACGGGGGCGTCGTAGGCGTGGGACTGTCCACTTGCGAGCGGGATGTGCGCGCTGGTCGGCGTGACCGGTGAGTCCTGCGCGGTACGTACCGGAGCGGCGAAGCAGGACGCCGACAACAGCACGGTGGTCATCAGTGTCGAGGTTTTCATCGCTCGACCTCCTTTCTCATGCGGCCCACAGGTCGCAGCAAGCGCCGTACCGCATCCGCCACGTGGGTTGGCGGCGCAGGCAGCCGCGCCAGCCGGGGCGGTCCGGCGCGCCGCTACGCGAAGGCGCAACGAGCCGCCTGGACGGCTCATGTGCGCGACGCGCATACGGAAATACCATGATGGCAGGAAATGAGCCGGCACGTCTCGAACGCGCGTGCTTTTTTTGCCGGCACTGCCGCTACGCGGGACTAAGGCGAGGGCCTGCGCAGCGCCTCGAAGCGCGTCCAGGGCCACGACGGGCGGTCGCGCATATAGCCGTTGAGCCAGTTCCATTGCGGGTGGCGCTGCATGAACGCCTGGGCGTCGAATGGGCGGCCGCAGGGATGGCCCCAGCGCGCCCAGAACGACAGATCGCGCGCCATTTCGCTGTCGACCACCTTGCCGTCGTTCGCGCCCCATGGGTTGAACGGCCCGTGGTCGGCGCCGCCGAAGCGCGCGTCGTCGAGTTCGAGATGGCCGCAGATCGTGCGCGAGCACGGGTTGTCGCTACGCTCGAGGTAGACGTCGTGGTGGTCCGCGATCATCGCCTTGGCGAGTTCGGCGTCGATCGCGCCGCGGTGCTCCTGCGCGAGTTGCATGAAGCGCAGGCGGCGCGCGCCGTTGCGGCGCACGTCGGTGTAGTCGTCGGCTTCGCCGGTGCACTCCTGGTTGCGGATCTTGAGGTCCGTGGCCGCGTTGAAGCCGCTGTAGAAGCCGTCTTTCGTGCTCTCGAAGCCCGCGTGCTGCAGGCCCAGTTCGTAGCGCGCGATCTCGCCCGTTTTGGTGTCGCCGAGCAGCCAGCTGTTCACATAGCCCGCGTTGTTCGCCTGCGCGAACATCTCGCACCATTGCGCAATGCTCGACGCATACTGCGTCGCCCGTCGCGAGCGATAGAACTCAGGCGCGCCGTTCGCGCGGTAGCCGACGAAGTTCGAGATGGTCGTCTCCGTCACCATCAGGCCCGCGCCGTTGATCCAGAAGTCGGTGAGACTCGAGATGCAGCCGGGCAGGCCCTGCATGAGGATACGGTGCCCCGAGTCGGGCACGATGTCGAACACGATATTGAAGGCATCGCCGGCCGCGTAGCGGTCCCACGAGTTGTGCGCCATGACGATGCGGCCGTCGCGCGTCGCGCTGCCCGTCGCGATGAAGGCGCTGCAATGGTGGCCGCGCCGCCCGCGCCAGGGGCGCACCGCGGGCTGTGCTTGCTGTGTCGCAACATGAACCGGCCACCAGCTCTGCAGCAGGTCCATGTAGCCGTTCCAGGCGAGCACTTCGGCGAACTTGAGACCGGCGCCGTCGGCGATGCCCTGGATCTCGTCGGCGAATTCGGTGTCGAGGCGCGGCGCGAACTGCACGATCGCGGCGTCGACGAAGGTGTCGAAGTCCTCGCCCGTATCCCATTTCGCGAGGTAGCGCGCGGTGCGAATCGCATTGCGGATTTCGTTGGCGAGCAATTTGCCGTGCTGCTCGCCGCGGTCGTAAGGCTCGCCCTGCAAGTGCAAGAATATCCAGCCCGCGTGGTCGCGGCGTACGGCTTCGAGTGAGGGTTCGCTCATCTTCGCTCCGGTCATCCCCGCGTCGATTCTCGCTGGCCCCCTGTGCGCACGACGGTGCGCGCAGGCACAGCGCGGGCCGCGAAGCGCGTTTCCCTCTAGATTCCAGAAAATCCGCTGCGCTTTGCCACGCGCCTCGCGCGCGGGCGAAGCCTACCGCTCCGCGTTCATGCGCTGATAGGCGTCGAGCAGCGACGTCTTGTACACCACGCCCGCGAGCGTCGGCTCGCGCGTGCTTTCGACCACGGGCAGGCGCTCGCCCTGGAACGACATGAAGTGCTGCAGGCCGACGGCGAGCGGCATGTCGGGCGTGAGCACGTCGAACGTCGGCTTCAGGTAGTCGCGGGCGTGCTTGTGCGCGGTATCGCGCTTTTGCAGCAGGTCCGAGGTGATGTCGGCGAGCGCAACCGCGCCGAGAAAGCGCCCCGTCTCGTCGGTCACGTAGAGGTACTTGACCGGATATTCGAGGAACACGCGCGTCATCTCCTGCACCGTGGCGCTCTCCAGCACGACCGTCTGCGCGGGGCGCACCAGCTCGCGCATCTGCGTCATGCGCAGGCGCATGCGTTCGGCTTCCTCGCGATTGCGATGCAGCGTGATTTCGTACATCGACGCCTTGCCGATCGCGCGCGCGACGAAATACGCAACGACGCACGAGAGCATCAGCGGCAGCACCACCTGGTAGCTCAGCGTCATCTCGAAGATCATCAGAATCGCCATGAGCGGCGCCTGGGTCGCGCCCGCGAGGAACGCGCCCATGCCCACCATCGCGTAGGCGTACGACGCCGAGGTGCCGTCGGGCCAGAGCGTGTGCATGCCCTGGCCGAACAGGCAGCCGAGCACGGCGCCCATGAAGAGCGTCGGCGTGAACACGCCGCCCACGGCGCCCGAGCCGACCGTCGCGGCCGTCGCGATGAGCTTGAAAACGAGCACCGTGGCGAGCGCCGTCCAGGTCCACGGCGAATGGAGGATGGAGTTCACGACGCTATAGCCGTTGCCCCACACCTCGGGCGTCCACACCGAAAGAATGCCGACCACGAGACCGCCGAGCGCGAGCCGCACGGGCAGCGGCGCGTTGATGCGCCCAAAGCCCTTTTTCGCGGTGGCCATCATCATGAGGAACTGCGGGGCGAGCGCGCCGCAAATGAGGCCGAGCGCCACGAAGAGCAGCACCTCGACGCCCGTCACCGGCGGGAACACGGGCATCTCGTACGGCGGCTTGTAGCCCGCGAACTCGCGCATCGTGATGTTGGCGACCACGGAGGAAACGACGATCGGCCCGAAGCTTTCCATGACAATGGAGCCGAGCACGATTTCGGTCACGAAGAAGGCGCCGGCGATGGGCGCGTTGTACGCCGAGGTGATACCGGCCGCCGCGCCGCACGCGACGAGCAGGCGCAGCCGCGACGGATCGAAGTGGACCCAGCGGCCAATCAGCGAAGCGGCGAGGGCGGCGAGCTGCACCATCGGGCCTTCCCGGCCGATCGAGCCGCCGCTCGCGATCGTGAAGAGCGACGAGAGGCTGCGCCAGATGCTCGTGCCCACGGGCATGACGCCGTCGCCGATCGCCACCGCCTCGATGTAGTCGGCGTGCATCGCCTTGCCGCTGCTGCCGGGCGCCTTGCGCCGCGCGAGCAGCAGCAGGCATCCCGCGATGAAGCCGCCTGCCGCCGGCATCCAGATGCGCCGGTGCCACGGCAGGTGACGCGCCATCTCGACGAGGCTGCCTTCGCTGCCCGCGAAGAGCATCTGCACATGCGCGATGCCCTCGCGAAAGATCACGGTCGCAAACGCGCCCGCCACGCCGACGATGACCGACCAGATCAGCATCGTATGGGCCTCGGACAAGCGAAAGAGATCGCGGGCGCGGGTGCGCAGTTTCAGCAGGAATGACAGCACGGCGGGCGGGTCAGGTTACGGGTGAAAGAAAGCCGCGCGTGCGCAGGGCGCGACGTGCGGCGGGAAGCATAACGGGTCAATGCAGCAACTGCACGGCAATTGCGCGCCGCGTGCACGAAACCAGGCGGTGGCGGACGCCTTCCTCGGCCCGCGCGCATTCAGCGCACGGCCCGGTCGAGTTCGGGGTAGTGCCGGAAGATGCCCGTTTCGTTGAACGGCAGCCGCCGCTCCGAGTCGAGATAGGCGGCGATATTCGGGCGCTTGGCCACGGCGTCGCGCAGCGCGACGACATGCGGATAGTGATCCGCGAAATGCTTCGTCGCTTTTGGAAAGGCGTAGCGCAGGCCCTCGACGATCTGAAACATCGACAGATCGACATAGCTGAGCGCGTTGCCCACCATGTGGCGCGGGCCTTCCGGATTCTGCGCGAGCACGCGCTCGAAATAGCTCATGAATTTCGGAATGCGATGCGCGATGAAATCCGCCGAGCGCGCCTTCGCTGCGTCCTTCTGGTCCTCGTAGTAGAGCCCGCTCGCGATCGGATGATGGGTGTCGTGCGCTTCGGTCACGAGGTCCGCGATCGTCAGTTGCAGGCCGTTCGCGACGATGCGCAAGCTCTCGTCGCGCGGCGCGAGCTTGAGCTTCGGGCCGAGATAGAAAAGGATATTGGCGGTTTGCGGCACGATCAGGTCGCCGTCCTTGAGGAAGGGCGGGGCGTAGGGCGGATACGGTTCGTCGCTCTCCAGTTCGCCCATCATCGCGCCGATGCCGAGGCCGTCCTTCTTCTCGCCGCGCGCCACGTCCACGTAGGGCGCCTGCGCCTCTTCCAGCGCGAGCCGCACGAATTCGCCCCGGCCCTGCAGACCGTCCCAGTAATAGAGTTCGTATGCCATCGGTCGTCCCCTTGCGTTCATGGCCGTGCTCGCCACGGCCCGCGCGGCCGCTGCCCACGCAACGGGCAGCAACGCACAGTATCGCTCGCAACGCTCGCGCCTGGTTCGCGTGTGGCGTGCGCACGCGAGATGGCGTAAGGGGGCCGCGCGCAGAAACGCAAACAGCCCCGCAGCAGGCGGGGCCGGTGGCCGGGAGCGCCGGCGCACAAGGGATCGGGTCGGGGCGCGCGGCCCTCGGGCGCCGGGTCATCCGAACAGGCGCTGCACGCCCCAGGTGATCGCGAGACCGCCGCCGACCAGCCAGAGGTAGATGATGAAACCCGCGGTCAGCGCCCGCGGGCCGGCCTGGCGAATCTGCGAGACGCGCGTCTCGATGCCGAGCGCCGTCATCGCCATGGTCAGCGCGAAGGTGTCGAGCGTGTTGACCGCGTGGGTGGCCGTCTCGGGCAGCACGTGGAGCGAATTGACGATCACGAGCGCGAGGAAGCCGAGCGCGAACCAGGGTACCGCGAGCTTGCGCGCGCCGCCTTGGCTGGCGTGGCCGTCGGCCGTTGCCTTGCTGCGCGCCGAGCGATTGAGCCACACGCCGAGCACGAGCAGCACCGGCACGAGCAACATCACGCGCGTCATCTTGACGATGGTGGCGATGTGCGTGGCCTCCGGGCTCACATTACTCGCGGCGCCCACCACCTGCGCGACCTCGTGAATCGTGCCGCCGAAGAAGAGCCCGGCGCCGAGCGTGTCCAGATGCAGCCAGCCTGCGCGGAACAGCATCGGGTAGAGGAACATCGAAAGCGTGCCGAACAGCACGACGCTGCCGACAGCCATGGCGCTCTTGTGCGGCTTCGATTGCAATGTGGATTCGAATGCGAGCACGGCCGCTGCGCCGCAGATCGCGCTGCCGGCTGCCGTGAGAATGGCGGTGTCGCGGTCGAGCTTGAGCAGTTTCATGCCGACCCAGGTGCCGATCACGAGTGTGCTCACGACGATCACGACCGACTCGACGAGCCCCGGCACGCCGACCTGGGCGATTTCCTGCAGGCTCACGCGCAGTCCGAAGAACGCCACGGCGATGCGCAGCAGCTTGCGTGCGGAGAAGTTCACGCCGGCGGCCCAGCTTTCGGGCATGCCGTCGCGAAGCGCATTGCCGTAAATCGCGCCCGCGACGATGCCGACGATCAGCGGGCTCATGCCGAGCCCGGCGATCGCGGGCAGCGACGCGACACTGGTGACGGCGGCCGCGAACAGCGCGACGAACAGGACGCCGTTGAGCTGCCCGCGGGTGGACGGCGATGATGCGTGCGCAAGACTGGGTGTGGACATGATGGCCTCTCAACCGGGCGATGCGGCGGAAAAATGGGGTAGCGAACAGGTCGCTATCGAATGGCCTAATCCTAATTTAGGTATATCGATATGAAAAATCGTGATTTGTGACGTAATATATAGGACAACACGATGGTTTCCCTCGATGACCCCGGAACAACTGATAACTTTCGCTGCTGTCGCCGAGCATCTCAATATCAGTCGAGCTGCACTCGCACTGCATTTGTCGCAGCCGGCCGTTTCGGGCCAGTTGCGGCTGCTGCAGGAGGAGATCGGTGAGCCGCTGTATCAGCGCGACGGCCGGGGGGTGCGCCTCACGCCCACGGGCGAACAGCTCGCGGGCTACGCAGCGCGCCTGCGCGACACCTGGCGCGACGCGCTCACCTACCGCGACGCGTTGCGCGGCCTCGAGCGCGGCACGCTGCGCATCGGCGCGACCACCACGCCCGCGAGCTACCGGCTGCCGTATCTGGTGGCGCAGTTCCACGGCCGCTATCCGCAGGTCAAGCTCGAAACGTCGAGCGGAAATTCGACGGACGTCGTGGGCATGCTCGGCGCGGTCGATATCGCGCTAATCGAGGGCCCGGTGGGCGAGCAGCTGCCGCCGGATACCGCCGTGCATGCCTGGCACGAGGACGAAATCGTCGCGATCGTGCCGCGCTCTCACGCACTGGCGTCGCAGCTCGACGCGCAGGGGGAGACGGCCGCCGCGATGCCGGCCATCACGGTGGGAGCGCTCGCGCAGTGGCCGCTGGTCCTGCGCGAGGATGGCTCGGGCGTGCGCCAGGTGGTCGAGCGGGCGTTCGCTCGCGCCGGCGTGCCCATGCGCGTTGCGCTGGAGATCGCGGGCGTGGAGGGCGTGAAGGAGGCGGTGCGAGCAGGTATGGGCATCGGCTTCGTATCGGCCATGTCGATGCGTCACGAGAACGGCGCCTTGCGGCAGATCCGCCTTGTGCCCGAGCCGCTTGCGCGGCGCTTTTCCATCCTGGTGCCGCACGCGGGCGCGGCTTCGCGCGTTGCGCAGCGCTTCCTGGAACTGTGTCTCGCCGATGTTCCTGGCGCCTGATCCACCAGACCCAGGGCAATCCAGAATGGCGGCCCAAGCGGCTAACGCGCACTATCCGCTCTAATTAACCGGCGCGCAGGCGCTTTTTTTCGGGCTGGATTTGGAACCGGTTCCAAAAAACGAAGTGCGCGACGGCAGGCAACGGGATGACGGCAATGGCGGAAGTAGCAATCGTGGCGAGCGCGTTCGGGGCGCAGGCAATCTGGCGTGACGGTCACGCGGCGTGGAGCCGGCTCGCGCGGCGCGCGGGCGCGCACGCGTTCGAGGTGCGGCGCGAGCTGATGCACGATGCCGACGCGCAGCCCGAAGCGCTGCGCGCGCTCGGAAAGGCGCTTGCGGACGAAGGGTTGTGGCGCGTCTGGTCCACACCGGACGCGCTCTATGGCGACGATGGCGCGCTAAACGAGGCGGCGCTTGGCGCCGCGGTCGCCGCGGGACGGGCGCTCGGTGCGCGTTTCGTGAAGCTGCAACTGGGCGGTTTCTCCGGCGACGCCAGCGCGGCGCGCCTCGCGAGCCTGCTCGAAGCACTGGGCGCACGCACGGGCGACACCGTTGACGCGCGCAACGGCCCGCGCGTCGTCGTCGAGAACGGCCAGCTCGAGCAGGGTGGCAAGCTCGACCAGTTCATCGGCCTCTTCAACGCGCTGCGCGACGGCGGCGCGCCGGGTGTGATCGGGATGACATTCGACATCGGCAACTGGCAATGGCCGGGCGAGCCGCCGCTGCTCGCCGCCGCCGCGCTCGCGCCGCACGTCGAATACATCCATTGCAAGGCCGTGGTGGGTGAGGGCGCGCGCCGCTTCGCTGCCGCGCCGGGCGACGACGACGCGCTGTGCCGCGCCGCACTCGCGCTGCTGCCGACACACGTGCCGCGCGGCATCGAGTTTCCGTTCGATCCGGCGCGCGTACACGCAGACGCCGCGCATTACGTCGAATGGCTCGCGGCCGCTTGAGCGCCGCGCGAAGCCTCGATACCGCGCCCCAGACTCCATACGATTCATCAGGAACGCATGTCATGACCGAAGCACTCGATGTCATCACCTACGGCGAAGCGATGGCGATGTTCGTCGCCACGGAGCCGGGGCCGCTCGCCCAGGTCGCCCATTACACGAAGCGCGCGGCGGGTGCGGAACTCAATGTCGCGACCGGCCTCGCGCGCCTCGGTTTCAAGGTGGGCTGGATGAGCCGCGTGGGGGCCGACTCGTTCGGCCAGTTCGTGCGCGACGTGCTCGCGCACGAAGGCATCGACGCGCGTTGCGTGAGCACCGACACGCGCTTTCCGACCGGCTTCCAGCTCAAGTCGAGGAACGACGACGGCAGCGATCCCGCTGTCGAGTATTTCCGTCGCGGCTCGGCGGCGAGCAAGCTTTCGGCTCGCGACTATCAGGCCGGCTATGTGCTCGGCGCGCGCCATCTGCACCTGAGCGGCGTGGCGCCCGCCATCTCTTCCTCTTCACGCGAACTGGCGTTCAAGCTTGCACATGAGATGCGCGCCGCGGGGCGCACGATCTCGTTCGACCCGAATCTGCGCCCGACGCTGTGGGGCTCGCAAGCCGAAATGGTTGGCACGCTCAACGAACTCGCGAGCTTCGCCGACTGGGTACTGCCCGGCGTCGGTGAAGGCCTTGTGCTGACGGGTTCGGACGACCCGGAAGCCATCGCGCAGTTCTATCTTGCGCGCGGCGCACGCGGCGTGATCGTAAAGCTCGGCGCAGAGGGCGCGTACTACGCCACGGCCGAAGGCGAGCAGGGCCGCGTCGCGGCGCAGCGCGTGGAGCGCGTGGTCGATACCGTGGGCGCCGGCGACGGCTTTGCCGTGGGCGTGGTGAGCGCGCTGCTCGAGGGCCGGTCGCTTGCCGCGGCCGTGGCTCGCGGCAACCGCATCGGCGCGCTGGCCGTTCAGGTGATCGGCGACGCGGAAGGCTTGCCGACGCGCGCGCAGCTCGATGCGCTCGAAGCCGCGCAAACGCAGGCAGCCGCATAGCGGAACAGGCGGCGCAACGCAAAGTGCGGCGCGCCAAACGACATGAGACCAGAGGGCGGCACTGTCAGGTACCGAGCCCCATTCAACTGGAGACACCGATGACCTCAACCTCGCTCGCACCGCGCCGCTGGTGGGCAATCATGCCGATCGTGTTCATCACGTACAGCCTCGCCTATCTCGACCGCGCCAACTACGGCTTCGCCTCGGCGGCCGGCATCAATCGCGATCTCGGCATCAGCCCGGGGCTCTCGTCGCTGATCGGCGCGCTGTTCTTCCTCGGCTACTTCTTCTTCCAGCTGCCGGGCGCCGTGTATGCGGAGCGCCGCAGCGTGCGCACGCTCGTGTTCGTGAGCCTCGTGCTGTGGGGCGGCTGCGCCGCGCTCACGGGCGTCGTCACGAACATTCCGTCGCTCATGGCGATCCGTTTCGTGCTCGGCGTGGTCGAGGCGGCCGTGATGCCCGCCATGCTCATCTTCATCAGCAACTGGTTCACGAAGAAGGAGCGCTCGCGCGCCAACACGTTCCTGATCCTCGGCAATCCGGTCACGGTGCTGTGGATGTCGGTGGTCTCGGGCTATCTCGTGCATGCCTTCGGCTGGCGTCACATGTTCATCGCCGAAGGCGTGCCGGCTGTGCTGTGGGCCGTGTGCTGGTGGTTGCTCGTGCGCGACAAGCCCGCACAAGTCAACTGGCTCTCCGACGATGAAAAGCGCGCACTCGACGCCGCGATGCGCGCCGAGCAGGCCGCCATCAAGCCGGTGCGCAACTATGCCGAGGCGTTCCGCACGCCTGCCGTGATGCTGCTCTCGGCACAGTACTTCTGCTGGAGCATCGGCGTGTACGGCTTCGTGCTGTGGCTGCCGTCGATCGTGAAGAACGGCTCGGCGCTCGGCATGGTCGAAACGGGCTGGCTCTCCGCCGTGCCGTATCTCGCGGCGACCATTGCGATGCTGGCCGCCTCGTGGGCGTCGGACAAGCTCGACAATCGCCGCGCCTTCGTGTGGCCGTTCCTGCTGGTCGGTGCGCTCGCCTTCGCGCTCTCCTACGCACTCGGCTCGACGCACTTCTGGATCTCGTACGCGCTGCTCGTGGTGGCGGGCGCGGCGATGTACGCGCCGTATGGCCCGTTCTTCGCGATCGTGCCGGAGCTGCTGCCGAAGAACGTGGCCGGCGGTGCGATGGCGCTCATCAACAGCATGGGCGCGCTCGGCTCGTTCGTCGGCTCCTATGTGGTCGGGTATCTGAATGGCGCGACGGGCTCGCCTGCGGCATCCTATGCGTTCATGAGCGCGGCGCTGCTCGTTTCAGTGGGCCTCACGCTCGCCGTCAAGCCGCAGCGCGCCGCCGCCCGTGGTTATGCATCGCCGGCTCACGGAAAATAACCTCTCTTTTCTAGCGCACTTATGAAGCCGAAAATCGTTGTCTACAAAGCCTTGCCCGCCGATGTCGCCGACTATCTGCGCGAGCATGCCGAACTGATCGACGTCGATGCCGACCAGCCCGGCGCACTCGCCGCCGCGCTAAAAGACGCCGACGGCGCGATCGGCGCGAGCGTGAAGATCGCACCGGCGATGCTGGACGGTTCGCGCGTGAAGGCGCTCTCGACGATCTCCGTGGGCTACGACCAGTTCGACGTGGCCGATCTCACCAAGCGCGGCATCGTGCTCGCCCACACGCCCGACGTGCTGACGGAATCGACGGCCGACACCGTCTTCTCGTTGATCCTCGCGAGCGCTCGCCGCGTGGTCGAGCTGGCCGACTGGGTCAAGGCGGGCCAGTGGAAGGGCAGCATCGGCCCGGCGCAATTCGGCGTGGACGTGCAGGGCAAAACCCTCGGCATCGTGGGGCTCGGGCGCATCGGCGGCGCCGTGGCGCGCCGTGCCGCGCTCGGCTTCAACATGAAGGTGCTCTACACGAACCGCAGCCCGAACGAAGCGGCCGAGCGCAACTACGGCGCGCGCCGTGTCGAACTCGACGAACTGCTCGCAAGCGCGGACTTCGTGTGCCTCCAGGTGCCGCTCACTGACGCCACGCGCCATCTGATCGGCGCGGAACAGTTGAAGAAGATGAAGAAGAGCGCGATTCTCATCAACGCCTCGCGCGGCGCGACCGTCGACGAAAAAGCGCTGATCGCGGCGCTCGAAGCTCGCACGATCCACGGCGCGGGCCTCGATGTGTTCGAGCGCGAGCCGATCGATCCCGCGTCGCCGCTGCTGCGCATGCCGAACGTGGTGGCGCTGCCGCACATCGGCTCGGCCACGCACGAGACGCGTCACGCGATGGCGCGCTGCGCAGCGGAGAACCTCGTCGCGGCGCTCGCTGGCACGCTCGATGTGAACGTCGTCAACCGCGAGGTGCTCGCGCGATGAGCATGGCCGCGGGCGGCGCGGATCGCGAGCGTGACGTCGATACGGCGGAAAAGGGCGCCGCGGCCACGGCGCCGCGCCGCGCGACCATCAGCGACGTGGCGCGCGAAGCCGGCACAGGCAAGACCAGCATCTCGCGCTATCTGAACGGCGAGCTGGGTGTGCTTTCGCCCGACCTGCGCGCGCGCATCGAGGCGGCGATCGAGCGGCTCGACTATCGCCCCAACCAGATGGCGCGCGGGCTCAAGCGCGGCCGCAACCGTCTGCTCGGCCTGCTGATCGCCGATCTCGCCAATCCCTATTCGGTGGAGATTCTGCAGGGCGTGGAAGAGGCGTGTCACGCGCTCGGCTACATGCCGCTCATCTGCCACGCGGCGAACGAGATCGACATGGAGCGGCGCTATCTCCAGCTGCTCACCACGTATCGCGTGGAAGGCGTGATCGTCAACGCACTCGGCGTGCGCGAATCGATGTTGAAACCCGTGGGCAGCGGCGGCATTCCGGCCGTGCTGATCGACCGGACCGTCGACGGCCTCGATGCGGACATGGTCGGCCTCGACAACGCGGCGGCCGTGCGCCTCGGCACGGAGCATCTGCTTGCGCGCGGCTACGACGACATCGTGTTCGTCGTGCAGCCGTTCGAACAGGTGAGTTCGCGGCGCGAGCGCGAAGCGGCGTTTCGCGAGTCGATGCAGGCTACGAAGGGCGCGGCCCGCGGCCTCACGCACGTGCTCGATCTCCACGACGAAGCCACCGTGCAAACCGCGCTCGCGGCGCTCGACACCCACGTGGCCCAGGCGCTGGCACGCGGTGCGCGTTGCGCGTTGTTCGCGGCCAATGCGCCGGTGGCGCTGCGCCTCGCCTTGCATCTGAAAGCGGCCCTCGGCGCGCAGTGGCAGCAGCGCGTGGCGCTCGTCGCCATCGACGATCCGGAGTGGGCCGAGCTTGCCGGCATCACGACGATCCGCCAGCCGACGCGCGAGATCGGCTATCGCGCGGTGGAGTTTCTGCACGAGCGCATCGAGGGCGCGGCGCCCAAGGCACGCGCGGCGGCCTTCGAGGGCGAACTGGTGGTGAGGGCTTCGACGCTGGGGTGAGGACGGCGCGATTGCGGGGCTCTCGCGCAGCCGGGGCTGCGCGCAAGCGCCGATATCTGCGATCATTCGGGCTGCGGCGCGCGTGCGTGCGTGCCGAACGTCATAAGGAAGCCCATGTCCGTAGCTCCGATCACGCTCGTCTGCCTATCGCTCGCGACGCTGTTTGTCGCCGCCTTGCCCGTATCGCTGTATCGCCGGCTGCGTGTGCCGTTCGCGCTCGACTGGCGCGATACGGTCACGGGCGTCGCCATCTTCGCGTTGTTCGTGGCTGTGATCGAGCGCGCCATCAACGACTACATGCTGCACGGCAACGCCGCCGTCGCGCAGGTCCTTTCGAACCCCGTTTTCTTCGTGCTGTACGGCGCGCTCGCGGCGGGCGTGTGCGAGGAGGTCGGGCGTTATATCGCCATGCGGCTCATCGCGCGCCGCGGCGCAGGCAAGTCCAACGCGCCCGCAGACAGCTCGGCCTTCGGCTACGGCATCGGCCATGCGGGTGCGGAGGCGTGGTTCGTCGGCGTGCTCGTGCAGTTGCAATGGATCGTGTTCGCGGTGCTCGCGAATCGCGGCGATCTCGACGAGCATCTCTCCAATCTCACGATGGACTCGGTCTTGCGCGTGCATCTGATTCTCGCTAGCCTTTCGCCGCTTTTCGCGGGCGTCTTTGCGCTCGAGCGCACGGCCGCGTTCGTGTTCCAGATTGGCTTGTCGGTGCTGATGTGGCGCGGTGTGCGCGCAGGATGGAAGGGGATTTTGCCGCTCGCGATCCTCGTGCACGCGCTCATCGACGTGCCTGCCGCGATGTATCAGGCGCGTCTCGTGCCGCTCGTGGCCGTGGACGGTTTGTATGTGGTGGCGGCCGTGATGGTCGCCGTCGTGCTTTTCAGGACGTGCCGCCCGCAGCGGCGCGTCGCACGCGCGGCGTAAGTGCGCGTCTTACTTCTTTTTTCTGGCGTCAATGGAAGCCTATCTGTTTGAATGCGCGAGCCCCGAATTCGACGAGCTCGCCCGCGTGATCGCCGACATCTTTCCCGAGCAGACGCGCTTTGCCGAAGAGCCGAATGAAAACGGCGTGCCGCAACTGGTCGTGCACTGGGTGGCGATGCGCTTCGGCTCGAAGGCGCGCCGCATGGCGCTCACGGTGGCAATCGCACCCGCCGCGCTCGCACGCTATCGCGCATTGCCGCCGCGGCTGCGCGGGCGCAGCTTCGCGGTGTTGCGAGCCTACGTGGAGGCGACGATCGAATCGCTCGAGGAACAGCACGCGAAGGGCGAAGATGTGCCGCGCGAGGTGACGATCGCGCTGGACGAAGAATTTGCGTAAAGCGCTTGCTCGAAGCGCATTGGCTTGAAGCGATGGGCGCAGTGCGCCCAGTTTGCGTTGCGCTGAGATTCAGTCGGCGAGCTTGTAGACCTTGGCGAAACGTGCGGCCTGCACGACGCCATAGTCGCCGGGTGCGTATTGCATGACCCAGTCGCCGGCCACGCCGCCAAGCCGGTCGCCGCCGGCAGAACGCACGAGCGTGAACGGCTCGTCCATGCGCCTTGCGAGCACCACGACCTGGTGGTTGCGATACGCGCCTGCCTCGCCGTGAGCGAGGGTGTCGCTCGCCGGCAGGTACTTCGCATCGAATCGATCGCGCGAGACGACCCAGCGATCGCCGGTCGAACCGGTGATGATCGCGTCGCCGGGCGCATAGCGGTTCGGGCCTTCGAGGCTCATCAGCTCGCCGGCAACGGCCGCAAACTCGACGCTCACGGTCTCGTCCTTGACGACGCGCTGTGCGGCGGGGTCGACACGCAGGTCGAGTTGGGTCAGTTCAATCATGGCGGCAGCAGCGGACGGGCTTCACAAAAAGCGGCTTTCAAAGAAGCGACGGCCGGGCAGTTTCGCCCGGCCGTCGCGCGGTCCGCAAGGGTACCCTGGATCGGGCCGTTGCGCACATGGGAGCGCGGCCCGATTCGCGGGTGCGTCTTACTCCGTCTTACTGCGCGGCCGGCGTGCTGGCCGCTTCGGTGTCGCTCGTTGCGTCGCCTGCCGACGGCTTGGCCTTGCCCTTGTGCTTCGGATGGCCCGGCTTGCCCGACGGGCCGTGCTCATTGCCGTGGCGGAAGGACTGATCGGCGAGCTTCTTCTGTTCCGGCGAGAGGCTCGTGTAGAGCGGCTCGAACGCCGAGACGAGCTTCTGCATGTCGTCCGCGTGTGCCTGGGCGATCTGCGCATACTGCTTCATGTCGTCGAGCGCGTTGCGCGAGCTTTCGCTCTCCGCGCGCTGCTTGAAGAGATTCGCCATGGTCTCGCCGTTGCTGCGCATGGTGTCGGCGAACGTCTTCCATTGCGGTTCTTGCTCGGGCGTGATCTTGAGCTGCGTGTGCAGCCACGTGATGCGCTCCTCGACACGCTGCTGATGCTGCGCGGCGCGCACATCGGCGCTCGACGCGGCCGCGGCGGTTGCCGAAGCGGCCGGCGCAGCGCTTTGCGCGAACGCGCCGCTCATCGAGAGCGAGACGGCAAGGATGACGAAAGCTTTCTTCATTGTGACTCCTTGAATCATTTCGTAGCGGGTAGCATGGCCAGAATGGCTGCAGGCGCTATTAGTACCACGTTCTCGCTTCGCGACGCCCCGGCTGCGACACTTGCTTACAAACGAAACGCGTGGAAATACCCGTCGCGCAGGACTTGCGCGACGCGAGCGCCGCCGGCGTGCTCACCCGCGCGCGATAATGACGCCGTTCAGACTTCCCATACAGACACCGCCCGATGAGACCTCCGCGCCTCGATCAACTCGACGACCTCGACCGCAGCCTCGTCGCGCTGCTGCAGGAAAATGCGCGCGAAAGCGTCGCGAATCTCGCACGGCGCCTGGGCGTCGCGCGCACCACGGTGCTTGCGCGCATCGAGCGGCTCGAACGCACTCAGGTGATCGCCGGTTACGGCGTGCGCCTCGGCCAGGATGTGCTCGACGCGAGCCTGCAGGCGTGGGTCGGACTCATCATCGCGCCGCGCCATGGGCCCGATGTGCAAAAGCGCCTCGGCAAGATGCCCGAAGTGCAGTTGCTGTGCGCGGTAAGCGGCGAGTACGACTACGTGGCGTGGCTGCGCGCCGATTCGCCCGACCGCCTCAACGACCTGCTCGACCAGATTGGCGGCATACCCGGCGTGGAACGCACGACCACATCGATCGTGCTTGCGCGCAAGGTCGATCGCGGCTCGGTGACGGGCTGAATCGAGGGCTGAGCCGCGGCCCGAACGGCGAGGTATTCGCCATCGAAAATGAATGGTTTCGTCATTTCGACGAAAATTGTCGTCATAATGACGAAAATGTCGGTCGAAACGCATCGTTTTGCGTCTATGAACCGTATTTGTCTCTCCCTAGACTGTGTTTGAGCGGGCGCTGCCCATCCCCAAGCATAGAAAACCAAAGGAGATGACACATGAAAGTTGCGATTGCAGGCGCCGGCCTGATCGGCCACACCATTGCCCACATGCTGCGTGAGAGCGGCGACTACGAAGTCGCGGCGTTCGACCGCGATGCGAAATCGCTCGAGCCGCTTGCGGCGCAGGGCATTCCCACCGCGCGTGTCGATTCCGGCGACGCCGCCGCGCTGCGCGGCGCGCTGGAAGGTTATGACGTGCTGATCAACGCGCTGCCGTATTACCTTGCCGTGAACGTCGCCTCGGCGGCGAAGGGCGCAGGCGTCCATTACTTCGATCTGACCGAAGACGTGCGTGCGACCCACGCGATTCGCGCGCTGGCCGACGACGCCGATCATGTCTTCATGCCGCAATGTGGTCTCGCGCCCGGCTTCATCGGCATAGCGGCGCATGCGCTCGCGAGCCGCTTCACCGAGATCCGCGACGTCAAGATGCGCGTAGGCGCGCTGCCGCAGTTTCCCACCAACGCGCTCAAGTACAACCTCACATGGAGCGTCGACGGTCTCATCAACGAGTATTGCCAGCCGTGCGAAGCGATTCGCGAAAGTCGCACGCAGTGGGTGCAGCCGCTCGAAGGTCTCGAGCATTTCTCGCTCGACGGCGTCGAGTACGAGGCCTTCAATACGTCGGGCGGCCTGGGTACGCTCTGCGAAACGCTTTCGGGCAAGGTCGAATCGCTCGACTACAAGTCGGTGCGTTATCCGGGTCATCGCGCGCTCATGCAGTTCCTGCTCGAAGACCTGCGCCTTTCCAGCGACCGCGACACGCTCAAGTCCATCCTGCGCCGCTCGGTGCCCGCAACCGAGCAGGACGTCGTGCTCATCTTCATGACGGTGACCGGCATGCGCGACGGCAAGCTCGTGCAGGAGGTGTTCACGCGCAAGATCTTCGCGAAGACGGTGTGCGGCGTGCCCATGAGCGCGATCCAGATCACCACCGCCGGCGCCATGTGCGCGGTGCTCGATCTGTTCCGCGAAAAGCGTCTGCCGCAAGCCGGGTTCGTGCGCCAGGAGCAGGTGTCGCTCCAGCAGTTCCTCGCGAACCGCTTCGGTCAGGTGTACGAAGGCGCGACGCTCGACAGCCGCGCGAAGGTGGCGGCCTGACGTCTCAGGTCGATGCCGTTGCCGACACGATGCGCTCGAGCAGCGCGTCGTAGTCGGCCGCGGCGGGCGCGCTGTTGTCGAAGAGCAGAAGGCCGTCGAGCTGCGCGCCCGACGGCATGAAGCGCCGCTGCCGGTATTCGTTCCAGTGAGCGAGCTTGTAGGCGTCGATCGGATGGGCGCGCGCGCCGATGCGCGCGTGCGCCGTTTCCTCGCTCGTATGCACCCACACCACGGTGAGTCCCACCTCCTGACCGACACCGAGCCACGCGCGGTCGAACAGCTTGCGCTCGCGCACTTCGCGCGACAGCGGGCCGACCACGAGCGCGCTCACGCCAAGTTCGAGGTTTTCGCGGGCGGTGTCGATGAGCCCGCGGTACTCGGGTTCGCGAAAATGCTGCAGGAAAAGCGGGCTGTCGCGATCGTTCGGGTCGTGCGTGAGCGCGCCCATCGCGGCTGCGCTATAGCTGCCGTAGAGCGTGTCCTTGTCGAGCAGGCAGAACGGCTCGCCGGTCTCGCGGGCGAGCGGGGCGAACAGGCGTTTGGCGAGCGAGGTCTTGCCGGCGCCGGCGTGGCCGCAGAAGAACACCAGTCTTGTCACCGGCGGCGTGCCTCGCCGTGTTGCGTGCCGGCGTTCGCCGACGGGGCGTTATCCAGGCCGTTTTGCTCGGGTCCGTGTCCGTTCAGGAATTTGCCGTTGGCCTCGAGCCACATCACGTTGATGATGCCAAAGCCGAGCGCAACGCCGATGCCGAGAATCCACGAGAAGTACCACATGGCCGTTGCCTCCTCTTAATGCCGGTTGCGAGCGCTGCCGCGCAGTCCCCAAAGCATATAACAACGATGATCGGTCTGGCGCCCGTACGGATATGATGGGCGCGAACCGGGAGCCAGAAGTCAGAAAAGGGGAAAGCGCCCATGCCGCCTTTGCCGTCGCGCAGATCGATTGCGAGTCTCGCCGCCGCCGTCACGGTGGTCGCCGCGTTCGCACTCGGCGGCTGTGCCGAGGAGCAGCCGCAGCCCATGCCGTTCAAGCCCGTGCCGGCCGAACGCATCCTGAAGCCTGGCTACACCGAGCCGGGCGAGGGCCTCGTGGCCGTGGACGTGCGCCGCGAGCGCACCCGCAACGTCATCGTCAAATTCCGCGACGCGCCCGTCTACATCGACGGTGAACGCGTGACCGACCTCATGGACGGCGAACACGTCACGTTCTACCTGAAGCCCGGCGTGCGCCGCATCGCCGTGACGACGCAGTTCGATCCCGTGATCGAGCTGCGCTTGCTTGTGGATCCGCGCTACACCAACCGCGCGAGCATCACCTTCGACAAGGATGACCGCATCGGCATCCGCCGCGTCGCGCAGTAGCCTCCCAGTTCGCCGCCGCCGTTGCACGGCGGGCACGGGCAGTGCTCTCAGGCCCAGTCAGCCGGACGCGCGCCGCTCGGGCACCCCGTCCAGACGCCGTCGGTCGACGGAACACCTTACACTTGGCAACCGGTGCAACTCGAAGCGGCGCGGGCGCGACCCGCCGCGCGGAAGAAAAGGAACATGCTAATCAATTGCGTCGCGTATCAAGGCGGCAAGAAACTGGCCGACGTCACAGTCGAAGCCATCAGCGACTATCTGGCGAAGCCCGAGTGTTTCGTCTGGGTCGCGCTCAAGGACCCGGACGCCGGAGAAATGGCGGCGATGAAGGAGGAGTTCGGCCTGCATGCGCTCGCCATCGAAGACGTGATGAACGGCAACCAACGGCCGAAGATCGAGGAATATGGCGACACGCTTTTTTGCGTGCTCCACACGCTCGAACTCGACGACGACGGCGAAGTCATCACAGGCCAGGTGAACGTCTTCGCCGGCCCCAATTTCGTGCTTTCGGTGCGCCACCGCGCGCAGCAGGGTTTCAGCGATGTTCGCGCGCGCTGCGAGCGCGAGCCCGAATTGCTGCGCGAAGGCTCCGGGTTCGTGCTCTACGCGCTGATGGACAGCGTGGTCGATCGCTACGCGCCGGTGCTCGAAACGCTCTCCGGCGAGATCGAGGAGCTGGAGGACCGCATCTTCGACAAGCACGACCTCGCGGGCTCGCGCGCGATCATCGAGGATCTCTATTCGCTCAAGCGTCGTCTCGTGATCCTCGCGCATCACGTCACGCCGCTCGTCGATGCCGTCGGCAAGCTCGTGGGCGGGCGCATTCCGCAGATCTGCGTGGGCATGCAGGCGTACTACCGCGATGTGTACGACCACCTCGTGCGCGTGTCCAACATGATCGACGCGCGCCGCGAAATGATCGTCACGGCGATCCAGGTGAACCTCGGCATGATCTCGCTCGCGGAGAACGAAGTGACCAAGCGGCTCGGTTCCTTCGCCGCGCTCTTCGCCGTGCCGACCATGATCGCGGGCATCTACGGCATGAACTTCGAGCACATTCCGGAGCTGCACTTCAGATTCGGCTACCAGATCTGCCTCGCCGCCATGCTCGTGCTCGATATCTTCCTGTTTTTCCTGTTTCGTCGTATTAACTGGCTCTAAGGCGGTGCGGGCGTTGTTGCGCCGCCGCATGGCCGGCAGCGACGCCAGTGACAGAGCAAAGTTGACATCGTTGAGCGCCTGCGCCGAGAATGGGCCGGCAGAAAACGTTTGCGCATAACCAGAAAGCAGGGCCCAGCCGGGCCCGACAAACCGGAGACTTCCAGACATGAACTCCCGCATTCGCCGCCGCATCCTTCTCGCCGCCAGCGCGCTCGCCACGACCGCCGTAACAGGCGCTTTGCCGCTCGCGGCCCGCGCACAGGCGCCTCACAAGCCGAAAGTCGCGCTCGTCATGAAGTCGCTCGCCAACGAGTTCTTCCTCACCATGGAGACCGGCGCGAAGGACTATCAGAAGCACAACGCCGACCAGTTCGATCTCATCACCAACGGCATCAAGAACGAGACCGACACGGCCGCCCAAATCCAGATCGTCGAGCAGATGATCGTCTCGAAGGTCGACGCCATCGTGCTCGCGCCCGCCGACTCCAAGGCGCTCGTGCCCGTCGTGAAGAAGGCGGTGGACGCGGGCATCATCGTCGTGAACATCGACAACAAGCTCGACGCCGACGTGCTCAAGTCCAAGGACCTGAACGTGCCGTTCGTCGGCCCGGACAACCGCAAGGGCGCCCGCCTCGTGGGCGACTACCTGGCCAAGCGCCTGAAGTCGGGCGACCAGGTGGGCATCGTCGAGGGCGTCTCCACCACGACCAACGCACAGCAGCGCACCGCGGGCTTCAAGGACGCGATGGACGCCGTGAGCGCGAAGATCGTCTCGACGCAGTCGGGCGAATGGGAGATCGACAAGGGCAACGCCGTCGCCTCCGCCATGCTCAATGAATACCCCGACATCAAGGCGCTCCTGTGCGGCAACGACAACATGGCGATCGGCGCCGTGTCGGCCGTGCGCGCGGCGGGCAAGCAGGGCAAGGTGTACGTGGTCGGCTACGACAACATCGGCGCCATCAAGCCCATGCTCAAGGACGGCCGCGTGCTCGCCACCGCCGACCAGTTCGCGGCGAAACAGGCCGTGTTCGGCATCGACACGGCCCTGAAGGCGCTCAAGGAGCACAAGAAGCAGTCGGAGCTGTCGGGTATCGTCGAAACGCCCGTGGTGCTCGTCACGAAGTAAAGCGCTGCCGGCAGGCGCCATGCCGTGCCGCGGCGGTATTTGCGTGCGCAACGCAATAAGCGCTCAAGAATCTCGCCGCGCAGCCGTTATTTGTACCGGGATGACCGCATGGGCGGCCGTCTTCCGCTGGGCGGCGTATCGCTGCCCAGCGCGCCGTTCGAGGCATGCTCTACCGGAGCGTGCGGCGGCGGTGCGGACCCGCAGTATCCGGGCGGCGCGACTCACCGGTTGAACCCGGCGGCGCGGCTCGCGACTACAGGATCGTGATGGATGCAAATGTCCCCGACGTAGCGTCACCTGCGCCCGCCGTGCTTACGGTGACGGGCGTCGGGAAGACCTACGAGCAGCCGGTGCTCGCCGACGTCAGCCTCGCGCTGCACGCCGGCGAAGTGCTTGCGCTTACGGGGGAAAACGGCGCGGGCAAGAGCACGCTCTCGAAGATCGTGAGTGGCCTCACAGCGTCGAGTGCGGGCAGCATGACGCTGATGGGCCGCCCCTACGCCCCGGCGAGCCGCCGCGAAGCCGAGGCGCTCGGCGTGCGCATGGTCATGCAGGAGCTGAACCTGCTGCCCACGCTCACTGTTGCGGAGAACCTGTTTCTGGACCGCCTGCCGCAGTCGGGGCCGCTGCGGTTCGGCTGGATCGATCGCAGGCGGCTGCGTGACGACGCGCGGGCCGCGATGGCGCAGGTCGGACTCGAGGCGATCGACCCCGATACGCCGGTCGGGGAGTTGGGAATCGGGCATCAGCAACTCGTGGAGATCGCGCGCAACCTGGTCGGCAGCGCCGCTGCGGCCGATCATGGCGATGGCGGCGACATGCGCGTGCTGATCCTCGACGAGCCGACGGCCATGCTCACGGCTCGCGAGGTCGAATTGCTGTTCGAGCAGATCGCGCGGCTGAAGGCGCGCGGGGTGGCGATCGTCTACATCTCGCACCGGCTCGAAGAACTCGAGCGCATCGCGCAGCGCGTCGCGGTGCTGCGCGACGGCAAGCTCGTGCGGGTGGACGCCATGGCCAACCTCACGCCCGAGCGCATCGTCGCGCTGATGGTGGGGCGCGAGCTTGGCGAGCGCATCGATCTGGGGCAGCGGCGCATCGGCGCGCCGCTCCTGAAGGTGGACGGGCTCACGCGCGCGAAGGCTGTGCGCGACGTGTCGTTCGAAGTGCGCGCCGGCGAGATTTTCGGCGTGTCGGGGCTGATCGGCGCGGGCAGAACGGAGCTGATGCGGCTCATCTACGGCGCCGACCGCATGGAGCGCGGCACGGTGGCGCTGGCGCCCACGCCGGGCGCGGCGCCGGAACCCGTGCAGATTGCCTCGCCCGCCGATGCGGTTAAGCTTGGCATCGCGCTCATCACCGAGGACCGCAAGGGCGAAGGGCTGCTGTTGCCGCAGCCGCTCGCCGCGAACGTGACGCTCGGCAACGTAGGCGCGGTCTCGCGCTATGGCGTGGTGGACGCGGCGCGCGAGAACACGCTGGCCCGCACGCAGATCGACGCGCTGCGAATCCGCGCGTCCGGACCCGCGCAGCCGGTGGGCGAGCTGTCGGGCGGCAACCAGCAGAAGGTGGTGATCGGCCGCTGGCTCGCGCGCGACATTACGCAGTCGATGCGCGTCGTGCTGTTCGACGAGCCTACGCGTGGCATCGACGTCGGGGCGAAGTTCGACATCTACGCGCTGATGGGCGCGCTCGCACGTGAAGGCCGGGCGCTCGTCGTGGTATCGAGTGACCTGCGCGAGCTGATGCTGATCTGCGACCGCATCGGCGTGATGTCGGCGGGGAAGATGACGGCCATCTACGGTCGCGACGAGTGGAGCCAGGACAAGCTGCTCGCCGCCGCCTTCGCGGGGCTGCGCGCCGAGGATGCGCTGGTCGCGAACGCGCGCGATCTGCCGGAGATGGGCGACGTGCCGCCACACAGGGAAACGCGCAAGCCCCATGAACGCAACGACGACCCACGAGGGAGCGCTTCATGACGAACGACCCGTTGCGCGGGCAACCGTCGCCGCACGGCGACGAAATCGGTGGGCGTACCAGTTCGACCAAAATCGCGCCGGGCGCTGCGCCGGTGTCGGCGCCGCATGCGATGCAGGCGAGCGGCAAGCCCGTGGGCACGCGCTTCGGCTTTTCGAACTACCTGGGCCTCGCGCTCGCGCTGATCGCGATGATCGTGTTGTTCTCGCTGCTGAGTTCACACTTCCTCACGTACGATACGTTCAGCACGATCGCGAACCAGATTCCCGATCTCGTGGTGATGGCAGTGGGCATGACCTTCGTGCTGATCATCGCGGGTATCGATCTTTCGGTGGGTTCGGTGCTCGCGCTCGGCGCTTCGGTGGTGAGCGTGGCGTCGCTCAAGTGGGGCTGGGGCGCGCTGCCGGCGGCGCTGCTCGGCCTCGTCGCCGCGGCGGCCACGGGCACGCTCACGGGCGCGGTGACGGTGGGCTGGCGCATCCCGTCGTTCATCGTTTCGCTCGGCGTGCTCGAAGCGGCGCGCGGGCTTGCGTACCAGATGACGAATTCGCGCACGGCGTATATCGGCGACGCGTTCGACTTTCTCTCGAACCCGATCGCATTCGGCATCTCGCCGGCGTTCCTGATCGCGGTGGCGGTGATGGTGATCGCGCAGCTCACGCTGACGCGCACGGTGTTCGGACGGTATCTGATCGGTATCGGTACCAACGAAGAGGCGGTGCGCCTGGCGGGCGTCGATCCGCGGCCGTACAAGGTGATCGTGTTCGCGCTGATGGGCGCGCTTTCCGGGCTAGCGGCGCTGTTTCAGATTTCGCGCCTCGAAGCCGCCGATCCAAACGCGGGCGCGGGGCTGGAGCTGCAGGTGATCGCCGCCGTGGTGATCGGCGGCACCAGTCTGATGGGCGGGCGCGGCTCGGTCATCAGCACGTTCTTCGGCGTGCTGATCATCTCGGTTCTGGCCGCGGGGCTCGCGCAGATCGGCGCGAACGAGCCCACCAAACGGATCATCACCGGCGCGGTGATCGTCGTGGCGGTCGTGCTCGACACGTACCGCAGCAGGCGAAGTCGCAGAGGCAGCAGGACATAACAATTTTTTCGAGGGCGCGGTCCGCAATGCAGCGCGGGCCGACGGAAATGACCGGGAAAGCGACGCCAGACCAAACCTACAACGGGCGCGCAGAGAGCCGGCAGCAACAGGGCAGCAAAAAAGCAGGAGCAACATAAAGATGGCGACGATCAAGGATGTGGCCGCCGTGGCGGGGGTATCTTTCACGACGGTGTCGCATGTGGTGAACAATTCGCGTCCGGTGTCGGCGGACGTGCGGGCCAAGGTCGAGCGCGCGATCCGCGACCTGAACTACGTGCCGTCGGCGGTGGCGCGCTCGCTCAAGGCGCGTGCCACGGCGACCGTCGGTCTGCTCGTGCCGAACGGCACCAACCCGTATTTCGCGGAGCTTGCGCGCGGCGTCGAGGACGCCTGCGCGCGCAAGGGCTATTGCGTGTTCTTCTGCAACTCCGACGACGACCCGGCCAAGCAGCGCAGCTACCTGCGCGTGCTGCAGGAAAAGCGCATCGACGGCCTCATCGTCGCCTCGGCCGGTGACGACGCCGTGCTCGCCTCGACGCTTGCCGATACGCGCGAGCCGATCGTCGTCATCGACCGCAACATCGAGGGACTCGACGCCGATCTCGTGCAGATCGACCACGAGCGCGGCGCCTGGCTCGCCACGCGGCATCTGCTCGAGTTCGGGCACTCGCGCATCGGCTGCATCACCGGGCCGGTGACGACCGCGGTGAGCGCGATGCGCATGCACGGTTTCCTGCGCGCCATGTCCGAGCGGGGCGTGGAGATCGCGCCGGGCGCCATCGTCGAAAGCGACTTTTCCGGGGCGGGCGGTTACCGCGCGGCGGCGCAACTGTTCGACAGCGTGCGGCCCACTGCGATCTTCGCCGGCAACGACATGATGGGCATTGGCGCCTTGCGCGCGGCCGCCGAGCGCGGCTTGCGCGTGCCGGGCGACTGCTCGATCATCGGCTTCGACGATATCGAGCTCGGCAACTTCACCTGGCCCGCGCTCTCGACGGTCGGCCAGCCCGCGCGTGCGCTCGGCGACATGGCGGCGCTCACGCTGATCGAGCGCATCGCGAACGCGCGTGAGGAAGGCGCGAGGGCGCGCCGGCGCGTCATGCCGCCTACGCTCTTCGCTCGCGAATCGACGGGGCCCTGGGTCGGTGCGGAGGAATACGCGCCGCTCGCGGCCTGAGGCAGGGCGGCCGTAGCGAAGGCGCAAGCCATCGAGGAGGCATCGTGACGACTGACGCAGCAAAGCCGACCGACGCACGCGCTCGCGTGGCCGTGGTCGGCAGTCTGAACATGGATCTCGTCGCGCGCGCGCCGCGCTTGCCGTCTCCCGGCGAGACGCTCGCGGGCCGTGCCTTTGCGCAGGTGGCCGGCGGCAAGGGCGGCAACCAGGCGGTGGCCGCGGCACGCCTGGGCGCCCAGGTGGCGATGATCGGCCGGGTCGGCGCCGACAGCAACGGCGAGGTATTGCGCGCGGGGCTGATGGCAGAAGGTATCGACTGCGGCGCGCTCGAAACGTCGCCTGGCGCGCCGACCGGCGTGGCGTTGATCATCGTCGACGACGCGAGCCAGAATGCCATCGTCATCGTGGCCGGCAGCAACGGCGAACTCGCGCCCGAAACGATCGCGCGCCATGAGGCCGTGCTCGCGCGGGCCGGCGTCGTGGTCTGCCAGCTCGAAACGCCCACTGACGCTGTGGCGGCCGCGCTCGCCGCTGCACGGCGCCTGGGCAAGATCACCATCCTCAATCCAGCACCCGCCACGGGGCCGCTGCCCGCGCAGTGGCTCCCGCTCATCGACTATCTCGTACCGAACGAACTGGAGGCGGCCGCGCTCACCGGCTTGCCCGCGAGCACGCCGGAAGAGGCGGCGCGGGCGGCGTCGGCGCTGCGGGAGGCGGGCGCACGCAACGTGCTGGTGACGCTCGGAGCGCAGGGCGTATGTGCGCTGCTCGACGGCGCCGCGCCGGTCCATCTGCCCGCGCCACGCGTCAATGCGGTGGATACGACGGCGGCCGGCGACACCTTCATCGGCGGTCTGGCCGCGCGCCTGGCTGCCGGGGCGCCCGCGCTCGAAGCCATTGCTTTCGCATTGCGCGCGGCGTCGGTTTCAGTCACGCGCGCGGGCGCTCAACCCTCTATTCCCACGCTCGCCGAACTCGCGGGCTGAGCGCATCAGCACGTCTCGCTGGCATCTAAGCCATGACCGGCCACGGCGCGGCTTATTCGCGCCGCGCCTGATTGTATTTCGCCAATACTTCATACCATATACACATTTCAAGACCTTGAAATCCTGTGCCGTAAACGCCTGTTAGAGCGACCACTCGATGTCGGGCGTTGGGCCCGACCATATCACAAGCGTTGGGGGAGTCATGGGCAAGGGCATCAGTATCAAGGCGCGCATTGGCATCACGATGGGCTTTCTGGCGACGTTGATCGTCGCGATCAGTGCGGTCGGGCTGCTGGGTCTCACGCGTTCGAACGACGCGTATCGCGAGACTTTCACCGACCAGATGCCCAGTTCGCACGCGGTCAATCTGGCCGAAATCTATGCGGCACGCGAGCGTCTCGCGCTCGACCGGGCCGCCTTCGAACAGGGTACGTCCGACGCCGCGGCGACGGTCGACCGTGCGCGCATGCTGCGTGGCGTGTCGGACGACTTCTGGAAGAAGTACATGGCCTTGCCGCACGCCGGCGAGGAAGCGCGCCTCGCTCAGGATGTCGGAGCCCGGCGCGAGGCCCTGCACCAGATCGCGGACCAGTTCATGACGACCGTCCAGTCGGGCGATCAGGCGAAGGTGGTGGCCGGCGCCAAGGCGCTCAAGGAGGCCTACGACGGGCTCTCGAAGGCCGACGCCGTGCTCGACAAGTTCCAGATGACGCAAGCGCAGCAGGGCTTCGACGACGCCCAGGCCGCGTTCTCGGAGCTGCGCGTCGCGTGCATCGCGGCGCTGCTCGTAGGTATCGGCGCCGCCGCCTATTCGTTCTTCTCGCTGCGCCGCGCTATTGCGGAGCCGCTCGGCGAAGCGCTTGGCGCTTTCCATGCGATCGCCGCCGGCGATCTGCGCCGGCCCGTGGTCGTGCGCCGCAACGACGAGATGGGCGAACTGCTGGGCGGCGTCGCGCAGATGCAGCGCAGCCTCACCGAAACGGTGCGTTCGGTGCGCTCGGGCACCGAATCGATCGCCACGGCCACGCGTGAGATCGCCGCGGGCAACCTCGACCTCTCGTCGCGTACCGAAGAGCAGGCATCGGCGCTCCAGCAGACCGCGTCGAGCATGGAACAGCTCACGGGCACCGTGAAGCAGAACGCAGACAACGCCCGCCAGGCCAGCGCGCTCGCCGCCAACGCCTCGGAAATCGCCAACAAGGGCAGCTCGGTCGTCAATCAGGTGGTCGGCACGATGGGCGACATCAACGACAGCTCCGCGAAGATCGCCGACATCATCACGATCATCGAGGGCATCGCGTTCCAGACCAACATCCTCGCGCTCAATGCGGCCGTCGAAGCGGCACGCGCGGGCGAGGAAGGGCGCGGCTTCGCCGTGGTGGCGGGCGAGGTGCGCAGCCTCGCGCAACGCTCGTCGGCGGCGGCCAAGGAGATCAAGGGGCTCATCGACACCTCGGTCGAGCGCGTGCAGGCGGGCTCGGCGCTCGTCGACGAGGCGGGCCGCACGATGACCGAGATCATCGCCGCGGTGCAGCGCGTGACCGACATCATGGGCGAGATCGCGGCGGCTTCGCAGGAGCAGTCGGGCGGCATCGACCAGGTCGCGCGTGCGGTCACGCAGATGGACGAGGTGACCCAGCAGAACGCGGCACTCGTCGAGGAGGCCGCCGCCGCGGCGCAGTCGCTCGAGGACCAGGCGGGACGCCTGCGCGAGGCCGTCGCCGTATTCAATCTGGAAGACGCAGCGCTGGGCGCAGCGCAGGTGAAGCCTGCGCCGGCAGCCGCCAGGACGGCTTCCGTCGCCCGTGCTGCTGCCACGCGCCAGGCATCGGGAGCCGGGGCAGCTGCGCCTGCCGCAAAGCGCGCGCCGCGCAGCACTCCGGCTGCCGCCGCCGCCCAGCCGGCCGCACGGCCCGTGGCAGCCCCCCGCGCGCCCATGAGCGCGGTGGCGTCGGCTGCCGGTTCGAACGGCGACTGGGAAACCTTCTGACATTCATCCGCCAAGCCGCGCGGGCCGTCCGCGCACGAGAGCCAGCCGCTGTGCCGCAGCGGCTTTTTTTACGCCTTTGACCCCGTTGTGCGGCCCCGCCGTGCGCCATGTGGGCGCCGTTACGGTACATTGTCAGCCGTGTCATCTGCGCGGCCCGGTCGGCGCGCTACACTGCGGCGCCCAGCGGTGCCCGCGAGCGGCATGGCGTCGTGCTGGACGGTTCAGCCCGCGCCGATGTCCGGGCGCGGCCCAAACGGGGTGGCACCGCAGGAGGAACGACCCGCCCCGCAGGGGCAAGGCAGGCGCACCGCGCCAGGCAGGACGGATTGGCCGGCATCGAGCGCCAGCGCCGCATGACAGCACAAACAAGGAACCCGACATGACGCATGACGATCTCGCGCAACGCCTCGTGAATGCGCGCCGGCATCATCATCTGATCGAAACGCTGGAACCCGAGCGCGTGCCGCCCGACGCGGCCACGGCCTACGCGATCCAGCAGGCGGTGCTCGCCGGGCTCGAGACGACCACGGGCGGCTGGAAAGTGGGCGCACGCGCCCCCGGCGGCCCTGCCTCCGGCGCGCCGATCCCGGCGCCGCTCGTGCACGCCTCGCCGGCGCGCTTCGAGCGCCGCCACTTTTTCCGCGTGCTCGTGGAACTGGAAATCGCGTTTCGTTTTTCGGAACCGATCGTCCCGCGCGCCGAAGCCTATGCGCGCGACGAGGTGCTCGCGCGCGTGGGCCAGATCGTGCCGGCCATCGAGATCGTCGACAGCCGTTTCGCGCAGTGGCCCAACGTCGCGCCGCTCGCCCAGCTCGCCGATGCACAGAACAATGGTGCACTCGTGACCGGCCATGCGCTGCCGTACCCAGCGCTTGCCCGCGTGCTCGATTTCGTCGCGCCTGAGCTCGAACTGACGTTCGACGGCGCCTCGCTCGTGCCGGAGGCGCCGGGCAACCCCGCGGGCGATCCGCGCGAACTGCTGGTCTGGTTCGTCAATCATTGCGCCGCCATGGGCATCACGATCGAGCCCGAATGGACTATTACGACCGGCACCTATGTCGGTGCGCACCGCATCGATACACCGGGCCTCCTGCACGGCCACATCGACGGGCTAGGGGAAGTCGAAGTCGAGTTCGTCTAGGTCGCCCAGGGGCGCATCGTGTAACTGTCGCACCTGTCATATTTGCTCTCACGAACGGCCGCCGCGCGCATTGCGCGGCGGCTTTATTTTTTTGTACGCGTTGTGCGTCCCATGGGTGTAAACCTGGCAGCCTGTCACGCGCGTCATCTTCATCGCGTGGCGTTCGCGCGTCGTCCGATTGGAGCGGGAAAACCATTACTGCCGACAGGGCCGGTCAGCGTCGATTGGCATCCGCGCAAGAATGCGCGGCAGGTCACCGACGACGGCGAAATCGACGCGTAAAACGGGAAAAAAATCGCATTGACGCGTGCTCACAACATTTGCGTGGCAGTTCGCAATGCGCGCGCGTTCTGCGGGCTCGCGAACAAATCGTAACGAATGGGTGTGCACCGGCGCTGCGTTGGTGCGTTTCATGAAGAGGCGCTGTGTATGCCGGAGTGCCGGACAGGCCGCATGACAAGGCGAAAAGCCGGTCGAACATCAGGTAAAAATTGGCGTGCTGCGAATGCCCCGCCCGATGGAATGAGCCAACACGCAGGCACAGCATGTGGGAAGGAGCGTGACCCCGGTCTGAAATTTGCACCAGTAGGGAAGATCATTGTAAGTCGTTGTCTGGCGCCCTCCAAGCGCTCAATAATGCTTAGCTTTAGAGGGCACATCAGGCGCGATTTAACGGTGCGAAAAATTTCAAAAGGGTTTAGGATGAATTTGAGCGATGTCGTTTCCGAATAGCGCGCCGCGCACGACATCGGTCGCAGATCTTGGCGAGGAGGTAGCATGGATATCTATAGCAGCTTCGCGACCCGCTTCGAAAAAACGCGAGAGGAGGAGTTCTCGCTCGAGGAGTATCTCGCGCTCTGCAAGGAAGATCCCAATGCGTACGCCACGGCTGGCGAACGCATGCTGACGGCAATCGGCGAACCCGAACAGATCGACACCCGCAACGATCCGCGTCTGTCGCGCATCTTTGCGAACAAGGTCATCAAGGTGTATCCCGCATTCCGCGAGTTCTATGGCATGGAAGACGTGATCGAGCAGGTCGTCGCGTACTTCCGCCATGCGGCGCAAGGACTCGAAGAGAAGAAGCAGATTCTCTATCTGCTCGGTCCGGTGGGCGGCGGCAAGTCCTCCATCGCCGAGCGTCTGAAGCAGCTCATGGAGCGCGTGCCGTTCTACTCGATCAAGGGCTCGCCCGTGAACGAGTCTCCGCTCGGGCTGTTCGACTACGACGAAGATGGCCCGATACTCGAAGAGCAATACGGCATACCGCGCCGTTACCTTCGCAGCATCTTGAGCCCGTGGGCCGTGAAGCGCCTGCACGAATACAACGGCGACATCCGCAAGTTCCGCGTGGTGCGCCGCTTCCCGTCCATCCTGCGCCAGATCGGCATCGCGAAGACCGAACCTGGCGACGAGAACAATCAGGACATCTCGTCGCTCGTCGGCAAGGTGGACATCCGCAAGCTCGAGCAATATGCCCAGGACGACGCCGACGCGTACAGCTACTCGGGCGGCCTGTGTCTCGCGAATCAGGGCCTGCTCGAATTCGTCGAAATGTTCAAGGCGCCGATCAAGGTGCTGCACCCGCTTCTCACGGCCACCCAGGAAGGCAACTTCAAGGGCACCGAAGGATTCGGGGCGATTCCGTTCAACGGCATCATCCTCGCGCACTCGAACGAGTCGGAGTGGAAGGCGTTCCGCAACAACCGCAACAACGAGGCACTGCTCGATCGTATCTTCGTGGTGAAGGTGCCGTACTGCCTGCGCTACTCGGAAGAGATGAAGATCTACGAGAAGCTGTTGCGCAATTCGTCGCTGGCCGAGGCCGTGTGCGCGCCTGGCACGCTGAAGATGATGGCGCAGATGTCGGTGCTCACGCGCCTGCAGGAGCCGGAGAACTCGAGTCTCTTCTCGAAGATGCAGGTGTACGACGGCGAAAACCTCAAGGACACCGATCCAAAAGCGAAGTCGTACCAGGAGTACCGCGACTTCGCGGGCGTGGACGAAGGGATGAACGGGGTTTCGACGCGCTTCGCGTTCAAGATCCTCTCGCGCGTGTTCAACTTCGACTCGACTGAAGTGGCCGCGAATCCGGTGCACCTCATGTATGTGCTCGAACAGCAGATCGAGCGCGAGCAGTTCCCGCCGGAAACCGAGCAGAAGTATCTGTCGTTCGTGAAGGACGTGCTGGCCTCGCGTTACGCGGAGTTCATCGGCAAGGAGATCCAGACCGCCTACCTCGAGTCGTATTCCGAATACGGGCAGAACATCTTCGACCGCTATGTCACGTACGCCGACTTCTGGATTCAGGACCAGGAGTTCCGCGATCACGACACGGGCGAAAGCTTCGATCGCGCGGCGTTGAATGCCGAGCTCGAGAAGATCGAGAAGCCCGCGGGCATCAGCAACCCGAAGGACTTCCGCAACGAGATCGTGAATTTCGTGCTGCGTGCGCGTGCGGCCAACGCCGGCAAGAACCCGGCCTGGATCAGCTACGAGAAGCTGCGCGTGGTGATCGAAAAGAAAATGTTTTCGAACACGGAAGAACTTTTGCCGGTCATCTCGTTCAATGCGAAAGGATCGGCGGAAGAGCAGCGCAAGCACGAAGACTTCGTCAACCGCATGGTGGCGAAGGGCTATACGCCGAAGCAGGTCCGGTTGCTCTGCGACTGGTATCTGCGGGTGCGCAAGTCGTCGTGAACGAAGAGGCTTTACCGTCCGAGTGCGCTGCCGCAGTTTTGCGGCGGCGCAAAAGGACCCCCGGCGGGGCGCAGGCGGCGTGGCCATGAGCGGGTGAACGCGGCACGCACGATGGCAGACGCGGCAATGAACACTGCGCACCTCGCCCATTCGCAACTGGAGCGGGAGACTGGATGTGCTTCATCAAATCATCGACCGCAGGCTAGCCGGAAAGAACAAGAGCATTGCTAACCGCGAGCGCTTTTTGCGCCGCGTGAAGAACTATATTCGTCACGCCGTTTCGGAAGCGGTGCGTGACCGAAGCATCAAGGACATACAGAGTAACCAGAGCATCACCATTCCGCGCAAGGACATCGCGGAGCCGTCGTTCCGGCACGGCCCCGGCGGCAAGCGCGAAATGGTTCACCCGGGCAACGAGGACTACATTCGCGGCGACCGCATTCCGCGCCCGCAGGGCGGCGGGGGCGGTGGCGGCAGCCAGGCGAGCAACGAGGGCGAAGGTCAGGACGACTTCGTGTTCGAACTCTCGCGCGAAGAGTTCATGCAGTACTTCTTCGACGACCTCGAACTGCCGCGCCTCGTCAAAACCCATCTCATGGCCGTGCCGACGTGGAAGAGCATCCGCGCGGGCTGGGCTGCCGAGGGCACGCCGAACAACATCGACGTCGTGAGATCGCTGCGCAGCGCGCTCGGCCGCCGTATCGCGCTCGGTGCGCCGCTCGTCAACGAACTGCACGAACTCGAAGAGCAACTCGAAGCGCTCAAGGCCGACCCGGCCGACCGGCGCGAAGAGATCGCGGTGCTCGAGGAGCAGATCCATCACCTGCGTGGGCGCATCTGGCGCATTCCGTTCATCGACCCGTTCGATCTGCGTTACGTGAATCGCGTGAAGCAGCCGCAACCGTCGAGCCAGGCCGTGATGTTCTGCCTCATGGACGTGTCGGGCTCGATGGACGATCAACGCAAGGACTTGTCCAAGCGCTTCTTCATCCTCCTGTACCTGTTCCTCAAGCGCAATTACGAAAAGATCGAGGTGGTCTTCATTCGCCACCACACGCGCGCCGAGGAAGTGGACGAGGACACCTTCTTTCATTCCACCGAAAGCGGCGGCACGGTCGTGTCGAGTGCGCTGGAGCTGATGAAAAAAGTGATCGAGGACCGTTATTCGCCAAGCGACTGGAACATTTACGGCGCACAGGCTTCGGACGGCGACAATTGGACTGACGATTCGCCCAAATGCCGCAAGATTCTCGCGGATGACATACTGCCGCAGGTGCGCTATTTTGCGTATATTCAGGTGACGCCGGAGGAGCAGAACCTCTGGCTTGAATACGCGCAGCTCGCACTCACCGAACCGCATCTGGCGATGAAGAAAGTCGACACCGCGGCGGACATCTACCCGGTGTTCCGGGAGCTTTTCGAAAAGCAGGTGGAGCACTCATGACGACACGCCACCTGCACAATGAGGCGCGCGGCTATCAGCCGGAGCGTCGGAAGACGAGCGGCCACGAAAAAGGGCATCATGGCGAACACGGTGACGAGCGCAAGCCCGGCCACCGCGAAGACGCCGAAGCGCCCGGACATGCCGCCGGGGCTGCTCGCCACAAGGAGCATGGGCTCGCCCAGCAAAGGGAAGTGCAAATGAACGTAGCCGACAAACGGCCGTTGCCGTGCCCCTCCGACTGGACCTTCGAACTCATCGAGGAGTACGACACACATATCTCGCATGTTGCAGAGCAATACGAACTGGATGTTTATCCGATCCAGCTCGAACTGATCAGCGCCGAGCAGATGATGGACGCCTACGCGTCCGTTGGCATGCCGGTGAACTATCGCCACTGGTCGTTCGGCAAGCACTTTCTCTCCACCGAAAAGAGCTATCGCCGCGGTCAGATGGGTCTCGCCTACGAGATCGTCATCAACTCCAATCCCTGCATTGCGTATCTCATGGAAGAGAACACCATGACGATGCAGGCGCTCGTGATCGCGCATGCCGCGTACGGGCACAACTCGTTCTTCAAGGGCAACTATCTGTTCCGTCTCTGGACGGACGCGCACGCCATCATCGACTACCTCGTGTATGCGAAGAATTACATCGCCGAATGCGAGGAGCGTTATGGTCTCGACCGCGTGGAAGAGTTGCTCGACTCGTGCCATGCGCTCATGAATTACGGCGTGGACCGCTACAAACGTCCGCAAAAGCTGTCGCTCGAACGCGAGGCCGCATTGCGCCGGGAACGCGAGGCTTATCTGCAGTCCCAGGTCAATGAACTGTGGCGCACGCTGCCGAAGCAGCAAATGCCCGTTGCCGAGGAGATCGACGAGCGCTTTCCGCCGGAGCCACAGGAAAACCTGCTGTATTTCGCCGAAAAGAACTCGCCGCTGCTCGAGCCGTGGGAGCGTGAAGTCATACGCATCGTGCGGAAGATCGGCCAATACTTCTACCCGCAGCGGCAAACCCAGGTCATGAACGAAGGCTGGGCCACGTTCTGGCATTACACGTTGCTCAACACGCTTTATACGCAGGGCAAGCTGGAAGACGGCTTCATGATGGAGTTCCTGCATTCGCACAGCAACGTGATCTATCAGCCGCCGGTGACGAAGCCGTATTACAGCGGCATCAATCCGTATGCGCTCGGGTTTTCGATGATGAGCGACATTCGCCGCATCTGCGAGAACCCCACGGAGGAGGACCGCAAGTGGTTCCCCGAGCTGGCCGGCAGTCCATGGCTCAAGTCGCTGCACTATGCCATGCGCAATTTCAAGGATGAGAGCTTCGTGGCGCAATACTTGTCGCCGCATCTGATCCGCGAAATGCGGCTCTTCTCGGTGCTCGACGACGACATGCGCGACGCGCTCGAAGTCTCGGCCATCCATGACGAAAGCGGCTACCAGTACGTACGCCAGGCGCTCTCGCGTCAGTACGACATGCATCACCGCGAGCCGAATATCCAGGTGTGGTCGGTGAACACGCGCGGCGATCGCAGCCTCACGCTGCGTCACTTCATGAGCGACAATCGTCACCTCTCGGGCGACACAGACGAAGTGCTGCGCCATATGGCGCGCCTCTGGCAGTTCGACGTGTTCCTCGAAAGCGTGGACGAGAACGGCACGGTCCGAAAACGCTACGAATGCCGTTATATGCCGCCGCCGATTCGGGTATAGCCATCTCATTGCGTGACGCGATTGAGCGTACAAGTCATGAGGCCAGCCTGCGGGCTGGCCTCTTTCATTGATGCGCGTGCAACGACGTTGCAATCGAACACGTACCGCAACGCCCACGCGCGCTAACATACTGCGCCAGTGAACTAACAAGCTAAAAGACACCGCACGTAGAGGCGGATTTCGAAAGGATGGCGTAATGGCGTTTGAACTGTTTCGCGGCGTGCGGCCGCTTTCTCGCACGTCTGCTTTGCGCGATGCGCTCGCCGGCGTGCAGCTTGCGTCGATGAACGTGCCGCAACTGCTTGGCTATGCGCGCATCGCGGGCATGCCTGCCGTAACCGGTCTGTACACGGGCTTTCTGCCGCTCGTTGCGTTCGCGCTCTTTGGCGCGTCGCGTCATCTCGTGGTCGCTGCCGACTCCGCCACGGCCACCATTTTCGCGAGCCGTCTCACGACCATGGCGGCGCCTTCGAGCGCCGAGTACGTCGCGCTCGCGGGCATGACCGCTTTGCTCACGGCCGTGATGTTGTTGATCGCACGCCTGTTTCGTCTCGGCTTTCTCGCGGACTTTCTCTCGCGCACCGTTCTCGCAGGTTTTCTCACGGGCGTGGGCGTGCAGGTGGGCGTGGCGATGCTCGGCGACATGCTTGGCATTACTGTCAATTCCCGCCGCACAGTCCTTCAAATCAAGCAGATCGTCACGCAACTGGGCGCGATACACTGGCCGACGCTTG
Source organism: Paraburkholderia sp. BR14312 (assembly GCF_040948675.1). Classification (NCBI taxonomy): domain Bacteria; kingdom Pseudomonadati; phylum Pseudomonadota; class Betaproteobacteria; order Burkholderiales; family Burkholderiaceae; genus Paraburkholderia; species Paraburkholderia sp. BR14312. The sequence goes on from NZ_JBFPKI010000004.1 coordinate 495,015, forward strand.
GCATCGCCGTGGCCGTCGTGGCCGCGATCCTGGTCTTCAAGGCCTTGCGGCCGCGCTGGCCGGTGCCGCTCGTCGCCGTGGTGGGGAGCATCGCGGCGAGCGCCATGCTGAACTTCGCGGGCCATGGCATTTCGGTAATCGGCCCGGTGCAGGGCGGCTTGCCGCGCTTGAGTTTTCCCGCAGTGGGCTGGTTCCAGATGATCGATCTGCTGCAGGTGGCGGCGTCGTGCTTCGTCATCATCGTCGCGCAGAGTGCTGCAACGAGCCGCGCGTTTGCCGAGCGCTATGGCGAGCGCACCGACGAGGACACCAATCTCCTCGGCCTCGCGGCGGCCAACGCGGCGGCTTCGATGAGCGGCGCGTTCGTCGTGAACGGCAGCCTCACGCAGACCGCCATGGCCGATCAGGCCGGCGCGCGCAGCCAGTTCGCGCAGCTCGTGTTTGCAGGGGTCGTGCTCGTGGTGCTGTTGTTCTTCAGCCGTCTGCTGCAATACCTGCCGCATTGCGTGCTCGCCGCAATCGTCTTCACGATTGCAGTGGGACTCGTGAATATTCGCCAGCTGGTCGACATTCGTCGCGAAAGCCCCGGCGAATTCTGGCTTGCGATAACGACGGCGATCGCTGTCGTCGTGGTCGGCGTCGAGAACGGTATCCTCATCGCGATCGGCCTGTCATTGCTGCGCCACGTGCGGCATAGCTACCGGCCGCACACCATGGTGCTCGTGCCGAACGCGGAGGGGCACTGGCTGCCCGAACCCGCGGAGGCGGGCCAGCTCACGGCGCCGGGGTTGATCGTCTATCGCTTCGGTGCGGACCTGTTCTATGCGAACGACCATTTGTTCGTCGATGAGCTGCGCGAGCTCGTCAATCGGGCGCCATCGCCCGTGCACTGCCTGGTCGTGGATGCGGGGGCGATTACCGACCTCGACTATTCCGCGGGGCGCGCCGTGATCGACCTTTGCTCGGAGCTCGCGGAGCGCGGCGTGAAGGTGATTTTCGGTCGCGTGAACCGCTATCTGCTTTCGGACATGGACCGGCATGGCATCACGCCCGTGGTGGGCCATGCGAACATCTTCCCGACCCTGCACGAAGCACTCGCGGCGGTGCGTCCCGATCTGGAGTCGCGCGCGGACGCATGACGCCCGTGTAGCCATGCTACAAGCCAGACGAGCGTGTAGTGCGGAAAACGTGTGAAGCAGCTACATAATAACGTCCATAAAAACCCCGATTGCCCGCCGGAATTCGCCGCTGCTATTGTGCGCCTCAAGCGCTGTGGAAGCGCTTCCACTCCAACCTGATCCGGCTACCCAGAACGCCGGTGACTTCCGCGCAGGAGGCTTCGTGACTCAGGACACCGCATTGCCGCATTCCGCCGCCGCAGTTGCCGACGATCCTTTCACTCCGCCCGCCAGCTCTGCACTGTGGCGCAGCGACTTCCTCCTGGGCGCGGCCACGGCTTCGTATCAGATCGAAGGCGCCATTCACGAGGACGGGCGCATCCCCTCGATCTGGGACACGTTCAGCGCCACGCCGGGCAAGGTGCTCGCGGGCGACACGGGCGCCGTGGCCTGCGACCACTATCACCGTTGGGAGTCCGATCTCGATTTGCTCGAGAGCCTTAACTTCGAGGCCTATCGCTTTTCGATCGCGTGGCCGCGCGTCATGGACGAGGCGGGCCGGCCCAATGCCAAAGGCATCGCCTTCTACAAGCGCTTGCTGGAGCGCCTGAGGGAGAAGGGCGTGCGCACCTTCGCCACGCTCTACCACTGGGACCTGCCGCAGCATCTGGAAGATCGCGGCGGCTGGCTCAATCGCGACACAGCATACCGCTTCGCCGACTACGCCGACCTCATGAGCCGCGAACTGTCCGGCCTCGTCGACGCATGGATGACGCTCAACGAGCCGTGGTGCTCGGCGTACCTCGGCTACGGCAACGGCCATCACGCGCCGGGCCTCGCGAACGGCCGCTATGCCACCCAGGCGATGCATCATCTGCTGCTCGGCCACGGCCTCGCTACCGGCGTGCTGCGCGCGAACGATCCGGGCTCGACCAAGGGCATCGTGGCGAACGTGGGACGCGGCACGCCCGATTCCTCGTCGCCGGAAGATGTGCGCGCCGCGCGCCGCTTCGAAGTGCAGCACAACGCGTGGATTCTCGATCCGCTGCTCAAGGGCGCGTATCCCGAAGAACTCTTCGAGCTGTGGCCGGGCACCGAGCCGCTCGTGCTCGAAGGCGACATGAAGACGATCTCGGCGCCGCTCGATTTCCTCGGCATCAACTACTATTTCCGCACCAACGTGAAGAGCGACGGCGCGCACGGCTTCGTCGAAGTGCCGCTGAAGGACGTCGAGCGTACGCAGATGGGGTGGGAGGTTCACCCCGACGGTCTGCGCGACCTGCTGATCGGTTTCGGTCGCACCTACGAGAACCTGCCGCCGATCTATATCACCGAGAACGGCATGGCTTCGGACGACCGCGTGAGCGAAGGCGAGGTCAACGATACGCAACGCATCTCGTTCCTCAAGCGCCATCTCGCCGCGGTGGACGCCGCGATCAAGGCGGGCGTGGACGTGCGCGGCTATTTCGTCTGGTCGCTGCTCGACAACTTCGAATGGGCGTTTGGCTATGAGCGGCGCTTTGGCGTCGTGCATGTCGATTACGACACTCAGGTTCGCACGCCCAAGCGCAGTGCGCAACTCATTGCGCATTTCATCGCGCAGCGGCGCGCGCTCGACGGCGCTTGATGGCACATCAAGGGCGCTTGACAGGGTTACCGAGCAAGGGCAACAACTAGCGTGACAACCACGGCAGGGCATGCGACGCTCGGGCATGCCGTACGACGCGCCGTGGCCGACGAAATTTCCAACCCAAAAGCTTTTGCAGACCAACCCGGAGCAACCGGAGCCCTGCATGGGCCCGACGCCGGTGCCGAAAGCACTGACGCCAGGCGACAGCTGAAGCGCCAGCTCCGGATCGACAGGAGACGCAATGAAGCACAACGCACCCGTTCTGCGCGGCATCGTCGCCGCTCTCGCGCTGGCCGGCGCGCTCGCGGCCCACGCCGCGGAGCCGCTGAAGGCCAACGTGATTCACTGGTGGACGTCGGGCGGCGAGTCGGCCGCGATCAAGCAGTTCGCGCTTGCCTACGATCAGGCGGGTGGGAAGTGGGTGGACAACGCGATCGCCGGCGGGGACCAGGCGCGCGCAACGGCAATCAACCGCATCGTGGGCGGCGATCCGCCCACCGCTGCGCAGTTCAATACGTCCAGGCAGTTTCACGATCTCATCGACCAGGGACTCCTGAACAATGTCGATGCGGTCGCAACGAAGGAGAACTGGAGTGCCAGCTTCCCTGAATCGATTCTCACGGCGATCAAGGTCAAAGGGCACTACTATGCCGCGCCCGTGAACATCCACATGCAGGACTGGTTCTTCTATTCCAAGCCCGCGTTCGCCAAGGCCGGGATCAAGGGCGAACCGCAGAATTTCGACGAACTCTTCGCCGATCTCGACAAGCTCAAGTCGGCTGGGGTGATTCCGCTCGCACTGGGTGGTCAGGCATGGCAGGAGAAGATCACCTTCGACGCCATCTTCGCCGACATGGACCGCGATCTCTACATGAAGGTGTACCGCGACCGCGACGCGAACGCCGTGAATTCGCCCGCGTTCCGCAACGTGCTCACGACCTTCAAGCGGCTGCATAATTACGTGGATCCGGGCTCGCCTGGCCGCAACTGGAACGACGCCACGGCGCTCGTGATTTCCGGCAAGGCGGGCATGCAGATCATGGGCGACTGGGCCAAGGGCGAGTTTTCTGCCGCGAACCAGGTGGCGGGCAAGGACTTCGGATGCTTCCCCGGTTTTCCGAAGTCGCCGTACATGATCGCCGGCGACGTGTTCGTGTTCCCGAAGACCGACAATCCCGAGCAGGTCAAGGCGCAGCAACTGCTCGCCACGGTGATGACCTCGCCTGCCGCACAGGTCGCGTTCAACCAGAAGAAGGGCTCGATTCCGATTCGCCCCGACGTGGACACCTCGGGCTTCGACATCTGCGCGAAGGAGGGCATGACGATCATGAAGGACAAGTCGCGGCAACTGCCGAATCCGGAAATGTTGATTCCGCCTGATGTCCAGGGCGCGCTGCAGGACGTCATCACGAACTTCTGGAACAAGAACCAGTCGGCCGAAGACGCGCAGAAAGCCTTTGCCACGGCAATCCAGAGCTGAGCGCAACCATGTACGCCGCCAAGCTGCACCCGGCCAAACGCCAAGCGGGGCAAGTGCGCAGCGCGCGCCCCGCGCGGCGGCGGCTCTCGCTCGCCGCCTGGATCGCGCTCGCGCCGATGGCGGCGACGGTCCTGTTCGCGTATCTCGGCACCATGCTGTGGACGGCGCGCGTCTCGCTCAGCCTCTCGCGCTCGCTACCCACCAACACCTTCGCGGGCGTGACGCAGTACGTGCGGCTCTTCCAGAACGACCGCTGGATCCTGTCGCTGCAAAATCTCGTGATCTACGGCCTGTGCTTCATCGCGGCGTGCCTCGTGATCGGGCTACTGCTCGCGATCTTCATCGACCAGCGCGTCGTGGCGGAAGGCGCGCTGCGCACGGTGTTTCTCTATCCCTATGCGATGTCGTTCGTCGCAACGGGCCTCGTCTGGCAGTGGATCCTCAACCCCGAACTCGGCGTGCAGGCCGTGCTGCGGCACATGGGATTCGAGCACGCGCGCTTCGACTGGATCGTCACGCAGCGCTTCGCGATCTACACGCTCGTGATCGCCACCGTGTGGCAGGCCTCGGGTCTCGTGATGGCGCTGATGCTCGCGGGCCTGCGCGGCATCGACGACGAAATATGGAAGGCCGCGCGCCTCGACGGCATTCCGCGCTGGCGCGTGTACGCGAGCATCGTCGTGCCGATGCTCAAGACCTCGCTTTCCACGGCATTCGTGCTGCTCTTCGTGATGGTCGTGAAACTTTACGACGCCGTGGTCGCGATGACCCAGGGCGGCCCCGGCACCGCGAGCGAGGTGCCGGCGAAATTCATCATGGATTACCTGTTCAATCGCGCGAACATCGGGCTCGCCTCGGCAGCGTCGATCGTGCTGCTCGCTACGGTCCTCGCGATTCTTGCGCCATTCTTCTACGCGCGCAGCCGCGCGGCGCTCAGAGGAGACCGGGCATGAGCACGCCTTTGGCCGATTCGCTGCGTCCCGCGCCCGCTTCCGCGCGTGCGGCGCAAAAGCGGCGCAAGCCGCGCAGCCGCTTCACGCCCGCGCGGCTCGGCGTCTATGCGTTTCTGTTCACGGCGGCGCTGTTCTTCCTGCTGCCGCTCTATGTGATGCTGGTGACTTCGGTCAAGCCGATGACCGAGATCCGCCTCGGTCATCTGCTCGCACTGCCGGTGCAGTGGACGCTCGCGCCGTGGCGCGACGCGTGGTCCTCCGCGTGCACGGGGCTCGACTGCAGCGGCATTCGCGTGGGCTTCTGGAATTCGGTGCGCATCGTCGTGCCGAGCACGGTCATCTCCATTGCCGTGGGCGCCGTGAACGGTTACGCGCTGTCGTTCTGGCGGCCGCGCGGCGCGGGCGTGCTGTTCGGCATTCTGCTCGCGGGCGCGTTCATTCCCGTGCAGGTGATGGTGTACCCGCTCGTGCGCGTGCTGGCCTTCGTGCATCTGTTCAGCTCGCTGCCGGGCATCGTCCTGATACACACGATCTTCGGCATGCCGGTCATGACGCTCCTGTTCCGCAACTACTATGCGTCGTTGCCACAGGAGCTGTTCAAGGCCGCGCGCATCGACGGCGGCGGGTTCTGGCGCATCTTCATGCAGCTCATGCTGCCGATGTCGGTGCCGATCATTGTCGTGGCGATCATCATGCAGGTCACCGGCATCTGGAACGACTACATTCTCGGCCTCGTGTTCGCGGGCACGAGAAACCTGCCGATGACGGTGCAGCTGAACAACATCATCAACACGACGACCGGCGAGCGTATCTATAACGTCAACATGGCCGCGACGATCCTCACGTCGGCCGTGCCGCTCGCGATCTACTTCATTTCGGGGCGCTGGTTCGTGCGCGGCATCGCCTCGGGCGCGGTGAAAGGCTAGGAGCAGGGCATGGGCAATCTCACGAACGTTTCCGTACGCAACCTGCGCATCGACCTCGGCGCGAACACGGTGATCGACGAACTCGATCTCGATGTGCGCGCAGGCGAGTTCGTCGTGTTGCTCGGGCCTTCGGGCTGTGGCAAATCCACCTTGCTGCACAGCATCGCGGGCCTCGTCGACGTGACCGACGGCAGCATCGAGATCGGCGGCGAGGACATGACGTGGGCCGACCCGAAGGATCGGGGCGTGGCGCTCGTGTTCCAGTCGTACGCGCTCTATCCGACCATGAACGTGGAGCGCAATCTCTCGTTCGCACTGCGTATCAATGGCACGCCGAAGGCGGAGATCGACCGCCGCGTGAAGCGCGCCGCCGACATGCTGCAGCTCGGGCCACTGCTTTCGCGCAAACCCGCGCAGCTCTCGGGCGGCCAGCGCCAGCGTGTGGCGATCGGGCGCGCACTCGTACGCGAGGCGGACGTGTTCCTGTTCGACGAGCCGCTCTCGAATCTCGACGCCAAGCTGCGCACCGAATTGCGCCGCGAACTCAAGCAGTTGCATCAGCAACTCGGCGCGACGATGATCTACGTGACGCACGACCAGGTCGAGGCGATGACGCTCGCCACGCGCATGGCGGTGATGAAGGGCGGGGCGATCCAGCAGTTCGGCACACCGGCCGAAGTCTACGCGCGCCCAGAGAACCTGTTCGTCGCGACCTTCCTCGGCGCGCCGCCGATGAACCTGCTGCGTGGCAGGCTCGAAGCCGACGAAGGCCGGCTGCGCTTTCGCGGGTCAGGCCTCGACGTGGATGTGTCGGCTTACGCGTTCAAGGGCACGCCGGATCCGACACGCCCCTGCGTGCTCGGCGTGCGCCCGGAAGACGTGCGTGCAGGCGGTGCAGTGCGCCCGCACGAGGCGTCGTGGGAAGGCCACTTGACGCTCGTGGAGCCCATGGGCAATCATCGTGTCCTGTGGATCGAGCATCAGGGCGGGCAGATCGCGTCGATCGATCAGGACAAGACGCCGCTGGCGAGTGGGGCGGCGGTGCCGTTCTCCATCGACGGTGCGCATGTTTCGCTATTCGACGAAGAAACCGGCGCACGCATTTGATGCACACAACCGATAAAGACAGAGAGGCCAGGAACGTGGCGACCCTGAAAGACGTGGCGGCGTTGGCCGGCGTGGGCCTTTCGACAGCTTCGCGGGCGATATCGGGCAACGGCCCGGTATCGGCAGAAGCAGCCGCGCGCGTGCAGGCTGCGATCGAACAGCTCAATTTCCGGCCTTCGTCCATCGGGCGGGCGATGGCCACGAAGTCGCTCGGCATCATCGGTATCTTCGTACCGACGTTTTTCGGCTCGTACTACGGCACTATCCTGAAGGAAACCGACACGCAGCTGCGCGCCGTGCGGCGTCATGTGGTGGTGGCCACCGGTTGCGGTGAAGCCTCGCCGCGCGAGCAAGCCATCGAGGCCGTGCGCTTCCTCATCGGCCGCGATTGCGACGGCGTCGTGGTCATCAGCCACGATCTGTACGACGACGACCTGCAGATGCTGCACGCCATGCACCCGCGCATGGCCTTCCTGAACCGCTCATTCGATCAGTTACCCGAAGCATCGTTTTGCGCCGATCACTTTCACGGCGGCGAGATGGCAGCCCGCACGCTCATCGAGCACGGCCATCGCGAGCTTGCGGTGATCGGCGGCCCGTCAACGTCCTCGGACAATGCGGCGCGTCTGCATGGTTTTTTCGCCGAGCTGGCGCGTCACGGCATCGAGCGCAGAACCGTGCCGCATATCGTCTCGGACTTCTCGCCCGAGGGCGGCTATGTGGCGGCCGGGACGCTCCTCGAACGCAAACATCGCTTCACCGGGCTTTTCTGCGCGAACGACACGATGGCCATGAGTGCGCTCGCGCGCTTGCAGCAGGCAGGGTTGCGCGTGCCCCACGACGTTTCGGTGATCGGCTACGACGACGATTATTCGGCGGCCTACATGGCGCCTGCGCTGACCTCGGTGCACATTCCCACCGCGGAGCTCACGCGCAATGCGGTGCGCTGGCTCATCAACCAGTGCTACGGCACGCAGTGGCCGATCGAGCGCACGTTTCCCGTAAGCGTGACGCTGCGCGATTCGGTGGCGCGGGCGAAGTAACGCGCGCGTCCCGTGCAACGAGCAGCAGCGCTGGAGTCGAAGGTGAGGGGGGCGCACCCGGGAGACGGCAAGTCGCGTAAAATCGGACGCATTCCCAATCCCCACGTTTTCCATTCATGCCCGCGCAAGACCCGGCTGGTACGGTCAAGAAAGAAGAAGGCGTCGCTGTCATCGACCGCGCGTGTGCCATCCTGTTTGCGTTTCGCCCCGGAGACGGCGCGCTCACGCTCGCCGAACTCGCAGCGCGCACGGGCCTCTATAAAAGCACGTTGCTGCGGCTGGCCGGTGCGCTGATTCAGCATCGCCTGCTGCTGCGCCTCGACGACGGCCGCTACCAGCTCGGCCCCGCCACGTTCGCGCTGGGCGCGCTCTATCAGCGCGGTCTCAACATGGGCGACATTCTGCTGCCGCTCATGCGCGAACTGGCCGCGGCGAGCGGCGAGAGCGTTTCGTTCTACGTGCGTGACAACGCGGTGCGCGTGTGCCTGCATCGCGTCGATTCGCATCATGTGGTGCGTCACCATGTGCGCGAGGGCGACGTGCTGCCGCTCGAAAGCGGATCTGGCGGCCGCGCGCTGCTGGCATTCGGCGGCGAACCGGGCGAGCCGTTCGAGACCATTCGCCACGACTTCTACTGCATCTCGATCGGTGAGCGCGACCGCGAAACCGCCGGCGTGTCCATGCCCGTGTTCGGCGTTCACGACACCTTGCGTGGCGTGCTCACGCTCGCCGGGCCGAGTTCGCGTATCGACGCGGCGTTCGTCGAGCGCCATCTCGACGCGCTGTTCGAGTGCGCGATACGCGCTACCGACGCGCTCGGCGGCGACTCGCGCGCGCTGCGCGCCGCCCAACGTGCGCACGCCGCGCACGCACGTCAGGACGCCTGAAGCCACGCGCAGCTAGCGCATACATTGCAGGCGCAAAGCACCGTTTGCACACGGTCGCTTTCACGGGGCGTTGATCAGGACTGCTCCAGATGCCGCTCCGGCGCACCAGTATAGGCATACGGAATCTGACGCGGCATGGGCCCCTTGTTACGCTCGCCGCGCCCGCGCTGCTCCCACGCATGCGCGAGGATGCCCACCGCGCGCGAGAGGCAAAACACGCCGCGCGCCAGTTCGGGCGCAAAGCCCAGTTCGGCGTAGATAACGGCCGTTACGCCGTCGATGTTCATCGGCACGGGGCGGTCCTTGCGCTTTTTCAGCAGTGCTTCGATGCCGCGCGCAATCGCGGCGTAGCGGCCCTTGATGGTGCCCGACGCCACACGTGCGTCGACGAGCGCGAGCAGCCGTCCGGCGCGCGGATCGACCGGATGGAAGCGATGGCCGAAGCCCGGGAGATACTTGCCGTGACTGGCAATGAACTCGTCGACGCCGGCTTCGACCGCCGCGTCGAATGGGGCGCCTGCCACGATGCGCGCGGCGATGTCGGCATAGAGTTCGACCGCCTGCTGGCCGGCGCCGCCGTGCACGTCGTCGAGTGCGTTGAGCGCCGAGGCCATTGCGCCGTTGATCGGCAAGCCGCAGCTCGTGGCCATGCGCGAGATCGCGATCGAAGGCGCGTGTGGTCCGTGATCGACCGAGGCTACGAGCGCTGCTTCGAGCAGCGTGGCCTCTTCGTCGCCGGGCAGTTCGCCGCGCAGCATCAGCCAGATCATCTGCGGGAAACTCACGCTGCCGATCAGCTCCTGGATCGGATAGCCGCGCACCTTGATGGAGCCCGGATGGATGTCGATGATCGAGGTGCTCCAGTAGTCGGCGCATAGGGCGGCGAGATCGGGCGTGGCTGTATTCGTCGTCGGCATGGTCAGATCACTCCGTCATCGTGGAGAGCTTCGATTTGGGCGGCTTCGTAACCGAGTTGTGCGAGCGTTTCGCGCGTGTGGGCGCCAAGAACCGGCGCGGGCGTGGCGGGCGCGGCGTCGGCATCGGCGAGCCGCAGGCCCGCGCGCGTCACGCGTTGCGCGGCTTCGCCTTGTGCCGGTTCGAACTCGCGTATGAAGCGCCGTTCGGCCAGATGCGGATGCGCGAGGATTTCGGGCACCGAGAGCACGCGGCCCACGGGCACGCCGCGCTCGAGCAGGCGCGTTTCCCAGTTGGCCGCGCTGTCTGGGGCGAGCGCGGTTTCGATCTCGGCCTTGAGCGCTTCGCGATGCTGCTTGCGCGAATGGCGCGCGGAGAAGCGCGCGTCGCGCGGCAGGTCCGGGCGGCCGATCACCTCGCACAGGCTTTCGAACTGGCGCGTTTCGTTTGCCGCAATATTGAGCAGCCCCGCGCCCGTGCGGAAGGTGCCCGACGGCGCGGCCGTGAAATTCTCGTTGCCCATCGGCGCGGGCTCGACGCCGGCGTTCAGGTAGTTCGACACGACCCAGCCCATGCTCGCGAGCGTGGCTTCGAGCATCGAAACGTCGAGGCGCCGCCCGCGGCCGCTCGTTCGCGCGTCGACGAGCGCCGCGCAAATGCCGAATGCGGCGGTGAGGCCGCCCACGGTATCGGAGACGGGATAGCCTACGCGCAGCGGCGCGCTGTGCGCGTCGCCCGTCACGCTCATCACGCCGGACATGCCCTGAATGATCTGGTCGTAGGCCGGGCGGCGCGACAGCTCGCCTTCATCGCCGAAACCGGAAATCGCACAGTAGACCAGCGCCGGATTCACTTTGGATAACTGATCGTAGCCGAGTTCGAGGCGGTCCATCACGCCGGGCCGGAAGTTTTCGACGAGCACGTCGGCGTGGCGTACCAGATCGAGCAAAATGGCCTTGCCGCGCGGGTCTTTCAGGTTCAGCGTGATCGAGCGCTTGCCCGCATTCACGGCCACGAACGACGCGCCCATATTGCGCGCCGCGGCGTCCTTGTCGGCCCCGAGGCGGCGCGCCAGGTCGCCGCCTTCAGGATGCTCGACCTTGGTGACTTCGGCGCCGAAGAGCGCGAGTTGATAGGCGCAGAAGGGACCCGCGAGCACATTCGACAGATCCAGGACGCGCACGCCGGCTAACGGGAGCATGGTTACCGCCTCGTATTGGAAAAATTAGTGGGAGATGTCGTCGAGCGCGCGATTCTTCGTGCGCGGCCCGAAGATGCCAATGGCCGCCATCACCACGATCATCGCGCCGGTAATCAGCGCGAAAACGCCTGGCACCCCGAAGTGGCGCAACGCGAACGCGATCATGAAGCCCGAGAACATCGCGGAAAGACGCGACATCGAATAGACAAAGCCAACAGCGGTGGCGCGCATGCGCGTGGGGAAGAGCTCGACCTGGTACGCGTGGTAGCCGACCGAGAGGAGGGTACCGCCCAGCGTAATGAGCACACCGAGGAACATGAGCATGCCGGCCGAGGTTTGCATGGCGAACAGCGTGCCGCAGACGGCGATGGCGAGCGCGGAGAGTACGACGAGCGTCTTGCGCTCGATGCGGTCGGCAATCGCCATGCCGAGCAGCGGCCCGAACGGATTCGACGCCGCGATCACGAACGAGTAGAGCAGGCTGTGCGTGACCGTGACGCCCTTGGAAACGAGCAGCGTCGGCACCCACGAGGCGAAGCCGTAGAAGCCGATGGCCTGAAACAGATTGAAGACGAGCAGCGTGATCGTGCGGCGGCGGTAAGGCGGCTGCCAGATCTCGGCGAAACGCGCCTTGGCAAGTGTTTGCGCGCTGGCAGGTTCCACGACAGGCGCAGGCAGCGAGCGACCGTGCTGCGCCTCGATCTTCGCTTCGAGCCTCGCGAGAATGCGTGCAGCTTCCTCGGTGCGGCCGCGCTGCGCGAGCCAGCGCGCGCTCTCGGGCACGCGACGGCGGATCGCCCAGGCGATGAGCGCGCCGAACGCGCCGAACATCACGACCCAGCGCCAGCCGTCGAAGCCGAGCGGCGCGCGCGGCACGAACCACCACGCAAGCAACGCAACGGCCGGCACTGCCGTGTACTGCACCAGATGCACGAACGCGAACGCGCGGCCGCGCATGTGCTTGGGCACGAGTTCGCTCACGTAGGTGTCGATGGTGACGAGTTCGACGCCCACGCCAATGCCCGCGATGAGGCGCCACAGGTTGATGCCGGGCGCGCCCGTCTGCAGCGCCATGATGCATGTCGCCACCGAATACCAGAGCAACGATGCGGTGAACAGCGTGCGGCGGCCATAGCGGTCGGCGAGACCTGTCAAGCAGAACGTGCCGATGAAGAGCCCCGCGAACGACGCCGCGACGAAGGCGCCGAGACCCGAGAAGCCGAAGAACGAAGCCGTGGTGGTCGAGTAGAGACCGCTTTTCACGAGGCCCGGCCCGACATAGGCCGTGAAGAACAGATCGTAGAACTCGAACCAGCCGCCCAGCGAAAGCAGGAGCACGAGCGTCCAGATGGCGCGGGTGGCCGGCAGGCGGTCAATGCGCGCGTTGATCTCGGCGGCACTGACGGGCGCGGCGGCATGGTCCCGGAGCGACGCGCGTGTCGCTCCGATTGGCAAGCTGGACATCGGAATCTCCTGAACGCTTCGTTTGCGTGTCTGTCCGTTCTGTTTGACAGAACGTCGTTCTAAAAATATGGGTCGATGATACTGCGAGGCGGTGGGCCAACCGACCAGGGCTTTTACTGAGTCGTGCATGCAGGGAGAGGCGACGTGTGCCTCACAGCGGTCCACTGGGCATGCCGTGTGCTCCAAGCCCGTCGTTTTATGCGGATGCTCAGTCAGGAGACGTCTTGAAGAAGAAAGTCTTTTCCGGGGTTCCTGCCGAGTTCGCCTTGTCGCTCTGCGCCGCTATTGCGCTCTCCGGCTGTGCGCATCCGGAGAGCGGGGGCTACACGCAGGCGCAATCGAATGTTCCATCGCCGCTCACCGATCTCGATAACGGCGAGGGAACCGCCGCCGCGACCACGCCGCAGGCAGCCGTCGATGCGCAGGCGCTCGACGCGCTCAATGCCATGGGCGCTTATCTGCGCACGTTGCGCAAGTTCGAGGTCAACGCGGACACGTCGACCGACGTCGTGCTCGACAACGGCCAGAACGCCGCGTTGCTGCGCCATACGGTGCTCGAGGTCAAGCGGCCCGACCGGCTGCGCGCCGAAATCACGGGCAACGGCAACTTGCGCGGGCTGGTCTATGACGGACGCGAGTTCATGACCTTCAACGAAAAGAAGGGCTTTTACACGCGCAATGACGCGCCACCGACGCTCGATGGCCTCGTACGTGAACTCGCGAACACCTGGCGTATCGAGGCGCCTCTCGCGGAGCTTTTCTATTGGGGCAACGGCAAGGACGACAACGCGGCGATCACGGCGGCGCAGGTGCTCGGCGTCGAAATGGTCGATGCGCGCCGGTGCACGCATTACGCGTTTCAGCAGCGTGGCGCCGACTGGGAAATGTGGATCGAGCAGGGACGGCGACCGCTGCCGTGCCATCTGGTCGTGACCGACACGACCCAGCCTTCGAGGCCGCGTCATGAAGTGAAGTACCACTGGAATCTGGCGCCGTCGTTCGTCGCATCGACATTCGCGTTGCATGTGAAACCCGGTGCGAAGCGAATCGAACTGGAGCCGGCTGCCGTGCGGCCTTCGTTCGAGGAAGCTCAATGACAGAGCGGCGCAAGCTTGGCAGGTGGCGCCGCCCGTGGATTTTTCTTATTTAACATAAGATAAATTATCGCAGTTTTATAGATGTTCGCAAACATCAAACACCGCATCACATCTCGACAATCACCTTCAACGCCTGCGTGCTGGCCGCCTGCGAAAACGTCTCATACGCCTTGGGCATGTCTTCGAACGAAAACCGGTGTGTGATCAGCCGGTTCGGATCGATCCGTCCGGCACGCACGGTCTTGAGCAGCATGGGCGTGCTCACTGTGTCGACGAGACGAGTCGTGATCGCTACGTTGCGGTCCCAGAGCTTGTCGAGGAAAAGCGACGCCGGCACACCATGCACGCCGATGTTCGCAATCACGCCACCCGGCGCCACGATCTGCTGGCACAGTTCGAACGTTGCAGGCACGCCAACGGCCTCCATGGCGCAATCCACGCCTACGCCATCCGTGAGCTTCATCACCGCATCCACGGCGTCGCCTGCGCGCGGATCGATGCACGCCGTTGCCCCGAACTTCTTCGCGCATTCCAGGCGGTTGGGGTCCATATCGATCATGATCACCTGCGCGGGCGAATAAAACTGCGCGGTCAGGAGCGCGGCCAGCCCGATCGGCCCGGAGCCGACAATGGCCACTGTGCTGCCGGGTTCGACCTTGCCGTTGAGCACGCCGCATTCGAAGCCCGTCGGCAAGATATCGGAGAGCATCACGAGCGCGGCTTCGTCGAGGCCGTCGGGAATCCGGTACAGGCTCGTTTGCGCGTGCGGCGTACGCACGTATTCGGCCTGCGTGCCGTCGATACGATTACCGAGTATCCAGCCGCCCGTCTTGCAATGCGAATACATGCCGCGCCGGCAGTACTCGCACTGCCCGCAGCTCGAGATGCACGAGACGAGCACGTGATCGCCGACTTTCAACGTCGAGACGCCGCTGCCGATTTCATGCACGACGCCCACACCTTCGTGGCCGAGAATGCGGCCCGGCTCGCAACTCGGCACGTCGCCCTTGAGAATGTGGAGATCGGTGCCGCAGATCGTCGTCTTCGTGATCTTGACCACGGCGTCGCCGGGTCCCTGCAAGGCGGGCATTGGCCGCGTTTCGAGTGCGAACTTGCCCGGGCCGTTATAGACCAGTGCTTTCATGGTTCCTCCATCGACAACCGGAAATACGCCGGATCGCCGGGCGCCCTCCTTTCGGTCCGCAGGCGCGCGGCGAGTCCGTCGTCCCCTGCAAGGTTTGCATATTTCGATTCACGATGAGGCACCGTGAGCGGATTCGAAATAACGACGACATCGCCCTTGCATTCTTGATCGTAGTCCAATGTCCGATGGCTACGAAGTGGTGGTGTGGAGTTTCATGCGTTAAGCATCGGCTGCTTGCGTTTTCTCAAATGCTAGAACAGATGCCGGATGCCGACCTGAACGCCGAATTCGCTCTGACCGGGTCCCGGCGTGAGGAACGAACCCGTCGTAATGCTGGCGCCTGCCATCTTGAACTGCGCGGTGCCGTAGTTCTTCAATTCGGAAATCGTGCCGTATAGCCGCGTCCCCTTGGAGAGATCGTAGTTGACGATCGCCCCATATTGCAGGGCGTCGTTGCCGAGATGCGTGCTGTCCTTGGTGTAGGCGGCGCCGGCGCCCACGCTGAAGAACGGCGTAAACCGGTAGTCGGCCGAAAGCGAATACGTGCTGTGCCAGTCGCCTGCCGTATTGCCGACCGGCCCGACCGTCGGGTCGTATTTGCCCGCCGGGTTGCTCAGCGCATTGCCGGTGGTCGCGGAAATGACGTCATTGGCGCGGAAATAGCCGATATAGATGCGCCCCCACCCGTAGTCGAGATTGCCGCCCGCCATGAATTCCTGCACACGGTTGGAAGCTGTCGCATTCGCCGCGTTCAAATAGGCAAGCGCGAGATAGACCGGGCCCTGGGTGGTCTGCACGCCGGCCTGATACACGGCATTGCCCGCGAGCGTACCTGGTTGGCCGCCCACCGAATAATGCAGTTCGACCTGGGTCCCCACGAACTTCGGCGAGATCCACGCAATGTCGTTGTCGACACGCGCCAGCCAGTTCGCAAAGTTGTTGTAGCCCGAGGCGTAGGTCGCCGCGCCGAAGGCGTCCATATTGCCGCTCCAGGTGAACATCGGCGTGTTCTGCCGCCCGAAACGCACCTCGCCGAACCCACCGCCCAGACCGACCCACGCCTGGCGATCGAAGAACCGATAGCTGTTCTGCAACTTGCCCGTACCCGGATCGAAGCCGCTCTCCAGCGCGAAGTTCACGCGGTATCCGCCGCCGATGTCCTCCGTGCCGCGCAAGCCCCACCGGCTCGTCATCAAGCCGTTGTTGCCCAGCACGGCGAGCGACGTGGTCTTGCCGCCGACTTTCGTGTTCTGGTAGCCGGCGAACACGTCCAGCACGCCGTAGAGCGTCACCGACGATTGCGCCATCGCCGGCGTGCTGGCGATGACAGCCGCCGCGATCACCGAAAAGCTAAGGAATCCTCTATTTAACGACATCGTCACTTTCCCCTGTTGTTGACTTCTTGATAGTTCGGTGCTGACGCTGGAGGCGTCAGCGTCAGCGGTCGGTCGCGAGCATGCGCTTCACCACGAGGGCGAGCGGCACAGTGAAGCAAAAGTGCGACATGAAACCGCCGATGATGACGACCGGGTCGTAGTAATTGGGATGGTTGTCGGAGGCGATGCTAATCGCCACATGCATGACGATCCAGGCCAGGATCGCATAAAAGAGCGCGACGAACGTGGCTTCGTAACCACGGCGGCGGAAATACGGCCAGATCGCGGCGAACAGCACGCCCCACGCAATGGCGAAGAAGAAATGAATGGCAGTCCCGAGGAAATACGCCCAGATGCCGAGCGAGTCCTGTACGCCCTTGCCGAACACGAGGCCGGTCGCGTTGCGGGGAATGCCCGCAAGCGGCATGAGATGCTGGGCGCCGACCCAGATGAGCGCCTCGTAGATCCAGATAATCACCGCGCCCGTCAAGCCGCCGGCTATGCCGGCGCGCAAGATTGCGCCGAGCGTCGGCTTGCCGTCGATTGCTGTTCTCGTCCCTTGATACCCACCCTCACCTACGCTTGCATTGCCGCTCATCGCCGTCTCCTCCTGTCGTACTGCACGAAATGTTTTTCGCCAAGATAGAAACGGGGCTTACGGAAAACTACATCGGGTTAACGGCAGGCAAGAGGCGCTCCGTGGGCAAGAAAGCACGAGCAAGGCACGCCAGTGGCTCGCGATGAGCCGCGCAGCGCCAAGCTGGACAAGGCTTGGCAGGATTCAACGGTGCACGGCGGGAGGTCGGCAGACCGGCTTGCAGACCCGGTCGCCGATAAGAGAAATCGATACGGAGGAAACGACTTCGCAACGCGAGGTCTGCAAACGCGCTTTATTCGGACGTCTCGCGCTGCGTATCGATTATCGGCTGCGTAACGCGTTACTGAGGCAGTATTCGGAAAATAAAGCACGTTAGCGAGGCGGGCGGGCGCCTTGATATGCCGTCGCACGCCCGCCGATGAAGCCGTTGCGGGGTGGTCGTGTGTTGGCTACACGGCCGTTCGCAGCCGTCATGATCAGGAAAATGCAGCCATCGCCGAGGATGCCCGTGTGGCAGGCGACGAGTAGAATTGAGAGACCGGGATGCGAGCGCCTGCCACATCAATGATCTGCCGAGGTCTGAGATATCCGCTGCTGTCTATCCGCAGAAACCCGGCGCGCGAATCATGCACGTATTGGTCAAAGAAGCGGATCAGGTTGGCTGGTAGCGTGGGCGGATTCAGCCAGGCTTCCCAGTACGCCAGTTGCTCCTCAGAGAGCGGCCTATTCATGTCGCAATCGCTGCCCCCGGCGGCCCCAGCTGTGCGCTCGTATTCGCCGCGATCCGTTTTCCACAGCGTCGTCAGCCAGGCGCGCCAGTTCATCGTGTCTGCGTCTATTCCCATGCGTTCGTAGAACTGCTGGATTCTTTGTAGTTCCGCGTTGACCGGATCTGTCGAGCACACTCCCTGGTAAAGGTCGCACGGGTTACTGGTGAAACGCACCTTCAGCCAGCCATAGTAGAGGCGCATGTGCGCAAATATCTGCTGCTCCAGCGTACCGCCTGTGTCCACGGCACTCATGTATTCGTCGAAAAGCGTCCTGACGTCTTCGTCGTACTCGAAAAGATCGTTGATTTTGCTGTCTGCAAGCTTCGGCGCGGTGAACGGCACACCGCTGATTGCGGCCTCCAGTCGCATCCGGTTCAGCGTGATGCGCGCGAGCTGGTCGGAGCGTCCCTGCTCGTCAGGTCGATAGCCGCCGCCGACATCGGAATGCACGCCGGGTAGCACTATCTCCTCACAGAATGCGGCGCTGCCGCGCACAGGCGTCGCCGGAAAGCAGGCGCGCAGCTCGTGACCGGCAACGAGGTGGACACAGCGCGCCACCTGCTCCGGAACCACCATGCGCATATCGGAAAAATCGTGAGCCGGCAGTCCCACCGACTCGACCGTATCGAACAAACCGAGGAAGCGGAAGTGCAACGGCGCGGACTGCCCGTCCACTGCCGCCGGACAGGGCCAGTGCGGCACGCCGTCCTTCATTGAGCATTTCGTCAGCAGACGGTTCACGAACGCACGGGCCAGCGTGGCGCCGCGCGAGAAGCCGAACACGGCAATGTCGATGCGATTGACCTTGTGGTTTGCGGTCAACGCAAAGCGAAAATCTTCTTCCGCCTTGACCAGACGCACATCGCTTCCCAGCCCCAAACCGCCGCCGAGTATTTCGCTGTCGCGAATTTTCTCCCACCATGCCGGATTGCTCGCATCGAGTGGTGTGCCGACACCGGGATAGTAGAAGCGGTTGATAAGCGGCGCCTGACTTTCGTCGACATGACCCAGATACAGACGGGCGATGTTGGAAAGCTTCCGCTTCGGTTCGTCTATGGTGCGATTGTTTTCCGTGCCGTCAAAGAAGAAGCTGAACCACGGCTGCTGCTCGCAGCTCGTGCACGTCATGAACTCTTCCGCGTGAAGTTGTGTAGCGGTCTTCATCGACCGCAGGAAATGCATTGGATCGTCGGTTAGCCAGTCCTGCATCGTTATTCTCCCATGTGGCGCATCACGCGCTCGCCTGAAAATAGTCGGTCAACTCTGGGATTCTGTGCGCCACGGGGATCGTCTCCAGGAACAAGTTCTGCCTCGATTTCATCGTGCGGGAAAAATCTCACAATCAAATAACTGTGACGATTGGGATTCGCGGATACCCCCCCCTTCACCACTACATCGCGGCTATAGGTTTTCCATCGGGACTCGTCGTCCTGGTGTCCGCCCACGCGCCATACCACCCTGATCGTCTGGCCCACTCCGGGAATTAACGAACAACACTCACGTCCACCTTTCCCTCCGCGCGAAAATTCCGCGACCTGGACGCCCCCCATTCCTGTGTCCTTGCCATCGGCCGTTTGAACCCAGAAGTCCTGGATATAGTCTTCTGTATAGTTCGCACTCCACGCAGAAGCATCGATATAGCCGTTGCGCAGGCCTGTCGAACAGGCAGCCAGCATGCTTAGCATCATTGCGACGAATGCGCGTGCCATCGCTCTCATTGACTGATTCTCCGTGTGTTTGAGGGCTACGGGTGACACAGGCTCGGTGCAGTCGAGGCCTATGCCAAAGACATTTCACGGGAAACGTTTGCGCAATACCCCACGAAACTCTAACTGACTGAGGGCGGTACGATCATCAGACTCGCCTGAATTTGACAAGAATTAACTTGTTTTCGCGCCCGGGCATTTTGGTCAGGTTTACGGTAGCGCGCGCAACGCCCGGAACCGGCCCGCCTGAAGCTTCTGATTTTGCCGCCATACACAGTCGCCCGTGAGATTGATGTGCTCCCAGCCAAGCGGCGAGAGGTACGGCAGCAGCATCGGGTCCGGCGGCGCACCGCGCGTGATCAATGCCTGGAGAGCCCGTTCAATACAGGCCGTGTTCAACAGCACGATGGCGGCGGTGACCAGGTTCAGTCCGCTGGCCCGGTAACGCTGCGCCTCAAAGCTGCGGTCGCGGATTTCACCGAGGCGGTTGAAGAACACCGAGCAGGCGAGCGCATTACGGGCCTCCCCCTTGTTCAGACCTGCATGAACGCGACGGCGCAGTTCGATGTTCTGCAGCCAGTCGAGGGTGAACAACGTGTGCTCGATGCGGCCGATCTCGCGCAACGCGACGGCAACGCCGTTCTGCCGCGGGTAGCTGCCGAGCTTGCGCAGCATCAGCGACGCGGTGACGGTGCCCTGCCGGATCGATGTCAAGCGCAGCACCTCATCGCAGTTTCGCCGGATGGGCTTCTCGTTGTACGTTTCTCCGATCATTGCGGCGAGCGCCGGATAATCGTTTGGATTGGGCCATCGAGCACGTGGGTCGAATCACGCACGCCGACATTGACGAGGTTCGGATAGAACGGTGCGTACTGGTCGGAGATGTGCGTGTAGGTCGGCCTTGCTGCCAGCGCGCAAGCGCTGCCCGTCGGATGATGAGGTCGTGCCGTCGCCCCAGTGGGACGCAAAGGGATGCGCGAATTGCGCGTTGACGAGCTCGGCCAGCGCCTGCGAATATGTCTCGTCCCGGATGTGCCACGCCTGCAGCCACGACAGCTTCGCATAGGTGGTACCGGGACATGCTTGCGCCATCTTTGTCAAGCCGAGATTGATCGCGTCGGCCAGAATCGTCGTGAGCAGCAAGGTCTTGTCTTTCGCTGACCCACCGCTTTTCAGGTGCGTGAAAATGGCTGGTAAAGCCGGTCCAGGCATCAACATCCATCAGCAGTTCGCCCCTCGCGCGCGTCGCTCTCTCGAACAATACCTCGTACAGCGGCGCCTGCCGGTGACACCGCAGCGCTGGGATCCGTAAGCCCCACTACTGGCGAGTTTTGACGACGAAGGAGCAACAGGCATCACCCGTTCCCGTTTGTGGTTCGTGATGCGCGGCTTTTTCCGACTGACCGCCGATGTCATTGGCACCGATCATCCCGTACTGGCTGAAAAGTTGCGACGCGCAAGCCCTCACTGGACGCGTCATACCCACGCCATCCATGCACTCGCTCGCGGAGCAGAGACAACCAACGCCACGCCTCCATCGCAACAACCTCGATCTATCTTCAAAGCGACGAAGTCAAACGCGCGCGGCAGATAGATGAGGCGTTCTCCGCACCATAACTGGCTAGCCAAGCGCAGGGGTTCATCGGCTTAGGGTGCGTTATTTTCCGTTTTCTGAGGCGCCCCCTTGTGGATACAGTCCTGATCGACGACGAGAAAAGCGACGGCGAGGACCAGGGCGGAAACCGCGGATAGCGAGAAAACGTGCATTTTCATCATCGACGCCTGATGCAATAGCCCGCAGTGTCCCGGCAAGGTCCGGTCGTCCAGACCAGCGCAGCTTCGCCCCCTGCTCCACTGTGGCTGAACCCTGCTCCCGCCAGCGGACGTGGGAAAAAGGGGCAGACATATACCTGCCCCGCTCCGCCTTAGTGAATGGCCATCTGCACGACCTTCACGATCACGAGACCCACTGCGACGACGAGGTAGGTGCGCAGCACGCCCATCCACACGCGTGTCGACAGCGTCAGGTGCTGCGGCGCCGGCAGGTCTTCGAGCGGCGCCATGCGCCACGTGTTGCGCAACTCCTTCAGGGCCGGCTTGTTGAGCGGAGCCGCATCATGGCCGACAGTTCCACCGCGCAACTTGCGCGAGAGTTCCACCGCTGCGTACACCGCTGCGGCAAGTCCGCATCCGCCTACGAGAATCTTGATAATTGCCGCACCACTGAGATCCGGATAAACCGTGGCCGCCGTCAGGATGATCGACAGCACGACGAGCACGGCAATCACTGCACCCGTGAACACGTTCAGCTTCTTCGAATTCACCCACGGGCCGAGCACCGCCTTGTCATTACAGAGCAGCAACAGGAACACCGTTGCGCTCGGCAGCAGCACGCCGGCCAGCGTCTGCACAGCCTCAGTCAAGAGGCCGAGCGGGCTGCCGGGAATCAGCACGAGGGCCGCCGCGAGCGCGATGATGCCGAAGTAGACAAGATAGAAACCCTTCGCGTCGAGCACGCTGCGGTGCAGCGAGTGCTTGACCTTGAAGACATCGCCAATCGCATAGGCCGTCGAGAGCGAAACGGCGGCGGCGCCAATGATCGACGCGTCGAGCAGCGCCACGGCGAAGATCGTGGCCGAGGTCTGGCCGACGTACTTGTGCAGACCCGCAATCACGCCACCCGCGTCGGTGAAGTTGCCGAACTCGGGCTTGCCGTCAAAGAGCGCGGCGGTGAAGGCCATCATCGCCACAGCGCCGACGATCACGAACGCGATACCGATCCAGAGGTCTACTTTCTCGTACTTCATGAAGCGCGGGGTAATGCGCTTGTCGATCACGTAACTCTGCTGGAAGAACAGTTGCCACGGCGCGACGGTCGTGCCGACGATGCCGATCACGAGCAGCATCACGTCGGAGAGCTTCGAATTCGCCGGCCAGGTCGGCACGAAGAAGTCGCGCGCGATAACGCCCACAGGCGGGTGAATCGAAACGAGCACCGGGATCAGCAGCAGACTCAACAGGCACAGCACGATCGCGAAGCGTTCGAAGCGCCGGAAGTCGCCCGTACTGACCGCCGCCATCGTCAGTACCGCGGCGACGCAGACACCGAGCACCTTCGAGACGCCGAGAAAGTCGAGCGCAAACGTAATGCCGATAAACTCGGTGACGATCGTGAGCGCATTGAGCAGAAAAAGATCGATGACGCTGAAGGCGCCCCAAAACTTGCCGAAGCGTTCGAAGATGAGGCGTGCGTGGCCGACGCCGGTCACGGCGCCCAGGCGCAGGACCATTTCCTGGTTCACGTAGAGAACCGGGATCAGCAGCGCGAGCGTCCAGAGCAGCGACGTGCCGTAGTTCTGCCCCGCCTGCGTATAAGTGCCGAAGGCGCCGGCGTCGTTATCACCGACCATGACAATGAGGCCGGGGCCAAGGATGGCGAGCAGTGTGCGCAGGCGCGCCATCCAGTTGCTACGCGGAGCGGTGTCGTGGCGGGCGATGGTGCCGAGGGCACCTTTGATATCGCCCACGTGCGCGTCGTCGAGCACGGCACTCCGACGTTGCGTGAGGTTTGCAGGAGTGGTGGACATCTGTATCTATTCCTTAGTAGTACTTTTTTGAACTTAATGATTGAGACGTGGCGCTGCCCCGCCGACTGCTGGTGCAGGAGCAGGGGCAGAAGTCGGCGACGCCAGGCCGTGTCAGCGAACGAGCTTTTTGAATGCCGTCCAGACGGCAGCGACTACGCCGGTTGAGCCGTGCGAATGTGAGTCGAGCCCGAGCATGCCGTTGTAGTGCGTGCGAGCTTCTTCGACGTGCGGGAGTTGCGAAACGAGGAGAGCGAAGTGCATGGTGATTCCTCCAGATGCCTGAAACGTGGCGCCATCGATCAGGCGTGCCTTCGTTTCGCTGCACGCGGGGCAATATGCCCGGGCGTGTGGGAGGAACGTATGCGGCCAGATGTCAGGCGAAGTGGCCCGCGTTCTGCGAGAACGCAAGGCGAGATGTGCAGGGTTTAGGCTCAGGGTCGGGCATCGTGAGCTCCTCTTTCATTTGGGTCCGGTTCATGTTTGACGGACGTGTTTAACCGCACGCCCGTTCCGGCGCGGTGTTGCGCGCGCGAAAACGGCGTGAACAAGCGGCGTCGCGAGCCAATGGCTCGACACGCCGGGTCGCGTTGACGAACGTGCGTGACAGCACACACGCCAACGACGGCGGCCAATCGAAAAGATGCGCGGGAGAGACTGCGGAAGCTACTGCGGCGCGCACCGTCTGCCTGCTGGCAGGACGGCGGCTAAGGAAGAATCCAGGCGGGCGTCGTGCCGGTCAGGCAGAAAAACGATTCGAAGGTCGACAACTACAACTGTCCAAGGCATATGCCCCTTTCGTGGAAACACGCGAATTCTAGTGACGACGCGCGAGCCGAGTCAACGACTATTTCAAAGATTTTTCTTTCGAATCTGTTACTGCGGTGGATGCAAATCATTTGCACACCTCTTCGTTTTGCACCCGCCCTCACTCACCTGCCCCCTTTACTCGAAGCAGGAGGCGCAGCAGCACAGGCAGCACCAGCAGGACGAGTGGCATCTGCACGATCAAGCCCGAGATGATCGCGACCGCGAGCGGTTGCTGCATTGCAGAACCCTGGCCGATCGCGAAGGCAAGCGGCAGCAGAGCGAGAATGGCTGCGATGGTCGTCATCGCGATGGGCCGTAGGCGATTGCGACCCGCGGCCTGCAACGCCTCCTCCAGCGGCACGCCTTCGTCGCGTACGAGCCCCTGAAACTCGGAAACGTAGAAGATCGCAACCTCCGTCACGATGCCGACGATCATCGTCATGCCCATCATCGCAGAGATGTTGAGCTCGATGCCCGTCACCCACAGCCCGATGAACACGGCGCCGGTGGCGAGCAGCGGCATTGCCATCACCGCGAGCGCCACGCGAAAGCGCTCGTAGAGGAATAGCAGCAGGCCGAACACCAGCGCAACGGCCGCGCCGAACACCGCGAGCAGCCCCTTGAAGGCGATCTGCTGTTGCTGGTACAAGCCGCCAAGTTCGTAGTAGACGCCCGCTGGCAGGAGCGCGGGATCGGCAAGCGCGCGCTGCACGTCGGCGATCGTCGAGCCGAGGTCCCGCCCATCGATGCGAGCCGTCACCGCCACCATGCGCTTGAGGTTGTCGCGACTGATCTCGGGCTGGCCGCTCACGTGCACCGGGTCGGCCACGCGTGAAAGCGCGAACACGTGCCCATCCGGCGCGCGCAATGGCAGGCGCGCAAGTTCGGTGTCCGTCATTTGCAGCGCACCTTGCGCACGCACGCGCACACCAACTGTCTTCGGGCCGCTCTGGAACTGCGTCGCCACATTCCCGTCCAGAAGGTCGGAGACCTGCTGCGCGATTGCCTGCGGATCCATGCCCTCGGCAGCCGCCGCGTCGGGCCGGATGCGCAGATCGATGGCGTCGCCGGCAGGATTGATGCCGTCGTTCACGTCGACGATGCCGCCGATCTTGCCGATGCGTGCGGCCACACGTTGGGCGGTCGTGTCGAGCACATGGGAGTCGTCCGAGTAAATCTTGATCTGCACGGGCTGCGGAACCGCCGTGAGGTCGCCGATCAGGTCCTCCATCAACTGGGCAAGTTCCACGCTCACGCCGGGCACTTTTGTTTCGATCTGCGAACGGATCTCCTCCATCACCGTGTCGATCGGTTCGCGGCTACCGGACTTCAAGCGCACAAAGAAGTCACCCTTGTTCGGCTCGTTCAGGTCGCCGCCAAGTCCTGCGCCGGTGCGGCGTGAATACGTCGCCACATTCGGGTTCGCGCGAATGATCGCTTCGATTTGTTGCATCAGTCGATCGGTTTCGGTGATCGATGTGCCCGGTTGCGTGTGATAGTCGAGCACGAAACCGCCCTCGTCCATCGACGGCATGAAGCCGCTGCCGACCCGCGTGAACGCGAGCGCCGAAAGCAGCGCAAGCGGAACCACGAGCGCGAGCACCCACAGGGGCCGCGCACTCACGCGAGAGACGAGCCGCGCGTAGGTGCGATTGAGCCACGCGGCGAAGCGCGTTTCGCGATGCTCCTCGGCGTCTTTCGCCGTTAGCCAGCGGTCGCAGAGAATCGGGATGGCAAGCCACGTGACGAGGAACGAAATAAAGAGCGCGCTCGCCATCGTCACCGAAAGCGCCTTGAAGAACGCGCCGGTTACGCCCGAGAGAAACGCCAGCGGCACAAAGATAATAAGCGTTGCCGCGGAAGAGCCGGCGAGCGGCCGCGTGAATTCGAGCGCCGCGCTCATCACCCGGCCATGGAACGCATGCGCGCCGGCCTCGCGCATACGCCGCGCGATATGCTCGATCATCACGATGGCATCGTCGATCACGAGGCCCACCGCCGCCGCCATGCCGCCGAGCGTCATGATGTTGAAGCCCATGCCGAACACGTCGAGCAGCAGAATGGTCGCGGCCATCACGATGGGCACGAGCGCCACTGCAATGAGCGTGATCTTCGTGTTGCGCAGAAATACGAAGAGCGTGAGCGCCGCGAGCACCACGCCAATCATGATGGCATCGCGCACGCTGGTGGCCGAGGCGATCACGAGTTCGCTCTGGTCGTACCAGTTCGAGAGCCTCACGCCGTGCGGCATCTGTGGGCCGAAGTCCTTCAGGCGAGCGCGAATCGCCTGCGCCATCGCCACGCTGTTTGCGCCGGGCTGCTGGTAGACGTTGACCAGCACCGCATCCTGACCGTCGGCGGTCACGCGGATCCATTGCGGCACGGTCCCCTGGGTGACGGTGGCCACATCGCGCAGGCGGATCTGCGTCGCGCCAGTGGACGACACGACCACGTTTTTCAGCGTATCGAGCCCGCTGAAAGCCGAATTCGCCACGACGAGAAAGAGCTTGTCGTGGTCCTCGATGCGCCCGGTGGCCATCAGCACGTTGCCCGCACCGATTGCACGCGAAATATCGCCCACCGAGAGCTTGTACGTCGCGAGGCGTGCGGGGTCGACGGCCACTTCGAGCTCGTCGCGCGCCCCACCCGTCACGTCCACGCGCGCCACGCCCGCCACGGAGGAAAGCAGCGGACGCAACTGGAACTGGGCGAGGTCGTAGAGTTGAGAAAGCGACAAGCGCGACGACGTCAGGCTGTATGCGAGCACCGGAAACACGGTCGGGTCCATCCGGCGCACCTGCATGCTGGTGCCGGGCGGCAGCGTCGCGAGGATCTCGGCAATGGCCGACTGCGCCTGCAACGTGGCTTGCGCCATGTCGGTGCCCCAGTCGAAATTGAGGGAGATCTCCGCCGACCCGCGGCTCGTGCGGGATTCGACGTCGCGCACGTTCGGCACGCGACGCAACGCTTCTTCCACCGGCATGGTGACGAGCGTAGCCATCTGTTCGGCCGGACGGTCGCCCGCGTCGAGTGAGATCACGGCGCGCGGAAAGGAAACGTTAGGAAAGAGCGAGATCGGCAGACGCAGCGCGGTGAGCGCACCGGCAAGCGCGGCAAGCGCGATCACGAACAGCAGCGAACGACGGTGGCGCTGCATCCACTGGCTGAACGTCATCGCGCGCCGCCTTGCGCCACGCGCACGGCCATGCCGTCTTCGAGTTCGTAGTTGCCGACGACGACGAGCGGCCGCGAGGCGTCGAGCGCGCCATCCACGCCGTACGTATCGCCATGCTCGACTTTTACCTTCACGTCGACGCGGTGCGCCTTGTTGTTCGGCGCGACCTGAAACACGTAGCTGCCCTTCGCGTCCTGCAGTACCGCGGCGCGCGGCACGTTCCACCACGTGCCGGTCTGCGTGTCGATGTCGGCCCGCACGCGCGTTCCCGGCAGGAAGGCCGCACCCGCGAGCGGTACGTTCGCACTCACGTTCACGAGCTGGCTCTGCGCGTCGATGGCTGCGCCGACGAGCACGATGCGCCCCTGCGCGCGCTGCGACCCGAGCGAGGCGGACAGAGGGCGCAGCACGACACGGTCTCCGGCGTGCAGCGTGAGCGCGTCGGCGGGTTCGACGCCCAGCGAAATGTTCGCGGCATTGCCCGCGGCGCCGTTGAATGCAACGAGCTGGGCGAGCGCAGTGCCCGCCTGGATCCGGTCGCCCGGCACCGCGGCAAGCTGCGCGATGACGCCGGCCACTGGTGCCGTAATCGTCTTCGAACCCGGTGTGATGCCCGTCGCTTGTTGCGCAGCAAGCGCTTGCTGAGCGTCATCCAGCGCTTTTTGCGCCGCGGCGAGCTGCGATTGCGTGGCGAGACCGTCGTGAAGGAGCGAGCCCGTGCGCGCGAGTTCGCCACGTGCGAGCGTCGCTGCGCTTTGTGCCTGCGTATAGGCGATCACGGCGTTTGGATCGGCTTGCACGACGAGGAGCGCAGCGCCCTGCGCTACGGTCTGGCCGGGCTGGACGAGCACGCGCGTGACGCGTGCGAGATACGGCAGGCTGATGGACGTGGCGTTCGAGGCCGCGGACCCAACCGAGCCATACGCGACGACGGTTTGGGCAACCGGTTGGCGCATCACGCGCACGACCCGCACGGCGGCGGATGGCGCGGGCGTGCTGCCCGAAGCGCCGGCGTCATCCGCGCGCGCTGCATGCGGTGCGAAAAGTGCTGCGCCAGCGGCGAGCGCGGCCGCCGCGCCAAGTGCGCAGACGGCGACACGCGTGCGCGTGCCGGAAAGAAAGCGGTGCTCAGTCATGGAGATCAACGTGCAACGATGGTATTGGATGGCGCGCTTTCAGCAGTGGCGCCTCGCGCGGACGGAGCCTGATCAGGATCGGGGACCGCGCTGCCGAGCAGCGCCTGGAGGCCAATGCGTTGCTCAGCTAGCGCTTCGCGCGCAGTGGCCGCATCGATGCGACGCGAGAGCGCCGCAGTTTGCGCATCGACATACTGGCCAAGCACGATGTTGCGCGCCGCATAGGCGTCGCGCGCCTGCGCGGCGGCACGTTCGAGCCCTGGCAGCGCAGCGTCATCCTGATCGAGTTGATGCGCGGCGATCGCGCTGTCGGCACGCAGGTGGGCAATATCGGCGTAAGCCGCATTCAGGCGTGTCTGGTATTCGTCCGCGAGACGCTGCCGCGTGGCCTGCTCGATGGCGATATTGCCGCGATTGCGGTTGAAGACCGGCAGCGTGAGGTTGATCGCGAAACCACTCGTGTAGATCTCCGAGGTGTCGCGCTGGCGCGTAAAGCCCACGGAAAGACTTGGGAACTGGTTGAGGATCGCGGCGCGGTACTTCTGCTCCTGCGCCTCGTAGCCGGCCTGCAGCGCGATCAGATCGGGACGGCGCTGCCCCAGCATTGCAACCGCGGCGTCGAGCGTGCCATCGGGCATCGGCGTGACTGCTGTGTCGCCTGTGAGCGCAAGCGTCGTGTCGGGCGCGAGGCCGAGCAGCGCATTGAGGTCATGGTGCGTCTGCTCACGCGCGTGCTGCATGTCGGTGTACTGCTTGCGGGCGTCTTCGTACGCCGTGAGCGACGCGGTGACGCTGTCCGCCGTCACGTTGTGCTCGCTTGCCGCGTGCGCGGTGCGTTCGTAACGCGTGCGGGTCAGTGCCGTCTGCTGCTCGAGCAGCGGCAACACCTCATCCTGAAAGCGCGCTCTCACGTACAGCTGCTTCGCCTGCGCCACGACCTGCCACTCCTGCCAGAGCAGACCGAGGTCGGTCTTTCGAACCGTGGCGTTGGCGGACTTCGTGTTCGCGCCACGCGTGACAATCGCCATCACGTCCATGCTCAGACCGTAGCTGAACGCGCGCGACAACCCGACAGCGCCGGGATAGTCGCTGGAGACGCTCACCTGTGGATCCGGCAGAAGTCCCGCCGAAAACGCCTGCGCTTGCGCAATGCCGAGGTCGGCGCGTGAAAGTTTCAGGTCGGGATTGTTGGCGACTGCCAGCATCGCGACGTCTTCGATGTCGAAGCCGTTCGACGGATCGAAGCGGTGTGCCGCAAGCTCGGGCAATGGCATTTTCGCGGGGTCGATCTGCACCCGTGCGAGCGCGCCCTGCGTGATCAACGAAGGACCCGTAGCCAACGGCTGCGCCTTGTAGCTTGCGCAGCCGGCGAGCAGTGCGGTGCCCGATACAACGGCGATGAGCGCAGCGCGCGTGCGATTCGGGATGCTGAAGTGAGAGACGCGCGGACACATTGCGCGAGACTGCGGGCTGGACAATATGGACTCCTCAAGCCAATCCCGCGCAGCATGAATGCGCGAGCATGGACCTGAACCCAAACGCCACACGTTGGTGGCGTTGCGGCAGGCATGCTGCGCATTCTGCAGGGTTAACGCTTATGCAATCCTTAAGCAGGCGTTCCCATCCGGTCTCTACGGCCGCTTCGCCGCCAGGTAGGCGATGCGCTCAGCGCCGAGCTGCGCTCCGCTTTCGAAAATCGCCCGCATCCTGACTTCCAGATACGCGCGCTCATCGCGGGTAAATTCCTTTTCGAAGACCTCTTCCAGGCTGGGCGCCAACGGATGGGGCGAGGTACGAAGAAACGTTTCCCAAGGCAGGCTGTCTTCGGTTCGCACTTCGATGTGCAATTCCAGACGGATGTCGGTGAAGCCCGCGTCGATCGCGAAGCGCACGAGGTCGCGCTCACCATAATTCGTGATGGACAGCGAGCGCGCCTTCTCTTCCGTGTCCGGGAACTGCGCCGCCCGGCACCGAAGCAGCAAGGGAAAGAAGGGATCTTCCGCGTTGAACGCGCGGGAATCGACGAGTTGCTTGAGCATGCACACCTCGAGCGCTTCGTCACGCAAAATCGGCTCGGCGATGGCGAAGCGGCCACCCGGTTTGAGGATGCGGTAGATCTCTCGCATTGCAGCGGGCTTGTCTTCCACATACGCCAGCACCGCGCGCATCGTGGCGGCATCGACCGCCTCATTGGCGATGCCTGCAAGATTTTCGGCGCTGCCGTGTATGAATGCGCACTGCCCGCTTACCCCCAGGCTTCGGGCGCTCTCTTCCGTGTGCCGCAGCAGCGGAGCCGAAATATCGGTCATGAGCACCCGGATTGAGGCGCCGGCCCGTTCAATCGCGCGAAACCCGACGAGACCATCACCCGTCCCGATGTCGGCCAATGTCATCCCGGGGCGCAGGCGGACGGAATCCAGCACACGGTCCGCGTACCTTGTGATCTCGGCGCGGACATGGTGCTCATGGGCGGGATCATTGCCATGGCGCTGCCGGTGGATCCACGTGGACCAGTTGTCCTGAGTGACGTCGTTCGTGAGTGGCAACAAAATGGATTTCCAGGGAAAACTTGAAAGACTCGCGCGATGGTAGCCTTGAATTCTGATGAACTCCTTATCTAAACGATATTCCCGACGTGGAGCCTTATTTTCGCGGTGCCAAAGGTGCGGTTTTTAGCCTGAATAAGAGTCGCTTTCATTCCATGACATACTGGCAATCATTTCAATGGCCACGCAAGCCCCGGGCACGCAGCGTCCGGAAACTCGGACCTGACCACATTTTTAAAACAGATCGTCGGGCGATTATGACAGGCGTTGACGCGAATCGAACCGCAGCTTATACGAGCCTTAAGTTGATTCGTTTTCAAGAAATAAATACTTCTTAAGTATTTGGAAGGTACTCCGATAAGCCGGGCGCAGTTCACGGTTTTTCTCTCTCTTTATCGGAGACCCTCTGATGACAATCCGGGCAGTTTCTAGCCAACCCGCCGCTTCCACAGCAGCGAATACCGGCGCGCAGAACCAGCAGGCGGCTGCCGCTACGCAACCTGCCAGCAAGACGCAGGCGCCGACAACGACGACGACACAGGCTTCGACCCCGTCGGCTTCGTATGCCGTTACGATCAGCAACGCCGCACGCGCAGCATTCGCCGAAGCCACCGAAACGTCGGTTCAGACCGCGCAGGAAGCCAACCGCGGAGACCGACAGGCTGAACGCCTGCTTGCGAAGGAACAGGCCAATAAGCTGGGCTAAGGCGCAAGGGCGTGCGACAGGCGTTGTCTGACGCCGGTTTTGCACGCCCTACCCTGTGGCTCCGCTTGCACGCTGCGCGAAAACCGCGACGTGTAAGTTCACAGCTTTGCGCAAGACCGCTTGATGTACTCCAGGTACTCCATCAAACCAGACGGATAAGATAACTTTTCTTATCGGAATAGTTCGTTTTCAACACAAAACTCCGCACTTCAAAAACGCGCCGCAAGCGCCCATCCCCTATCTTCGGCGACAATGGGAGCATCCTCGCGCGCTGCTCAAGGAACGAGCGCGCAGACGTGGGAAGCCTATGTAAACGCCGTGCTGCGCGACGTGAAACCGGGCGGCATCGTGATCGTGGGACTTTCGCCGAGGAGGGTCCCGACCATTGCAGCGGGCTGCCCGTCATGCGCTACAGCGCCGATGCGTTGCACGCCGAATTTGGCGCGCCCTTCACGCTGATCAAACAGGCACGCGAAGAGCCTCACACGCCGGGTGGCGCCACGCAGAAGTTCATCTACTGCATGTGCCTAAAGAGACTTCGTGAATGGGCCTGCCGTTGAGGCGGTACGTTTCAGGGCGCGAACGCGAGTGCCGCGTCTTCCGGAAGATTCTCGAGCGCGCGACTGCCGTCGCGCAGCGCCTCGCTCTCGCCGTTGAAGGTCGTTTCGCTGTATGCGATGAGTTTGAAGCCGCTACCCGCACTGCGAGGGATGGTGATGCCCCAATGCCACCCTCCTTCCTGTTCGAAGACGTGCAGCTTCAGAGATGCATGCAATGTGTTTGATCGATTCGTCATGTCACGCCCTCCTTTGCGAAAGCGTCGAGGCAGCCGGCATTGGTCAGTGTAGGCATCATTTTGTTGCGGCGCAATAAATATCGACGTTGAGGTGCGATGCTACGCGATCGGGCGTCGTTATCGGGCAACAAAGGGAAACAGGCGGCAACGAGAAGCAACAAGCGGAAACAAAAGTAAACAGGCGTGCGGCGGCGCAGCGTCCTGCCGCAGTCATGTCAGCCCCTCAAAAGGACGTGGGCGCGCCCGCCACGTTCGCGCTATCCTCCGCGCGATGCGCGAAAGTATGCGCTCCCCATTTCCTTTGCGCCCCAAGCATGACCGAACGCACCGAAGCCATCCCCGAGAGCACGCCCGAGGTCGCATCCAATAGCGCGCGATCAACGCTGTGCTATCCCTATCCGGCCCCACCCGCGCCGGGCTCGACTCTCGAAATCGCGCCGGGCGTGCGCTGGCTGCGTATGCCGCTGCCCTGGGCGCTCGATCACATCAATGTGTGGCTTGTCGACGACGCCGAAGGTTGCGCCGTTGTCGATACGGGTGCGCGCACCGAGGCGGCCACGGCTGTATGGCGCGCGACCTTCCCGCAAGGCGGCGAGGCGCACACGGCGTTCCGCGTGACGCGCGTGCTGGTCACGCACATGCACCCCGATCATGTGGGCATGGCAGGCTGGCTCACGCGCGCGTTCGACTGCCGGCTCTGGATGACGCGCACCGAATACTTCAACTGCCGTGTGGCCGCTGCCGACACGGGCCGCGAAGCGCCTGCCGACGCACTCGACTTCTATCGCCGCGCGGGCTGGAGCGAGTCGGCTATCGACGTCTATCGCGCGCGCTTCGGCCGCTTCGGCCAGCATATCCACGCGCTGCCGGAAAGCTTCCGGCGTCTGCAGGACGGCGAGGTCGTGCGCATCGGCGCGCACGACTGGCGCGTGATCGTCGGCATGGGGCATTCGCCGGAACACGCGTGTCTCTACTGCCCGGCGCTGAAGCTGTTCATTTCGGGCGACCAGGTGCTGCCACGCATCTCCTCGAACGTTTCGGTCTATCCGATCGAGCCCGACGCGGACCCGATGGCCCAGTGGTACGCATCGTTCGACAAGCTGCAACACGAAGTGCCCGACGACGTGCTCGTGCTTCCCTCGCATAACGACTGCTTTTACGGGTTGCACGCGCGCATCGAACGCTTGCGCCATGGGCAGGACAAGAGCCTCGCGCGGCTGCGCGGCACGCTCGCCGAACCGCGCCGCGCCGTTGACGTGTTCGGGGCGCTGTTCGCGCGGCGCATCGGCGAGGACGATCTCGGGCAGATGAGCCTCGCAACCGGCGAGAGCCTAGCGTGCCTGAACTACCTGATGTATCGCGGTGAAGTGAAACGCGAGCTGCGCGACGACGGCATGTACTGGTATTCGCGGACGTAAAAAATGGCAGGAAAGGCGCACTACGCCTCTCCTGCCACAAGTCGGATCGACGGCAGTCGCCGCCCGGCGCTTACATGTTCGGGTAGTTCGGGCCGCCGCCGCCTTCGGGCGTGACCCATACGATGTTCTGCGTCGGGTCCTTGATGTCGCAGGTCTTGCAGTGCACGCAGTTCTGCGCGTTGATCTGCAGGCGGTCGCTGCCGTCGTCGTTCTTCATGAACTCGTACACCGCGGCCGGGCAGAAGCGCGCTTCGGGGCCCGCGTAGGTGCGCAGGTTCACGTTCACGGGCACGCTCGCGTCCTTGAGCGTGAGGTGCGCGGGCTGGTTCTCTTCGTGGTTCGTGTTCGAGATGAACACCGAGGAGAGCCGGTCGAACGTGAGCTTGCCGTCGGGCTTCGGATACTCGATCGGCTTGTACTGCGAAGCGGGCTTGAGCATCTCGTGGTCGCGATGCTGGTGATGCAGCGTCCACGGCACGTTGCCGCCCAGCAGCTTCTGCTCGATGCCCACCATCAGCGTGCCCAGGTACAGGCCCTTGCTCATCCACTGCTTGAAGTTGCGCGCCTTGTAGAGCTCGGTGCGGAGCCACGACTGCTTGAACGCTTCCGGATAGGCCGCGAGTTCATCGCTCTGGCGGCCTGCCTGCACGGCTTCGAACGCCGCATCGGCGGCCAGCATGCCGGTCTTGATCGCCGCGTGGCTGCCCTTGATGCGCGAGGCGTTCAGGAAGCCCGCATCGTCGCCCACGAGCGCGCCGCCCGGGAACACGAGCTTGGGCAGCGACATCAGGCCGCCTGCCGTGATCGCGCGCGCGCCGTACGAGACGCGCTTGCCGCCTTCGAGGTACTTGCGGATTTCCGGATGCGTCTTGTAGCGCTGGAATTCCTCGAACGGCGAGAGATACGGGTTCTGGTACGCAAGACCGACGACAAAGCCCACCATCACCTGGTTGTTGTCGATGTGGTACAGGAACGAGCCGCCGTACGTGTCCGACTCGAGAGGCCAGCCGGCGGTGTGGATCACGAGGCCGGGCTGGTGCATCGAGGGATCGATCTCCCACAGCTCCTTGATGCCGATGCCGTAGACCTGCGGATCCGAATCCTTGCCCAGCTTGAACTTCTCGTTCAGTTGACGGCCCAGATGCCCGCGGCAGCCTTCGCAGAACAGCGTGTACTTGGCGTGCAGCTCCATGCCGAGCTGGAAGTTTTCGGTGGGCTCGCCGTCCTTGCCGACACCCATGTTGCCGGTGGCGACGCCCTTCACGGAACCGTCGTCGTTGTAGAGCACTTCGGCAGCGGGGAAGCCCGGGAAGATTTCGACGCCCAGCGCCTCGGCCTGCTGGCCCAGCCAGCGCGTGACGTTGGCGAGGCTGATGATGTAGTTGCCGTGGTTCTTGAAGTTGTCGGGCAGCGCCCAGTTCGGCACAGCCTTAGCCCCCGTTTCGGAAAGAAAAAGGAACTTGTCCTCGGTCACGGGCACGTTCAGCGGTGCGCCCTGTTCCTTCCAGTCGGGAATCAGCTCGTTCAGGGCGCGCGGGTCCATGACCGCGCCCGAGAGGATATGCGCCCCGATTTCCGAGCCTTTCTCCAGCACGCAGACGCCGATTTCAGCGCCTTTTTCCGCGGCCAGCTGCTTCAGGCGGATCGCAGCAGACAGCCCGGCAGGACCGCCACCGACGATCACCACGTCGTATTCCATCGACTCGCGTGGGCCGTACTGTGCTATCAGATCAATCGACGACATATCCTCTTCCTTGCTTGCTAACGGGGCGCCCTGAGTCGCCCGATCAAAACTGCACTTCGCTCAGTGCGAGCACGCCAGCGTCGCCCTTTGCGGCCAGGATCGACGTCTCGAGGCCCCCAGCCTGCGCGAGAATGTGCTCGGCGTAGAACTGCGCGATCGCGATCTTCGCGCCGTAAAACCCGGCGTCGTTCGCGAGTTCGCGTTGCGCGACGAGCAGCGCACGCGCCATTTGCCAACCGCACAGCACGATGCCCGCGAGCTTGAGATACGGCACGCTGCCCGCGAACACCGCGTTCGGGTCGCGCTTGACGTTCGCAACCACGTAGTCGACGACATTCGCCAGTGCGCGCGCGCCCTTCTCCAGCTCCGCGCGCATCGATGCCGCGGCCGCGCCGCCGGCCCGGCCGAGTTCCTCAGCAGTCCGATCGATCTCGCCGAGCAGCGCCTTCGCAACCGCGCCGCCGTCGCGCACCGTCTTGCGGCCGACCAGGTCGTTCGCCTGGATCGCCGTCGTGCCTTCGTAGATGGCGAGAATGCGCGCATCGCGGTAGTACTGGGCCGCACCCGTTTCCTCGATGAAGCCCATGCCGCCATGCACCTGGACGCCGAGGCTCGTCACCTCGTTGACCATCTCGGTGCTCCAGCCCTTCACGATCGGCACGAGGAATTCGTAGATCGCGAGATTGCGCGCGCGCACTTCAGGGTCGGCGTGGTAGTGAGCATGATCGCTATAGGCGGCGGCGACATAGGCGAGCGCGCGTGCGCCCTCGGTCATCGCGCGCATCGAACCGAGCATGCGGCGCACGTCCGGATGATGGATGATGGTCGCCGACTGTTTGAGCGAGCCATCCACGGGGCGACTCTGCACACGCTCCTTCGCGTACGCCACGGCCTTCTGGTAGGCGCTCTCTGCCACGCCCACGCCCTGCATGCCCACGCCGAAGCGCGCGGCGTTCATCATGATGAACATGTATTCGAGGCCGCGTTTCTCCTCGCCCACGAGGTAACCGATCGCACCGCCGTGGTCGCCGTATTGCAGCACGGCCGTCGGGCTCGCCTTGATGCCGAGCTTGTGTTCGATCGATACGCAATGCACGTCGTTGCGCGCGCCGGGCGAGCCGTCGTCGTTGACGAGGAACTTTGGCACGACGAAGAGCGAGATGCCTTTCACGCCTTCTGGCGCGTTGGGCGTGCGAGCCAGCACGAGGTGAACGATGTTCTCCGCCATGTCGTGCTCGCCCCACGTGATGAAGATCTTGGTGCCGAAGACCTTGTACGTGCCGTCACCCTGCGGTTCGGCGCGCGAACGCACCAGCGCGAGGTCGGAGCCGGCCTGCGGCTCGGTGAGGTTCATCGTGCCGGTCCAGTCGCCGGAGATGAGCTTCGGCACGTAGCGCGCCTTCAGTTCGTCACTGCCCGCGGTGAGCAGCGCCTCGATGGCGCCGTCAGTGAGCAGCGGGCACAGCGCGAACGAAAGGTTCGCCGCGTTGAGCATTTCGATGCAAGGCGTCGCGATCAGCTTGGGCAGCGCCTGGCCGCCGAATTCGGTCGGATGCTGCAGACCCTGCCAGCCGCCCTCGACATACTGGCGGAACGCCCCTGCGAAGCCAGGCGTCGCCGTGACCTCGCCGTCGCGCCAGCTGCTGGGCACGCGATCGCCTTCCACGTTCAGCGGCGCGATGACTTCGCCGGAGAGCTTCGCGCACTCGTCGAGCACGGCCTGCGCAGTGTCGAAACCAGCGTCTCCGAAACCCGGCAGGGTTGCGACGGCGTCGATGCCGGCCAGCTCTTTCAGCACGAACAGCATGTCCTTGACGGGGGCGTTGTAGCTCATGATCGGTCCTTCCAGTCACTCAGGGGGTCAAAATGGATGCGCCGCCGGGCCAGGCTTACCAGGGATACCTGGGTGGCCACCTTGCGGCAGTACAGGACGGATCGTAGCGTCAATCGGACGCCAAACCACTGTCCAAACCGGACCACATGGTGACAATTCTGGCCACGTTATCGGCTGCTGTGCCCCGCCAACATGGCTGGGCGACCCGACTTTGCGCAGGGCGACGCTCAGGCGCCCAGCCGCTCAGCCTCGGCGGCGGTAGGTGCCGGGCGTGCTGCCCGTCCAGTGCCGAAAGGCGCGATGAAAGGCGCTGGGGTCGTCGAAACCCAGATCGCCGCCGATGGCCGCGATCGTGTCCTGGGTGTCGGTGAGGCGCTGGATCGCCACGTCGCGGCGCAGTTCGTCCTTGAGCGCCTGGAACGTGGTTTCCTCTGCGGCGAGGCGCCGGCAGAGTGTACGCACCGAGCAGTGCAGGCTGTCGGCCGCCGCTTCGATGGTCGGCAGATCGGGCAGTTGCGCGGCCAGGTACTGGCGCACGTTGTGGCTCACCAGCTGCTCGCTGAAGGTCTCGAAGATCCAGTCGCCGGGCGAGCGCGCGAGAAACGCGCGCAGGTTGCGCTTGCTCTGCCGGATCGGCATGTCGAGATAGGCCGCGCTGAAGCGCATCAGCGTGGCCTCGCGGCCAAAGCGCACGGGCCCCGGGAAGAAGTAGCGGTGATCGAGTGCGTGCGGCGGCTGCGCGCAGGCGAAATCGACTTGCAGCAGCGGGATCCGCTGCCCGATCAGCCAGGACGACACACCGTGGGCAAGCTTGAGCGTCAGCTCCTGCCCGAGCGGCCCGATCGCGCCGTACGCCGGATTGGCGCGTAATGCCACCTGGGCCACGAGCCCATGGCGGCGCGATTCGAGCCGGAAATCGTCGAGCACGATGTGGAAAAACTGGTCGAAGCGATGCAGCGCCGTTTCGAGGTTGCGCGCATCGAGCAGGCTCAGGCAGAGAAACTTGAGCGTGCCACTGCGCAGCGGCCGGCTGAAGATGCCGGGCATCTCGTCGTCGAGTTCGATGGCGAGCGTCTGGTAGAGCGTGGAGAACTGCTCTTCCGTCACGCGGCCGCCCGGCTTGGCGAGCAGTTCGAGCGCGATGCCCGCCTCGTTGAGATAGCGGCGGATCACGCTGGGCTCGGCGCCCGCGCCGGCGAGAAAGCCGTTGACGAGCGAGATGGGAACGGTGGCGCTAGGCGATGGCATGCATTGACGATGAAAGGCCGCGGAAACGGACAGACATCGGCGTCGGCCCGCGCGCCATTTTAAATCGGCGCGGCCGAAATCACGCGGCCGGGCCCCTCGCCCGCGCGAATGCATCGAACCACGCGAGACTTTCCGGGTTGGCCATGGTGTCCGGATTGGCCACCTTCTCGAGCGGCTGGCCGAGCAGAAGCCGCTTGATCGGCACCTCCATCTTCTTGCCTGACAGCGTGCGCGGAACGGCCTGAACCTGATGGATCTCATCGGGCACATGGCGCGCCGAGAGTGCCTCGCGCACGCGTGCGCGAATGCGCTGCGCGAGCGCGTCGCCCAGATCGACACCCGGGCGCAATACCACGAAGAGCGGCATCGACGAGCTGCGCCCCAGGTACTCGAGATCGACCACGAGGCTGTCGAGCACTTCGGGCACCGACTCCACCGCGCGATACAGCTCGCTCGTGCCCATGCGGATGCCGTGGCGGTTGATGGTGGCGTCCGAGCGACCGTAGATGACCGCGCCGCCGCGGGGCGTGATGCGCAGCCAGTCGCCGTGGCGCCAGATACCGGGAAACATGTCGAAGTAGCTTTCGCGGTAGCGCCGGTTCGCGTCGTCGCGCCAGAAGCAAAGCGGCATCGAAGGCATGGGCGCAGTGCACACGAGTTCGCCGACTTCGTCGATGCGCGCGTGCCCGGCTTCATCGAACGCCTCGACGCGCGCGCCCAGGCACCGGCACTGCATTTCGCCGAGATAGACCGGCAAGGTCGGCACGCCGGCGAGGAAGCAACCCGCGAAATCGGTGCCGCCGGAAATCGCGTCGATCCAGACGGGCCCTACCTGCTCGAGTATCCACGTGTACGCTTCGGGCGGCAGCGGCGAGCCGGTCGAACCGACCGCGCGCAGGCGCGACAGATCGGCCGCGGCACGCGGCTCGACACCGGCCTTCAGGCACCCCTGGAAATATGCCGCCCCCGCGCCGAAGAACGTCACGCCCGTCTCGCCCACGAAGCGCCACAGCGCCTGCGCGTCGGGATACGTGGGGTTGCCGTCGTAGAGGCAGAGCGTCGCGCCCGCGAGCAGGCCGCCCACCTGGCAGTTCCACATGATCCAGTTCGTGCTGGCGTACCAGTGGAACCGGTCGCCCGGGCTCAGGTCGAGATGCAGCGCGGTGAGCTTTACGTGCTCCACCACGATGCCGCCGTGCGAATGCACGATGGCCTTGGGCATGCCCGTCGTGCCCGACGAATAGACGATCCACAGCGGATGATCGAACGACACGTGTTCGAATTCGAGCGGGACGTTTCCAGCGATCGCGTCGCGCCATGCCGTGGCCTGCGGGTACGCCTTCACGTCGGCGTCCGGGTCGAGCTGCGGGACGAATACGAGACGCGCCACGCTCGGCAGCTCGCGCAGCAGATGGTGAATCAGTTCGCGGCGGTCGTGTGGCTTGCCGCCGTAGCGGTAGCCGTCTACGGCGAAGAGCACCTTCGGCTCGATCTGCCGGAAGCGGTCGAGCACCGCGAGCGGCCCCATGTCGGGCGAGCACACCGACCAGATCGCGCCCACGCTCGCGGTGGCGAGAAATGCCACGACCGTCTCGGGCGTGTTCGGCATGAAGGCCGCCACACGGTCGCCGCGCGTCACGCCCATGCGCCGCAGCGTGGCCGCGCAAGCCGCGACCTGGCGGCGCAGCTCCGCCCAGCTCAATTCGCGCGTGCGGCCCGCCATGGGGCCGCTCTCGCTGCGCGAAACGATCGCCGGCCGCGCGTCGCTCGCGAGC
This sequence comes from Paraburkholderia sp. BR14312, assembly GCF_040948675.1. Taxonomy (NCBI): domain Bacteria; kingdom Pseudomonadati; phylum Pseudomonadota; class Betaproteobacteria; order Burkholderiales; family Burkholderiaceae; genus Paraburkholderia; species Paraburkholderia sp. BR14312. The sequence goes on from NZ_JBFPKI010000004.1 coordinate 535,202, forward strand.
TGAAAGGCCCGCTCGACGTAGTTCAACTCGACACCCGGAAACCAGCGTGCACCGGGCATCGCCGCATCGGCGAGCGCCACGCCGCGCGGCTCGCGCGAGGGAATCTGCGCCCAGTCCCACAGCGCGCACCAGAAAGCGTCGATGTCCTCGACTGACCAACGCCAGAGCGAGTCGTAGTCGTCGAACGCGAGACCGCGCGCCTCGCCGAGCCACTTCATGAACCGCGTTATGCGGGCGGACTCGACCTGCTGCGGTGCCGGCGTCCAGGCCGGAGCGGATGCGGGAACGGTTTCGTTCATCTCGTTGCGTGGGCTCGTGTGGCTTCGTTTGACCTAATGGTGCCGGAGCCGGTACGCGTCGAACAATTCAGGGAAACCAGTGGAAGGTTTCCTATCGCGTTTGCTGGCAATGATGTCCGATAACGTCGCGCGTAATGGCACATCAACTTGTAATTATTTCCAATAATTCGAATAAAAGAGGTGATTGAACACTTACGCGCGATCAATATTTGGCTTCCCGATTTAATCTAAGATTAATCGAAATTCACATGCGAGTTGTCCTGCACAAATAGATCGAACCGCGAATTTACCCTGCGCCGCGCAATGCCTGTCTGCCGGCAAAGTCCGGCAAACGGCCCCATTCCGTACGCAATTGGCATAAGGCCCGTCATAAAACTGCAATCCACTGACGCCTTTAATTTGCCTAATTCCCGTCGAACCGCCTCTTCCTATCGGACCAAGGTCTTATTGTCATTTTGCGCGCCCCCTATCAGATTGAGCGCGTAGCGGCACGGGTTCCGCTCTCGCGGCATGCGATCCGCGCTGCAGATTCAGGCACCAGCATGTTGATGGGCTCGCGCGCAGCGCGAGATCTGCAACCCAGCCGGCTCGTACAGGAGATCGCGCATGTCCGAATCGACGTCTTCGTCTCACCCCGCGGCCAAGCCCGACAGCGCCGCCACGCCAGCCTCTGCCAACAAGTTGCGCCTTGGCGCGCTCACCGCCCTCGTCGTGGGCTCGATGGTGGGCGGCGGTATCTTTTCCCTGCCGCAAAACATGGCGGCCAGCGCCGACGCCGGCGCGGTGCTGATCGGCTGGGCGATCACCGCGGTCGGCATGCTCATGCTCGCGTTCGTGTTCCAGTCGCTGGCCATCCGCAAACCCGAACTCGACGGCGGGGTCTACGCCTTCGCGAAAGCCGGCTTCGGCGACTACATGGGCTTCGGCTCGGCCTGGGGCTACTGGATCAGCGCGTGGCTCGGCAACGTCGGCTACTTCGTTCTCCTGTTCAGCACGCTCGGCTACTTCTTCCCGGTGTTCGGCGAGGGCAACACGCCGATCTCCATCGTCTGCGCCTCGGTGCTGCTCTGGGCGCTGCACTTTCTCGTGCTGCGGGGCATCAAGGAGGCCGCGATCGTCAACCAGATCACCACGGTCGCGAAGCTGGTGCCGCTGTGCCTCTTCATCATCATCTGCGTGTTTGCGTTCCGCTCCAGCACCTTCACGGCCGACTTCTGGGGACAAATGAATCCCAAGCTCGGCAGCGTGACGAACCAGGTCCGCGGCATGATGCTCGTGACCGTGTGGGTGTTCATCGGCATTGAAGGCGCGAGCATCTTCTCTGCGCGCGCGGAGAAGCGCAGCGATGTCGGCAAGGCCACGGTCATCGGTTTCGTCGGCGTGCTGCTCCTGCTCGTGCTCGTGAACGTGCTGTCGCTCGGCGTACTCACGCAACCGAAACTCGCGGCACTGCAGAATCCTTCGATGGCCGGCGTGCTCGAAAACGTGGTCGGCCACTGGGGCGCGATTCTGATCAGCGTGGGCCTCGTCGTGTCGCTTGCGGGCGCACTGCTCTCGTGGGTGCTGCTGTGCGCAGAAATCATCTTTTCGGCCGCGCGCGACCACACGATGCCTAACTTCCTGCGCAAGGAAAACGCGAAGCACGTGCCGGCCAACGCGTTGTGGCTCACGAACGGCATGGTGCAGATCTTCCTCGTCATCACGCTGTTTTCGAAGGGCACGTATCTCTCGCTCATCTATCTCGCGACCTCGATGATCCTGCTGCCCTACTTCTGGTCGGCAGCCTACGCATTCCTGCTCGCGCTGCGCGGCGAAACGTATGAGGCCGACAGCGGCGAGCGCAACAAGGACCTCGTCATCGCGGGCGTCGCCGTAATCTACGCGGTCTGGCTCATTTACGCCGGCGGCCTCAAATACGTGCTGCTCTCCGCGTTGCTCTACGCGCCGGGCATCGTCCTGTTCGCACGCGCAAAACGCGAGGTCGGCCAGCCCGTATTCACCACCATCGAGAAGTTCGTTTTCGCCGCTGTGCTGATTGGCGCATTGCTGGCGGCTTTCGGCCTGTACAAGGGCTTTCTCACCCTTTGATTCGAGGAGTCTCATGATGAGTACGGACACTGTCGCCTTCGGCGTCAATTCGGAGGCAGGCAAGCTGCGCAAGGTCATGGTGTGCGCGCCGGGTCTCGCGCATCAACGCCTCACCCCCAGCAACTGCGACGAGCTGCTCTACGACGACGTGATCTGGGTCAGCCAGGCGAAGCGCGACCACTTCGACTTCGTCACGAAAATGCGGGAGCGCGGCGTAGACGTCCTCGAAATGCACAATCTGCTCACGGAAACGGTGCAACACCCCGAAGGGCTCAAATACATCCTCGATCGCAAGGTTCGCCCCGAGACCGTGGGCGTGTCGCTCGCCGGCGAGGTGCGCAGCTGGCTCGAAGGGCTCGAGCCGCGCAAGACCGCGGAATTCCTCATCGGCGGCGTGGTCGCCGAAGATATTCCGGATACCGAACAAAGCAAGATCCTCAAGGAATTTCGCCGCTATCTGGGCTATTCGAGCTTCGTGCTCGCGCCGCTGCCCAACAGCACCTTCACGCGCGACACGACCTGCTGGATCTACGGCGGCGTCTCGCTCAACCCGATGTACTGGCCGGCGCGCAGGCAGGAAACGCTGCTCACCACGGCCATCTACCGCTATCACCCCGAGTTCGCGGGCAAGGACTTCCAGGTGTGGTACGGCGACCCCGACGAGGACCATGGCGCGGCCACGCTCGAAGGCGGCGACGTGATGCCGATCGGCAATGGCGTCGTGCTGATCGGCATGGGCGAGCGCACGAGCCGCCAGGCGATCGGCCGTCTCGCGCAGAACATCTTCGCCAAGGGCGGCGCCGAGCGCATTGTCGTGGCGGGCCTGCCCAAGTCGCGCGCGGCCATGCACCTCGACACGGTGTTCAGCTTCTGCGACCGCGACCTCGTGACGATCTTCCCGGAGGTGGTCAACGAGATCGTGCCGTTCTCGATTCGCCCCGACGACAAGAGTCCCTCGAAGCTCGACCTGCGCCGCGAGGAGAAGCCCTTCGTGGACGTCGTGGCAGAAGCGCTGGGCTTGAAGAGTCTGCGCATCGTCGAGACCGGCGGCAACGCGTTCGCGGCCGAACGCGAGCAATGGGACGACGGCAACAACGTGGTGTGCGTCGAGCCCGGCGTCGTGATTGGCTACGACCGCAACACCTATACGAATACGCTGCTGCGCAAGGCCGGCGTGGAGGTCATCACGATCACGGCGAGCGAACTGGGCCGCGGGCGCGGCGGCGGCCACTGCATGACTTGCCCGATCGTGCGCGACGCCGTCGATCTCTGAGCGCCGCCCCTATTCGCATTCCCTCTGCATTCCCACTGCATTCGCAACGGAGAAACGACATGGCTTTCAACCTGCGCAACCGCAGCCTGCTTAGTCTCATGCACCACAGCACCCGCGAGCTGCGTTATCTGCTCGATCTCTCGCGCGACCTCAAGCGCGCCAAATACACGGGGACCGAGCAGCAGCACCTCAAGGGCGTCAACATTGCGCTGATCTTCGAGAAGACCTCAACACGCACGCGCTGCGCGTTCGAAGTCGCGGCCTACGACCAGGGCGCGAACGTCACCTATATCGATCCGACCTCGTCGCAGATCGGCCACAAGGAAAGCATGAAGGACACGGCGCGCGTGCTGGGCCGCATGTACGATGCGATCGAGTATCGCGGCTTCAAACAGGATATCGTCGAGGAACTCGCGAAGTTCGCCGGCGTGCCGGTATTCAACGGTCTGACCGACGAATACCACCCCACGCAGATGCTCGCCGACGTGCTCACCATGCGCGAGCATTCGGACAAGCCGCTCACGCAGATCAGCTACGCGTATCTGGGCGACGCCCGCAACAACATGGGCAACTCGCTGCTGCTGATTGGCGCGAAGCTCGGCATGGACGTGCGCATCGCGGCGCCGAAGTCGCTCTGGCCGCACGACGATCTCGTGGCGGACTGCAAGAAGTTCGCCGAGGAAAGCGGCGCGCGCATGCTGCTCACCGAAGACCCCAAGGAAGCCGTCAAGGGCGTGGATTTCGTGCACACCGACGTGTGGGTCTCGATGGGCGAGCCCATGGAAGCCTGGGGCGAACGTATCAAGGTGCTGCTGCCCTACCAGGTGAACATGGCGCTCATGAAGGCGAGCGGTAGCGCACAAACGCGCTTCATGCATTGCCTGCCGGCCTTCCACAACAGCGAGACCAAGGTCGGCAAGCAGATCGCTGACACGTATCCCGAGTTGAAGAACGGCGTCGAGGTCACTGAGGAAGTATTCGAATCGCCACTGAATCTGGCCTTCGAGCAGGCGGAAAACCGCATGCACACGATCAAGGCGATTCTCGTTTCGACGCTCGCCGACATTTGAGCCGTACCGCTCGACGGCGCGCGTGCGCCGCGCGGCCGGGTTGCAAACCCGGTAACGCGGTGCATGCGCCCCGCTTCACCGACACGCATCACCTTGGGAGTCAGACATGCGAATCGTGATTGCGCTTGGCGGCAACGCGCTGCTGCGTCGCGGCGAGCCGATGACGGCAGAGAACCAGCGCGAGAACGTGCGCCTCGCGGCCACCCAGATCGCGCAGATCGCGCAGGGCAACGAACTGGTGATCGCCCACGGCAACGGGCCGCAGGTCGGCCTGCTCGCGCTGCAGGGCGAGGCCTACAAGGACGTGCCCGGCTACCCGCTCGACGTGCTCGGCGCGCAGACCGAGGGCATGATCGGCTACATGATCGAGCAGGAACTCGGCAATCTCCTGCCGTACGAGGTGCCGTTCGCGACCATCCTCACCCAGGTCGAAGTGGACGCGAACGATCCTGCGTTCCAGCATCCGAGCAAGCCGATCGGCCCGGTCTATACGAAGGAGCAGGCGCAGAAGCTCGCCGCGGAGCGCGGCTGGGCCATCGCCCCGGACGGTGACAAGTTCCGCCGTGTCGTGGCGAGCCCGCGGCCGAAGCACATCTTCGAGATCCGCCCCGTGAAATGGCTGCTGGAGCGCGGCACGATCGTGATTTGCGCGGGCGGCGGCGGCATTCCGACGCTCTACGGCGAAGGCCACAAGCTGGGCGGCGTGGAGGCGGTGATCGACAAGGATCTATGCTCCGCCCTGCTCGCGCAGGAGCTGGAGGCCGATATGCTCATCATCGCGACCGACGTGAACGCCACGTACGTCGACTGGAGCCAGCCGTCACAAAAGGCGATTGCGAGCGCGCATCCCGACGAACTGGAGAAGCTGGGCTTCGCGGCCGGGTCGATGGGTCCGAAGGTCATGGCGGCCGCGGAGTTCGCGCGCAACACCGGCAAGGATGCGGTGATCGGCGCGCTGGCCGATATCGTGGCGATCACCCAGGGCAAGGCGGGTACGCGCGTGAGCACGCAGCGGCCGGGTTTGATCTTCTATTGATGCTGGCCTTTACGGTTCGCGGGCGGCCGCCTCGAAACGGTGCCTGAAAATGCAAGGCGCGCACCGCAGCTGGCGTAGCCGCGGTGCGCGCCCTGTTGTGTAGTTGCGTGCGCCTATTCCTCGCGTGCGGGCGGCATGACCTGTGCGCTGATGGTGTGCTCGCGCCAGAACAGGTTGTTAATGCGTCCCTGCAAGCGGCGCAACCCCTCCTCGCTCGCGGCGTGGAAGGTGAGCAGCGCGCCGGGACGGCCCGCTCCCTCGATCCGCTGAATCGCGTCGTACGGCGGGAAACCGTAGCGCTCCAGAAACTCGTTGATTTCGGCGTCGGTGACGTGTTCGTCGATATTACCCAACAGCAGCTCGGCCATGGTCTACCCCTCGTGAGCGTTCAATCGTGATGATAGTGTGGTTTGATCCGGCGCGACGACAAGCTGCGCCGGGTCGGACGCGATGCCGCTCAGTACTTCTCCTGCACGTAACGGTAACGATAGTCCGGGTCGCGGTAGCCTTGTGCCTTCTGGCGCTCGGGCAGCGTGACCTTTTCGCGCGGCAGCGCCTTGTACGGAATGGTGTTCAGGATATGGCTGATGACATTCAGACGCGCGCGCTTCTTGTCATCGGATCGGACAACGAACCATGGGGATTCCGGCGTATCCGTCATGTCGAACATCTCGTCGCGCGCGCGTGAATAGTCGTACCAGCGGCTATACGACAGCAGGTCCATGGGCGAAAGCTTCCAGATCTTGCGCGGGTCGTTGATGCGCCCTTCGAGGCGCCGGGTCTGCTCTTGCTGGCTCACTTCGAGCCAGAACTTGATGAGGATCGTGCCCGAGTCGATGATGGCGCGTTCGATGAGCGGCACGCCGCGCAGGAATTCCGTCGCCTGTTCCGGCGTGCAAAAGCCCATCACGCGCTCGACGCCCGCACGGTTGTACCAGCTCCGGTCGAACACCACGATTTCGCCCGCGGCGGGCAGCAGCGGCAGGTAGCGCTGGAAGTACATCTGCGACTTCTCGCGCTCCGTGGGCGCGGGCAGCGCGAATACGCGAAATACGCGCGGGCTGACCCGATCGGTGAGCGCCTTGATCGTGCCGCCCTTGCCTGCGCCGTCGCGGCCTTCGAACAGGATGCATACCCTGAGGCGCTTCTGGACCACCCACTCCTGCAAGCGAACGAGTTCGCCATGCAGGCGCCCGAGTTCCTTTTGATAGGCCTTTTCGCTGAGTTTTTCTGCCGGCGCGGCTGCGCTCGCCGCCTTGACTTCCTCTTTCTTCGCCATTGAATCGCTCCCCGCTTCAGACGCCTCACACGAGGCATCCATCCACTATGGTGGGTGAACGAGGGGCGCGCAATAGGACTTTGGACTCAGGCCCAGGCCGTCTTGACCTCCGGCAATCACGCTCACCTAAGAGCGCGTCATTCGTGCGCGTAGTTGAACTCGGGCATGGCCTTCAGCTGGTCCTTGTCGGCCTGCAGCACGATCTGTTTGCTGTCGATGCGCAGGTCGTTGAACGGCACGGCCACGAGATGCTTGCCCAGACCGAGGAAGCCGCCCACGGAGAGAATCGCGAAGGCGCCCTGGTTAGGCGACTCGAGCACGATGTCGTCGATCGCGCCGATCTTGCTGCCGCTATTGTCGTAGACGTCTGAGCCCACGAGCTTCGAGGCGCGAAATCCGGTGCCAGACTGCACCGTCGCCATGCGCTGCACGGCGATCGATTGCGGTGCGCCCTGCGCGAGCGCGGCAGACGGTACGCCCAGCGCACAGCCGAACGTGCACCCGAACGAGACGACGAGCGCACAAGCGCGGCGACAAGCCAGGTCTCGCATATTCAGCGGGCGATTCGATTGTGTCGTCATGGTATCCCCCTATCCCTTGTGCGAATGCACGGCGAATACCGCCTGAAGGCAAGCGCTGTGCCTGGCGCGCTCACGCCTGCGCGAGCCAATGCTCGATCAATGGCCCCCGTTCGCCGCAAATGGGATCGCTTGCGGGATACGGCAGCGCCTGCATGGCGCGCAACTCCGCCGACGTCAGCGCGTCGCGGCGGATGTCCCACTGCTGCCCGCGCGGATAGCCGCCCGCTACGCGAAAGCCGCCGGCGAGCGACAGCAGGCAATGACCGGTGCCGGCCGGCAGCAGCAGCGCGTCGCCGGCATGCACGCGCAGCACGCGCCCGCCCGGGCCGCCGAGAATCAGCTCGGCGGTGCCGGCGAACACGCCCAGCACCTCGTGCGCCGTGGAATGGAAATGGTGATAGTCGAATACGCCGTCGAGCCATTGTACCGGCCAGCCGTTCGCCTCGAAGCGTTCGTTGAATGCCCGTGCAAGGTCATGGGCGCCTGGCGCCAGCGCGCGCCGATAGACGATGACGGGAAGCCGGGCGTTGTTCGGCACCCAGCCGTGCGCGGCGAGGACGAAAGTTTCGACGCCGCTTTCGCGTTGGGCCGGACGGCTTTCGCGCAGTTTGCGCGGAAAATGAAAGGCGCGATCTTCATGCATCGTCTTACTCCCTCGCAGCGCTGCCGCCCGCGGCGGCCGACGCGCCCGCCGCGCCGTTTGCCGGCTTTTTTGCGTGATGCGGTTTGTGTTTCGAGGAATGTGTCGTTCGCGTCGCCTGTGCGCCCTTGCTGGCGGGCACGCCCTTCTCGACGCCCTGGGTCGGCGCCGGGTACACGCCGTTGGCCTTCGCCCCGCTCGACTCGGTGGCGGGCGCCGTGGTCGGCCGATCCGCGCCGGTGTTGTCCTGCGCGAGCGCCGCGCCCGCCGCTGCTCCTTCCAGGACGAGTGCCAGCGCGAGCGCGCCGGGCACGAAAACCTTCGTCGGTGGGGTGTGCATGGTGATCGGTCCTCCTTCAGTACGTTGCGAGCCCGGATGCCAGGACCCTGCACCGTCGAAGCGAGCTGACTGCGCCGGTCCCGGCATGATAAGCAGCAACCCGCGTACCGGCCCCGGCAGGCCCCGGCGACCTGCGGGGCACGGCGTTTGCGCCGAGCCGGGCAAATCGATTCGCGCGAAGGCGAGGCCGAGGGGCTGCGACGCCCCATCTGGCGTACGCTTCGTGTATCCCGGAGAGGTTTATGCGTTCGAATTTCCTGCCCGCCGCTCGTGTTGGCCGCGGCCCCGAGTCTCATCTGCCGACCGAGGAGCCCGACGATCCGCATCGTCCGCCACCTCCTCCGGTACCGGACAGCGAGCCGCCGCCCGTACCGGAAGGCGATCCGCCGCCTGAAGCGCCACCCGAGCGCCTGCGCTAGCGCGCTTGCGCCGCCATGGCGCGGCAGCGCTCAGCCGGTGGCTCGCAAGCGGCGCGACGGGGCGGCCTTCACCTCGGGCCATTCGTCCATCACGCGGCCGGCCGATGGCGCGCTCATCGCCATGGCGAAATCGGGCTTCGTGTTCTTCGACTACGAAGCGAAAAAGGTCGTGCCGATGCCGCAGGCCTTCCGCGACAAGTTTCCGCAAGTCAATACGCGCGGCTGAGCCTGGATTCGCTCAGCGCGGCTGGAACATGATGAGCGCCATGCCGGCTAGCGTGAAGCCGATGCCGGCCCAGTCCCAGGGGCTCGGCCTGATCGCCTGGACGGCCCAGAGCCAGAGAATCGCCACGCAGACATAGACGCCGCCGTAGGCCGCATAGGTGCGCCCGGCGGCCGTGGGATGGAGCGTGAGCAGCCACGCGAAGAGCGCGAGCGAGGCAGCGGCGGGCACGAGGAGCCACCCACTCGCGCCTTCGCGCAGCCAGCGATAAGGCAGATAGCAGCCGATGATCTCGGCGAGCGCGGTCACGACGAAAAGCGCAAACGTCTTCATGGGCGGCGGCTAGTGGCTGGGGCGCCCATGGTAACGCAGGCGGCGAGGCCGCCTGCGCGTTCTTCGCAACGTACCGCTCCGTTCCCCTCAGTTTCCCTTCGGGTCGCCTCAGGGCCGCTCGCCGCGGGCCAGCCGCGCTTCGATCTCGTTCACCACGGGCAGCAGATCGGCGACGCTGTCGATCACGTAGTGCGCGCCCGCCGCACGCAGGCGTTCCGCGGCCGCGGCGCGGCGGCGCGTGAATTCTTCGGGCGCGATCGCGCGAACTTCTTCCTCGGTCAGGCCGAACGCGTTGCCGCTCACCGCGACACCCACCGCCCACGTCCCGCCGTTGATGCCCTCCTCGATGCCGACTTCGGTGTCGTCCACCTTGATCGCGTCGCGCGCGAGCCACACGCCGAGCTGCGGCAGCGTGCGGTAGATCATGTATGGCGACGGCCGGCCTTCGGGCGTGTCGCCCGTGCAAACGATGCTGTCCGGATCGAAACCCTGAGCCTTCGCGCCCGGCACGATCTGGTCGATGATTTCGCGCGTGTAGCCCGTGGTCGAGCCGATGCGTACGCCGTCGGCACGCAGCGCGGCGGTCACGGCCGCTACACCCGGAATCACGTCGCTGTACTGCGCGGCCACGGCGACGTTCTTTGGCACGAAGACGTCGTACACGGCGTCGATATCGGCTTCGCCAGGCGCGTGGCCGTAGTGCGCTTCCCACGCCGCCGCGACGCGTGGCAGCGCCATCAGCGCCGCGATGTGCGGACGCTTGGCCATGCCCATCGGCCCGCGCGCCTCGTCGATCGTGATCGGCACGCCGAACTGCTCGAAGGTCTCGACGAATGCGCCCATCGGCGCGCGCGAACCGTAGTCGACCACGGTGCCCGCCCAGTCGAAAATTACTGCCTTGACGTGTTTCATTGCATGCGTCCTGCTAAGAAATCGATGATGTGGAGTCTTGACGATCTGTGCGGATTACGCGGCGAGCGCTTCGCGTGCGCCGAGGTCGACCGGCGCGGGCGCAGCGCTTGCCACGCCGAGCGTGCGCAGCGCTTCGCCGCACGCGGCCACGACGCGGCGCATGACGGTCTCGTCGAGTGCGCCGATGCAGCCGACGCGAAAGCTCTCCACGCTCGTCAGCTTGCCCGGATAGATGATGAAACCCTGCGCCTTCATCAGTTCGTAGAAGCGCGCGAAGTCGAATGCGGGATCGGCCGGCGAAAAGAACGTGACGATGATGGGCGAGCGCCAGGCTTCGGTCAGCAGCGGCTCGAAACCGAGCCCGCGCATGCCCTCGACGAGCACGTCGCGATTGCGCGCATAGCGTGCAAGGCGCCCCGGCTGACCACCTTCGAGCGCGTGCAGACGCAACGCCTCGATGAACGCGGCCACCGCGTGCGTGGGCGGCGTGAAGCGCCACTGGCCGGTGCGGTTCATGACGTCCCACTGGTCGTAGATATCGAGCGCGAGCGAGTGGCTCACGCCCTTTGCGTTGTTCAGGACTTCCTTCTTTGCGATCACGAACCCGAAGCCCGGCACGCCCTCGATGCACTTGTTGGCCGAGGAGACGAACGCGTCGCAAGGCAGCGTGCGCACGTCGAGCGGCACCGCGCCGAACGCGCTCATCGAGTCGACCAGGAGGCGCCGCCCCTGGCGGGCCGTCACGGCCGCGATCTCCTCGATCGGGTTCAGAATGCCCGAGCTGGTCTCGCAGTGCACGACGACGACATGCGTGATGGCCGGGTTCGCGATCAGCAGCTGTTCGACGTCTTTGGCGCGCGGCGGCAGGTAGTCGCCGGTGTCGTGCACGGTGTGCTCGCGACCCAGGTAGCGCAGCGTCGTGGCGATGCGCTTGCCATACGCGCCGTTGGCGAGCACGAGCGCGTGGCCATTGCGCGGCACGAAACTGCCGAGCATCGCCTCGACGCAATAACTGCCGCTGCCCTGCAACGGCACGCAGTCGTATTCACCCTGCTCGTCGCCCGCGATCTGCAGCAGCGCGGCGCGCAATTGCGCGGTCATGGCTCGGAAGTCGGCGTCCCACGAGCCCCAGTCGCGCTGCATCGCAGCCTTGGTCGAGGCTGCGGTCGTAAGCGGTCCGGGGGTCAGGAGATACGGCTCGGCGGGGGTGGTCATGCGGGCTCCAGTGGGCGTCGGGGACAGTCGATCCCGACACGTTAGCGCAGCGCCGTCCATCGGTAAAATCGATATAATCGATGTCGATATAAGTTGAACTTATCCCCAGTTTTTCTCCTGTCGCCGGAGTGCTTCGACATGCAATACGCGCAATTGCGAGCTTTCCACGCGGTCGCCGAACACGGCGGGTTCTCACGCGCCGCGCAGGCGCTCTCGCTCACGCAGCCGGCCGTATCGGACCATGTGCGGCGGCTCGAACAAGATTTCGGGGTCAAACTCTTCGAACGCGGCCCTCGCGGTGTGGAACTCACCGAACTCGGGCGACGACTCTTCGCGGTGACGCGTCAGATGGTGGGGTGTGAGCGCGACGCGCGGCGGCTTCTCGAAGCGGCAGGCGCGCTCGAATCGGGCGAACTCGCCCTCGCCGCCGACGCGCCCGACCTCGCCATCAAGCTGATCGGCGCGTTCAGGCGGCGCTATCCGGGGGTGGTGATCAAGCTATCGATCGCGAACGCGACGGAATGCATGCGCCGCGTCCTCGCGAGCGAAGCCGACGCCGCGATCACGGCCGCGCGTCAGGTTCACAGCCGGCTGCAGGCCCGCGTGCTGCGCGAGGAACCGCTGGTCGCGGTCGTGCCCGCCGAAAGCCCCGCCGCGAAAAAGCGCCGCATGACGTACGAGGAACTCGTGCGCGAGCCCATGGTGTTTCGCGAAACGCATTCGGTCACGCAGCAGTTGCTCGAAGCCGAACTCGTGCGCAAAGGACTGCAGGTCCAGCCCGTGCTCTACGTGGATGGCCGCGAGGCCTTGCAAACGGCCATTGCGCAGGGCGTGGGCGTGGGTGTGATCGCGCATGCGGAATTTGGCGAGTCGCGGCGCATTCGCATGCTGCCACTCGTGGACTGCCAGGTGCGCATGGTCGAATCGCTTACGCGCCTCGCCGACACGACCTCGTCGAATCTGCTCGACGCGCTCTTTGCCATTCCGCTCGATTGAGCGGCGGGAGGGCCGTCAGGACACTACGATAGCGGTGCCGACGGCATGGAGCAGATCGCGCAGCGTTTCGGCCTGCTCCATGCGCGCGCCGTGGCGCAGGTGAATCCGCAGCGCCCGGCCCGCGATGCCGTCGACCGGGCGCGCGAGCCACAGCTCGACGGCGAGCCCGAGGCCGTCGGGAGCATCGGGCACGACCGGTTCGACGACGCGCGGCTTGAAGGAGGCGGATTCGGACATGGCAAGACCTCGTCGGTGGCGGGATCGACTTCATCGTAGCGAGGCGGCACGCCCGCGCCAAACGAGAAATCCGCGTATGCAAATGAGCGCCGCCCCGCAATGGATCGCGCGGGCAGTGGCATGCACGACCGCTCGCATTGCGCGCCGCATCGTGGAAGCCGGCGAGGTGCCCTTTTTACCAGCAGCGTGTGGCCGCGAGTGGCAAACTGAACGCATCGTTGCGCGGCCCTTGGCCAGTTTGCCAGCAACGAGATGGGAGGACCTCTTCATGGAACGCCCCTTTACCGATCGCCGCGAGGCGGGCCGTTCGCTCGCCGGCCCGCTCTCGGCCTACGCGGGCAGACGCGACGTCATCGTGCTCGCGCTCCCGCGCGGCGGCGTGCCCGTAGCCTATGAAGTCGCGAAGGCGCTGCAGGTGCCGCTCGATGTCTTGCCCGTGTGCAAGCTCGGCCTGCCCTGGCAGCCGGAACTCGCCATGGGCGCGCTGTCGTCGAACGGCGCGCAGTACGTGGACAGTGCGCTCGTACGCAGCGCCGGCGTGAGCGAGGCCCAGTTGCAGAGCGCCATGGCGCTCGCACGCATCGAGCTGGGACGGCGCGAGGCGCGCTATCGCGGCGAGCGTGCTCCGCTTGCGGTGGCGGGCCGTGTGGCGGTCATCGTCGACGACGGCATGGCCACGGGCGCGTCGCTGAAGGCAGCGGCGCTCGCGCTCGCCACGCTTGGCCCCGCGCGCATCGTCGCAGCGCTGCCGGTCGCGCCCTCGGGCTCGTGGGACCGGCTCGGCAGGACGGTGGACGAATTCGTCTGTGCGCGCATGCCCGAGGCGTTCTACAGCGTCGGCCAGTTCTATCTCGACTTCGATCAGGTCAGCGACGACACCGTGCGCGAGTTGTTGGCTCAAGCTGCGGCGAACGACGCGCGCGGCGACGCGCAGAGCTAAGCCGCGCCGGTTGCGCCGCCGCTGCACGCGCGCCTTATTTCACCGGATTCGACGCCGCTTCGCCCACCACCGTTTGCCAGGGCCGCACGCGCCAATGCTTCACGAGCCCCGAAAGCACGTACGGGTCGGCGCGCGCGAACGCTTCGGCCGCGGCCTGACTGTCACCCTGGAAAAGCAGCAGCGCGTTGTCGACGGGATCGGCAACCGCACCCGCCAGGAGCAACTCGCCGCGTTCGACAGCCGCCCATGCCAGCTTCAGATGCGCGCTGCGGTGTTCGGGGCGGCGTTCGAGGTAGTCGTCTGCGAGTTCGTACATCAAGAGGTAATGCATGCGCGTTCTCCGTGTCGTTGCGGCCACGCCGGACTGGGTCGACGGCCGATAGCGAACATTGTGCAGCAGCGCGCGCGTCAACCGAACACATCGCTACGTCGTTTTAATGGCAGCTTTGCCATAATGGCGGCGCGCGCGAGGCGCACCGGCCTTTACGGCTGGCCGCACGTCAACTGAGAACGTCCAAAGTCAAGGGAGTGAACGATGAAGATGCAATCCGTCATTGCTGCAATCGTGCTGGGCGGCGTGCTGGCCGCGCCGGCGTTCGCACAGACCGCCGCACCCGCTTCCGCGCCGGCGGCGAACAGCCAGCAGAACAAGATGAAGGCATGCAACGCCCAGGCCGGCGACAAGAAAGGCGACGACCGCAAGGCATTCATGAAGCAGTGCCTTTCGACTGCCGGCGCTCCGGCTCCGACGATGACCCAGCAAGAGCGCATGAAGGCGTGCAACGCCCAGGCCGGCGACAAGAAGGGCGACGACCGCAAGGCATTCATGAAGACCTGCCTCTCGACGAAGAGCTGAGCGAAGCGGGTTCGGGAGCGCTCCCGCACCCGTCTGCACTCGCAGGATCCGCGCGCCGCAGCCTTTGCTGCGGCGCGTTTTTTTATGCGCTGTTTTTGTGCGTTGCAGCGCCCGTGTCTTCGGTTGTGCGAATCATCGTCGACGGATGCGAAATCGTGCAGGTTTGCGCGGATTTGCGTCATGACCCGCATTCGGACGTGCCGTTTTTCTCCTATGATGGCTGCAGCGGCGGCCCCTCCCCGCGAAATCACACATTAGCCATCGGGCTGCCGCGTTGACGTTGATGCCAATGGCATCGAACGGAGGCGCAGATGGCATGGAGACACAAGAACCGCTGGTTTCGCCGCTGGCTCATGGTGATCACCTTCTGGCTCGTGCCGGTGATGATCGTCGCGGTGCGCGAGGTTCAGGACGAGATGGCGTATAACCGCGCGGATCTGCAGCGCGCGCTGACCTCCTGGACCTTCACCGACGCCGAGCGCGACGCCGGCGCCCCGCTGCGCTGCCACGGCACGCCCGAAACCGCGCGTGCAGCCGGCTGCCCCGCCGCGGTGCTCGCGGCGAACGCACAGCGCCAGCAGGAAGCGCGCGACGAGTACGCCGTGCGGCGCACGACGCTTGCGGGCTACCTGTGGCACGCGTTCGTCGGCTACTGGGTCGTGCCCGCTGCGGTGCTGCTCGCGATCGGCGTGCTCATCGGCGGCGTGAAGCGCGCCTTGCGTCGGCCCACGGCCAAGCCCGTGCCGGAGCGCTAGCGCGTTTCGTGCATGCCCCAGCGCACAGCGCGTGTGCTGCGCAGCCTCAAAGAGCGGGTCGGGACGTTCGGGTATAACGACGGGACGCCGTGACATCGCGGCGCCCGGCAACTAGAACGGAGAACAAGATGAACGCATCTCGCATGCTTTTGAAGGCTTCTGTCGCAATCGCCGTCGGCGTCGCGACACTCTCGGGCTGCACCACCACCGGCAGCCAGGCCCCCAGCCCCGCGACCAATGCGTCGCGCGCCGACTCGATCAACTCCGACGTCGACGCCACCCTGTCGCGCCTCTATCAGACGGTGCCGGGCTCGCGCGAACTGGTCGGCAAAGCTCGCGGCATTCTGGTGTTCCCGCGCGTGATCCAGGCGGGCATCGGCGTCGGCGGCGAACACGGCGACGGCGCGCTGCGCGTGGGGGGCAGCACGGTTGGCTTTTACAGCACGTCGTCGGCGTCGGTTGGCGCAACGCTCGGCGTGCAGTCGAAGTCCGTCATCTATCTCTTCATGACGGAAGACGCGCTGGCGAAATTCCGCAATTCGAGCGGCTGGTCAGCAGGCGGCGACGCGTCGGTCGCGCTCGTGAAGGTCGGCGCGAACGGCTCGATCGACACCACCACGGCCACCCAGCCCGTGCAGGTCTTCGTGCTCACCAACAGCGGGCTGATCGGCGACCTCTCGCTCGGCGGCACGAAGATCACGAAACTCGAGCTCTAGGCGCCCGCGGACGTCCGTGCGCTCAGCTCGCGGACGTATCGATCACCTTGAAGCGCGAACGCTTGTTCGCGCGAATCACCGCCTCGTACGCCTGCACGTACTCCTGCGCCATGCGGTGCGAGGTGAAACGCTCTTCGAAGCGGCGCCGCACGCCGGCGCGCGGAACGCGCGCGATGCGGTTCACCGCCGCCACGGCGCCGATCTCGTCCTCGACGATAAAGCCCGTCACGCCCTCTTCCACCACCTCCGGTACGGCGCCGCGATTGAACGCGATCACGGGCGTGCCGCACGCCATCGCCTCGATCATCACGAGGCCAAACGGCTCCGGCCAGTCGATCGGGAACAGCAGCGCATGGGCGCCGGAGAGGAATTCGGCCTTCTGGCTGTCGTTGATCTCGCCCACGTACTCGACGTGCGGCAGCGCTAACAACGGCTTGATGTCGCGCTCGAAATACTCGCGGTCGGCTTCGTCGACCTTCGCGGCGATCCGGATGAGCAGCCCGCAGCGCCCGGCAATGCGTATCGCCGTGTCGACGCGTTTTTCCGGCGAAATACGGCCGAGAAATGCAAGATAGCGTTGCTCCACAGGCTGCGGCGTGTAGAGCGTCTCGGGCAGGCCGTGGTAAACCGTGCGCAGCCAGCGCGCTTGCGGCATCGGCTGGCGCTGTGCATTGGAGATCGAGATGACGGGCGCGGTGTTGAACGTATCGAAGACCGGCTGCTGCTCGGGCAGGTCGAGACGGCCGTGCAGCGTCGTCACGAACGGCGTTTCCTGGCGCTTGAACACCGAAAACGAGTAGTAGTCCATATGGAAATGCAACACGTCGAACTGGTCGGCCTGGCGGCGCACCATTTCCATGAGGAGCATGTGCGGTGCGATACGGTCGCGGATGCCGGGGTCGAGCCGCAGCGCTCGTGGCCACACGGGCTCGAGCTTCGCGCTCGTGAGCGAATCGCCGCTCGCGAACAGCGTGACGTCGTGCCCGAGTTCGACCAGCGCTTCAGTGATATACGACACGGCGCGCTCGGTGCCGCCATAGAGCTTCGGCGGGACCGATTCGGTCAGCGGGGCGATCTGCGCAATTCTCATCGTGTGTCTCCAGGAAACGGGGCCGCGTTGCCCGTTCTTGCGGTGCCGGTCATTCTAAGCCAGGTCCGGGCGGCCATCGGCGACGCAGCAGTTATCCCATTATTCGGCAAGCCGGGCTCGCGCGCCGCCAGTCTTTCAATTTCTATACGGTGTTACAAGCCGAAACAACCCCTGCGTTTGCCCTACCGGCCTATCTGGCGGGCCATTTCCAGGCCGGCACGTCGAGCGTGTCGGGGTCGGCGAACCCGGTTGCGCCGAGGCGCCGTTCGAGCACGACCGACTGGCTGCCGGCCTCGCGCTCCAGCGCCGCCACGAGCCGCGCCGCGTGCGAGACGACGATGACCTGCGAGTGCCGCGACGCCCGCGCGATGAGCCGCGCGAGCGACGGCAGCAGGTCCGGATGCAGGCTCGTCTCGGGCTCGTCGAGCACCAGCAGGCCCGGCGGCCGCGGGCTCAGCAGCGCCGCCGCGAGCAGCAGATAGCGCAAGGTGCCGTCCGAGAGCTCCGCGCCACGCAGCGACCGCAATAGCCCCTCCTGGCGCAGCGCTACCTCGAAGCGCCCTTCGTGATTCACGACTTCGACGCGCGCGCCCGGAAAGGCGTCGCCGATGGCGGTATCGAGCGCCTCGCCGTCGCCGATCTCGCGGATCGTCTGCAGCGCGGCGGCGAGGTTGGCGCCGTCGTCGGCGAGCACCGGCGAATGCGTGCCGATCTGCACCTGGCGCGCGCTCGCGTGCTCGTCGGTGCGGAAGTGGTCGTAGAAACGCCACGAGCGAATCTGCTCGCGCACGGCGATCATTTCGGGTGCGCTGCGCGGGTCGGCGTACTCGGTCATCATGCTGTCGAAGCTCGCCACGGGCTGCGCGAGCGTCGTCCATTCGCCCGCGGCGTCGCGGATGCGGATCATCGGCCCCTGGCGATCCACGAGCAACGCCGAGGGCCGCAGGATCGGCCCGCTCCAGATGCATTCGCGCTTGATCACCGGGTCGAGCGAAAACTGCGAAGTGGACGAAGGCAGCGGCAATCCCAGATCGATCGCGTAACCGAAGGCGTCGCCCGCGAAGCCCAGGCGCAGGCTCACCGCATCCTTGCGCACCGTGCCCTGCACCGCGTATTCCCCAGCGGTGACGGCGCGCGAGAAGCGCTCGGGGCCCGCCCACAGCGTGGATTGCAGGCCGCCCTCGCGCGCCAGCGACGGGATCACGCCGCCGCGGGCGGTGAGCGCGAGCAGACGCAACGCGCGATAGAGATTCGACTTGCCACTGCCGTTCGGACCGGTCACGACGTTGAGCGCACCGAGCGGCACGATGAGCTCGCGCAGCGAGCGGTAGTTGGCGATGGCGAGCGTAGTCAGCATGAAGGTGCGCGGGGTGGCGTGGCAGTCGCACTGCGGATGCGTGGATCAGCCACGCATCATACGCAATCGTGCCGGCGCGCGAACCGGCTGTGCCCCGTATCGTTCAGCGCGGCTGGGGCACCGCCGCGAGGTCGCGCAGAAAGGTGTCTCGCCACACGCCGAGGTCGTTGCGTCTGAGCGCCTCCATGTTGGTCTGGTAGCGCGCCTGGCGCTCTTCGAGCGGCATCGAGAGCGCGCGTTCCAGCGCTTCCGACATACCGGTCGCATCATGAGGATTCACGAGCAATGCGCCCGTGAGTTCGGCCGCCGCGCCTGCGAAGATCGACAGCACGAGCACGCCCGGATCGCCGGGATTCTGCGCGGCCACGTATTCCTTGGCGACGAGATTCATGCCGTCGTGCAGCGGCGTCACATAGCCGATCTGCGACTCGCGAAAGAGCGACATCAGCTTCCAGCGGTCGTACTGCTGGCTCAGATAGCGGATCGGCGTGTAATCGAGGCCAGAGTAGCGGCCGTTGATGCGCCCGGCTTCCCGCTCCAGTTCCTCGCGTATCACCTTGTAGCTCGCGACATCCGAGCGTGTGGGCGGCGCGATCTGCACGAGCGTGACCTTGCCGCGCCATTCGGGCGACGTTTCCAGCAACTGCTCGAACGCATGGAAACGCTCGACGAGCCCCTTCGAATAGTCGAGCCGGTCCACGCTCATGATGAGCTTGCGCCCTTCCAGACTCTGCTTGAGGTCGAGCAGGTGCTGGCGGCTTTCGTAGCGCGCGGCCTGCTCGGCGATCTCGTCCGGAAACACGCCGATGCGGTAGACCCCCGTGCGCAGCTTGCGGCCATACGCCTCGACCTCGCCGTGCTCCGGATTCTCTGCGCGCTCGCGAACCTTGCCGCGCGCCTCGCGCGCGATGTAGTCGTGGAATGCCTGCTGGTCGTTCTGCGTCTGGAAGCCCAGCAGGTCGTAACAGCACAGCGACCTGACGAGTTCGTCGTGCGGCGGAATGGTCTGCAGCACCTGCGGCGATGGAAACGGAATATGCAGGAAGAAGCCGATGCGGTTGCGCACGCCTTCCGAGCGCAGCGCCTCGGCGAACGGAATCAGGTGGTAGTCGTGCACCCAGATGTTGTCGTCCGGGTGGATCAGCTTCATGAGCTTGTGCGCGAGCCACGCGTTCACGCGGCGATAGCCCGCGTATTCGTCGCGCTCGTAGCGCGCGAGGTCGTTGCGGTAGTGGAACACCGGCCAGAGCGTGGCGTTCGAGAATCCGCGGTAGTACTGATCGTAGTCCTTGCGCGTGAGGCCGACGGTCGCAAAGGTGACGTGGCCTTCTTCGACGAGCGTCGGCCCCGCGTTCGCCACCGTCTCGCTCACCACGTCGCCGCTCCAGCCGAACCACACGCCGCCCGCGTCCTTCAGCGCGCCGAATACGCCGACCGCGAGGCCGCCTGCCGAGCCCTTGGTCTCCGTCGGCGTCGCCACGCGGTTCGAGACGACTATCAGTCTGCCCATCTTGCTGTTCCTCCTCCTTTCCCTCTCGACCGCTGACAGCGGTTATCCACCATTATCGCGGCGGCTTTCGGTCGCCGGCTCGCGGGCGTCGGTGGCTTGCGCTGCCTCGGCCCCCTTAGCCGCTTCGGATGCCGGCCGCGCCGGGCGGTGCGTCTCCAGCTCCTCGCCGTCTCCCGGCACGCGCGTGCCCGTCACGGGATCCGCCTCCGTATGGGCCGCCGTGCTCGCCGCCGCCTGCCGCGCGGGGCGGCGCACGAAGGACGGCAGTTCCCCGGTGCTGCTTTCGAGCTCCGCCGAAACTTCAGCGCGCGCACGCGGCAGGAACTGCGGATAGTGCTCGTTGACGAAATCGAGCAGCCCTTCGCGCACGCGGCAGCGCAAATCGAAGTTCAGGCCGGAGTCGCGCGAACTCACCAGCACGCGCACCTGCATCGCGCGCTCGTTGGCGTCGGTGACCTGTAAAACCTGCACACGGCGGTCCCATTCGGGCGCACCGTCGACGATGCGCGCGAGCGCCTCGCGCAGCGGCGCGAGCGGCATGCGGTAGTCGAGCCACAGAAACACCGTGCCGATGATCTGCGAGCTGCTGCGCGTCCAGTTCGCGAACGGATTCTCGATGAACCATTGCAGCGGCACGATGAGCCGCCGCTGGTCCCAGATCCGCACCGAAACATAGGTGCCGGTAATTTCCTCGATGCGCCCCCACTCGCCCTGGATCACGACCACGTCGTCGAGCCGGATCGGCTGCGAGAGCGCGATCTGCAAACCGGCAATCAGATTCCCTAGCACGGGGCGTGCCGCGATACCGGCGACGAGACCGGCAACCCCGGCCGAAGCCAGCAGGCTCGCGCCGATCTGCCTCACGTTCGGGAAGGTCATGAGCGCCGCGCCCACGCCCACGATGATGATCAGCACCATCACCGTACGCGCGAGCACGCGGGCCTGGGTGTGGATGCGGCGGGCCTGGAGGTTGTCGGCGATGTCGAGCGGATGGGCGGCGATGATGGCCTCGCCGATCGCCGCCGCGCAGCGCACCGAAAGCCAGGTGATCGCGGCGATCAGCGCGAACGCGCACAGCTCGCGCAGGCCGCTGATGTGCCGGAGCGTGTCGGGCGCCTGCCACCAGACGAATTCGATCGCGAGGATCGCGAGCACGGCGAGCGCCGGTTTGCGGATATAGCGCAGGAACACGCTGACCCGCGGATACGGGCGCGCGATGCGCAGCAAGACGCGGCCGCCGACCCAGTGCAGGGCGAACGCGAAAACGAGCGCGAGCGCGCTCACGAGCAACGTGCCGAGCCAGTCGTGCAGCGGCGCGTCGGTGAAATGGGAGAGATCGTCGAGTGTCGGCATCTGCGGCCAGTTCCTCCTGAGCATCCTGAGCAAAGGGCGACTCTTGGAAACGGCACGGGCGCAGGCCCGCGGACGGCCTCGGCGAGGGTGAACGCTGGCCCCGCTGCGGCCTCGATGATGAACGGCGCGGCGGCGGTCGGTGCCGCGCCGTGTTTGCAGCTATATCTAACTACGGACTACGGGTTACGACTCGAACCGGCCGGCTTCAACTGCCGCTGCCGGTCTTGCAGGGAAACGCCTTGCCCAGCCCGAGCGAAATGGCAGTACTGGCGTTGTAGCCGGCCACGTTCGGGTTGTCGGCGATGTACTTGCGCACCGCATCGGTGAGTTGCGCCGAGCGCGCATCGGGCGGCAGGCAGAAGTATTGACCCACGCGCGGCCCGGTAGTGCCGCCGATGGCGTCGATGGTGTTGAAGATGCCGTCCGCGGCACCTTCGATATAGGCAGCGCATGCACTGCGCGAAGCCACGTCGGTCTTCGTGCAAAGCCGGTTGAGGTCGCTTGCCGTGAATGCGAAAGCGGAGAGCGGCAACGCCATCGCGCCCGCACAGATCAGAACCCGCAGCATGGTTCTCCTTGAGTTGTCATGGGGAGCGGCGCATCGAGCGCCGCCGGGCGGCCGCGTTGGTGCAGTGCGGCCGTCTTAGCCCCATTATTTTGCACTGTTTTGCGGCGCTGCCGGGCTCGCCGTGGAGAGGCCAGCCTGCGTCATGCGCGCCGTGAGGTCCTTGATCGCATCCGGCGCCTTGTACTGGCGCGCGAAATCGAGCGCCGTCATGCCGATCTGGTTCTTCGCGCCAAGCGTCGCGCCGTGCTCGAGCAGCATCTGGAGCGTCGTGAGATGGTCGCCGCGTGCGGCCATCATGAGCGGCGTCGTGCCGTTGGGCGACAGCGCGTTGACGTCGGCCGAATAGCCGATCAGGAGCTTCGCGACGTCGTCGTTGCCGTTCGCGGCGGCGTAGTGCAGCGGCGTCCAGCCCTTCTTGTTGACCTCGGCACCCTTGGTAATGAGGAGCTTCACGAAGTCCACGTCGCCATTGAGCGCGGCGAGCATCAGCGCGTTTTCGCCTGCGCGGTCTTCAGCGGCGATATTCGTCTTCGGGTTGTCGAGCAGCACGGCACCGACCTTGTCGGACTTCTCGCGCGCGGCCAGCACGAGGAGCGGCATGCCCTGGTCGTCGGTGGCATTCGGGTCCATGCCTTGAGCGAGCGCCTTTTGCACGCCCTTGTCGTCGTCGAACTTGACGCTCTTGATGAGCGAGTCGATCGGAGCGGCATGCGCCGCGGCGCCGAACAGGATGGCGGCGACGCCGAGCACGAGCGCGGCGGCAGTACGGCGGACAGGGTTGGCGGCGTGCGGAAGCGGTTTCGAGTTCATGTCAAGCCTTAACGTTATCTGCTATCTCGTTGATATTTAAAATCATTGACAGCACGCGGTTCGCGATTCAGGCCTGCGGCTGGATCTTGAAGAGCCGGAAAAAGTTCTGCGTGGTGACAGCGCCAAGTTCGGCGTCCGGCAATCCGCGTTGCTGCGCAATGAATCTTCCGACATGGCTCACGTACGCAGGTTCATTGGGTTTGCCACGAAATGGCACCGGCGCGAGGTACGGCGAATCGGTTTCGATCAAAAGACGCTCGATCGGCACGCGGCGCGACACTTCCTGCACATCGGTCGCGCTCTTGAACGTCACGATGCCCGAAAGCGAGATGTAAAAATTCTGCGCGAGTGCGCGCTCGGCAATCGCCCACGGCTCCGTGAAGCAATGCATCACGCCGCCCGGTTCGCCCGCGCGCTCTTCTTCCATGATGCGCAGGGTGTCGTCCGAAGCGGCTCGCGTATGGACGATGAGCGGCTTGCCCGTGGCGTGCGCCGCGCGAATGTGCGTGCGAAAGCGCTCGCGCTGCCATTCCATGTCGGCGATCGTGCGCTCGCCCAGGCGATAGTAATCGAGCCCCGTTTCACCGATCGCCACCACTTTCGGGTGCGCAGCCAGTTCGACCAGCTCGGCCACGGTCGGCTCGCGCATGTGCTCGTGGTCGGGATGCACACCGACCGACGCGTAGACGTTCTCGTAACGGCTCGCGATGTCGAGCACCGAAGGCAGCGTCTCGAGGTCCACCGACACGCACAGCGCGTGCGTGACGGCGTTCGCGCGCATGTTCTCGAGCACCTGCGGGAGGCGGTCGCCGAGGCCCTCGAAGTTGATGTGGCAATGCGAATCGACAAACATGGATGGTCCTGCGATGGAAGATTCGGGTCTGATCGGGTACGTCAGCGCCCGTCAGGCGAACAGTTCACGATAGCCGAGAAAGAGTTCCTCGAACACGAGGCGCGCATTCAGCGGATGGTTTTCCACGGCGCGCTGGCGCGTGACCGTCTTCAGGTAGCGCGCCAGCGCCGCGGCGTCGAGCTTCGCGGCGCAGCGCGCGAGGCCGCCGGCGGCCTGCGGAAAGTAGCGCGGGCGCCCCGCTGTGCGTTCGGCGAGCAGGTCGTAGACCCAGCGCTGCAGCCAGCCGAGCACGAGCGGCACCGGCAGCTTCTGCAGCGTCTCGCCGCACGCAAAGGCGTCGCAGGCGGGGCCCGCCGCGAGCTGGGCCAGGGTCCAGTCGCGCAGCGTGCGGTTTTCGTCGTGCGCGAGCGCGAGCGCCGCGAGGGGCGCGCCGCCGGCTTCGGCGAGCAGCGCCGGCGCGTCGTCCACGCCCTGCTGCGCGAGCCAGGCCGCAGCGGCTGCGGGCGCGGGCGTGCCCATGGGCCACTGGCGGCAGCGGCTGATGATGGTCGGCAGCAGGCGGTCGATGCGCGCCGAGACCACGAGGAACACCACGCCCGCGGGCGGCTCTTCGAGCGTCTTCAGCAGCGCGTTCGCGGCGGCGACGTTGAGCGCCTCGGCCGGATACAGGACGACCACGCGCAGGCCGCCGCGATGCGAGCCCACGCTCGTGAAGTCGAGGAGCGCCCGCACCTGCTCGATGCGGATTTCCTTGCTCGGCGCGCGGCCCTTCTTGCCCTCTTCGCCGTCGGCCTTGTCGGCCTTTTCGGCTTTGGCCTCGTCGTCGCCGGCCTGGCCGATTTCGCCCGCCAATGCCTCGGGCACGACGATGCGGTAATCCGGATGATTGCCTTGGACGAACCAGTTGCAGGCCGCACAGGCGCCGCACGGCTCGCCATTGGCCTGCGGCGCTTCGCAGAGCAGCCCCTTCGCGAGATGCTGCGCGAACTGGAGCTTGCCGATGCCCGCCTGGCCATGCAGCAGGAGCGCATGCGGCCAGTGGCTGCGCAGTTGCTGCAGGCGTTGCCAGTCGTCGGTTTGCCAAGGATAGATCATCTTCGGAATCAATCGGTTAAGCGTTCTTCTGCAGAATTCACATGAGGATCGCGCAGCCCTATAAGAGCGCCAAATATCGCCTTGAAATCAAAGCGCTGCGATCACTTGCTCGAGTTTTTTGCGAATCGCGTCGATGCCCTGCGACGAATCGACGATCGCAAAACGATACGGCGCCTCTTCCGCGCGGCGCAGGTATTCGGTGCGCGTGCGCTTGAAGAAGGCATCGGACTCGCTTTCGAAGCGATCGGGTTCGCGCGCCGCGCCGCGCCGCTCGCTCGCCGTATCGGGCGGCAGATCGAACAGCACCGTCAGGTCCGGCTGGAAACCGCCCTGCACCCAGCGCTCCAGCGTTTCGAGCTTGTCGCGCGGCAGCCCGCGGCCGCCGCCCTGGTAGGCGAAGGTGGCGTCGCTGAAACGGTCGGACAGGACCCAGTCGCCACGCGCGAGCGCGGGCTCGATTACCTTGGCGAGGTGCTCGCGGCGCGCCGCGAACATCAGGAGCGCCTCGGTTTCGAGGTCCATCGGCTGATGCAGCACGAGTTCCCGGATCGACTCGCCCAGCGGCGTGCCGCCGGGTTCGCGCGTCATGACGACCGTACGGCCCGTCGGCGCGAGTTTCTGGGCGAGTTGATCGCAAAACCAGGCGAGATGCGTGGTCTTGCCCGCGCCGTCGATGCCCTCGAACGTGATGAATCGGCCCCGCGCCATTTAATTTCCCCGGATGTATTTGTCGACGGCCTTGTTGTGGTCGACAAGATTGTCAGAAAAGACGCTGCTGCCGTCGCCGCGCGCCACGAAGTACAGCGCAGCCGTCGATGCCGGATTGAGCGCCGCCTGGATCGCCGCGACGCCGGGCAGCGCAATGGGCGTTGGCGGCAACCCAAGGCGCAGGTAGGTATTGTAAAGAGTGTCCGACTGCAGATCGCGCTTGCGCAAATGCCCCGCGTAGTTGTCGCCCAGACCGTAGATCACGGCCGGATCGGTCTGCAGCGGCATGCCCACTTTCAGGCGGTTCGAAAACACGGCCGCCACGAGCGCGCGGTCGGCGGCGCGGCCCGTCTCCTTTTCGACGAGCGACGCGAGCGTCAGCGCCTCGTAGGGCGACTTGAGCGGCAAGCCGGGGGCGCGCGCGGTCCATGCTTCGTTCAGACGCGTCTGCATCAGGTGATACGCGCGTCGATAGACATCGAGATCGCTCGAGCCCTTGTCGAACAGATAGGTGTCGGGGAAAAACAACCCCTCGCCGCTGCCGTTCGGCGCCGGCGGCGCGCCGATCGCGGCGAGCAGCTCGGCGTCGCTCATGCCGGCCGTGTCGTGGCGCAGTGCGGGGTTCGCGTCGAGTTCGGCGCGCATATGCTTGAAGGTCCAGCCCTCGATGATGGTGGCGACGGACTCGTTCACGTCGCCGAGCGCCATTTTCTGCAGCACCTCATAGGGCGTGATGCCCGCCTTGAATTCGTAGTTGCCCGATTTGAGCTGGCTCTGCAAACCGAGCACGCGCGTCATGAGCACGAAAAGTTGCGTCTGCACGGGCACGCCGCCGCGCCGCAATTGCAGCGTGACACTGCGCACGGTGCTGTGCGGCTTGATGGTGACGTCGAGCTGTGGGGCGGCCAGTTCGAGCGGCGTGGTGGCCCAGCGCCACACGCCGCCTGCCGCGGCGGCGCCAATCACGACTAGCGCGGCGCCGGCAACAAGGCATTTCTTCAGAAGGGACATGGAAACACGACTCAGGGGGACCTCATATAATAACTGCTTGCCTTCGCTAAAGTCAGGATTGACTGTTCCCCGAATCCATGAACTCACCGCTCGATCCCGCTTCCACGCTTTCCGCTCCTGAATCCACGGCCGACTTCGACGCCGTTCTGAAAGGCGGCGCCTACGCGATCCTGCCGCAGTTCGGCGTGATCGACGCCAATGGCGACGACGCCGCGACCTTCCTGCACAGCCAGCTCACCAACGACGTCCAGCATCTCGACGTGGCCGGCGCGCGCCTCGCGGGCTACTGCTCGCCCAAGGGCCGTCTGCTCGCCTCGTTCCTCACCTGGAAGACCGGCGACACGATCCGTCTCCTGATCTCGAAGGACGTACAGGCGCCGGTGCAAAAACGCCTGTCGATGTTCGTGCTGCGGGCCAAGGCCAAGCTCACCGACGACAGCGACAAGCTGCTCGTAGTGGGGCTCGCTGGCGACGTGCGCGGCGCGCTCGCGAGCGTGTTCGACGCGCTGCCCGACGGCGTGCACGTGAAGGTGGACGACCCCGCAGGCACGCTGATCCGTGTGCCCGACGCGGCCGGCGTGCTGCGTTATCTGTGGGTCGGCCCGAAGCAAGCGGTGCAGGAGCGCCTCGCGAAGCTCGAGGGTTTGGTCGAGCGCGTGTCGCCGGCGGTGTGGGACTGGCTCGACATTCGCGCGGGCGAGCCGCGCATCACGCAGGCCGTGAGCGAGCAGTTCGTACCGCAGATGGTCAACTACGACGTGCTGGGCGGCGTGAACTTCCGCAAGGGCTGCTACCCCGGCCAGGAAATCGTCGCGCGCAGCCAGTATCGCGGCACGATCAAGCGCCGCACCGCGCTCGCCAATGTGGCCGCGAATCTGGACGCCGCGCATGCGGGGGCCGAGCTTTTCCATTCGGACGACCCGAGCCAGCCGTGCGGCATGGTCGTGAACGCCGCCGCCGCGCCCGAGGGCGGCGTCGATCTGCTCGCCGAGATCAAGCTTGCCGCACTCGAAACGGGCAGCGTGCATCTCGGCGCCGCGGACGGCCCCGCGCTGCGCGTGTTGCCGCTGCCGTACGCGTTGCCGGCCGAAATTTGACGCTGCGCACCGCGTCCATTGCACGTGAGGCGCCCGGCGCCTCGCGTTGCCTGGGCATGGCCCCAGACCCGACCCTGCAGGGGCCAGTTCCATGTGCCTGATCGTGTTCGACTGGCGTCCGCGCGCGCGCGCCGGCGCGCTTTTCACGCTCGCGGCCAACCGCGACGAGTTCCTGCGCCGCACCGCCGACCCGCTGCACTGGTGGAACGCCTCGGACGACGTCACGTCCCCGGGCAGTTCGGCAACGGGCGTGCTGGCGGGCCGCGATCTCGTCGGCGGCGGCACGTGGCTGGGCATGACGCGCCGCGGCCGCTTCGCCGCGCTCACGAACTATCGCGCGCCGAACGACATGCGCCCCGACGCGCCCACGCGCGGCACGCTCGTCTCGCGCTGGCTCACCGGCGCGCAAGGTCTGCCCGATACGCCGCTCGGCTATCTCGACGAGATCGCGCGCTCGGGCGATCTCTATAACGGCTTCAATCTGATCGTCGGCGACTGGACGCGGCGCGAGCTGGCGTGGTACTGCAATCGCGCGGACCGCGCGCCGGCCTTGCTGCCCGAAGGCACGCACGGCATTTCCAATGCCGTGCTCGACACGCCGTGGCCCAAGCTCGTACGCAAGCGCGCAGAACTCGCACAGCTCGCGACGGGCGACGCGCAAGTCCCACTCGCGCGGCTCGTAGACATGATGCGCGACCCGCAGGTCGCGCCCGACCGCGAGTTGCCCGCCACGGGCATTTCGCTCGAACGCGAACGTGCGCTTTCCGCGGCATTCATCGAAACGCCCGACTACGGCACACGCGGCACCACGGCGCTGCGCGTCACGCTGCGCGGCACCCTGCTGGATGTGGAAGCGCTAGAGCGCAGCGACGACGACGGCGCGCATCGCGTCGTCCGCCCGGGCGCCTTCGAGCGCCACGAAACCTATACCGTCGAAAGAGGCTGAGTGCGTTTCAGTCGCCCGTGCCGTACGCGACGCGCGGCGCGTGCGCGGCCTGCTGCTGTGCGCGCCGCGCCTCGTCGATGAACGCGCCCATTTTGATGAACTCGTGGATCGTGCCGTCGTAACGCACGAGCGTGACCTCCGCCGCTTTTATTGCGGCGCTTTCTTGACTTCAGGTTTGAGCGAGAGCGGATCGGTCGGGTTGCGCAATGTTTCGATATCCTCATGACGCAGCTTCACCGAAGGAAGAATCTGCGGATGCGTGAGGATATAAAAGCGCCCGTCCCGCACGGCGTCGAAGGTCGCCTTCGCGACGTCGTCGGGCGTGAGCTTGCCGGAGCGCACCGCGCGCTGCAACTGCAGATCGGCGGCTTGCTGCGAGCGCGTGGGTGGTTCTTCGTTGCGAAGATCGTCAGGGCGGGCGCGCTCGGCGTTCGCGATGCCGGTCGACACGAAGGCTGGACACAGCAACGAGCAACTCACCTTGTCGGTCACGTTCTTCAGGTCGTGATAAAGCGTCTCGGTGAGCGAGACCACGGCATGCTTCGACGCGTTGTACACGCCCATGGCGGGCGGCGAAAGCAACCCCGCCACCGACGCCGTGTTGACGATATGCGCGCGCTCGCCCTGCGCGAGCATGGCTGGCGTGAAGCTGCGCACGCCATTGGCCACGCCCATTACGTTCACACCGAACACCCAGTCCCAGTCCTTCGCGGTGCTTTCCCACACGAAGCCGCCGGTGCCGACGCCCGCGTTGTTGAAGAGCAGATGGACCTTGCCATACGCGTCGAGCGCGGCCTTAGCGAGTGCGTCGACCTGCGCGGCATCGCGCACGTCGGTGCGCACGTCGATGGCCTGCGCGCCGCCTTCGCGCAAGGCATTGACGGTTTCGTCGAGCAGCGTCTGATCGACATCGGCGAGCACGAGCTTCATGCCGAGCGCTGCGGCCTGTTGCGCGAACGCGCGGCCAAAGCCGCTTGCCGCGCCCGTGATGACAGCCACGCGGCCGTCGAACTCAAACGGTTCGGACATTGCGAATCCTGCGGTGAAGGTTGCGGTGAACACTGCGCACGGAACAGCGCAGCGCCCTTCCAGGGCGCTTGCGCTCACACTCAGATAGTTAGATCAACTTGACGAGCTGCTTGCCGAAGTTGTGGCCTTTGAGCATGCCGAGGAACGCGCCGGGCGCGTTCTCGAGCCCCTCGGCCACGGTCTCACGATACGCGAGCTGCTGCTTCGCGACCAGCGTACCCAGTTCAGCGAGCGCCTGCGGCCACACTTCCATGTGCTCGCTCACGATGAAGCCCTGCGCAAGCAGGCGCTGCGTGAGCAGCAGTTGCGGATACTTGAGCGGCATCGGCTCGCCGTCGTAGCCGGCGATCATCCCGCACAGCGCGATGCGGCCGAACGCGTTCATGCGCGCGAGCGTAGCGTCGAGCACCGCGCCGCCGACGTTCTCGAAGTAGCCGTCCACGCCGTCCGGCGTCGCGGCCTTGAGATCCTGATAGAGATTGCCGGCCTTGTAGTCGACGCATGCGTCGAAGCCGAGCGTCTCCACGACATAGCGGCATTTGTCCGCGCCGCCCGCGATACCCACTGCGCGGCAGCCCGCGCGCTTCGCAAGCTGGCCGACCACGCTGCCCACCGCGCCGCTCGCCGCGCTCACGACGACGGTTTGCCCCGCCTTCGGCTCGATGATGCGATTCAGGCCGTACCACGCGGTGACGCCCGGCATGCCGACCGGCCCGAGGTACGCGGAAAGCGGCACATGCGTCGTATCGACGACATGCAGGTCACTGCCGTTCGAGGTGCCGAACTCCTGCCAGCCGAACATGCCCACGACCTTGTCGCCGACCTTGAACTTCGGGTTGCGCGATTCGACCACCTCGCCCACCGTGCCGCCGATCATCACCGAGTCGAGCGGCTGCGGCGCTGCGTACGACTTACTGTCGTTCATGCGCCCGCGCATGTACGGATCGAGCGAGAGATAGTGGTTGCGCACGCGCAGCTGGCCCACTTCGAGCGGTGCGAGCGGCGTTTTGACGAGGCGGAAGTTATCGACGCTCGCGGCGCCTTCCGGGCGCGAAGCGAGCAGGATCTGGCGATTGGTCTGGGTCATGGCATCCGTGTTGCTTCGTTGGGCGCGGCGAGGCGTTGCACGCCTGCCGCGCGAGAGAACAGCACCCGGGTGCGCACGAGCAAAGCCCTCGCACGCGCCCGATTGCGCGTTTAACCGTCGCTCGGCCCCGGCCGCGCGCTGGGGTCGCTGCGCAGACGCTGACGCGTCACGTCACGGCCCACCGCAAGCCGGCGCATGTACTTGAAGGTGCCGAGCGCCTTGGCGACGAAATGGCCTTCGCTGTCGCGAATCTCGCCTTCGCAATAGGCCATGGTAGTGGAACGGTGCAGCACGCGGCCGGTGGCGCGCAATTCGCCGCGCCCCGGCTGCATGAAGTTCACTTTCATTTCGACGGTGACGACGCCCACGCCGTCGGCGGCGACGCTGCGCGCGGCCATGGCGAGCGCGATGTCGGCGAGCGTCATCGTGACGCCGCCGTGCGCGACGTCCCATGTATTCAGATGCCGCTCGGCGAGCGGCAGCACGACTTCGCTCGCGCCGTCACGCGCGCTCACGAGTTGCGCGCCGAGGTGCTCGACGAAGGGACTCTCGATGATCGTGAGCGATGGTTGCGGTTCTTGAGCGTCTTCGCTTTTTGGCGCGCCGCCGCCCTGCGATTGATCTGCGGTACCGGTCATGATGCGCGTTAGACCACGTAATCCACGCACTGACGCGACTCGACCACGAGCTTCGCGAACTGCTTCACGACGAGATGCTCGGGGTGGTCCTGATAGCCGTCGAGCGCGGCCTGGTCGGCGAAGTCGGAGACGAGCACGAGGTCGAATGTGGAAGCGAGGCCCGGCCCGGCCACACCGACTTCGAGGTGCAGCGTGCCCGGCACGAGATCGCGGCAGCCTTCGAGCAGCGCCTTGAACTTCACGACGTTCTCGGCGCGCGTCGCGCCTTCGGCCGACTCCTTGAGCTTCCACATCACGATATGACGAATCACGAACTCACCTCTTTCAGTCTGCATGGGAACAGGCGCCGCACCGTGCGCGCGCCGATAGCCGTCATGATACCCGCAGCGGCACGGGTGCGAGAGCGGCTCGGCACGCGCAAAGCCGCGGGAAAGCGGTGGTGTGGCCGAGGCGGCGGCAGACTCTCGCGAGTCCGCCGCACCGTGCATCACACGACCTCGAAGAGGCCGGCAGCGCCCTGCCCGCCGCCGATGCACATCGTCACCACGACGAACTTCGCGCCGCGGCGCTTGCCTTCGATGAGCGCGTGGCCCGTGAGGCGCGCGCCCGACACGCCGTACGGGTGACCGACGGCGATCGCGCCGCCGT
Source organism: Paraburkholderia sp. BR14312 (assembly GCF_040948675.1). NCBI lineage: Bacteria > Pseudomonadati > Pseudomonadota > Betaproteobacteria > Burkholderiales > Burkholderiaceae > Paraburkholderia > Paraburkholderia sp. BR14312. The sequence goes on from NZ_JBFPKI010000004.1 coordinate 567,210, forward strand.
TCACGTTCAGGCGGTCGGCGGGAATGCCGAGCTTGTCGCGGCAGTACAGCACCTGCACCGCGAACGCTTCGTTCAGCTCCCACAGGCCGATGTCCTCGACCTTCAGTCCCGTCTGCTTGAGCAGCTTGGGCACGGCGAACACGGGACCGATGCCCATCTCGTCCGGCTCGCAGCCCGCCACGGCGAAGCCGCGGAAAATGCCGAGCGGCTGCAGGCCTTCGCGTTCCGCGACTTTCGCGTTCATCACGACGCAGGCGCTCGCACCGTCCGAGAACTGGCTCGCGTTGCCGGCCGTGATGACGCCGCCCGGCATCGCCGTGCGGATCTTCGCAACGCCCTCTAGCGTGGTATCGGCGCGAATGCCTTCGTCGGCGGCGATCGTCACTTCCTTCGTGACGAGCTGCCCCGTGGCCTTGTCGGCGACACCGGCGAGGACCGTCATCGGCACGATTTCGTCGTTGAAGAGACCGGCTGCCTGCGCGGCCGCCGCGCGCAGCTGCGACTGCACGCCGTACTCGTCCTGGCGATCCTTCGAGATTTCATAGCGCTTCGCGACGTTCTCGGCCGTTTGCAGCATGCTCCAGTAGATTTCGGGCTTGTGCTGGTTGAGCCAGCCTTCGGCCACCATGTGGCGGTTCATCTCGTTCTGCACGCACGAGATCGATTCCACACCGCCCGCGACGAACACGTCGCCCTCGCCCGCGATCACGCGTTGCGCGGCAAGCGCGATCGTCTGGAGTCCGGATGAACAGAAGCGGTTCACCGTCATGCCCGGCACGCTCACGGGCAGGCCCGCGCGCAGCGCGATCTGGCGCGCGATATTCGCGCCCGTGGCGCCCTCGGGGTTCGCGCAGCCCATGATCACGTCTTCCACGCGCGCGGGGTCGATCTTCGCGCGCTCGACGGCGGCTTGCGTCACGTGCCCGCCGAGCGTGGCGCCGTGCGTCATGTTGAAGGCGCCCTTCCAGGATTTGGCGAGGCCCGTGCGGGCGGTCGATACGATTACGGCGTCAGTCATGCGATGTCTCCCACTACGAATATTGAATCCAGAGGATGTCTTTGATTGGACGTTCAGGCGGACAGTGCCAGCACCTCGGCCGACTGCGCGCGCTTCACACCGGCCGCGAGCAACTGCTGCCACGCGGCGGCAAGCGAGCCGTTCAGGTCGATGGCGCGCGAGGCGTCTTCGATCAGCACGGTTTCGAAGCCGGCAGCGCGCGCGTCGAGCGCGGACCACGCCACGCAGTAGTCGGTCGCGAGGCCGCAGCAGTACACGCGCTTCACGCCTACGTCGCGCAGATAACCCGCGAGGCCCGTCGGCGTCTTGCGGTCGGCTTCGAGAAACGCGGAGTAGCTGTCCACGTCGGCGTGATGGCCCTTGCGGATCACCGCGCGCGCGTGCGGCACGTCCAGGTCGCGATGCAGCGCCGCGCCTTCGGTGCCCTGCACGCAATGCACGGGCCACAGCACTTGCTCGCCGTAGGGCAGCGCCGTCGTCTCGAACGGCGCGCGCCCCGCGTGGTTGGCCGCAAATGAAACGTGCTGCGCCGGGTGCCAGTCCTGCGTGAGCACCACGTGGCTGAAGCCCTGCGCGAGCCGGTTCGCGACCGGCACGACTTCATCGCCACGCGCGACAGCAAGCGCGCCGCCGGGCATGAAGTCGTATTGCAGGTCGATCAGCAGGAGCACGTCGTCTGCGCTTCTCATGATGTTCGTCCGCCTGTTCGTCCGCTTTTGCGTCCGCTTTTGCGTCCGCTTTTGCGTCCGTAAGTGATGCTTAGTTGAACGTACCGCCACTGGCAGCCAGTTCGACGATCGAAGGCGCGACTTCCCACGCCTCGCCATTGCGCTGCTGCGCATAGCGGCGAATCGCGCGCTCGACGTTGTAGAGGCCGACCGTGTCGGCGTACAGCATCGGGCCGCCGCGCCACAGCGGGAAGCCGTAGCCCGTGAGATAGACCATGTCGATGTCCGACGCCTTCGAAGCGATGCCCTCTTCGAGAATCTTCGCGCCTTCGTTGACGAGCGAGAACACGAGACGCTCGACGATTTCCTCGTCGCTGATCTTGCGGCGCTCAACACCGGCTTCCTTCGAGTACGCCACGATCATCTCGTCGACGAGTTTCGAAGGCAGCGCGTTGCGCTCGCCCGCCTTGTAGTCGTACCAGCCCGCGCCGGTCTTCTGCCCGAAGCGGCCGGTCTCGCACAGACGATCGGCGATCTTCGAGTACTTCATGTCCGGGTGTTCCTGATAGCGGCGCTTGCGAATGGCCCAGCCGATATCGTTGCCGGCCAGATCGCTCATGCGGAACGGGCCCATCGCGAAGCCGAACTTTTCGACTGCCCGGTCCACTTGCGCGGGCAGTGCGCCTTCTTCGAGCATGTAGAGCGCCTGACGCACGTACTGCTCGATCATGCGATTGCCGATGAAGCCGTCGCACACGCCCGACACCACGGCCGTCTTGCGGATCTTCTTCGCGACCTGCATGACGGTGGCGAGCACGTCTTTGGCGGTTTCCTTGCCGCGCACGACTTCGAGCAGCTTCATCACGTTGGCAGGACTAAAGAAGTGCAGACCCACCACGTCCTGCGGACGCTTCGTGAACGCCGCGATCTTGTCGACGTCGAGCGTCGAAGTGTTCGAGGCGAGGATCGCGCCAGCCTTGGCGACTTCGTCGAGGCGCTTGAACACCTGCTCCTTCACGCCGAGTTCTTCGAACACTGCCTCGATGATGAGATCGGCTTGCTTGAGGTCGTCGTAGGAGAGCGTCGGGCTGATGAGCGCCATGCGCGCCTCCAGCTTCTCCTGCGTGAGCTTGCCCTTCTTGACCTGCGCTTCGTAGTTCTTGCGGATCGTGGCGAGGCCGCGATCGAGCGCTTCCTGCTTCGTTTCCAGCAGCGTGACCGGCACGCCCGCGTTGAGGAAGTTCATCGTGATGCCGCCGCCCATCGTGCCCGCGCCGATCACGGCCACCTTCTCGATATCGCGCGTGGGCGTGCTCGACGGCACATCGGGAATCTTGCTCGCGGCACGCTCGCCGAAGAACGCGTGGCGCAGCGCGCGGCTTTCCGGCGTCTGCACGAGTTCGAGGAAGCATTCGCGCTCAAAGGCGAGGCCCTTTTCGAAGCCCTGCTTCACGCCCGCCGCAATGGCGTCGACGCACTTCACCGGCGCGGGATAGTTCTTCGCCATCGCGCCCACGGTGTTGCGCGAGAACTGCAGGAAGCCCTCGGCGTTCGCGTGTTCGATCTTGCGATTGCGCACGAGCGGATGCGGGCCCGGCTTGTCGGCCGCCTTGCGCGCGAATGCGATTGCCTCTTCGAGCAGATCGCCTTGCGCCATGGCGTCGAAGAGCCCCGAATTCGCGAGCTTTTCGCTCATTACAGGCGCGCCCGTGACGATCATGTTGAGCGCGGCTTCCAGGCCGATCGCACGCGGCAGACGCTGCGTGCCGCCCGCGCCCGGCAGAATGCCGAGCTTCACCTCGGGCAGCGCGATCTGCGCGCCGGGAGCAGCGATACGGTAGTGCGCGCCGAGCGCGAGTTCGAGACCGCCGCCCATGGCCACGCTATGGATCGCGGCCACGACCGGCTTCGCGCTCTTTTCGACTTCCTTGATGACCGTGTGGAGCGTGGGCTCCTGCATCGCCTTGGGCGTGTTGAATTCGGTGATGTCCGCGCCGCCCGAGAACGCCTTGCCGGCGCCCGTGATCACGATGGCCGCAACGGCCGGATCGCTAGCGGCGCGCGCGAGGCCCTCGACAATGCCTGCGCGGGTCGAATGCCCGAGGCCGTTGACGGGCGGATTATTGAGCGTGATGACGGCGACGCCGTCGCGAGTCGTGTAGTCCACTGCCATTTGCCTGCCTCCATGCTTGCGGGCCGCGATGTGCGTCGTCGGTTTCATTGTCCGACATTCCCGGTCAGCAGGCAGAATACCCAAAAAAGAACGTTCGTTCAATTTTTTGCTGCGCTGCGGACGCCAGGGTTTGTACTGAACCCACGAATCTGGCGGGTTGACCGGTAAAGTCGGAAGAAAAAAACGCAGCCAGATGGCTGCGCCGGAGAACCTTGCGCGGCTGCGCGGGCGGCTCGGGGTAGCTTATCCGCGCTTCGCGGCGTCTTGCGCCGGGTCGAGCGGACAGCCCTCCACGGCCAACGCAGTCGGTAGCACATAGGCGCGGAACTGCTCGCGCAGCTTGAGCTTTTGCAGCTTGCCCGTTGCCGTATGGGGCAATTCGTCGACGAACACGGCGTCGTCGGGCAGCCACCATTTCGCGACCTTGCCTTCGAAGTGCGCGAGCAACTCTTCACGCGTCACCGCGGCGCCGGGCTTCTTCACCGCGACGATGAGCGGCCGCTCGGTCCAGCGCGGATGCGCGCAGGCAATGCACGCGGCCTCCGCGATGGCCGGATGCGCCACGGCGATGTTTTCCAGGTCGATCGAGCTGATCCACTCGCCGCCCGACTTGATCACGTCCTTGCTGCGATCGGTGATGTGCAGGAAGCCGTCGGGGTCGATCGTGGCGACGTCGCCCGTGGGGAACCAGCCGTCCACGAGCGGCGAGCCGCTTTCCTGGCGGAAATAACGGTCGATCACCCACGGCCCGCGCACGTGCAGGTCGCCGAACGTCACGCCATCCCACGGCAATTCCCGCCCGTCTTCGCCCACGATCTTCATGTCCACGCCGAAAATCACGCGCCCCTGCTTTTCGAGCAGCGCCTGCTGCGCTTCGCGCGGGCGCTCCGACTGCTCCCAGTTGAGCCTCGAGAGCGTGCCGAGCGGCGACATCTCCGTCATGCCCCACGCGTGGATGGTCTGCACGCCGTAGTCGTCCTCGAAGGCGCGCTGGATCGCCGGCGGGCAGGCCGAGCCGCCGACCACCGTGCGCTGCAGCTTGGTAAAACGCACGCCCGCTGCGCGCACATACGCCAGCAAGCCGAGCCAGACGGTGGGCACGCCGGCCGAGGCGGTGACGCCTTCCGCTTCCATGAGTTCATAGAGCGACTTGCCATCGAGATCCTTGCCGGGCATCACGAGCTTCGCACCCGTGAGCGGCGCCGCATGCGGAATGCCCCATGCGTTCACATGGAACATCGGCACGACCGGCAGGATCGCATCGCGCGCGCAAAGCCCCATGGCGTCGGGCAGCGACGCGCCATAGGCATGCAGCACCGACGAGCGATGCGTGTACAGCGCGCCTTTCGGGTTGCCCGTGGTGCCGGACGTGTAGCAAAGGTTCGAGGCGCTGCGCTCGTCGAGTTCGGGCCACGCGAAATGGCCGTCCTGCGCGGCGAGCAGCGTTTCATAGCTGAGCACTTCCGTGCGCATTGCCGGCCGGTGCGACTCGTCGCACAACGCGATCCAGCCGCGCACGTTCGGGCATTGCGGCGCGAGCGTGTCGACGAGCGCGGCAAACGTGATGTCGAACAGCACGTAGCGGTCTTCGGCGTGATTGACGATCCACGCGATTTGCTCGGGAAAGAGCCGCGGATTGATGGTGTGGCACACGGCGCCGAATCCGGTCACGCCGAAATAGGCTTCGAGGTGCCGGTAGCCGTTCCAGGCCAGCGTGCCGACGCGCTCGCCCGGCGCCACGCCCAGCGCAATGAGCGCCTGGGCAAGCTGCTTCGAGCGCACCTCGCATTCGCGGTAGGTGTAGCGGTGAATATCGCCCTCGATGCGGCGCGAGACGATCTGCGCGTTGCCATGGTGGCGCGCCGCATGCGCAATCAACGACGGGAGCGTGAGCGGCACATCCATCATCTGTCCCAGCAGCGGCGCAGTCATCGGTGGCGGTCTCCTCGCGTTTGATCGGCTTTGTCTGGCGTTGTCTTTGGCGCATCGGGCTGGCTCGCCGGCAAGCTTCGAACCTGCCCCAGCACGCCGGCGGGTGCGGACTTACAATATCGACTATTCAACAGGCCCTCAATATGTCGTTTTCACCAGGCACTCCCGACTCCCAAGGCGGCTCGTCCGCTACGCACCCGCCCGCCACCGGTCCGCTCGCCGACTTCGAACGCGCACTGATCGTGCCGCGCGACGACGCCTTCGCCGCGCTCGGCGCACGCTTTTTCACGCGGCTGCCCGGCGCGCCGCTGCCTGCGCCTTACGTCGTCGGCTTCTCGCAGGCCATGGCCGCGCAACTCGGGCTCGATCCGTCCGCCGTTGCCGACCCCGCGTTCGCCGGGTTCTTTAGCGGAAATTTCACGCGCGAGCGCTCGCCTTCGGCCATGTCTTACGCAACGGTCTACTCCGGCCACCAGTTCGGCGTATGGGCGGGCCAACTCGGCGACGGCCGCGCGCTCACGCTCGGCGAGGTCGAGCACGAGGGCAGGCGCAATGAGATCCAGCTCAAAGGCGCGGGCCGCACGCCCTACTCGCGCATGGGCGACGGCCGCGCGGTGCTGCGCTCGTCGATCCGCGAATTCCTGTGCTCGGAGGCCATGCATCATCTCGGCATTCCGACCACGCGCGCCCTCACGGTGACCGGCTCGGACCAGCCCGTGCGCCGGGAAGACATGGAAACTGCCGCGGTCGTCACGCGCGTGTCGCCGAGCTTCGTGCGCTTCGGCCACTTCGAGCACTTCTATTCGCACGACGACGTGGACGCGCTGCGCGCGCTCGCCGACCACGTGATTGCGCGCTTCTATCCGCAACTGCGCGAAGCCGACGACCCGTACCTCGCCCTGCTCGACGAGGCGGTGCGCACCACGGCAGCGCTGATGGTCGAGTGGCAGGCCGTGGGCTTCTGCCATGGCGTGATGAATACCGACAACATGTCGATCCTCGGCCTCACGATCGATTACGGTCCGTTCGGCTTCATGGACGGCTTCGACGCCAACCACATCTGCAATCATTCGGATTCGCAGGGCCGCTACGCGTATCGCATGCAGCCGCAGATCGCGTACTGGAATCTCTTTTGCCTCGCGCAAGCGCTCGTGCCGCTGTTCGGCGCGCACTACGACATCGCCGACGAAAAGAAGCGCGGCGAGCGCGTGGTAGCCGACGCGCAAGGCGTGCTCGAACGCTTCAAGGGGCACTTCGCCCCCGCGCTCGAAGCGCGCATGCGCGCGAAGCTCGGCCTCGAACACGAGCGCGAAGGCGACGACGCGCTCGCGAACAAGCTGTTCGAAATCATGCATGCCAACCGTGCCGATTTCACGCTCACGTATCGCCATCTCGCGCGCGTCTCGAAGCATGACGCGAGTGGCGACACGCCGGTGCGCGATCTCTTTCTCGATCGCGCCGCCTTCGACGCGTGGGCTGCCGACTACCGCGCGCGCCTCGCGCACGAAACACGCGACGACGCTGCGCGCGTCGAGGCGATGAACCGCAAGAATCCGAAATACGTGCTGCGCAATCACCTCGCGCAAACGGCGATCGAGCGCGCTGCGCAGAAGGACTTCAGCGAAGTCGAGCGGCTGGCCAGGGTGCTCGAGCGGCCATTCGACGAGCAGCCCGAAAACGCGTCGTACGCAGGGCTGCCGCCCGACTGGGCGAGTTCGCTCGAAGTCAGTTGCTCTTCGTGAGCGCGCCCCCATCTACGTGATCCTTGTTTCCCACCCGACAGGAACCCGACATGAGCCAGGATGACCACAACTCCCCCTCCTACCCCGGCTACCAGTCTGACGAGCAATGGCGCGAGCAGCTCGACGAAGGCCAGTATCAGGTCACGCGCCATGCGGCCACGGAGCGCGCCTTCACGGGCAAATACTGGGATCATTTCGATCGCGGTGTGTATGACTGTGTGTGTTGCGGCACGCCGCTCTTCGAGTCCGACACGAAATTCGACGCGGGTTGCGGCTGGCCGAGCTACTTCCGCCCGATCAACGGCGAGGTGATCGAAGAGAAAACCGACCGCACGCACGGCATGCTGCGTATCGAGGTGCGCTGCAAGAACTGCGGCGCGCACCTCGGCCACGTGTTCGAGGATGGTCCGGCCCCGACGGGCCTTCGGTATTGCATCAATTCGGCTGCGCTACAATTCGAGCCCAAGTGAACGTTGGCAAGGCAGCCCCGCGCCCCCGCGCGGGGCCCAATGCGGCCTTGACAGCGTCGTGCCCTCTTTTGCCGGGCTCAATTCGTCAACTCTCAGGCCGATAATGAAATTCCTGTTTGATCTGTTCCCGATCATCCTCTTTTTCGTCGCCTTCAAGCTGTGGGGCATCTTCACGGCTACGGCCGTGGCGATTGGAGCTACGCTCGTGCAGATCGCTTGGGTCGCGTTCCGTCACCGCAAGGTCGACCCGATGCTGTGGCTTTCGCTGGGCATCGTCGTCGTGTTCGGCGGCGCCACGCTGATGCTGCACGACGAAACCTTCATCAAGTGGAAACCCACCGTGCTCTACTGGGCGTTCTCGGTCGTGCTGCTCGTCTCGCAGATGGCCTTCGGCAAGAACCTCATCGAAGCGATGATGGGCAAGCAGATCACCCTGCCGCCGCGCATCTGGACGCAACTGAACTTCGTCTGGTCGATCTTCTTCGCGCTGCTCGGCATTCTTAATCTCTTCGTGGCATTCCACTTCTCCACCGACGCGTGGGTCGACTTCAAGCTGTTCGGCGCGACCGGCATTCTCGTGGTGTTCATCGTCGGCCAGAGCCTGTGGCTTTCGCGTTACATGAAGGAAGAAGAATGAGCGACGTCTTTCTCAACGCCAGCCCCGCCGAGCGCATGGCGCTCATCGAAACGCGCCTGACCGCGGCGCTCACCCCGGTTTCGATCGACGTACGCGACGACAGCGCGCAGCATGCCGGACACGCGGGCGCCGCTGCCGGCGGTCACTATCATGTCACGATCGTTGCGGGCGCATTCGCGGGGAAAGCCCGCGTGGCAAGGCATCGCATGGTGTATGATGCGCTGGCCGAGGCCATGCAGCGCGGCATCCACGCTCTCGCGATCACGGCGCTCACGCCCGAAGAAGCCGCGGCGCTGCCCCGCTAGCCCACGTTAGATTTCGACTTTTTTGTTCGCCATTTTGGTTCGCCCCGTTAGGACTTTCCGATGACCTTGAAGAAGACCCATCTCTGGGTGTTGCTGGCTGCTTGCGCGGCGGCTCCCGCCTTTGCGCAGAACATCGCCGTCGTGAACGGCACGCCGATTCCCAAAGCGCGCGCCGATGCGCTGGTCCAGCAGCTTGTCCAACAAGGCCAGCAGGATTCGCCGCAACTGCAAATGGCGGTGCGCGAGGAGCTCGTGAACCGCGAAATCCTCATGCAGGAAGCCATTCGCGAGGGCATTCCGAACAACCCGGACGTGAAGGCGCAAATCGCCGTGGCCCAGCAGACCGTCGTGCTGCGCGCGCTGATTCAGAACTTCGTGAAGAACAACCAGCCGACCGACGCCGAAGTCAAGGCGCGCTACGACCAGTTGACCAAGGATGCGGGCGGCAGCGAATACCATCTGCACCACATCCTCGTGGACAACGAGCAGCAGGCCAAGGACCTGATCGCGAAGATCAAGGCCGGCGCCAGCTTCGAAGACCTCGCGAAGCAGTACTCGAAGGACCCGGGCTCGGCCAAGAACGGCGGCGACCTCGACTGGTCCGATCCGAAGGCCTATGTGCCGGAATTCGCGGCTGCGGCCACGCATCTGCAGAAAGGCCAGATGACCGATACGCCGGTGCACACGCAGTTCGGCTGGCACATCATCCGCGTGGACGACATCCGCCCGGTCACGCCGCCGCCGCTCGAGCAGGTGCGCCCGCAGATCGTCCAGCAGATCCAGCAGGAAAAGCTGCAGGCGTTCGAAGAGAATCTGCGCAAGCAGGCGAAGATTCAGTAAGGCTGCACGCGGCTCAAAGTGCTGCAAAAGACCCCGCGACCTTCGAAGGCGCGGGGTTTTTGTTTGCGGCTACGCGTTGAGCTCGTAGCTCGTGCTGCGCCCGCCACCCTCCGTCTTGCGCAACACGCCACGCGCCACCAGGTCGTTGATGTCACGCAAGGCCGTATCGGACGAGCATTTGGCAATAGCCGCCCACTTGCCGCTCGTGAGCTTGCCGTCGAAGCCGTCGAGCAAGCGGTTCAGGAGCTTGACCTGGCGCTCGTTGAAGGGCGTCGTGGCCCACTCGCGCCAGAAGCGCGCCTTGGCGAGCACCGCGTCCAGCGTGATTTGCGCCTGATCGACCGCGCGATGCAGCGCGTCGAAGAACCAGGCGAGCCAGAGCGTGACATCCATCGAGCCGCGCTGCGTGCGCTCCAGAATGTCGTAATACCCTTTGCGCTCCCGCTGGATCTGCGCGGAGAGGCTGTAAAAGCGCTGCGCACTGCCGTCTGCGCGCGCGAGCAGCAGGTCGCCGATGGCTCTTGCCACGCGGCCATTGCCGTCGTCGAACGGGTGCAGCGTGACGAACCACAAGTGGCCGAGGGCCGCCTTGATCAACGGCGGCTCTCGCGGCGGGCCGTTGAGCCAGTCGAGAAAGCGCTGCGTTTGGGCTTCCAGCCGGTTCGCGGGCGGCGCCTCGAAATGCACGCGTTGACGGCCGATCGGCCCCGAGATCACCTGCATGGGCCCGCTCGCATCGTCGCGCCATGCCCCGACGTTGATGCGCGACAGGCCCGCGTAGCCCGTGGGAAATAGCGCGGCGTGCCAGCCGAACAGGCGCTCGCGCGTAACCGGCGCGCGGCTGTTGGTGGTCGCGTCGAGCACCATCTCCACCACGCCTTCCACGTGGCGGTCCACCGGCGCGAGCGCCCCGATGTCCACGCCCATGCGACGCGCGATGGACGAACGCACGGAGGCGACGTCGAGCTGCTCGCCCTCGATCTCGCTGGTCTTGAGCACGTCCTCCGTCAGGGCCGCGAGGCTCGCCTGATCGCGCAGCGCGAGTCCCACATCGGCCAGTCTGCCCACCAGCAGGCCCTGGGCGCGGCTGACCTCGGCCATGGGCTCGGCGAGCGCCGCCAGATCGAAGCGCCATTGAGGCCAGTCGCCCGCTTCCCAGATGTAGGTGTATTCGCCGCTATTCATGCGGCGATTATGAGACGTATTCGCCGCACGCGCAAGCCAATCACCGCAAAATATGCGGCGATTAATGTCGATTTTCGCCGCAAGGTCCCACCGGCCGGCGCTCAAAAAGCACAAACCCCGGTCCGCACTCGCAATCGAGGCAGGACCGGGGTTTTCCGCCGGGGCGAGTTGCCCTGCTCCGGCGTCAACCGTCCGCGAAGTTCGCGTGGTTCGCGAGGCGCATTAGCCCACCCACTTGCGCGCGTTCTGGAACGCACGCATCCACGGGCTCGCCTCGCCCCAGGCTTCGGGGTGCCAGCTCATCGTCACCGTGCGCTGCACGCGCTCGGTGTGCGGCATCAGCACCGTGAAGCGGCCGTCGGGCGTCGTGACCGACGTGATGCCTTGCGGCGAGCCGTTCGGATTGAACGGGTAGGCCTCGGTTGCCTGGGCGCGATGGTCGACGTAGCGCATCGCCACCGCGACCTTCGCGATGTCGCCCTGCTGCGAGAAGTCCGCGAAACCTTCGCCGTGCGCGACCGCCACGGGAATGCGCGAGCCTTCCATGCCGTTGAAGAAGATCGACGGCGAGCCCTGCACTTCCACCAGCGAGAAGCGCGCTTCGAACTGCTCCGACTTGTTGCGCGTGAACTTCGGCCAGGCTTCGGCGCCCGGGATCATCGAGGCGAGGCTCGACATCATCTGGCAGCCGTTGCAGATGCCGAGCGCGAACGTGTCCTGACGGGCGAAGAAGGCCGCGAACATGTCCGCGAGCTTCGCGTTGAAGCGGATCGTCTTGGCCCAGCCTTCGCCCGCGCCCAGCACGTCGCCGTACGAGAAGCCGCCGCAGGCCACCGCGCCCGCGAAGTCGGCGAGCGTGGCGCGACCTTCGAGCAGGTCGCTCATGTGGACGTCGTGCGCGTCGAAGCCGGCGCGGTCGAACGCGTATGCGGTTTCGAGGTGCGAGTTCACGCCCTGCTCGCGCAGGATGGCGACACGCGGACGCGCACCCTTGCCGATGAACGGCGCAGCGATGTCCTCGGCCGGATCGAACGTGAGATGCGGCTGCATGCCCGGATCGGCGGCGTCGAGGAGCGCGTCGTATTCGGAATCGGCGCACGCGGGATTGTCGCGCAGACGCGCAATACGCCAGCTCACTTCGCTCCACACGCGTTGCAGCTCCGCACGCGGCGCTTCGTAGATGCGCTTCGCGTCACGGTAGATTTCGATCGAGTCGCGATTGTTCAGCGTGCCGATCACGTGCGAGCACACCGAGAGGCCATGCTGACGCAGCACGCCCATCACGACGTCGCGCTGCTGTGCCGGCACCTGGATCACGGCGCCCAGTTCTTCGGAGAAGAGCGCGCGCAGCGTGCGGTCTTCGCGGCGGCCGCTCGTTTGCTTCGCCCAGTCCTTGGCGTCGCCGTAGTCGGACTCGTGCTCGCTGTCGAGCGCGAGCATGTCCACGTTCAGCGACACGCCCGTGTGACCCGCGAAAGCCATTTCGCACACCGTCGCCCACAGGCCGCCGTCCGAGCGGTCGTGGTACGCGAGCAGTTGCTCGTTCGCGTTCAGTTGCTGGATGGCCGTGAAGAACTGCTTGAGGTCTTCGGCGCTGTCGACGTCGGGCACCGCGTCGCCGACCTGCTGGGTGACCTGCGCGAAGATGCTGCCGCCCATGCGGTTCTTGCCGCGGCCCAGATCGATCGCGATCAGCACCGACTCACCCGCCTCGTCGACGCGGCGCAGTTGCGGCGTGAGGTGGCGGCGCACGTCGTCGACCGGCGCGAACGCCGAGATGATGAGCGATACCGGCGCGACCACTTCCTTCGCCACGCCTGCTTCGTTCCACTTCGTGCGCATGGAAAGCGAATCCTTGCCCACCGGAATGCCGATGCCCAGCGCCGGGCACAGCTCCATGCCGATCGCCTTCACGGTGTCGTAGAGCGCCGCGTCCTCGCCCGGTGCGCCGCACGCGGCCATCCAGTTCGCGGAGAGCTTGAGCTTGTCGAGCGACAAAATGGGCGCGCTGGCGATGTTGGTGATCGCCTCGCCCACGGCCATGCGGCCCGATGCGGGCGCATCGATCACGGCGAGCGGCGTGCGCTCGGCCATCGTCATCGCTTCGCCCTTGTAGCCCGCGTAGTCGAGCGCGGTGATCGCGCAGTCGGCCACCGGCACCTGCCACGGGCCGACCATCTGGTCGCGCACCGTCGTGCCGCCCACCGAGCGGTCGCCGATGGTGATGAGGAACGACTTGTTGCCCACGGTCGGGTGGCGCAGCACGCTCTTCGCGACTTCGTCGAGCGAGACGCCCGTGACTTCGACCGGCGCGAGCGGCACGCTCGCGTGCTCGACGTCGCGGTGCATGCGCGGCGGCTTGCCGAGCAGGATGTCCATCGGCATGTCGACGGGCTGGTGGCCGCCGTTGGCCGCGAGCGCCTGCTCGTCGGTGTCGATGAGCTTCAGGTCGCGCGCGTCGGTCGCGACGCCCACGACGGCGAACGGGCAACGCTCACGCTCGCAGATCGCCTGGAACTCGGCCAGATCGGCGGGCGCGATCGCGAGAACGTAGCGTTCCTGCGATTCGTTCGACCAGATTTCGCGCGGCGAAAGGCCCGACTCTTCTAGCTGCACCTTGCGCAGCTCGAAGCGCGCGCCCTTGTCGGCGCCGTCGACGAGTTCCGGGAAGGCGTTGGAAAGGCCGCCCGCGCCCACGTCGTGAATGCTCAGGATCGGGTTGCGTTCGCCGAGCTGCCAGCACGAATTGATGACTTCCTGCGCGCGACGCTCGATTTCCGGGTTGCCGCGCTGAACCGAGTCGAAGTCGAGTTCGGCGGTATTGGTGCCGGTGGCCATCGAGCTGGCCGCGCCGCCGCCCATCCCGATGCGCATGCCCGGGCCGCCGATCTGGATCAGCAGCGTGCCGGCCGGCAGGTCGTGCTTGTGCGTGTGCTGCGCGCTGATGTTGCCGAGGCCGCCCGCGATCATGATCGGCTTGTGATAGCCGCGCACGGTGCCCGCCACGTTCTGCTCGTAGGTACGGAAATAGCCGCCGAGGTTCGGCCGGCCGAATTCGTTGTTGAACGCGGCGCCGCCGAGCGGGCCGTCGATCATGATCTGCAGCGGCGAAGCGATGCGGTCCGGGCGGCCATAGGCGCCCTGCGTGTCGGCGGGGTTGCGCAGCGCGAGCGGCACGGCCGCGTCACGCGCATCTTCCCATGCTTCGCGCGCGTCGGGCAGATCGAGGTTCGAAACCGTGAAGCCCGTGAGACCGGCCTTCGGACGCGCGCCGCGGCCCGTCGCGCCTTCGTCGCGGATTTCGCCGCCCGAGCCCGTCGCCGCGCCCGCGAACGGCGAGATCGCCGTGGGGTGGTTGTGCGTCTCCACCTTCATCAGCGTGTGCGTGAGTTCGGTGTGGCGGCCGTACTGTTCGCCGGGCGTGCCGTCGGCGTTGTTCTTGCGCGGGAACCAGCGCTCCGCGACCGCGCCTTCCATGATCGACGAGTTATCCGAGTAGGCAACGATCGTGCCCTGCGGGCTGATCTTCTCGGTGTTGCGGATCATCGCGAAAAGCGACAAATCCTGATCCTGGCCGTCGATCGTCCAGCTCGCGTTGAAGATCTTGTGGCGGCAGTGCTCGCTGTTGGCCTGCGCGAACATCATCAGCTCGACGTCGGTCGGGTTGCGCTCGAGCTTCTTGAAGTTGTCGACGAGATAGTCGATTTCATCGTCGGCGAGCGCGAGGCCCAGTTCGCCGTTGGCCGTTTCCAGCGCCGCACGGCCGTGGCCGAGCACGTCGACCGTCTGCATCGGGCGGGCCGGCAGTTCATCGAACAGATGCAGTGCCGCGTCGCGCGAAGGCGCCACGCTTTCCGTCATGCGGTCGTGCAGCGCCGCGGCGACGGCGGCGTGCGCCTCTTCCGGGAGCGTCTTCTTGCCGCCGAGCAGGCCCGACTTGAGCACCACGGTGTATTCGACGCCGCGCTCGATGCGGCGCACCTGCTCGAGGCCGCAATGGTGCGCGATGTCCGTGGCCTTGCTCGCCCACGGCGACACCGTGCCGAAGCGCGGCACGACGAGGAACGTGAGCGCGCTGCCGCGCTCCTGCGGGGCCGCGAACGGCGCGCCGTAGTGCATCAGCGCGTCGATCTTCGCGCTGTCGTCGGCAGAGAGCGGCTCGGCCGAATTGACGAAGTGCAGATACTGGCCGTGCACGCCGACGATGTTGGCGTCGATACGCTGAAGCGTCTCGAGCAGGCGGGTCTGACGGAAGTCGGAAAGGGCCGAAGCGCCGGGGAAACACGAGAAGTGGGCCATGGACTGGGGCGTTGCGTCGAGGTTGCGTCAGAGTTGCGTCGCGGCTTCGCCTCGCGCGAAACACGTCGCAAGGTGGCGATGCGTCGCGCGGGGGATGGCGACGGTCAGGCGAAGGGAGACCGCGATTATAACCCGGAAGGCCTGTCCTGACCGCCCCGGTGGCCGTGCGACACGCGTGTGGCAAGCCGGCCTCGCGCATGGCGACGCGGACGCTTTCGCTGCTATGATTGCGCGTTTCGTCTGATCGGCGCACCCGGGCATGGCTTCGGCGCGCCGCACGCCCCACCTTCGGCAGGACGCCCTCACCCGAGCGAGCGCCGCCTGCCTGCAGATCGTATCGTCATGGATGTCATCGTCATCGGCGGCGGAATCGCCGGCATCGCTACCGCCTGGCAGCTGCGCGCGGCCGGGCATCGCGTCTGCGTAATCGAACGCCACGCCACCGTTGCGCAAGGCGCGACCTATGGGCATAGCGGCATTGCGCTGCCCACGCCGCTCGACGTCTGGTTCGGCCCCACCTTCCTGCGCAATGGCCGTCAATCGTCCGGCGGCGTGATCAGCAAGACGGGCTGGCGCGGGCACGCGCACGGTTTCGTCAAGCGCCTCGCCACGCTGCACGGCTCCGAGGCGTTCGCCGGGCGCTATGCGCTGCTGCGCCCGCTCATCGACTCGGCGCAAGCGGCGCTCGCCGACATCGACGCGCGCTTCCAGCTCGACTACGAGCAGCGCGACGGCCTGCTCTACCTCGTGCGCGGCAACGACGAATGGTCGCTCACGCAACCGGCCCTCGAACTGCTGCGCCGCTTCGAGACGCCCCACCACGCGCTTTCGCCCGCGGAATGCGTGGCTTTCGACCATGCCATCCCCGCCGATCCGCCGTTTGCGGGCGGCGTGCATTTCGAAACCGGCCGGGTGGCCAACTGCCCGCTCTTCGTGAAGCTGCTCAAGCAGGTGCTCGACGCCCAGGGCGGCGTGCAGTTCGAGATGAGCCGCGAGGTCAATGCGATACGCCTGGAAGACCGGCGCGCGGCCGTGGAGCTGGCGCCGCCGGCGCACGAAGCGGGCCGCTCGCGCGACGTCGAAGTGATCTCGGGCGACGCCGTCGTGGTCGCCGCGGGCGCGCAAACGCCGCGCCTGCTCGCGCCGCTCGGCCTCAAGGTGCCGTTTTATCCGCTGCGCATGCACACGCTCAATTCGCCGGTGGCACACGAGGAATGCGTGCCGCAGACGACCATCGTCGACGCCGGCAAGCGCATCGCCATCGCGCGCATGAATCACCGGCTGCGCATATCGGGCGCCGCCGTGCTGCTGCGCGCACAGGAGGTCGATGACGCGCTGCCCGAGGGGCTCACCGAAGACGCCCTCGCGCTGCTCGGCGAGGCGTCGCGCGACTGGGCGCCGGGCGCCGCGCGCATTTCGGCGGCGCTCGCGTGGGAAGGCATGAAGCTGCTTTCCGCCGACGGCCTGCCGGCGGTCGGCAACGTGAGCCATCCGCGCCTGTACGTCAACGCGGGCCACGGGCCGGCAGGCTGGGCACTTTCGCTCGGCTCCGCGCGTCTCATCGCCCAGCAGATCTCCAACGCGGCGCCTGACCTGCCGGCCGATACCATCAAGGCGCTCTCGCCGGGCCGCGATTGAGCCGCGCACGCGTGTGCGGCATTGCCGCGCCGCCGCGCCAGTCCAGCGCGCGCCTGGGGCGTGCCGTCTGAAGGCATGCTCGGGTATCGTTGCGATGTCGCCTCCGAGGACCGCATCGCCATGACGCACGCTCTACATTCCTCCGGCGCCGGGCAACCGGTGCTCGTCTACCCGCATGATCGTGCGGTCCCGCTGCTTACCGTCGAACCGCTGCGCGAGGCCGAAGTCGCCGCGCAGTCAGCTCTGCCTGCCCACACGCTCATGGCGCGCGCAGGCGCCGCCGCCGCGCACTTCCTGAGCGAGCAACTCGCGCACGCGCCCTCGTCGGCGAGCGACAAGCCCGTCTGGTTCGCCGCCGGGCCCGGCAACAACGGTGGTGACGCGCTCGTCGTCGCCACGGAGCTGCATCGCGCGGGCGTCGCCGTGGAAGTCTGCATGCCCGTCGAGGTCAAGCCCGACGACGCGCGCTGGGCGCTCGCCGAGGCGCGTGCGGCGGGCGTGCCCATCGCCGCGTCGGTGCCCGGATCGTTCGATGCATACGGCTGGCTCGTCGACGGCATGTTCGGCATCGGCCTTGCGCGCGGGCTCGAGGGCGTGTTCGCCGAACTCGCCGTAACGCTCTCGGCACGCGCGCGTAGCCATGGCCACGTGCTCGCGCTCGACGTGCCGAGCGGCCTCGACAGCGACACAGGCAACGTCGTCGGCAGCGGTCCGGCGGTGCGCGCAACCCATACCGTGACCTTCATCGCCGCCAAGCCCGGACTGTACACGGGCGTTGGGCGCGACTACGCAGGCGCCGTCGCGGTCGCGCCGATCGGCATCGACACCGCAGGCACACCGGGCGCCGCACACCTGAACGCGCCCGCGCTCTTCGCCGCCGCGCTGCCCGCCCGCGACTTCGCCACTCACAAGGGCACGTTCGGCACGCTCGCCGTCGTCGGCGGCGATACCGGCATGTGCGGCGCGCCGATTCTCGCGGCGCGCGCGGCGCTCCTCACCGGCGCGGGCAAGGTTCACGTGGGCTTTCTCGGCAGCGACGCGCCGCCCTACGACGCCCCGCACCCCGAACTCATGCTGCACGCGGCGGCCAGGCTCTCGCTCGGCGCGATGGACGCCGTCGCGGCGGGCTGCGGCATGGGCGGCAGCGCGTCGGCGCGCCAGCTCGTGGACGCCATCCTGCGCCTTCACGCACCCGTGCTCCTCGATGCCGATGCGCTCAATCTCGTCGCGCGCGACGAGGCGCTCGCGGCGCACGTCGCGCAGTCGGCGACCGCGCGCGGCGCGCCTTGCGTGCTCACGCCTCATCCGCTGGAAGCGGCGCGCCTGCTCGGCTGCGACACCGCCGCGGTGCAGCGCGACCGCCTCGCCGCTGCGCGAACACTTGCGGCCCGCTACGCGGCGGTTGCCGTGCTCAAGGGCAGCGGCACCGTGGTCGCCGCGCCCGACGGCCGCGTCGCCGTCAATCCCACCGGCAACGCGGGCCTCGCCACGGGCGGCACCGGCGACGTGCTCGGCGGCATGATCGGCGCGCTGCTGGCCCAGCGCGTGCCGCCCTATGAAGCGGCGCTCGCGGGCGTCTACCTGCACGGCCTCGCCGCCGATACGCTGTGCGCACAAGGCGACGGCCCCGCGGGCCTCACGGCATGCGAACTCGCGCCAGCGGTGCGCAAGCTCATGAACCGGCTCTTTTACGCGCCGTCTTATGCCGCCTGAAGCCGCATGCCGCGCGTCCGGTCGCACGGCACGCGGCTTGCTTCGCGGCGATGCTGGCCGTACCTCCCGCTCCCGGCACAGCCGCAGGCATCACAACGCTGCGCAGTGTCGCGCGAGGCCGCTATACTGATCCTCCGCACGCCGTCTTCCACCGGAGGCGGTCCGTGCTTGCCCGCGGCGCGCGAAGCGCGCGTTCGGCCAGACCGGCGAACCGCACCTGCCGCCCTCCATTCGTGATCCCTCGCTAGACGAACATGACGAATCCGCTCCCCGCCTGGTCCGCGCTACAGACGCATTACGAACAGATCCGCGACGAAAAGCTGCGCGACTGGTTCGCCCCCGCCAACGACCCTGCGCCGACGCGCGCCGAACGCTTCACGTTCGCAGGCGCCGGTCTCGGCGCCGACTTCTCGAAGAACCGCATCACCGACGCCACGCTCAAGCTGCTCGTGCAGCTCGCTCGCGAGGCCGGCGTAGAAGCGCGCCGCGATGCGATGTTCAAGGGCGAAGCCGTCAACCCGACTGAAGGCCGCGCGGCGCTGCACACCGCCTTGCGCGCCACCGAAGCCGACGCCCCGTACCACGCCCAGATCGCCGCCGAACGCGCGAAGATGGCGAAGTTCGCCGACGCCGTGCGCAGCGGCGCATGGACCGGCTACACGGGCAAGCGCATCCGCCATATCGTGAATATCGGCATCGGCGGCTCGGACCTCGGGCCGAAAATGGTCGTGCACGCGCTCAGGCATCTCGAGCTGCCCGAGATCACCTCGCACTTCGTCTCGAACGTCGACGGCGCGGACCTGTGGCGCACGATCGAAGACATCGATCCGGAAGAGACCCTGGCGATCATCGTCTCGAAGACGTTCACGACGCTCGAAACCATGACCAACGCGCTGTCGATGCGCGACTGGTTCGTCAAGCACGGCTGTCCGCAAGGCGAACTCGCGAAGCACTTCGTGGGCGTCTCCGCCAATCCGGCCGAAGTCGTGAAGTTCGGCATCGCCAAAGAAAACGTGTTCGAGATGTGGGACTGGGTTGGCGGCCGCTATTCGTTGTGGTCGGCCGTGGGCCTCTCGATCATGATCGCCATCGGACCGCAGCAGTTCGACGAACTGCTCGCCGGCGCGCACGACATGGACAAGCACTTCCGCGAAGCGCCGCTGGAGAAGAACCTGCCCGTGCTGCTCGGCATGATCGGCATCTGGTATCGCAACTTCTTCGGTTCGCAGAGCTATCTCGTTGCGCCCTACTCCGAAGCGCTGCACTTCCTGCCTTCGTATCTCCAGCAGCTCGAAATGGAGAGCAACGGCAAGTCGGCGCGCCTCGACGGCAAGTTCGTCGATTACGCGACCTCGGCGATCACCTGGGGCGAGCCCGGCACGAACGGCCAGCACGCGTTCTTCCAGATGCTGCACCAGGGCACGACGATCGTGCCGATCGACTTCATCGCCGTACTCACGCCCGAGCATCCGCTGGCCGACCATCATCCGAAGCTGCTCGCAAACTGCTTTGCGCAGAGCGAGGCGATGATGCTTGGCCGCACCGAGGAAGAAGCGAAGAAGATTGCCGGCCCGGACAAGCCCGAGCTCGTGCCGCACATCATGTTCCCCGGCAACCGCCCGACCACGACGCTGCTCGTCGATGCGCTCACGGCCCGCTCGCTTGGCGCGCTGATCGCGCTCTATGAGCACAAGGTGCTGGTGCAGGCTTCCGTTTGGGACATCAACCCGTTCGACCAGTGGGGCGTGGAACTCGGCAAGATCCTCGGCAAGGTGGTGGAAGCGGACTTGAACGCGGCAAGCGCCGATGTGAAGCCGCACGATTCGTCCACGGCCGCGCTAATCGCGCGCGCCCGTGCGGCGCTCAAGCGCTAAATCGGGCAGAAGCGGCGTGCGCATGCACTGCGCACGCCGTTCACCGGACAGACGCTAACGCCCGGCTTCGACGTTGCTCGCGTTGCGCGAGGATGCCGCGCCATGCGGCGCGTTGGGCACGCGGTGGCCCGCTTCGATCGTGATGATGGCGTCGCAGCGTTGCGCGAGATCGACGTCGTGGGTGACGAGCACGAGCGTCGCCCCGTTCGAGCGATTGAGTTCGAACATCAGGTCGATGACGGCGTGGCCGGTGGCGGCGTCGAGGCTGCCAGTGGGCTCGTCGGCGAACAGCACCGCGGGGCGCGTCACGAATGCGCGGGCGAGCGCCACGCGCTGCTGCTCGCCGCCCGAGAGCAGCTTCGGATAGTGGCCCGTGCGCTCGGCAAGACCCACACGCTCGAGCAGCGTGCGCGCGCGGGAGAACGCGTCACGCGTCGACATGCCGCCCTGCAGTTCGAGCGGCAGCGCGACGTTCTCCAGAGCGGTGAGATGCGGCATCAGCTGGAACGACTGGAACACGAAGCCCACCGAGCCGTTGCGCAGCGCCGCGCGCTGATCTTCGGCCATGCCGGTAAGCTCATGGCCTAGCAGGCGCACCGAACCCGCGCTCGCGCTGTCGAGGCCGGCCAGCAGGCCGAGCAGCGTCGACTTGCCGGACCCGGAAGCGCCGACGATCGCCACGCTCCCGCCCGCCTGCACGGTGAGGTCGATGCCGTCGAGGATCGTCAGTTCGCCGGTCGCGTCGGTGACCCGCTTGGTCAAACCCCGTACTTCGATGACTGGATCGCTATTCATTCGCACATGATGACGCACAGGTTAGCCGTGAACCAGAAGCGCGCCGCGCGGCGCGCCGCCCTTTCCCGCGCTTGGTCCCGCTTCAGCGCGCTTGCCGCTATCGCCACCTTGACCGCTGCTGCGTTGCTGGGCGCCTTATGCGGCACGACCGGCACCGCGCTCGCTGCCACGCCCGTCTCTACTGCCAACGCGGCGACAAACCCCGCCGCAACGGCGAAGCCGAACATCGTCGTGCTCGGCGACAGCCTTTCGGCCGAATACGGCCTGCCGCGCGATACGGGCTGGGTGGCCCTGCTGCGCCAGCGGCTCGCCAGCGAGCGAATCGATTATAACGTTGCGAATGCGAGCATCAGCGGGGACACGACCAGCGGGGGACTCACGCGCCTGCCGCTCGTCATGCAGCGCATCAAGCCCGCAATCGTGATCGTCGAACTGGGCGCAAACGACGCACTGCGCGGCGTACCGCTCACGACGACCGAGAGCAATCTGCGCGCCACCGTCGCGCAGATCCGCAAGGGCGGTGCGAAACCCGTGCTCATCGGCATGTATGTGCCGCCCAACTACGGGGTCGACTATACGCGTGACTTCCACGCCATCTACGAGCGGCTGGCGAAAGAACTGAACGTGCCGCTCGTGCCCTTTCTGCTCGCCGGTCTCGCCGACAAGCCCGAACTCTTCCAGGCCGATCAGATCCATCCCACGCAGCAGGCACAGCCTTTGCTGCTCGATAACGTGTGGCCAACGCTCAAGCCGCTGCTAGGCAGCGGCGTGCGGCGCTGAGGCGGCAGCGGGACAAACGCGCGGGCGTCCTCACCGGGCGCCCATTCCCAGGGCCCCGCCCTCGGCGCGTTCAAGCCGCTCGAGCCTCTCGGCCAGCGTGGCGGCGGGCAACCGCGTCCCGCCATTGGCCACCGTTTGCGTCAGACACGCGAGCCCGCGAAGTTTCGCTGTCTGAATCCGACCGACCCTGACTGGAGGGAAGAAGCATGAAATATTTACCTCTCATTGTCGTTACGGCAGCCCTTGCTGCCTGCGCCAATCAGCCAATGCCGAGCGGAGCACAGTCCGTCGGCACGAGCCAGCAACCGCCTGCGACGGTTGCCCAATGCATCGCGCAAAAATGGGCCGACAAGTCGCAACAGCAAGTCGTCTCGCAGTCCGTGCTCGCCAACGGCCAGGCTGTCGACGTCTACGTCCCTGGCCAGCAGCCGCCTAACGGCGCAGCCGCAACGGTGCGCCCGGCATGGAGCGCCAGCGCGAAGACGTGGGTCGGCTTCCGCTCAGGCGGCGGCGCCGGTGGAGACGCCACCAGCGACATCAGCGCCTGCCTCTGATTTCGCGCTCGCCAGAACGCAAAAAGCCCCGCGTTGTATCGCGGGGCTTTTTTTGCGCCGGCTCTCGACGCCGGCGGGCGGATACGCGGATCGGGCTTACTGGGCGTTGTCGCCGTCGCCCGACTGGCTGGCCGAGCTGAGCGAGCCGTAGAGCTTCACCTTCGCGCGCTCGCGCAGCGCGTCGAGGTACGCCTGCACCTGCGACTGGCCGTCCACCTGGGCCAGCTGCTGCTGCGCGGCGGCCAGACGCGGGCCCTCTGCGGCCGCACCGTTGGTCACGCTGTTCACGCGGTAGATCGCATAGCCGTCGTTGCCGAGGTCCACGCCCACGTAAGCGGGCAGCTTCTGCGCATCGGCCTTGAAGACGGCGGACAGCGCGCTGGACGGCAGGCCCTGTGCGTCGTTGCGCGACACCTTGAGCGCCGACGAGAAACCGTCGGTGGATTTCGACTTCTGCAGCTCCGCGAGCTTCGCCTCGCCGTCCTTGTGCGCGATGTCGGCGGCCTGCTGCGCGACCACCTTCCGGCGCACCGCGTCCTTGACCGCGGCGAACGCGGGCACGGCGGCCGGCTGGTAGTTCGTCACGTGAGCCGAGATCAGCGTGTTGTTGCCGACATCGATCGCCTGGGTGTTGTTGTGCTGGTTCACCGAGTCGCTCGCGAATACCGCGTCGAGGAACTTCTGGTTGTTCAGCGGGCTGTCCGGCGGCAGCGCTGCATTCGGCTTCGGCGTGACCGTCGCCGTCTGGATCGTCAGCTTGTACTTGTCCGCGGCCGGCTGCAGGCTCTTGGCCTGCTCGTAGACCACCGACGTAAAGCCATCGCTCGCGTCGGCGAGCAGCTTCGCGGCTTGCTGCGTCTTCACGTCGTTCATGATCTGCGCCTTCACGTCGTCGAACGGCTTCGTGACCGCCGGCTTCAGGTCCGTGACCTTGACGATGTGATAGCCGAAGTCCGACTGGATCACGTCGCTGATCTCGTCCTTCTTGAGCTTGAAGACCGCGGCGTCGAACGCCTGGCCGCCCGCGATCATGCCGGGGCCGAAGTAGCCGAGGTCGCCGCCCTTCGAGGCCGAACCGGGGTCCTGCGATTCCTTCTGCGCGATCTGCGCGAACTGGTCCGGATGCGCCTTCACTTCGGCGAGGATCGATTCGGCCTTCTGCTTCGCGGCGTTGCGCCCGTCGGCGCTGGCGTCCTTCGGCACCGTAATCAGGATGTGGCTCGCGCGCACTTCTTCCTGCGTGCGGTAGTGCGCGATGTTGTCGTCGTAGTACTTCTTGAGATCGGCGTCGCTCGGCTGCACGCCGGCGGCAACCGTCGCCGCCGAGAGCACGAGATACTGGATCTGCGCCGTCGCCGGCGTGGCGAACGCGTTCTTGTTCGCGTCGTAGTACGCCTGCAATTGCGCGTCGGTCGGCTGGACCTTGGGCGCATAGTCGCTCGTGTGGAACGCGAGGCCCTGCACTTCGCGCTGCTGCTCCGAGAGGCCCGTGAGCTGCTGCGCGAGCGCCTTCGGCGTGAACGCGCTGCTGATGATCGACGCCGGCAGTTGCTGCATGGCGAGGCTATAGCGCACGCGCTCGTCGTACTGCTCCGGCGTCATACCCTGCATGGCGAGCAGCTGCTTGTACTGGTCGAGGTTGATCGAACCGTCAGGATTCTTGAGCGACGAGATCACCGGGTCGGAGAGCAGCGCGCGGCGCACGGCGTCGTCCGAGGCGGTCAGGTGCAGGCGCTGCGTTTCGTCCACGAGCACGCGCTGCTGGATCAGACCGTCGAGGATGTCCTTGCGGTGCTGGGGCGTGTCGAACATGCTCGCATCGAATTGCGCGCCAAGGACCTGGCGGGCCTGGTCGAGCTGCTGGCGCGCGGCGTTGTCGTATTCGACACGCGTGATCTTGTGCCCGTTGACGCTCGCGACGTTCGCGCTTTCATCGAAGAAGCCGCGGAAACCTTGAATACCGACGAAGCCCAGCCCTGGCAGGACGACCAGGAGCAGCATGAACATCATCAGGCGTTTGTGATTGCGGAAAAAGTCGAGCATGCGTGACCAGACGTTGAGGGCGCCAAAAAACGGAACGCCCGATATTACAACAGCGGCCAACAAAAAAGGCGAACCGGAGTTCGCCTTCTTGTCGAGATATCCTTGGCGGAGCGGACGGGACTCGAACCCGCGACCCCCGGCGTGACAGGCCGGTATTCTAACCAACTGAACTACCGCTCCGTGCGGGTGCGCTACGTACCGGAACTGAAGCTGTGGTGGGTGCTGAGGGGTTCCAAAACCCCTTCGCCTGCCTTGATAGACAAGGCTTTACCCCAGTTCGATCACGCAAATACAACGAAAAATACAACGACGTGAGATTTTGCCGCAAATGTCGCAGTCTGGCAACGAAAATCTGCCTGCAACTTCATCGATCGGCGCCACCGGCTTAGCGCGTATATGGCACAACCCTAAGTCGCGTACTGCGCGCGCACATCAACGTATGCCCAGGTACCCGTTGGGCAAGCCACCATACACAATCTTGCGGTATGCAGCAAAACAGATGGCAAGGGCAGGAGGGGAAGGGACACCTCGCAAGGTCGCACGAAGCCTGCTCACTCCTTGAACGGCTTCAAATGCTCCACAATAAGGATGTTGTTGGCAGCGTCGTGCCGCCACGTCCGTGCGTCGAGCACGAGCGGTGTCTTGAGGGGTGGTTCACCCGATTCTTTTCGATTCACGGTTTTAACGCTATTCAGCACAAGGCGTGCATCCGGGTAGTGATGCTTACCCAGAACTGCTTCTGCTTCTGCCACCAACGCCGCAGCATTCGGTGCCGCGGCCCGAGTGGCCTCAACAGCCATGTGAGACAACGCTAACGCCGCTGTTTCCCCACCAGCCCTAACTTGCGCATACTCGGCAGACGCCGCGCGATACCATTTCTCTCCCGCTTCAAACTCTCCGTACCGGTAACACAGCATCCCTACATTGGCTTTGGTATGCGCCGAAATCTTCTTCTCCTGCTGCTCGACCCGAATCGCTTTCCTCAATTCGCGTTCGCCCTCTTCCAATTCGCCGGCAGCCATGAGTACGAACGCGAGATTGTTTCGCAGGGCGCTGTCACTTTCCCGCAACCGCAGCCCTTCGGTGGCCCACCGTTTGCCTTCCTCATACCGTCCGAGTATGCCGAGCAGGTACGAAGCGGCTTGCAACGGGCGCGTTGAGAAGGGTTCGTCTCGATACCAAGCCAGAGCCTCTTCCACCGCAGCATTGAAATCACTGGTCCCGCTGCGCTCGTAGTAACGGGCCTCTGCAGCAAAATCGTTTCGCAACCATGCCTCTTCCGCTCGTATCTCCGCTCCGGTGGTCTCAACGAACCAGAGCGCCTGCGCCACGGCATTATCGTTGGGCACGCGCAGGCCCTTATTGAGCAGCTTGCGAGATTCCCTCCACGCACCTTGCTTGTATTCGACAACGCTTAATGCACAGGCGAGTTCGGTCGTGTCCGCTGGCGAAAATCGCTCGTCCTTGAGCATCTTGAGCGCACGGCCAGTTGACTTGCCGTCATCCATGATCGTCTCAAACGTCACAAGGGACGCCATCAACCACGGGTCACGCGAAGTTCTTGGAGAATTTGCAAGAAGATGCCGCGCTCGATCAGGCTCGGACCGATGCGCGTAAAACCTTGCTGTCGAACGAAGGACGAAACGATTAAGCGGCAGCAAGTAGGAAGCGATCCGCAGATGTTTCGTGGCCGAATCCTCGTCACCTGAAATAGTAAAGGCGCGAGCAATGTCAACGTGAGTGATCCCGTCACGTGGATTTGTCCGCAAACGACCCCGTAGGAATCGAATTTCTTCTCCCGCCGTGCGTGCGGCGATGTTTGCTTTGATCCCGAGCACTATCTCGGCAGCTCTGCGAAGGGGTAGAGGTGCCTCATCACCCGGAAGCGCAGTGACGAAGCGCGCTGCGCTTACCAACTGGTCTCGCAGAGCCTTCATGGGACTATAAGCCAACAAGTCGGCGGCTAGGCCTATACATTGGTTCGACTCAAACTGCCCCGCCTTTGCGCGCACGGCTTGCAGCACTTCTGAGGGTACGGGTCCCGGCGCCGTGCCTGACGTGGGCGAGTCGGCCGCGAGCGTATTCGACGACGTCCGCCACCGAGGAACAACCCGGCGTTCAGATGGTTTCGGCATCTCGCACCCTTGCCTGCCTACGACTCACCGTGCATACATGGCGTAACCGATCGAACAGCGACACATAGCGGTCGATCCCGAGTCCTCGCCCGGCCGAACGGCGCGCATCAGGATGACCACGAACCGTCGGATCCGGATGCGTCAGTTCCGCGTAGGCAGCGCACAGCTTTTCTGACGCCTCCGGCGGCAACTGCTGAGCCACATCGACGAGCACGAGGCCGTGCGCCGCTATCAGATGCGGGAGAGCGTCCGCGAAGCGCGGGCATGGCTGATTGTACGGACTGATTTCTGGCGGAATCGTGTGCAGTAGCATTTCCGTTGCGCCAGTTCCGCAGAACAACATGCCAATCAGGCTGCCAAGCAGGTATGCGTCGGCCCCCTCCCGCTGGTCGACGCTATCCTGCGGCGTGAATTCGTAAAGATATTCAGGCGGCGCATAGCAAAGCTCACCGAGAAACGGAATGCCAGCAGCTTGAGGGAAATCGTGGGTCCGTGAGAACGCACGGCCGAAATCGGTCAGCTTGAACTTCTTGCTGTCGAAATCAAGGATGTTTCCCGGCTTCACGTCCTGATGACAGATGCGCTGGCGATGAAGCTGGACCAGGGCAAGCGCCGTTTGATGCAGAACGGCGAGCTTCCAGTCGGGCATCTGCGTTGCACCGAAAGTGAGCGAGTGGCGCACATCCCGCTCCGCGCGCTCAAGGACGAAGTAGTAGACAGTATGCTTGCCGCCCGGAGTGACGACGTCGCATTGACCGTAGTCGTACATCTTTACTACGTTCGCCATTCGCGCGTCCATGCAGGCAGCAAGGACCTGCCGCTCAAACTGATGCGCCTGCACAAGATGTGTTATCTCGTCGAGAGACAAGGCTTGCCTTGCCGCCCCCTGCAGGTCGAGGACTTTGATGAAAGCTTCAATGCCGTTCTTTCGTGCGAGAAAACCTCGCGAGAAATGTCCGTCGCGATCCTCGCCCGGGCTCCCCTTTACTTCGCATGAAACGGTCCAGCCGTTAAGCGATACCCCGATCAGATGGTCCAAGGCTGAGCTAAGGGGTGCAGCCGACTCCAAACTGCCCATATTTTGTACTTGTGATGGATATCAAAAAAGCCGCCTTTCGGCGGCTTGTAAGATCAGCGCGAAGGACGCCGTTTATCGGAAATTTTTACCGAAGCCCGATTCGCTTCCTTCACCGCCTTGTAAAAGTCCTGCCGAAGTTGGTCGACGCCTTCTTTCGTCGGCGCACTTGTCTTCGGGAGGAAATACGGCGTCTTTGCTTTTTCCATGATTGCTCCCCGGTTCTGTTCGTAAGTATAGCGTGTTCCAGCAGATTCAATACTTCCTGCGATGCAAGGCTGGCTAGCAAACCCAACAAGTCCGGCGGCGGATTCTCCGCGTCAGCAGTCGGTGCTTGCAACGTGGCCAACTGACCACCCCAACCGTCGACGCTCACCAGCAAGACACCGAATGGCTCCTTTGACTGATTGCGGTCACTATCCTCCATCCTGAGCGGGAAGGCATAGGCGCCGCCTTCGGGTACGTCGCTCGCACACGCTGCAATCTGGCCATCGCCTCGAAGATAGTGTGTATAGCCCAACGCATCGCATGAGGTTTTGTCGAAGCCGGCGATCTGGTTGAGCTTGAAGGTCGCACCGACAATGCCACGCCCATAGCCGAAGGACCACTGCCGGCGCGGGTCTTCGCCCGCATAGGTGCTTGCGACAATTTGCAGCCGTTTCTCCTTGCTCGAGTAGGAGAAGACAGCCGCATGCACTTGGGAGTTCTGCTGCGTATCGAAGATTTGCTCCCCGGCATATTGTGCAAACAGCGGCAGCCACTCCCGGACACGGGCTTTCTGTTCATCGGTCGCGAAAAGCAGTCGCTCCCGAGCGGCGCGGGACCGACCTCGAAGGATGTCTGACGCTTCACGCGGCGCCTCGGGCGGACGCCAAGTCAGGCGATACCGTCCGTTGGGCTGCGGATGCAGGATAGTCACCGCAGCTGAACTGTCGCCTTGCACGAAAGAGATGTGCTCGTCGCACGGACGCCATGGCTGCCCCTTTTCGATCGCCCGCGAGAGGCGGATCTGCGACGGATGCACGGTTTTCGACAGAAACTTTAGGTGAAGCTGAAGCTCCCGAATAGCGAGCCCTTCCGGGACCGTCCAGATCATCTCCTCGACTGTCGCCGTCGGGTCGTTGTACAACTCCTCAAACTGTCGGATGTCGAGCGCGAACAGGTTGCTACCCGCCACCTCAAGCTCGAAGTCCACCGGCGAGCGCGGCGAGAGCAAGCTCCCTTCGAATTCGACCGTGCAAACCACCTTCGTTACCGACCGTTCCGCTTCGCGCACGGTCATGTGAGGCACGATCTCGGAAATCGGCTTCACGACCACCTCACCCACGTGGCCTTCGTGGCAAGACAGCTCGAACTTGCCGGGCAGCAACGAAAGCGGTGCATGCATGCTCTCAAAGCCGTGGAATCGACGCGTTATCACCGCTCCGCCGAACTCGTCGACGACAGCGGTGAACACCGCTCGCTGACACACGACCCCTTTGCGCGCAAGGTACGTCTCGAATCGACGCCGAGCCATCTCTGACGATTCAGCGATCGAAAACGTCTTCTTCAACACAAACGTCTCGCCAGTGGGCTGCGCTGAGTAGACGGACACCATTGCCTGATGCTCTTCGTTTACGTGAATCACGTTGAAGCCGTGGCGGAAAGCTCCCGCCCCGTTCTTCTCCGTAGGCGTGCTCGCGGACAGAATAGCAATTTCAGACTGCGTACTGTAAGGCGTTTGAAATGAAAGCTTGGAGAAATGCTGGTGGTGTTTGTGGCCGTGCAGGACCAGCGGAACGCCGTAAGAAGCCAGTTCGTGCAGGAACTTGCCCGCGTTGGTCATGATCATCATCGTCTCGTTGCCCGCGTCGTACGGCAACGGCACAGGATGATGGTGAACGGCGGCGATCCAGAAGATACCCAGGGACTCATCAACCGGCTCGAATGCACTCGCCACGTCCCGGAACGCGCCCAGTGCGCCGCGCTTCACCTTGCCCGCCGCCCAGCGAATACCTTCGGACGCTGAGTCAAACGGAATGACGCCGACGTTCATCCCGTTCAGCACACGCGCGTGCGAGATGAAAAGCTCCTGCCGTTGGCCGCGACCGAGCTTGCGGGTCGTGGCCAGACGTAGGAGAACCCCCGCGGCGCAGACGGACCAGAACACTGCTTCGACGGCCTTGGGCAGCCACGGTGCACCATCGAACGGGTACCACCGCTGCGTCGTAGCGGCTATCACCGCGCTGATAATGGCCGCCGGAAGGAGCCATTGAATCGGGAACAGACCGCTGATACGGGTGTCGTGGTTTCCCGGCACGACGAATATCTCGAGGTGTTTCTTCCCGGTTTCTATCCGCAGCTTTTCCCGCAAGGCGATGAGCCTGTCACCGGCTCGCCTGACCGCGAGGCGCCAAGGCGTGTTTACCACGTCACCGGTGACGACAATGACGTCGGGCTTGATCGAAACGGCTCGACGCACGACATCCTTCCATAGGATGTTGTCGAAGCGAAGTCCGAAATGCAGATCCGACACGTGCATCACGGTGGTCGGCGCGTCTCCCGGCTTCATGCCTTCGTTAGCGTTTATTCTAATATTGCGGCGCCATGCAAACATTGCTTCTCGATCGTGCGGTCTGGTGTGTAAAAAGTA
Source organism: Paraburkholderia sp. BR14312 (assembly GCF_040948675.1). Classification (NCBI taxonomy): domain Bacteria; kingdom Pseudomonadati; phylum Pseudomonadota; class Betaproteobacteria; order Burkholderiales; family Burkholderiaceae; genus Paraburkholderia; species Paraburkholderia sp. BR14312. The sequence goes on from NZ_JBFPKI010000004.1 coordinate 597,718, forward strand.
GGCGAGATTCTGGCAAAGTTGCGCCGGCTTGGATAGAAGCGCGTTGTCCGAACGTTGCAAAAACGTCTCGCCCCGGCGGTAGCTGCCTTTGCGACCTCGACTGCGCAGTGAAGCAACGACCGACGGCAACGGTCCGCGCGATGAATTTGGTCAGCGGGAAGCAACCGGTCGATGAAATCCTTCATGCGCCTTGGCTTATCGACACCCCAAGTGGCATCAGCGCATGATACTTCGGTCCCTTCGATATTTGATCGACGAACGGCATCTCGATGCGTCCCGCGGCGCGGTCGGCGTCGAGGGCAAGGAACAGTCCGATGCCTACGCTCGCCCCGTCCACCACTGCTTGCAATGTCACGAAGTAATGATCGGAACCACGTCTCACCGAAAATCTCCTCATCGCGCTCGTGGTGCAGAGTCTTGCTCCACACGGTACAGGCCTTGCCTTCGTTTTTACAGACGACGTGATAGGCTAGGATAAGCTGCGTTGATTCGAAGACGACAATTCCCCTAGGTCGCTTGGCGTGTGCAACCCCGCTATGACTTGTTGAGCCTGGTTCAAAAGTACCGTTTTCATACACCACACGTGGTCAGCGCGATCCCGTATTCAGCGATTCTAGCGCCGCTCGATAGCCGTTGTACGGGTAGGAGGGCCAGCCGGACGGCATACAGAAGCCCTTGCGCCGTTCTACGTTTTTGAATCGAGCATGCCAGCCCATGACACCGCGCGAACAGCCACCTTCGCCTTGAAGAGAGCCTCTACAACGTTAGACTGTTTTCCGACCACTCCGATGCTTTGTCGTCTTCGTCGACAAGCCGGTTCAGCCGCCGCGCGAGTTGGTCCGCTTGCTCGACAGTCGTTTCGGGCTGCAACTCGATTACCAAACGGTGTGTTCCAAAGCTCGGATCGCTCTCCAAATCCTCCAGATGGATTGCAAAACCGTACGCCGTGGCCCGATTAGGAGGTTCCTCGACCGTAGCCGTGAACTTCCGTTGTTTCGACATAGCTGCTCCGCCCGGTAGTGCCAGCAACCGGCTGGCCCGGCTTTTCGGTCCTTACGCGATCAATCGTACTTGCCCTTCGACAAAACCTCTCTCGCCTCGCGAAGACGGAACAGCAACTTATGCTCTTTTTTCAGACCATCGACCACACGATCACAAGCCACCTTTGCGTCAAGCAATCGTCGATGTCCTGTCTTTTGCTCATCCGTCCAGTTCGGTTCAGTCGGCGTGCCTGCATCCATCGCAGTATAGGCGAGACTGCTGGCCGCATATGCATCGTCGATCTGCTTTAACAGATCCCTGCGTTGCTCAGGCGTATAAAAGGCATCGACCAGTTTAACGAGAGCTAGGGCATTAAGTGGCCCGTGAAGCTTTTCCGTCGCTGCGGATAGGCTCAACGATAGCGCTTCAACCTGTTTTTGATCCATAGAAAATCCTGTAAAACGACGCCGGCAGCGCCAGCATTTCCATTATTAAGAGTCTAAACTCACTACGGAGCTAACGGATATTAGCCAAATTTTCGTTGCGCACTACTTGCCTCGCCTTTCCCTTGTTTTCCGTTCCGCGGCCGGAAGCAGTCAAGCCGGCGACGATCAGTGAATTTTGCCTCAGTCAAACGACATGTGGTCCCATTCCGCTGGTCTGCGGGGAACTGGCCCTAGCGGCATGAAAATGGGAACAATACCTTCCCAAGGACCAACGCCTTCCACGCCTAGCCTAAATCGGACCTTTTGCCAGTCGCCGTAGCGCTCACCCGCCAGGACCTCCACCTCCTCGACGTACCGCACGCTGGGAACCAGCGTGTACACCTTGTCCAATATCCGATCGTGGTATGGAACGCAGGTCAGCCGAATGACATCGAGCTTGAACCAGCGTTCTAGCCAAGGAGAATCACCAAAATCGTCGAGATACTCTTTGATACGAGACCCGGCCTTCGGATTCGAGGGCGACTCGCCTTGGAGAAGGGAAAGTATCTGCTTGATCCGCTGTGGAAGGGAGTTGACACCAGAGACGGTCGCGATGTCGCCGCCTTCAATGAGGAAGTCGTTTGTGGGACCTGTTGCAGCCGTAGCCTCAAGATCGTGGGCATCCGCCCGTGGAAAGTTGTCATTTACCGTAAAGGTAAGTTCCAACGATTTACCGACTCGGCGCCAGGCCGGTTCGGAGGCCAACTGGCGTCCATCGCCGAGCGCATTGACGATCAAATAGCTGTCAAACGGGTCACGCTTCTGAAAGCCCTCGCTGAAGTCAATGAGCGTTCGAATTTCACCTTGCACAAAATGGTCAATCCGAACAGACCACTCCCGACCAGAAGTGCCCAATAGCTCGCCGAACACGACGATATCAGGACCGATCGCGACGAGGTCCGAACCGCGGAGAAAGCCGCGGCCAGAATTTAGTTCCTCAGCGATGTGGCGCTCGTGATCCGCCTTCATCGTTCTTAGGACGTCCGAGGTGTAACGAGCCTCGTCGCGATCAATTTCAACGCTGTGCGAGGCGCACAACCAGATACCATTCCGGATATCCTTTCGTTCGCCTACGGACATGTCCGGGTCATAGCGGCGCCCACCCGGCGCCGCAGCATGAATGTGGGAAGCGACGCCAATGCTGGCAAATGCATCGGCGGATTCGTCGCTGGGCCCAATGGTTAAAACGCCGCACCCGAGCATCGAACAACGAAAACCCGCCCGCATCGCAAGGTGCATCCGCGTCGAATCCAAAAAATCATCTCGGTTTCTCTTTGCCACTATCGCCACTTCCATCGATCTGGTTGGGATCCTATGATCGTCACGCCCTCAAACCGCGATCCTACAGAGCGCGACGGCTGTTTTCCTTCCTCAACGCGTCCTATGCCTCAGTCCTCACGGCGAACAAGCAGCCGTGGCCGAAGCCGCCAATCACGCTAGGTTACAACATAGCGTGAGTTGCGCGCGCGGTTCAGCGCTTCTCGCAGTGGCAACGATCGATCGTGATTGCCCTGCCAGCCAAGCACCCTCCCCGAACCCAGCGTCGCAGCATACTGGGCATTACTCACTGCGCCGTGAATATTTCCTGATGCGTAGTGTCGAATCGCTTCGCGCAGAAAATCTTCTTCGCATTCGAACGCGTCCCGGCCACGATGAGTGACCTGATCGAGCAGGCGTTCAATCAGGACATCGGCAGGGCCCTCGACGAAAAAGCCGTTGACCTCTTTCAGATCCAGGCCTTCGCTGGCGGCGTGATAGTCGAGAGCGTCTTTATTGGGTACATAGGTGTTCATGATCGTGTCTTTCTCGCGTTGCCGCGTTAATGCTACTCGTTCGCGCCGGCGTGCGATCCGCTGAAGCCGGAAAGGCGCTTTTCGCACAGGCGATGACTTTGTGATCAAGGTTGCAAGGTACGGCTACTGATCCGGCGACAGACGATACATGAAGAAATCGGTGGGTTCGTGTAGCGTTTTCCTGCGAGTGCCTACGCGGGTTCTCGAATGCCGCGCGGCCTGCAAAGCCGATCGTAGACCGGAAGCGCCCGATTTCCGGCTCATCACGCACGATTGCCGTGAAGATCAAACCCGAACAGCCTTGCACCCTCCTCAGAGAATTGAGGATGTACGTGAACGTCGGGTGCGTCACTCAATACCTCGGCAAGCAGGATGCGGGAGATGCCCTTGCCCCGGCTCGAAGGCGTCACATACACGGTATGAATGACCTTGGTGCACTCGGTGGCGAAGCGGTTTTGAACGCCAAGGACTTTATGGGAAACCTTCAACTCCACCACGCCCAGGATTGCTGAACCGGGCGAGTCCCGGTAAAGATATCGCAACCTGTAGCGCACTTCCGTCGGGAAACCTGGCCACTCAGCGACCTTCGCATCGTGTAGCCCAGACGCCACGTCCACCTGGGCGAGGCGGACCGGTTCGCCGTTTGGCTGAGCGATCTGGATTGGGCGCCAGTCGACATCCTCATCGCCAAACAGGTCGGGTTCCCGAAGCAGTGAGTCAAATTCGTATGGGCCGCCCAGATAGAATTTTCCCTCCAGCGCAGAGGGGATGCGGATGAGGGATTGCCGGTCAAGCGGCTTTACAAGCCTCATGGGTGTTTTCCTAACTTCCTGAGCGTGTCTGTAACCTGAAGCGCTCCTTAGCGGCCTCCTGTATACCGGCGAGTTCCCAGTCGTACAGATCTCGACAGGCAGCTCTGAGAGGGCCCGCATCTTGTTCGCTGATTACCTGTTCTTCTGCCGCCGCGGACAATGTGCCACCGTCAACTTGAACGTAGGCCACAAATTCGCCGAAATAGATCATGATGAATTTCGCATCACCGAGTGTATATACACAAGGTTGTAAGGCGACTGGACCGAACGGAAACCGCAGTTTGTAGATGATGATTCGCGGGTCAGTCGATGTACCCGGGTCGGAATCAAGAAGCCGCTGGCGATATTCATCTTCGCGCTCGTCAAGGCGTACGCGAGCAAAATATTCGTGTCCGCATACGGACGCGCGCCACACCATCGACATGACGAATAGTTTCAACTTTTGATAGTTGAAGGTACCGTCACCGACAAGCAGTACGTCTGGGCCCTGCGCCACGCGAGGTTCCTGCAGAAACAGTTCCGTGCCGTAGTCGTCCCACGGCTGCATAAGCTTCTCGCATTCTGGGCAGAGAAATCGGCCATAAACCCCGGTCCACACATTCTTCGCGCGACCGTCTGTCGGATACATGCGCACCGTTGCGTCCTCACCATCAGGCCGCAACGGGCTCACGAAGGCACTTGGCACGATATGCGATTTTACAAATGGACCGACGGTGGAACACATTCGACATTCGCCAGTATTGACTTGCACGTTCACGTTTTTTCCCGAGCCGTTCAAAACTTTAGCTGCACCGACGGTAGATAGGCGTCAGTTACAGGGTTCCAGCATTCCAGCGTCGCAGTTTTGCGGATGCAGTCCACAAGGATCGTTTGCGCATGTTGGCGTGGGCACCATATCACCTGCGGAAGACCGAAACCCATGTCCTGAAGTTCGGCGAGGACATACTCCCGCTTTCGAACTGCGTCTTCGGGAAGCTCACTATCGTCGCCGCCCGCGACGATCGGGTTAATGGATGAGCGCTCCTCCTGCGGAATCACCTGGTCGACGGCTTCGCAGAAGTCGCCAAAAGTGGGGACCTCATCCGCGCCTGCTGTGTGGATCAGACTGACCTGACTCTGGTAGATGATCGCCACACCGATACACGGCCCCAGACCGGACGTCTCAACCACCTCGTCGCTATGATCGACAACATAATGTTCCTGCCCAACGTCCACAGTCTCTGCCCCTCGTTTGCGGCATCGGCATAGCCGGCGCCTGTTGTTGTTCTATGCCTCGCGTCGGGCGATGGAGAGCCTATTTCAAAAGATATGCGAGCGAGCCGTCCTTGCTCGGCGTCCAACGACCGCCTTGCGCTTCGTGAAGAATGCCCTCGAACTCGGTAGCGTCAACTTCGCCGTCCGTGAGCTTTTTCACCAAAGTGTCGGCCATGATAAGTTGTCGCTGCGGCACTGTTTCAATCATTATGGACCACGATCCCACCACCGCCCATGCACTGGCGCCAAAGGCAGCATCCACCGCTATCAAAATCTCATCGCGTGTCATTGTTCCGCTCCTCGTTTTCCGTTGAGTGAAACTCAACCGCGGAGCACATACCACGGCGTCGAGGAACTACCGCTCGGATGACCGAGAGCGGGACATACGTCACCGCCGCGAATCACGAAATGTGGCACCGACGACGTTCCGCCGGGATGGCCACGAGCGGGACACAACTCGTCCCCGCGTAATTCGTAGTTCGGCACCGATGAGCTTCCGTTAGGATGGCCGCGCGCAGGGCAAAGCTCCTTCATTGCTGTTTTCCGATAGGGTTCACTGCGGACTCTGAGCAAGCTCAATAGCTTTTGCCAAAACCTCGATGGACGGTCCGCCGGCAACTGCGACGAGCATTCGACCAGCACCCGCCCGCGCGTTGGGAAGGCCGAGTAGCTGTGCGGGATCAAGCTCGAGATGAACCATCGAATGCCGCCTTTGAGCAGCCGCTGCCATAAAAGGCGCTAGCGCGATAGCAAGCGCTTTTAGCTCATCCTGACCAGGCGTAATTTTGTCCATTCGCTTTCCTTCCTGAAATGTTGGTTACCTGCTGATCGGCCTATCCGCCGGCCTTGCAGAGCGGGCGGTTTGTGCCAACAGCTGGCGGAGCGACTTCTTGGTTGGCGTTTGCGCCGGAGTCGGCCACGACCTCAAGCGCCGACACGAGAAAGCCCTTGCTGCGCAGCGCGCCCTTCGACGTAAGCCACTCACACACCACCTTGTGGGCAACGTTTACTTTACTGCTTCCAAAACGATGCGCTACGGCCCCGAGGCCGGCTTGTCCTTTGACGGTCACTACCTGCCGTTTGTCGCGTTCGCGGACCTTGGTACCTGGTTTAAACTCGATGTCAGCCATTCTCGTTTTCCGTTATAGCGGCAACAGCCCGACGATGGTTGAAGAGGTAGTCAACACGACCGCAATCGCCATCAAGATCGCGGCAGTACAATTCAACGCGCCCGACTTCTGAGCCGCTTCGATGAAAGCAACGTTCCACCCCAGTTGCTCGAGTTCAGGAATAACCGGTGCCAAGCCACCTTCCCAATCTGGAACCGGCGATACGCGACTCGCTTTCCACCAGAACATGCGGCTGCAATTCCGAATGCAAACACGATAGCGACCAGTGCGAGCGCGAAAAGATGCATTCAATGATCCCTTGTTTTCGGGGTTATTAGCTGCCGGCGCGGGCGGTCAGCGCAGCGGCCGCTGTAACGACACGCGGAAATAGGTCAGGCTGCGGATCGGTACGCCATCTTTCGCGTATCTTCCGAATGCCCATGCCTCGCCGTGCTTCTGCATGAAGACCCACACGATCAGGCCGAAAAAGAGCCCTGATGCGACATGGTCGCGTTCGCAGGCGATCGACCAGATCGGATCGAACGGTGTGTCGGACCAGTCGCTGCCCGGTAGCCATCCAGCGGTATGCACCTCGCCCTCGCCGATGCGAGTGGCGATCTCGCTTTCGATCTGGCGATACTGCTCGTCCGATAGCCTCGCCTTCCACGCCTGATATTCCCTCTCGTGCGGGATGTAGGTGATCTCCTGTAGTGTGTCGATCGAAATCAGCATGACTACCCAACTATTTTCTTCTTCATTGTCCGACTACCGGTCGGAGAGGCGGGCGCTCGCGCGCTACGTGCTTTCCTACGATTGATCTTCGACCGCAATGCGCATCAACATCGCGCTCAAATCTTCCTTAGTCAGCACCAGTTCGCAGAGCTTTCGAGGCTCGTCGTTGGTATCGAGCGTCATTACATCGACGATCATGAAGGCTTCGCCCGCGACGTTCGCAGCGCGTTCTGGAAACTGCAGCCAACGATTTGAAACTTGACAGACGACCTTGCCCGCGTTCAAGTCACGGCGTTTGCGTCTCTCTTTCGATCCCGGAAACCGTTTTACATTGCTCATCGCCTCTAGCCCCTGTCTTTTTCTGTTTTCCGATCCTGTCTTTCATGCTGGCTCTGACTCGCCCAAATTTCCCATCTCGTGGAAATATCGCAGCACCTCGCTTCGGCACAATTCAGACATCGAACTGCGTACAAGGTTAAGCTTTCCAAGCGAATCAGCCATTGCTCCAGGGCGACCCGCGCCCGGCCCACTCGCCTCTAATGCAATCCGATACATGGCATAGTACGCGGTCTGCGCGGCATCTATCGCAGTATCGAGAAACGGTTCGCTAATTAATGCCGTCGCATCTGGTCGCTTCTTTACTTCCCCCCAAAGGCCGGCATTGGAAACGAACCGCGCGTTGTTACCAAAGGCGAGAAGCTCGCCGTGCGCAATGCAGTTACGATATTCCGCCACATCAAGGGCTGTATCGCAGGCCAACTCGATTGCTTCGGCAACACTCGCCTCCTGATTCACAGCCACCTTGCGGAGTTCTGTGATGAGCTGTCTAGCACGGTATTTTGACGTCGACGGTTCTTTTCCTTGAACATCCTCGTGCCGCAGAACCCACAGTGTTCGTTCGGCCTGGCTTTCGACGAAGTTGCAATACACGATTAGTGCACCAATGCGCTGGAGTAGCACTTCAGGCAGTCCGTTGATTTCACCTAGACGCCTCATAGCCATAGTGCTATGCAGAGTGTGAGGTGTAGACGGAAAATCTGTGTCTGATTGCTGTGTATCCACGCTAAGTTTCCACTCTTGACGTTCGCGCCAGCTCGTTTTCCTATGCCAGACTCGTAAGCCGACTCGGCAACATCTCGTGGTCCGCTACGGTGCGCGCGGCCTCTATGACACCGGCAAGGTTGACGACGTAGGTGCCTTCCCATTCGGTGGGCAACAATGCACGAATTGGTGCTTCGGGTCCGTTGTGGACGACCGATGAAGTGCCCGCATGAAAGTCGATGCGAAGGAACAGGAGGTATTCAGCGAAGCCTTGCCCGCGCGTGAAAGCGGGACCCGCATTCGGCCGCCCAGTAGCTTTGACTTGTACCGACCGCCCGGATCTGGTCAGAGCGTCAACGCCTTTGGTCCGTTTTTTCGGGACCACCAAGTCAAAGTGATGCAGGGCCAACGCTTCTGCAATGTCACCCACAAGCCGGCCGTCAAGTGTGAACTTCAGGCCCGTACTTGCGTAGTGAAGAGCAAGCGCTTGTTGCGCACACCATAAATCACGGACGACGCTCGGCATTTCTATCAACACTCAGGCCTCCCCTGTGCTGTTTTCCTAGTCGTGCTGTTCACCATTGTTCACCCGTTCGGGGCCTCTTACGCGAACCCACTTCCCCCGACCACCAGTTGCTGTGTACAGGATCAGGAATAGGTATCCGCCCCGTGCCATTTGCACGATCTCGTCGGTCTGTTCGGCCATCCCGATCCACTGCATTCCGACGTCAAACCGATATGGTATGCGTTGCGCTGGTGCGGGCTCCGTTATGATAAATGCCTGCTTTGGCTTTCGACGCCGGACGTAGGCGTGCCACCATGATTCGAAATACATTCCTCCGAGGTTCGTGATTGTCGTCGGACGGTCGCCGACGTTCAGCGCAGTCACCGTCACGTAGGTCCGAGGATCTTCGACTCCCCCACCGACCATCTTCATCCCGGTTGAAGCCGACAGCATGATCCTCGGGCCGGATCGGAGCCACTTGTACGCATCCCACCCGAGCACGAACGTCGAGATGAAGGCAGCGTATGCCGCGATTCCGAGAGTCCACAGCTCGTTCGAGTTGAAGATGTGAGGGGCAGTCGCGATCATAGTTGTCGGAGACTTTTCCTTGTCACCCAATGTTGGTCATCACGTCCACGACGAGAGCGTTGATGTGGCCTGCGGCTCGCTTCAGTGCATTCGTCATGTCGATCAGGTGCTGGGCACGCGCAGCTTCGTGTGCATGCGCGAGCTCCGCGAGGGCGTCAACCAATAACTTTCGGCGATTCTCCGTCAGAGCTCCGCAGGAACCAAATTCACGCTCTGCCCGCACAGCGATTTCTCGGAGCACCGTATCGAGCGATGCAAAATCGTCGATTTTGATGTTGCCGTAGACCTTGTTGAACACCTCGGCGAGGTCACTGGCGATATGAACTGCGGTAGATTGTGCGGCAGCGTTGTACATTCGTAATTTCCGGTTGATTTCCCGTTCAATGCTCGCTTTCGTCGAGCGAGTCGTTCCATAGCTTCATCATCTTCGCGGCGTCCGTTCGAAACTCAGCTTTGCTTCCCACGCAAACAGTGGTGACGGTAGCGGCGGCTGTCGCCACGATCCTCGCTTCCTTGTTTGCTTGATGACTTCAGTTCAGGCCGAGTTTCTGCTTTGCGTAGGCTTGAGCCAAGCCTACCGACACCGTAACCAAGCTGGACATTGCCGCTCCCGGTAGCTCCTTCTTTACCTTTTCCCACACACTTTTCTCGGAAATTGCCTCGGCAAAATCGTGCCCCCTCGAAGTCAGCCGCAGCGGCAAAACAGACCAGGATGCATGCCCATCCACGCTCTTAAACAAACCAAAACCAGAATTTCCATCGTCCTGCTCGATAAGCCCCTGGTCATTGAACAGTTTCATGTGGAATTCGAATTCTGGTGTTTGATATGAGAGACCGCCTTCGTCAAAATCTTCGATGGTGAACGTTGGGCTAGGATGATCCAGAATGATCTCAATTATCCGCTTGATATAATCGTGATCAATTCGCATGGTGTTTTCCTGGTCATCCGGACCGACAAATGCACGCCTGCTCCCGGTGCACCACGGTCGCCTCGGCGTGCGTGCGACGAGTCGCTCCATACTTTGCACGAAGTATGTCGGCGTTCAGCGGGAAGCCAATCTGCGCCCCGATCTCTACGGCAATTTCCCACAGGCTCGGGATACCCTCCTGAGCAATGTGATCGGAATAGTCCTCCAGCGACCAACCGGCCACACGATGCGCGACCTCGTCTAGCGGTTCAGCCGCCAGTTCCGTGTAAAGCAGATCTACGTATTGTCCGGTGAGTAGATCGTGCGAGGCAAAGACCGGACCGTCCGTCTTGCCACCCTCTTCGCTCGGCAGGCAGACCGTGGGGTCTTATACAAAGGGTCCATACTGGACCCATGAATGATCGAACCTGCCACCATACCGAGAAGACACGACACCGATTCGCAAGCTCACCTCCTGTGCGGCCTCGGCGGACAACCGAGCCTCGAATTCCGCCAGAAGTAAGTACAGGATTGCAGAGTATTTATGACAGGCGCCAAGCGCCTCATAGCGGACGAGCTGTCGCAAGACCGACATGTAGATCATCTCACAAGGCTTATGATCTCCGACCTCCTGGGCCACGGCCGCGACGCCTCGCTCGAATTCAGGTAGTTGGCTGCGTACTTCGTCAAGTATCATATGGAAATCGATGCTGTCAATGCCGAACGTTTCGGCGTTTTTCTTAAAACACCAGCTCAATCTGCGTGTTGGGTTCGATCGCGTCCGGAAACGAGCCGATCTCAGGGTAGTCGCGAAGATTGACAGTTATGCGCCCCGTGCGCTAGTCGGCACCGGCAAAGACGAGCGCATCCCCTTCGTGAGTGACTTTGTAGGCGCCGGCGACGATGTTGAGCCGTGCACTGTCGTCAGCCCTACCAGAGAACGGACGGCGTCGTACACGCAAGTTGAAAATCGCCATGGGTTTCTCCTTTCCCGGTTTCCTATCGCTCCTGCCACTATATCTCCAGATCGCTACAGATAATTGCAGTTGCAAAGCCGCTTTCCTCAAGCCTCCGACCGAACGTGCCAACATGATTCGCGCCACAGATGAAAATCACGCTAGACGCCTCGATGTTCGGCCGAAGTCGATCTAGCCAAAACTGTTCTCTGACTGGATACCCCGCCTTGCGGTCCTCACCCTCAGTTGTCTTGTGCTGTTGGTACATGGCAGCCCGCTCGTCTGGATCAGGATCGCAAAATCGATGCTCGATTCCAAATGCAGCGGCCACGATCGATGCGACCGACTGTTTGTGCTCGTCGTCGCGAGGACAACACGCTTCTTCGCATAGCATTTGCGGACGGATATTCCCCACCCAACAAGAGAGGTATATCTCAAACCGTTCGGTCTCCATCGCGTCTATCAGGGGACCGCCTTCCTGCCAATTCTTGGTCGGCCGAAATTGGAACCGATGGGCAATGCCAAGCAGATGAATCATCGGTCGTTATTTTCCGTTGTCAGCGAAGCCAACCGTAACGACACATGGCTTCCTCGATTGGGGGAGCAATCATATTGTTCTCGCTTTCTGATGGATGACTCGATATCAAGGACGATCACTCCGTATGCGCTCGGCCTCGGACTGCGCGAGTTTCATCGTTGCACGTGCACCATGAACGCATCTCTCAAGACTCGGAAGAATGTTCCGCCACGCTCCCTCTGGCACAGTGTGCTTCCTTTGGGCAAATTCGTGATTCAGCTTGTTCATTGCCGATTGACACCTGTCGCCGAACTCAAGCATCTCTAGAATTCGTTCGCTGATGTTCCACCACGGAATCTCGTGAAGCGGAATTGCGCGCAGTGCTTGCTGCGCGCGCATAAATCCGCCCCACCACGCTTCGTTGCCGACTATTCCCTCCACCGTGGCCTCGTCGCTTGAAGAGGTGGGCAGCTCCTCAATATGCCGAAGCACGGCTCCCATAATACCCATCGGCCCCTCGAGGATGCGAAGCCTGGCAGCGTGGTCCCGCTTGTACTCACGCCTCAAGTCGTTCTCGCGCTGATTGTTGGATACGGAAAAGGCCGCCCAAACCGCCGCGGCCGCGCCCGCAGCCTGAACCCAGGCAGCAATCTTTTCGTTGCCATGCCAGAGGGCGAACATCAACGCGAACGCAAATACGCTCCAACGGAAATACCGCTTCAACTGCTCGTCAGTCATCGGAGGCTCCTCGTTCAGCTTGCGCACAATCCTCAACGGACATCGGCAACAACCAGTTTTCTGTGTCAGACCGATAGTCGTCCATCGCACGGACTGTCTGTCGCCCTGCCCGTTGTTGTGTCGACCCATCAACAGAGCGGCATCACTTCTGGCTTTTGCGTGGAGCGACCGCATTTGCCTCCTGTTCGGTCAGGCTTGGCAGCGCGACCGCGCGCATGATGATGTCACCCAGCGTAAGAACGACGCGCATGTTCTCTTCGATCGATTCCAGCCCGCCGCCTGTCACTCTGCCGCCCTCCACCAATACACGGTGGTCCAGGGCAGCGAAATACGCGCGATTGAAGGCGTTGCGGACTTCTGGCTCCAAGTACAGGGCATTGTCATTCCACCACGCCTGACATTCGACTGCCACCGGCCCAATTTTTTCGTCGTTGACGTTGGCGACAAGCTTCCGCCATCTCGAGAACGCCTCTTGATGCGCCTGTAAGCGACGATCAACCGCTGCAAACCGTAGCTCATGCTTTGCTTTCAACTGCTCGATCAGCACGGCGTTCTGGTGAGATATCGAGGCCAGTCGTGAAGCATTCTCGGTTTTGATATCTTCGACGATGCGGGTGAGCTTGTCGATGTCTTCTACTGTGGCGCGGTTTTTACCCTTTTCCTGCATATAACTGACCACGTATCCGCTTGCCACGATCAGTAGCGTGACGATCGGCGAGACCACGGACAACCAGTCGGAGCGATGGAAAGAACTCATGTTTATGGCGCCAATCCCTGGCTGATTTCCAGCTTCAATGTCACAAAGCCTGCCATTTTCGATTCCTGTTTTCCGATCAATCTACCAACTTCACCGGAAGTGGTCCGATGTCACCGATGCCGTTAAGGCCGAGACCAAGAGCCACTAACATCGGCCTCACTACCTGATTCAACACCGCCATTGCCACAGCTTGCGCGTGCAGGGCTTCAGCCTCCCCTCCCACCGCCCCATGATGGACCAGCGCATTTCGCCTGTCTTGTAGCTCATTGCACTTTTTAATCAAGTTCGCGTCGGACTCACCTATTGTCAGCTTCTTCAACTCCCCGCCGAGCAGTTGAGCATAGATGTGCCCCAACAGCGTCGTATACTTCGTAAAGCCCGTATTACCGTCCAGCACGCTTTTGCTTACGGCATCTGCGAGACGCTCATGGTGAACTAAGCCATAGACGACCGGCCGTAGCAGGGTGAAACGAAAGAACAACTCCATTGAACTGGCAAAGAAGATCGTTGCAGCGTCGAAGTGCCGGTTGGCGACCAGCTCCATTCCTTCTTTGAGACGATTCCAAGCCGGCCGCATGAGATGCGGATTCTGAACGTAATACGATTTCAGTCGGTCTGAAGAAAATTGCTCGATCGTATCGGCTCGAACCTCTTTCGAGATCGCGTCGTACGTCTCGTCGTACGCTGCGTCGCGCCGCGCGTCAGCCTCATCGTAACTCATACCGTGCGTCCTCTCGTTTTCCTATGCATCGGTAACTGCGTTCGCGATATCGTCCAGTGCCGCAAGCAAACGCTGTGTCTCGGTCAATTGAGCGGTAAGTCCCGACATCTGCGGCGAGTCCGGTGACGCCTCATCCAGAGCGTGTTGAATCCGGATAATCCTCCGCGACAACTCGTTGAGGAAGAAATGATACGCAGCGGCTTTCGTGGTCATAGTAGATTCTTCGTCCTGTTTCTTATTCTACTCGTAGATATTCCGCATACTGCTCACGCAGCTTATCTGCCACGGCGACCAGTCGATGCTGAGCATCAAGTTCGATGAGGCCCCGATCATACGCTCGATGTAGATCAACGCGCAGCGGAATCCCGTCTGTCGCTGCGTTGTGCCCGTCCTGCCAATTGCGCCCCCGCAGGTGAGCCGCTTCAAGTAGCTCCGGCACCTTGCAACCGGTAATCTTGCAGTGCACACCATGGTGCGCGAACACTGCGAGCCGAAAGTTCGCCTGCTGTAGTCGACGTTTGGCCAGCGCAAACGCAACGCTCGGAGAGGCACCGTCAACGCCACGCGGCTCGTAATACGTCACGACCGGTCCCTCTTGTTTCAGAATCGCCCATAGCGCGCGTTGCTCCGCGGTCACCTGACCGAAATCTAAAAGGAGGAATGGCGTCGCAGCATCCACCACATAGGAGTATCGGCCGTCGCCGTCCTGTATCGATCCACCAAAGGGGCCAAGCCATACGACGGACTCGTGTACAACGTGATGAAGAACGTACCCGCGCCCTTCCTCGACGAGCGTAGGACGCGCTGCCCAGAAGCCGTCGAGGTAGCGCCCGTCTACTTCGCGATCTTCGCGGAAAGTCCAGGACGACTCGGGCCTCTTGTTTTTCGTAATGATGATGGGCGCGTCAAGCGAGTCCAAAAGTGCAACCAAATCGACGGACGTAATCGATAGCATGCTGGCAGGCTCCGCCAAATGCTCACCACGCGTGTGGAGCATCGCGATGAGGTGCTCTGCCGCTGCAACATCCGTCACTCGCTGACAGGTTGATACCGGGTGGTAAAGCTCAGCCTCGTGCTCGGAAATGGCCTGCTCCACGTCTCGGATGACGTACTCCCACTTCACGCTACGTTCGTGCCTATGGTCCGACAGCGTTCCCTCAGGAAGGCTCGCGTGCAGTTTGTACGTTTCAAGCGCCAGTACTCGTCCAGCGCCGACAAATCCTTTCTTGCTAACGTAGGCGAGAATCCAATCCCCTTCATTCAGGGTCTGCAGATGCTTCTCACCTTCGTCCCCAACGCTGCCATCGAATCCGGCTGTGATGACACCACGGATAAGGTTCTCTGCCCACCACTCATTAGTCTCGTGAGCTACATTCGGCTTGCCGATGTTGAAACGGTAGTATTCCATAGCTCAATCCCCGTATTGCTCGTGTTTTCCTAGTCAGGTTGCTCGCCATGGTCGCGAGTGTAACCGGTGCTCAACGCGTCCTTCATCCGCTCTTCGGCGGCGGCGTACTCCTCCTCAGCGGTAATCGCGACCCATTGATGGCCGCACTTTTGACAGGCATGATAGAAGTCGCCCGACTGATTGTCGTTGTAGCCCATCGGACGATCGCGTGACCCACAATTCTCGCAGGTCACATGGTCCCAACAAAGATAGCTATTGGCTGGAAGCGTCATGTCTTTCCTTGTTTTCCTACGCATCGGCTTTGTCAATCTTTCGCTTTTTGCGTTCCTGCCGAACAAATGGAGCGGCTGTCGCTGCAACCAGCAATGTGTAGCGATCCTCCTCTGCCATCGCCTCGCCGTGAAAGATGCCCTCGCACATGTCCAGCAGATCGGAAACGAGCCCGAATTCGCACCCGGCTTCAGTGAGCGTGGTCACCATTGCCGCAACTTCGTCTGTTACGCGGAGCTCCGACTTCGCTACCGGCGCCCGTTGGTATGATTCGTTTGCCCCGCGCTGGAGGTCGACGAGGAATGCCGCGGCATCTTCGTCGAGACCGGTGTTCGGCACCGCCACCTCCATCACAACGCGCAGCGTATTTTCAAACCACGCTTTACCCTGCCATGGGCCGTCATGGATCGCCGCCATGTAGTCGATCGCTCGAGCAACTATCTCCCAATCACCTCGCTGCTCTATTGCCCATTCCGCGTGCTCTTCTGCAACCGATGTGAGCTCCGCAGCAAGGCTATCAACGACATCGTTCGAGGCCGCCCCTTGACGCCAAAGCACTACCCGCAGAAAACGCAGGGACGCGTAGTGCAATCCTCTTCCCCACGGTCGTTGGGACACCATCGAGGCTTCGTTTGACTCAACCATAAACTCTATTGTCCTAGTTGTCGTTGATTCGGGTTTGCCAATCGGTCAGCAACCTCAGGGTAACGATTTTTAGTCTCGCCCATCCCGAATTGCGTCCTGTTTTCCTAGTCGATAGTCGAGTCATCTAGCGACAGCTGAACACCTACTTGGATGTCGCGGAGCACCTCAGCTCCCTCTGGCGAGAGACCAGTATTCGGGACTGCTAGTTCGACGAGGCACTGCATCATTCGTTCAAACCACAAAGCGTCCGTTCCCATTGGGGGAATCGCATGTACCTGCGTGAGGTAACGCACAGCCCTTACCAGAATGTTCGGGTCTCGATCCTGCCCGACTATGAACTCTTCGTGGTAGATGCAACGTTCACGAAAGCGCGCAGCGAGTGTCTCGACGACATCCATAGACTCGCCCTTTCCAGTCCATAGGACCTGCGATGCGAGCTTGCGACATGCCTCGTCAAGCGCTGCTTTATCCAAGGCGATACTCATACGTTTTTCCTCTGTAATTAGGGTTTCGGCGCTGGCCTTGAAGGCTGACGCCATCGCGCCGAAACCATCGTCGCGTGTTTACCGTATGGCGTGAGCATCCAGTGCATACCCTTCCCTTCTCCGATGGCTATGTTCGACGCACTTCAATGGCTTCCTCCATACCCTCGATATGGAGCATGTAACGTCCGCCTTCCTCGATCACCTTCGCCTCGGGCCTGTAGGCATAGCGGTACATGTACCGGTAGGACTTCTGGCGCCACTTACGGCCGTTTGCAAACTCGAAAACCGTATTCGGGTCCTTGAACCCGGTGAACGCCCCTTTCAACCTTCCTTCTTGGACGACGGTCATTTCGTGTACTTTCCTAGTCCATTGAACCAGATGAATTGCACCGGATTCGTCGCGATGGATCGGAGTACTTCCATTTCAATGGGATCGCCTGCTTGTTGTATTGACGTATGTAACGCATGAGCTTTTTGTCGAGATCCTTG